>CAZUAE010000032.1:30651-36293 GCA_964618265.1 uncultured Spirochaetales bacterium | reverse complement strand
TTTATATATTATATGAAATTATGGCCTCTTCTCAATCACAGAAGGAGTTGACCGGAAATTGCTGTGCCATGAACCAGCTATTCTAAATTTGCAATTTAGAATAGTTTTTTTACCTATGTAAAGCCTGGAATTCTCATTTTATTCAATTATTTTACTTTCAGCATTAGATATTTTGAAAGCGGCTCAGTTAATAGAGGAGTTTTGACATAATGGATATATCCTTACGCGTCTCCCAACCAAGAGCATGCCAAAAAGCACACCCGTCGATATTTGCGTTAAACACAAAGATATGACATTTTTCTATACCGGATTTCTTTAGCGCGTCCAGTGCCTTATTTACTAAAGTGCTTCCTATCCCTTTGCGCTGCCATTTTGGTAATACAGCAAGATGATACAGATAACCCCGCCTGCCGTCATGACCGGCTAAAATTGCTCCGAGGATGCTGCCATTTGATTCTGCTGTAAAACTGTATCCGGGGTTACGCTTTAGATACCGTTTGAAATTATCAGGGGAATCAGCTGAACTTAAACCTACACCGGGGGTTTTTTTCCAGAGTTCTATTAACTCAGAATAATCTTCTTCCCGCGTTATTCGGTAAGTTACTACAAAAGCCGCCTGAGGTTTCACTTAGTCTGCTGTCCTTGCCTAAAACTGATAACCGCCGGATAAAAAGATGGACATTGAGAAAGCTTTAAGGTTCTGACTATCCGTTGTGCCGCCTACTATTTGTGCTGTACCGAGACCATAGGAAGCCGCGACACCAAGGTTAATAGCTGAATCTGCTGTGGCATACCCGATGGATAAGCTGCCCCCGTAAAGATCGACATGATCGGAGGAATTAGTGGAGGATCCCGTAATAGCCGGTTTGTTTGAATTATTTGTGAAGGCCCCTAAGCGGAGCGGAAAGTTAGGACTTATGTACCACTCCATCCCTAATGCCGCATTCCATGTGAAAACGGTATTGGTTACTCCGGAAATAGAGGGTATTGGTACGTAGAGATATACGTCGCCGCTTAATATAAAACTGCGCGATGCGAACCAAGCTGCACCGATTGAGTTTTTTAGATACGTAGGCTTAAAAAAAGAATCCGAAAAGATATTGCTGTAGGCTACGGTATTGTCCCTTACATTAATAAAATCTTCAAAGGTATAATCCGGATTCAGTTCCGGACCTGCATACTCAAAATATGTTGACTGGCTGTTTTGAATCATAAAGACGGGAATAGGGGTGGTGATAAGGTATCCGATTGATAATTTTTCCGAGGGCATCCATTGAATACCTGCCTGGGGGCGGACACTCACGAGTTCTTCGCTATAGTAAGTACTGTTAATCTGAAAATATTCGTATTGGGTGTCATCTTCCTTATAAAGCTGGGTAACCTGCTGGTTGATGTAGTCACTGTTCCTGTACCGGACAAAGAGACTGAAGCCGAACCCCAGGGTATCTCCCGCTAGAAACGAAAGCGAAGGTCCTACCTCGTTTACCGCGTTGGAGTGGTTGAAGTTAACGTTTAGAACCTGATCGATTTCGCCGAGCGAGGTTGTGATGTTTTCCATAGCGATCCGGTCTTTCTGATCGTAAACTTCATTATCTAAAGAAGTCATGGTAAACGCAAAGGTGGCCTTTTCCCCTTTCTGAATGAATCCGAAAAAATTGGGAACGAATGAAAATGACGTGCGCAGGTAATCTACCGGAGGATCTGCGTCGGGATTTATATCCTCGTATTTTAGGGTCTTGTACTGAATCGCGTTGGTAGAAAGCGAGAAATACCGGGAGGACGAGAAGGCGAGTCCCGCCGGGTTATAGTACGCGCCTTCAGGACCATCCGCTATTGCTGTGTAAGCGCCTGCCATGCCTGCCGCGCGGTCTCCCACGAAAATGTTTATGTAGTGATCCTCATCCGCTCCGGCGTAAACTGCTAATAAGATCGTAAAAAACAGGAAGAGTATTGCGCGTTTCATTATTCTACCTTTATGATATCAATTGTTTTTTTAAACATCCTAAACCGATCAGTCGGCTTTAGTTCCGGAAGTCTGGAAACGGCTAGTTCCTTCAGTTTCTTTATCCGTTCCGCAAGGGGAGGATGTGTTTTATCTAAATTTTCAAGCGAAACATTTTCGGGAGATTCCTGAAGGTGTTCTAAGTAATCGATATACGAGTTTATTCCTATACCTAGTGCCTGCAGCATTCGAGCCGCATATGCATCAGCCTCGTATTCTTCGTTTCTGGCATATCCTTCAATAAATAATCTTTCTTCTATTTTTTGATTTATCTGATTCATAGCATTTGTAATCACCTGTCTTGAACCTGACAACAACCTTGCAAGGGTCTCGAAAAAAGAATAGTTTACCTCTATGGTGACATGTTCAAGAATATGATTTTCGTTCATGTGTCCAAGCTCATGGGCGAGTATGCCGGCCAAAGCTCCGGGGGATTCCACCGCTTTAAGCATTCCCAAAGATATGAACATGTAACCGCCGGGAAGGGAGTAGGCATTTACCTGTTCAGTATTTAAAATAGCTATAGAATAAATCAGTTCCTGCCGTTCCACGGATAAAGCGAGACTCTTTAAAAATTTATTTAAATAGATAGTGGGCTCATCCTCAAGAATAACGCCGTACTTTCCGGCTAGTTTTGCAAAAGCCGCTTCTCCCACCTCCATCTCTTTCTGCACACGTTCTACAGTTTCTTCCTCTCCGGGTTCAGAACTCCCTGTTGTCGCGCATCCGGTAATGAGTATGATTACAGCAGGGAGTATGAAAAAGCTCGCCGCAGCGAAAAAACGGTTGTTTTTCATAACTAAAACAAAAGCCCCTCTTCCGCCGCGAACGCAATTATTTCATCAGATTCCCAGATGAACTGTTCCAGCCATTTAATGGCGGTAAAATCATATTCGCTGAATGATGTGTTTTCCCGGTCTCTAACATTGTCTGAGGTGAGTCCCCGTGTTGCGGCTGCTGAGGTTTGGTATGCTGAAGCCCGTCTTCTCTGAGTAACGGTAGAAATATTCTGCAACGAACTGCCGCGGGATATCTTTTTTGAAGATGGAGCATCTCCGGTAAAAAAGGATTGAACAAAACCGACAGCATCTTCTGCCGTTTTTACTTTTAGCCATGTGCCGCTCTTTTCCAAAACGTTAAGTTCTGCTCCTTGAGAAAGCAAGGCAGTTCTTTGGGATGCTTGGGAAGCTTCTTTCTGCAGCGGGCAGATTCTCGCGGTAACATATACGGTTTCAGCAAAAACGGAAACCGAAAATACTAGAATAAGTAATGCAGTAAATATAAATATTTTCCTCATATATTCCCTCCTTACGAGTGATACTATAGAAAGATATCCCCCTTAGGTCTATTTTTCAACCATCTTCCACACCCCTTTCCAATCCGGTTTCGGAGGTGTAGTTTTGAAATCAGCACAGCGCTTTTGAAACATTTCCGCTAAAGGCTGCAGTTCTGAATAGTCCCGGCCAACCTCGGAGAAAAGAGCGTCGGCTGTTTTAAAATCTGAATTTCTATATGCTTTATGGGCTTTATGATATTTTACCACTGCCTTAGAGAAGTATTCTAAAGCAGTTTCTTCCCGTTCGCAGAGCGGTGTAAATACTCTGATTCCCTTTGCTTTTCCTTTAACAGCAACGGTATCAACGAACAAGTAAAGAAATTTCTCTTTTGTACGTTCATAGGTCAGTTCACTGACAAGAATGGAAACTCCAGGATAGTATTTTGTTAACCCTTCCATTCTCGCTCCGGTATTTACACCATCTCCAATCGCCGTGTAGTCGAGGCGCTGTTCAGAGCCTATGTTCCCGATTATCATCTCTCCGGTATTTATTCCGACACCGATTTGCAGTTCCGGAAGATTTTCCTGATTTAAGCTTTTATTAATTTCCGGAAGAGCCGTTATCATTTCCAGGGCTGTTTTCACAGCAAGAAATTCCTTTTCCAATTCAGGATTAGGAGCTCCCCAGAACGCCATCACCGCGTCGCCTATCATTTTATCTAAAGTTCCCCGGTTATTAAAAACTATTTTAATCATACGCTCTAAATAACGGTTGAGAACAGTAACAACGGTTTCAGCGGGATATGTCTCGGAAATTGTTGTGAAGCCGCGGATGTCGGAAAAAAGTATCGTTATTTCTTTGCTCTCACCAACTTCACTAATAAGCTGATCATATTGTTCCAGCACTTCCGTCATTACTGAAGGAGCGAGGTATTTCCCCATGGCTGTTGAAATTTTGTTTCGTGCTGAAGCTTCGGATACGGCAACATAGATAAGGGCGCCGAAATATCCTACAAGTCCCGCTGTAACAGGAGCAGCCATATTTACAACTATTCCGAAACGGTTAAAAATAAAAAGTGAAAGGGTAATAAAAACTAAAAGGTATCCGATGCCAATTATATTTTTAGTGATTTTACCCTTTAATAGAAATGTGGGAAGAAAAACTACCAGGATTGTAAATATCAGAATTCCTAAGTCCGCCCAAAGCGGGAGCGGTTTGAGATGCTGTCCCATGAGTATGTTGCTTATTCCGTTGATATGCATGTAGGGACCGGGAATATTTTTACCCATGGGAGTTACCTTTAGGTCCTTTAGACCGGTCGCGGAAGCTCCGATTATTACGATTTTA
Organism: uncultured Spirochaetales bacterium; assembly: GCA_964618265.1. Classification (GTDB taxonomy): domain Bacteria; phylum Spirochaetota; class Spirochaetia; order CAYLLE01; family CAYLLE01; genus CAYLLE01. The sequence goes on along the minus strand of CAZUAE010000032.1, from coordinate 31,667 downwards.
TCGGTGAATGTTTCCGGTGGAACAAGAAGATCGCCGCTTTCGGCAAGCTGATTCATGCTTGATGCGATGACATTGTCGGCGGGAACTGCAGTAAATTTGTTAAGATCATTATAAAAATTCAGCCGGTATTCTCCATCCTTCGTGAGTGGTATTCGAATTGTTTCCCCGGCTGCTGTTTTTCCAAAAAGGGTTGTGCCTTTCAGGGTAAGGTTCTCAAGACCCAGTTTTGTCTGCAGCGCTTTGAGTGTTAAAGAAGGGTAATAATTTTCACCGTACCTAATAAACATCTTTACCGTTCGGGAGATGCCGTCGGAATCTTCCTGATGATTTACCGAATGAAGGTTATTTGCGTAGGCATGGAGAGGATCAAAGGGAAGATGAAAATAATTGAAGTTTCTTTGCCTGATTTCACTTTCAGAATCCTCTATAGATATTTGAAAATTGTATTGAGTGCTTTCCGGTAATTCAGGAGATGTTTCTATTTCTTCTTCGGTATAGAGCATCGCGTGACTAACTTCGGGATACATGATACTCGATTCTAACAGCCAAAGATCCTGTTCAGGAATATCTACATCCGGAGATTTAGGAGAATAGTCGGTATAAAGAATATCAAAGAGGAAAATTGCAGGATTACCCTGCATTACATAATCAATAATATGCTGGGCAACTATTTCACCCCTCGGCCAAGGCCAGCCTCCTATTTGAGGCGAGAGGGTCTGCAGGGAAATTTCATCAATATCTATATAGACTATTTCGTCCGATACGGCTAAATTTTGATTGAATGAAGAAAAGCGGAGGTCTAAAAGTCTTCGTTCGAAAAAGTTGAACCCCGAGGTTAGAAAAAAAATTGTGAAGAAAATAAGTAATAATCCAAGAAATGATACCCCGAATAAAGTTTTTCTGATCCGGTTTATTTTTTGTTTTCTTCCCTTTGTCATGATACCTTAACTATAGAACCACCCCACAAGGTTGTCAAACAAATGATTTTTTTTCTACAACTGTAATATGATTTTATG
>CAZUAE010000032.1:5115-30551 GCA_964618265.1 uncultured Spirochaetales bacterium | reverse complement strand
CCACAAGGTTGTCAAACAAATGATTTTTTTTCTACAACTGTAATATGATTTTATGAAGAAACCCAAATCTTTGTTAGTTGTTCCGCCTGTTTATGATTTTGCCCTCTATGATCATTTCTTAAAACCGTATGGACTGCTCCGTCTTGCCTCATGGCTTAATCACCATTATGAAATTGAGATTGTCAACGGACTCGATTACCGGGATCCGGAGACCGGAAAGATATATCCTGATGTAACGCGTAAAGCAGACGGGACTGGTAAATACCCCAGGTTTCCTCAGCCGTTACCTGAACCGATAAAAAACACGGGGAAGAAGATCGAAAGACGATTTGCGCGTTACGGTCTGCCGCGGGAGGCTTTTACCGGACAGCTTTTGAAGGTAATGAAGAGAGCTAAACCCGATATTGTTTTTCTTGCAACCGGCATGACCTACTGGTATTCCGGAGTAGAGGAAGCTGCTGAAACTATAAAGAAATTTTTCCCCGGCATCCCTTTAGTTACCGGAGGTGTGTATGCTTCCCTGTTGCCGGAACATTGTAAGTCAATTACGGGATCCGATCTTGTATTTAGAAATGATCTTGATGAAATTAAAAGCTTACTAAAAAAGTGTAACCTTCCCGTTCCTGAAGGGGAATTCCCCCGGAATCCTCTTATCACCTCAATGTTTCGGGATGCGGCTGTTCTCAGGCTCAATTCAGGATGTCCTTATTGCTGTGATTATTGCGCCTCTAGACAGCTCGAATCTTCATTTAAAGCAGGAGATCCGGCGGCTGCCTACCGTCATTTAAAAAAAATAAGAAATCAGTTTGGTACTAATAACTTTGCGTTTTATGATGATGCTCTTTTGGTATCCAAAGAAAACGTATTGCTGCCGTTTTTAGATCAAGTGATAACGGATGATCAATTATACGATGTGAGTTTTTATCTTCCGAATGCTCTGCACATTGCATTATTGGATCTGAAAACCGCTAAACTGATGAAACAGGCTGGTTTTAAGGAGATCAGACTTGGTTTTGAGAGCGCTTCTGTGAGTTTTCATGAGCTTCGGGACAAAAAATATCTTCCGGAACAATTTCGGCAAGGTATCAGACTATTAAAAAATGCCGGGTTTGCTCCTGAGAGAATAAGAGTTTATATTCTGGCGGGACTTCCAGGCCAATACGCTGAAGAAGTAGCAGAATCTGTTCACTTTGCTAAGAAATTTAATGTATCCATTTCGTTGGCGGAGTATTCCCCGGTTCCCGGTACTGCTATGTGGGATGATGCGGTGAGATTGAGTGATTATCCTTTGGAGTCAGAACCGCTTTTTCATAATAATACTTTTTTTCCTATGGAATGGCCGGGATTTACCAGAAATAATCTGAAAAAATTGAAAGATACAGTTCACAATAGATAATGATACCAAAATTATGGTTCGCTCCATTTCGGTGACATAAACCCTTGAAAATAGAAGGAAAGTTGTGGCTTATTAACAATTTATGCAGCACTACGATAGAAAAAGGTAAGAAAATGTCCGACAATAGGAATGCGAGGCAAATACAATTTTTGCTGATTATAGGAGCTGTTTTGCTGCATCGAACTCTAGTACCTGCTATTTTAGCTTTTTCATCCTTGCTCATTTTATTTCCGGATACCGCTGAAGCCGAACCGGCTGGGTGGAAATGGGAGAACCGTTTTTTGGACCCGGAAATTCCTCTTAGAAGCAATCTCATGGTTGAGAACACCGAAGGTGCTTCTGAGAGTTATTCTGTTGTTGTAGACGATGACGATTTTGGTATCATCTTAGAAATATCTGATGCGCCTGCCGATCTCGATATAGCACTTTACGACGAAGCCGGAAATAGAATCGCTCTTTCTGAATCTGAAGTCTATAATGAAAAAGTAATCATCACTAGAATAAGTGATCCTCCCCTGACAAGCGGAAGGTACAATGTTAAAATATTGTATCAACTTCCTTTTCTTCCCGTTTATGAAGGTAAACAAAAGCAGGTAATTCCTTATATTCTTAATTACCATACCATTAAAAACACTCCAGTGAGGCAAATATCCCAAGGAGCGGTAATTGAAGGAAAACTATTGCCCATCGAGGGAATGCTTAAAACATATCTCCTGGATGTGCCGGATAATATTTCGGTCATTAGGATTGATCTCTTTGACACCCAGGGTGATCTTGATATTTTGGTCAATATAGGGGTACCCTTTGTTGATCCATATAATACCGATTACCGGTCGGAGAGTCTTTTGTCCCGGGAATCTTTAGTTATATTCCCGGAAGAAGAATACGTTGAACCCGGGGCTTATTTCTTATCTATTATGGATCAAGTTGTACCTGATGTTGTTCAGCCTTTTTCCTTGGTTGTATCATTTAACGAATCCCCTCCTGAGTTTCTTCAAAAGCTGCCGGATATACCGAATCCGGCAGAACCTCTTGAAAAAGCGCTCCTCTCTACAGTAGAGATTTTTTCGAAAACCGGAGGAGGTTCCGGCTGTATTATTCATCCAAGCGGATATATCCTCACGAGCTGGCATGTTGTAAGAGGGCCTTCAGGTAAAGCAGAGAAAGGTCTCGTGATCGGAATGAGTCTGGATAATGAACTACCGGCAAAGGAACTGTTTGTTGGAGATGTCATTGCCCGGGACCCGGAACGTGATTTTGCTCTTTTGAAGATAACATCCGGTCTTTACGGGCAGTCTTTGGATGATGATTTTGTCTTTCCCTTTTTTAAATTGGGTGAACCTGAAGAGCTTCATGTCGGAGATCCCTTAGGATTTATCGGATATCCTGATATTGGAGGAACAGGCTCCAGGGTATCAATAACTTATACGAGAGGTATTGTAAGCGGTTTTCAACGGTCAGACGGTGTAAGAATCATTAAAACCGATGCACAAATCAATAAGGGAAACTCCGGGGGAGCAGCAGTTAATCATGAGTTTCAGTTGATCGGTATTCCGAGCCAGATTGTTGGAAATGGATCCGCGAAACTAGGCTATATCAGCCCGGTATCACAGATACCCGCGGATTGGCTTCCTTTGATAAGACCCGTACCGGAGAATTCTAAAAGATGAACATAATGGTAAGAATAATCTAATCAGCACATTCCAGGCGTACACCTTTATGTATATGAATGCCCGTGATTGGAGGATGCGTGCAGCATTATTTAATCATTTTTTCTAGTTCTTCTTTTGCCTGGGTAACCACTTGGTTGTAATGTTCTTTCAATTTTCCCATATTTTGTTGGAGAATTTTTGCAAATTCAGGATCTGACGATGGGTCAAGATTAACTTCCCTGCCGAGTTGTTTAGATAACGCCTCGTTTTTCCGCCTTATTTGTTCGGAAAACTGGTTCCTTAAGTTCTCTATTAATTGCTGTTTATTGGAAAGGTATTGCTTGAAATATTCTTCGACATTTTGAAATAGGTACGTAACTTTTTTACGTTCTCCAGTGATGGTTTCAAAACCTTTCCGCAGCGTAGCGAGTTTCGGGATATCCTCTTCAGACGCAGGAAGTGTAAGGTTGGAAAAAAGAATTTTCCGCAGTCCTTCTTTTACCCAGTGACGTTCCCTTTTATCGTACTCCTTGATTTTTTTTCCTAAGTCAAATGTAGGATTTTCAAAAAGCTGAGATGCCAGTTTCATTCCTTCCTCACGGTATTTACGAGCTTCAATGCTCTCTTTGCTGCCCTTTATATTTTCTGTACGTTCGAGAGCTAATTCTAATGCTGATTTTATATGACTCACCTCGTGCCTCCGGGGGTATTATTTTTGTTAATGAAATTTACTATTCTCTCTTCTGAGAATCAAGATGTATTCTGTCTGCTCGTTTAAATATATCATTACCGGTATTGATTATTCCTTTTTCTGTTACTATACGGTTTACTTTTCTATCGGTATAACCCATAGGAACTTTTTCAACAAGTTGTTCAGTAAAACATACGCCTATTGTATCATATGGGTTGGTAAAGGATGATAAGAACCGGTCGTAATATCCCTTACCTCTGCCAAGCCGGTTCCCTTCCTCATCAAAGGCCAATCCTGGAGTGACAATCAAAACATTATGATCCGGCCAGCGGTTTACCCCAAAAACAGGAAGTGCGGGAGAAGGTTCCCTCATTCCGTATGGATGAATTTGCCAATTCATGTTACAGCTTTCGACAAAATGGAAAATCATTTTATTTTCTATTATACGGGGCAGAGCTGCTAATTTATTAGATGAGATTGCCGTTTCTATTATTTCTGTTGTATCCACCTCCTTTCCCATTGAAAGGAAACAAAGGATAATATCGGCGAGATTCCAAGCGGGAGTAGATTTTATCAACACGCGTATCTTTGCGCTCCTATCCTTTACTGTTTCAATATCTAGTTTTTCCAGCCTTTTCTTTATCTTTGTTCTTAGTTTTTTCTTTTGAGCTTTTACTGTATCCATTCATATTTCTCTTTACTGTATGCGTATGAAGCAGCTGACGCTAAAATTCATGTCCGGCAATTTCTTCCAGTATACTTTATTTGATTTATAAAGTCCTGTAGAATGATCATTTCAAAAAATGAACACAGGTATATAGGGGACGATACAAATGGGAAAGCAAGTGGATTTACTGGTGATAGGCGCAGGAAGCCGGGGTGCCGCGTATTCTAGTTTTACAAATAAATTTCCGGAACGGGCAAGGATTGTCGGGGTAGCTGAACCGAGGGAATACCGCAGAACAATGATGCAGGAAGCATATGACATTCCTGAAGAAAATGTTTTTTCAGATTGGAGAGAAGCGGCTGAAAAACCGAAGTTTGCGGATGCTGTTATAATTGCTACCCAGGATTCTATGCACAAGGATCCCGCTTTAGCCTTTGCCGAAAAGGGATACCACATGCTCCTTGAAAAGCCGATGGCTCCGAATGAGGAGGACTGTAGAACGATTGTGAATGCGGTTAAGAAAGCAGGTATTATTTTCTCTGTTTGTCATGTTCTGCAATATACTGGATTTACAAAAAAACTTAAGTCTATAATTGATTCCGGCCGTATTGGCGAGGTGGTTGGAATTCAAAGGTTGGAACCGGTGGGCTACTGGCATCAAGCACATTCCTTTGTTCGGGGAAACTGGCGTAATACCGGAGAATCTTCTTTTATGCTTTTGGCAAAATCGTGTCATGATCTCGACTGGATCAGATATATAATGAACAAGAGATGCTTAAAAGTTTCTTCCTTCGGCAGTTTGAAACATTTTAGAAAGGAAGAGAAACCGGAAAATGCCGGCAGCCGCTGTGTGGCGTGTGATTACGAGCCGAACTGTCCGTATTCAGCACTAAAAATCTATATGGATCGGGTGAAAAAGGGAAACACTGGATGGCCTGTATCTATTATTACGCCGATAGTGAATGAAGCTGGTGTAATGGAAGCTTTAAAAAACGGACCTTACGGCAGGTGCGTTTATGAATGCGATAATGATGTGGTGGATAATCAGGTAGTCAATATGTTTTTTGAAGGAGGACGTACCTCATCTTTTACAATGACTGCATTTACATCCACAGGGCACCGGAAGACAAGAATTTTCGGCACCCGGGGTCAGATTGAAGGGGATGGGGAAAAGATCCGGGTATTCGATTTTATGAAAGATAAATGGGATACGGTTGAGTTGACAGCAGCGGATGGCTCGCTTACCGGAGGTCATGGCGGGGGAGATACCGGTTTAATGGATGCCTTTATTTCTGCTGTTCGTAAGAATGATGCCTCGTTCATCACCACTGGTCCGGATGAAACCTTGGAATCCCACATTATGGTTTTCCGGGCGGAACAGGCCCGGTTGACAGATTCTGTTGTAGAAATAGATTAACTGAAGGTTAAAAGCCGCATGTCCATACCGCCCTGGGTAAAATGTGATGTTTCGGTATGCAGTTCCTGAAGTGAATGCTTCACCGTAAGCCATTTTTTCTCATTGGGGCAGATGATAAAACCGCATAGTTTTATACGGTTACTCCGTAAATATTTATGAAGTTCTGAAATCCTCTTCCCGGTCATTGTATAAATGTCCTGATACTTTCCTTCTTTAAGCCTCCTGCCGTAGGGGGGATTCAACGGAAGAAAAACCATTTCAGTTCCTTGAGGAATAAAATCGTACCAATCTGCTTTCATAGCGTCCATCTGAAGCATTTCTGGAATTTTAGGAGATTGAATCCCGTTTCTGTTTAATTTCTGCCGGAAAGCATCCAGGTTGTGTTTTAAATCATTCAAAGCGTTAAAGTCAGTATCTATGAGTGCTGCATCAAGATAAGGGCGGGAATCTTCAGTTATACGGTTTAAAACTTGTGTTTTCATCCAGGAAAAAGATTCTTTTGGATGGGAGGTAAAATGCATAAAAGCGTAATCCCTGCCGAATAAAAAATTCGGTAATTGATAAAAGTAAATGATGCTTTCGAATAACAGTGTTCCTGAACCGGCAAAGGGGACAAGAAGAAAAATAGTATCTATTTTATCTGATTGATTCAGCATCGAACAGTGTACCGCGCATTGTGCAATATCTTCTCTAAGAGGGGCGGTTGCTGAAAAAGATGTACGGTAATTCCTTTTCCATAGCGGTTCACCGGAAAGGTCTATCTGTATCTGAGCTTTGTCATGGAAGATGGCTGTTTTGATTTTAAAGCCCTTTGGACCGGGACGGTACTCCTGTCTGGATAAAAAATCTTCTAATCTCTCCCTAATCAAGCCTTCATGAAAAACATTACTCGCAACAGAATCGGTTTTACATGTCACAGCACTGCCGGCGGGGAGGTAAAGTTCCCATGGCACATGACTGAATACCTTTTCTAAATCTTTTGGATAACGCGCAATCCCTTCTCCCGCTATAAGTTTAATTTCAGACGCAGTAACCGAACGGGCTGTTGTTTCTAATAATGCACGATAATCCACATTGGATAGAAGGATGTTCCTTTTAGCTGATGCGGTAAAGGTATCAGGCTTCCGGGTTAATATTTTCCTAAGATCTTCTATCTCACGCCGGCATATCTCTGAAAATCCGGGCGGTGGAAGGATTCTCGCCTGATGAAGTTTGCCATAGACCTGCCGTTTTATTCTTTTCATGTGTATCTTTAGAGCAATTATTTGACTTCTATTCTATACCTTGGAAGGAGATATGCAAACCGGGTATCACCGAAATTGCGGAGTCTCACGGAAAAACTCCGGCACAGGTTCTGATCCGGATCATGTGGACTTTGCGTAATGTGGAAGGCGGTCTCCGGTAATTCCGGTGAGAGCTTTATTGATACGGTTATAAAAAAGGCCCGGCTGCTGCCGGGCCGATATTTCTTAAGGGAACTCTTTTAGTAAGAAGGGTTCTCGATTTTCCAAATACGCTGTACACCCCGCCCTTCGGCATCAGCACCGCGTCCGGATAAGAAATAGAGTCCGTCCGGACCCCAGGTGGGCCAGGAATCCCAGGAATCGAGTTCGGTCATTTGGGAACGGGAGGTTCCGTCTGTCTTCATGACCCATACATTGAAATCGTCGGGTGTTCCGTCTTCACTTTCGTTTGAAGCAAAGGCGATATACTCCCCGTCCAGAGAAAACTGAGGCAGCGATTCGATGAGATTCGGCGTGGCTGTCAGTTGGGTAAGACTGGTGCCTTCCGCGTTTATAATCCATATGTCTCCATCGAATTCGAATACGATCTGGCTGCCGTCAGGTGACCAGGAAGGATACCGGCCTTCCCGAAGCTGGGTCAAGCTGCCGCCGTCTAAATCACAAGTCCAGATTAAGTAGGTGTCATCATAACCCCTAAACGTGCCGTCCTGATTATAGAGGGTTCTCCGGTTCACGCTGGTGAAGACAATAAGGTCGTTAATATTTACCTGAGGATTTACATCGAACTTGAGTCCGCTTCCGGGAATCTTTCTCTTCCCGCCTGCGCCATCGCTCCGCACCATCCAGATTTGCCCTTCCGATTCATAAACGATGTAGTTTCCATCGGAAGTAAAGGATGGGGAATAGAAATTTGATGTACTGCCTGATGTTATTCTCACTGGTGCTCCTCCGGCGGCGGGTATCTTCCAGAGATTAGCATATTCCTGTGAACCCGAACTAGTTCTTTGTGTACCGGTAAAAACCAAAGATTGACCGTCCGGTGCAATACAGAAACGCCATTTAACATTCAGTTGATCAGGTGATATCCGCTTAAGTGTTCCCCGTACGGAAGGTTCATCGACTTCGGTAGAAAAACCCGCCGGGGCTGCTTCTGTAAGAGATCTCGTATTATCCTGTTGTACACCATAGGTCATACAGGAAACCGTAAGTATCACGAATACTGCAGCAATTCCGAAACCCTTTAGTATATAACTTGCTTTTTTCATTATTAAAACTCCTTATTACATTTTCTCTTTTAATTATATCACCTTTAACGGGGAACTGCATCCGGTGGAGGCGGAGCGGTCTTAGGCTGCTGTGTCCGCGTTGTTGTCCTCGGGGCACCACCACCCAGTTTAAGAAGGATGCCGGCGTTGACGCCGAACCGGTTGTTTTTAAGATATTCAAAGGTAACAGGTGATCCGTTGAAATTCATATAGGGATCCAGATAGTAATCTAAAACCTGATAATGATATTTCCCAAGGGCATATACGCTCATTCCTTCTGATAATGGAAAGCTGTATCCCGCGCTTATGATAACATCAACAGTTAAAAGAGAAATATCGTAATCCATCTCCAAATCTGCACTGCTTGAGTCGGTAACATCATCTGAGTCCTCATAAGAATAATTTCTGGTATTGAGTAGAGGAAAATTTACCGATGATCCGGCTCCTACCATTACTTTGCCCGGACCGGCGGGAATATTGCCCCGTAAGGACAGTTCTGTTCCCATGAGAAAACTGCTCACGGTCCATTCGGAATTCCACCATTCCCCCACTCCGTCATCGTAAGCTGTAAGAATTCCTCCGCCTCCTGTGCTGAAAGAAGCACCCAATTGAAAACTTACCAGCTGTCCGAAGGAGTAGCCTACATACGCGTCGATTCCACCGACGCTTTTGTTTGTGACCGTGCGGCTAGCTCCTTCGTGATCATCCAGGTAGGTGGACCACTCATCTCCGGAGTACTTACCGCCGATGTAGCCGACTCCGAGTTGAACACCAATGCCGCTTCCTCCGCCGCTTCCGGAAGACGCGGTTTGCTGTGTCGTAGTTCCACCGGTTTCGGCTTCACCGCCCGCGAAAACGGGAAGGGATACAGCAAGAAGGAAAACGAAGACAAGAATCAAAGATTGCGTTCGAATCATTTTTTATCTCCTTTTATTAATATTTTTCATAAGCCCATTCTTAAATATATCCTTATCATTATAAAAATAATGGTATAAAATATACTTTGGTATAATATATTACTACTTTGTCATGTTTTTTCAACAAAAAGTTGATTTTATTCTGTTAATTTTTAGTAATCGTCGCTCCAGCATTTTCGTCATTCGGCAAGTTTGACTCACCCTAAAATACCAGGTATTGTGATAGAATATTCCATGAGAAATCGGGACAGGAGGAAACCATGAAATACCGCAGTGAATACGAAGTATGGTTTGTAACGGGAAGTCAGCACCTCTATGGGGATGAAGCCTTAAAGCAGGTGGAAGCCGATTCCAGGAAAATCGCGGAAGAGTTGGCTGGTTCTGCTGATTTGCCGGTTAAACTTGTTTTTAAAGCGGTGGTAACCACACCCGATGAGATACTTAGAATTTGCGAAGAAGCGGATACAGTCGCTGAATGCATCGGTATAGTCGCGTGGATGCATACCTTCAGTCCGGCGAAGATGTGGATCCGGGGATTAAAATCCCTTAAGAAGCCCCTTTTACAGCTGCATACGCAGTTTAACCGGGAGATCCCCTGGTCCGATATCGATATGGATTTTATGAACCTCAATCAGACTGCTCACGGCGGACGGGAGTTCGGTTTTATCGGCGCCAGGATGAGGATGAACCGGAAGGTTGTGGTGGGACACTGGAGTGATCCTGCCGTTCTGGACCAACTGGGAACCTGGATGCGGGCAGCCAGAGGCTTCGCGGACAGCCGGGGGATGAAGATTGCCAGATTCGGTGATAACATGCGGGAGGTAGCCGTAACGGAGGGAGACAAGGTGGAAGCGGAGATCCGGTTCGGATATTCCGTTAACGGATATGCCCTGAACGATCTTACCGCTTTTATTGAACAGATTCCTGATTCAGCAGTAAATGAACTGCTTGATGAGTGTGAAGCGCGTTACAGCCTGTCGCCGGACCTGATAAAAGCAGGACCGAAGCGGAGTTCTCTGGAAGATGCCCTTAAAATGGAAGCCGGAATGCGTGCCTTTCTGGAGGACGGAGGTTTTTCCGCCTTCACGACGACATTTGAAAACCTCGCCGGACTCAATCAGCTGCCGGGTTTAGCGGTGCAGCGGCTTATGGGTTCCGGGTACGGTTTTGGCGCGGAGGGGGATTGGAAAACAGCCGCACTGGTCAGGACCATGAAGGTGATGGGCGACGGTCTATCGGGAGGCACTTCTTTTATGGAGGACTACACGTATCATTTTTCGGATGATGGTGATAAGGTCCTCGGCGCTCATATGCTGGAGGTATGCGAATCCGTCGCGGACAGGAAGCCCTTTTTAGAGGTACATCCCCTTTCCATCGGCGGAAAGGAGGATCCGGTACGTTTGGTTTTTGGCGTGCCTGAAGGCCCGGGGCTGAACGCCACTATTGTTGATCTGGGAAACCGCTTCAGGATGATCGTAAACACTGTGGATGTTGTCTCCCCTGAACGGGAGATGCCTAAGCTGCCGGTAGCCCGGGTGCTGTGGAGACCTGAACCGGATTTAAAAACCGCGGCAGCGGCATGGATATACGCCGGAGGAGCACATCATACCGGATTCAGTCAAGCGGTAACTTCGGAGTGTCTGGAAAACTTTGCTGATATGACGGAAATGGAGTTCCTGCTGATCGATGATGAGACCCGGCTCCGGTCCTTCCGGAAGGAACTGATGTGGAATGAAGCTTACTACAGGCTGTGTTCCCGGTAGATTAGATGCGGTATGGGGAATTGTCTCCGGGGGTAATGGGTTATAGGTTCTTAGGAGCCGGATATAACCTTCCGCTGTTCTGCGAAAATAACTTTTAACCCTTCGTCAGCGGCGGCAAGAATCTGGTTCAGATGGGTCCGGTCGAAGGTGTTCTGTTCACCCGTACCTTGGATCTCCACATACTCAGAGTCCCGTTTGACCACGTTCATATCAACATCCGCCCGGGAATCCAGTTCGTAATTCAGATCGCATACCACTTTGCTGTCTACGATTCCTGCCGATACCGCGGCTACCTGTCCTAGAATACAGCTGCGGCTTTCGGATAATCCCAACGAATTAAGAGCTTCCCAGAGAGCTACCCAGCCCCCTGAAATAGCAGCGGTCCTTGTACCGCCGTCGGCTTGAAGCACATCACAGTCGATGATGATAGAAAGCTCACCCAGGTTGTACATGTTTACTGCAGCGCGGAGACTTCTGCCGATTAGCCGTTTTATCTCCACACTGCGTCCGTCGGGTTTTAATGTTTCTCTCCGTTTTCTGCCGCCCGGTGTGCTTCCCGGAAGCATGGCATATTCCGCCGAGACCCACCCTTTCCCGGCACCTTCAAGAAAGGGGGGGACCGATTTTTCGATGGTAGCGGTACACAGCACTACGGTATCTCCATATGAGGTCAAACATGAGCCTGCGGGATGTTTTAAGTAGCTTCGTTTAAAAGATACTGGACGCATTTTATAAACCCTCCACAAGATTGGTTTCTTCCCATTCCGGTTGAGTATCAGGAGTTTCCGGTTTTTTTATCAGGATAGTTTTGAGTTCCCGGGGGGTGAAGGTGAGGGATATCCTGCCGCGAAATGGAGTTACCTCGAGTTCACACCGAGTTTTTGAACCGGAGGCTTCCTGTAAACGGAGAACCAGATAATCCCCCTTCTCACTTTTTTTAACCGTTCTGACGAGCACGGAATCGGAATCGGTTTTGATCCAATCCGCCATACGCCGGTACTCATGGGTTGGTCCTTTTAAGCTGTCAGCCGGATCCGGGTAGTACACCTGAAAGGATACCGGGTTATTCATAAGGCAACCGTTCTTCACCGCTTCTTTTCTTTGGAAGCGGGTACCGGTATAAATCCTGTAGACGATCCGGTGATGTCCCTGGTCCTGCCGGGGATGGAATCTGGCCACGTGCCAGGGGTTTTTCTCCTGGAATGAGAAAGATGCATAGGCTGGAGCTCTGAGTAGGTTCAGTTCCAGGCTGCTGCCGGTATAGATATGGCTGTTTATGTCGGAAGAGGTGACTGTCAGATAACTGCTCTCTTTATTCTGAACAGAAATCCACCGCTGATTAGGATATTCTTTAAGGTGCGCGGTGGGTTTTCTTTCCGCTGCGGAATAAAGGGACTCGGAAATGCATTTGCCTTCGGAATTACTAAAGGGAATAGAGATGCGGAGGATAGAATCGGTGTGATTCCAGTAAACCCTTTCCCGGATCTCTATGTACGGAAGATTCTTTGGTATGATGTAGCGGCGGACTATAACCGTCCGTTCCAGAATAAAGATTGCTTCTATTACCGTTCTAAGGGGGCCGTCTTCCAAAAGACGGACCGGATGCGTGTTTTCAGCATTCCAGCCCGGTCCGGGAGCAATTGATTTTAGCTCTTCTTCTGCGGCTATACGGAAAGGCTTTCCACGGTGGGGGCCGTCCCATACCATCCTGCTTCCGCTTAAATTGAGACCGCTTCCCCCGGATTTCTCCGGATCACCGCTTACCCAGCTATGATCCAAATCAGGATATATCTTTGGAAGAAGCGCGTCCGTTTTTACGGACGATGCCTTCAAATCCGTTCCGGCCAGGGAATCCAAGAGTCCGGTTGATCCATTGATCCGATAGACCCCGCCTCCGCCGGCGAACTCTGCAATTCCTTTGATTGGTGATGCGGGTGATGGAAATTCCGCGCTTTCCTGAATTTTGAAGGACGCATCTATTCTCCGGATTTCACCTGCCGCCAGATCCGCCTTTATAACAAGTCTCGGCCGCCAGTCTGAAGCGAGGTTGTTTTCAGGATCGGTTCGCTGATAGGGAACGGGATTGCCGTTAGAAGTAAGCTGAATATCCGCTTTAAAATGATCCAGTCCGCGGTGGGAGATGTTATACTCAATTTCAGTTTGTTCCGCTACCGGGAACGGGTTCGGATTAACGAGATAAATAGGAACTGTTCCTTGAAGGGCTGGTGAATCCTTCCTGATTATTGCAAGCACCTTCTGAAAGCGGAGTCGGGAGAGTTCCTCCATGCTTCGTTCTAAAAGGCGTATTGATTCCTCCTCCACCTGTTCAATGGAAGATCCGGGTAAAATGTCGTGAAACTCGGAAAAGAGTATATCCTTTAGTGCGGTGTTTAACTCCTTTAACGGATAAGGTGAATTGTTCATCCACCAGGCATAGGTGCAGATATTTTCCGTCCCGTAATAAAGCCCTTCGGCTTTCCGGTGGAGCCGTTTAAGCCTTGCCATAGAGGTGTAGCAGCCCGGACAGCACTCCTGAATTTCTCCTGTTACCTCAGGGAGTGTGTCTTTTTTAGCAAGAAGGTGCTCCATGAATTTTTCAGGGGTGGAGTGGATAAGTTCATATTCCGGATGATTTTCTGTGTATTCCCGGATTGCCAGGTATTCCTTTTCGGAAGGGCCTCCTCCGTGGTTCCCGATTCCCCAGAGGATCATTATTTCTTCCTCCAAACGGTAGTGTTCCAGCCATTTGTCCAGTTTTTCCGTTATATTGCTTCCGCTTGTCAGATAATGATCATCACTTCTTCTGGCGATTATTTCACATCCCGAATTGTCCCTCCAGCGAAAGCCGCCTAAAGGAAGAGGATAATCACCATAGGATGGGCGGCAAAATATATAGGAACGCATGCCGCACCCCGAGAGAATTTGAGGCATTCCCTCGGCATGACCGAAGGGATCGAAGTTGTAGGCGGTTTCCGGTCGGGCATTAAAGTGATCTTTGAAAAACGATAACCCAAGAAGGTATTGCCGGATATGACTTTCACCGGAAGGGCCGTTAACATCGGGCTGGAGGAACGCGCCGCCCGCGATGTGCCATTTCCCTGCTTTTGACAACTTCTGAATTCTGCGGAAAAGTCCCGGGTGGTATTGAGAAACCCATTCGTACAGGATGGCTTCATTGTGATTAAAAACAAAATCATCGTATTTTTCACAGAAGTCAGCCGCAATTTTGAACGTAGATAAAGTTTCAGTAACCCCGTCTTCCCAATGCCAAAGCCAGACAGGATCTATATGGGCATTACAGATAAGGTGTATTTTTTTCTTCACGGCAACTCCTTCCTTTATCACTATAGGTACCGCCGATTGTATCCTTTTTCTTCTGTTTTGAAAACAATCGTAATAATAGATTCTTTTTCGCCTTTACACCCGCACCAGTAAAAGGTATCTTTGATGTATGAATATAGTTTGTTTACCAGGAAAGAATAAAGAATCAGAAAAAGAAATGCTGTCTATTTATCAATCCCTCGAAGCAGCAGGCCATCGAGTTGAGTTTATCCGATGGAAGCACTGGGATGCCGACGGAGAGTTTGACCCTGCCGGTGAATCCGGAAGGATCGAAGAAGTTGTTGCCGGTTTTGGTGATGAATCCTACTGCATTGTGGCAAAATCTTCAGGAATCTTTGCCGCCGCGACACTGCTTTCTGAAAAACCGGACTACAGGCAGCGGCTGATACGTTTTGTCCTTTTGGGAGTTCCCCTTAAAGGAAGCGCGTCCTCTGAGCTTGTGATGCTGCGTGCCGTTCTTCGGGATCTTCAGCGTTCTTCCGTTGTAATTCAGAACAAACAGGATCCTTACGGCGGTGAAGATGAGATAAAAAAGATCCTCCAAGGTATCGATCTAAAAATGGTTTTTAAAAAAGGAAACGATCATAACTATAATAATACCGACGAAATAGCACGGCTCGTGATGCGGATTCCGGGATAATCATTGCTCTCCCAAAAGGGTAACCGCGGACTTCTCTAAAATGTTTTGCAGTTGATCCTTTTTTAGGGGGAGGGAAGTGAGAAAATCAATTTCTTCTTTCTGGTTACCCCAAGGAGAATCACTGCCAAAAAGAATGTGTGTTGACGGATGATTAGAAATAAATGTCATCAATTTATCCCGGGGGATACGCATTGCGGAATAAGAAGTATCTATATAGATTGGTTTTCCTATAATATGTTTTTCCGCTTCCTCCCAGTCTTCCCATCCTCCTAAGTGAGACAGTATCATTTTTAAGTTTGGAAATGTTTTATACAGATGAATAAATTTTTCCGGATCGGCAATTCTCTCTCTGGGAAAGGCGATATCAAAGCCGGCGTGAAAAAGGAGGATGAGGCCTTCTTCTTCAACTTTTTGATACAGAGGAAAAAGGTTTTCATCGTCCACCACAAATTTTTGATAATACGGATGCAGTTTTATTCCTCTGAATCCGCGCCGGGAAACCTCTTCTATCTGATTTAGGGCATCCGGTCCATTCGGATAAACCGATGGAAAGGGGATGATCTTCTTAGAGGCAATTTTTTGTGACCAGTCCGCAATAGATTTAAATTGGCCTGGTTTTGTCGCGATGGAGGCTGCCACAGAAACATCTATCCCTGCCTTATCCATAGACGATAACAAGGAGGAGATTTTTCCGTCTAGATGAGCCTTTATATTCCCTTCTGCTTCCAGCGCGGGTATTGCCTTTTCAGCCAGGCGGTCAGGAAAGGCATGGGTGTGAACATCTATGATCATCCGGTTCCCTCTTACGTCATATTACTTGATCTCCTAATGATTAAGCAATCATACAGCTATTCTAAATTTGCGATTTAGAATACCCTTTTTTACCTATGGAAAGCCTGGAATTCTCATTTTATTTTCTGAGAATCATGCCTTCTTCTGTTGCCTAAAGGTATAAAATGAGAATTGCTCATTAATCAGAATAATGAATGAAAAATACGGATTAATAAATTATACTAAACATTATGGAGAAAGAATGGTGACAGAATTCATTCTTCCGCTCATTTCTTTTGCGGCTTTTATCGCGCTGATTTTTTTGTCCGTTAGAATATCCTCTTCTACTACCCGTACTCCTGGATCGAACGTTTATCTTTTTTTCTGTATTGCGGCAGCGTTTATTGCGTTTATTGAATTCCAGGTTTTTATTTCCGATACCCCGCGTACTGCTCAGTTTTGGATGTTTTTTGCATCGTTATGGCCTTTTGCGGCCGCTTTGTTTCATCATTTTATTTTAACTTTTTTGAATTATAAACTGAGCAGATACAAATCATACCTCTTCTTTCTGTACGGTGCCGCATTATTTATGGCTGTTTCTTTTTTTATGTATGTGTCTACCGGAGAAGGATTAGTTATTAAAGATTACGGTATTTTTATGATAAGTCCTTACGGTGATAATTTGCTCTCCGGAGGTGCCGCAGTCTATGGCGGTTATTTTTTCTCTATAGCAAATATCTTTTTAATAGTGTATTGGTTTTTCTTAAAAGCTCAAAGAGATCAAGGTCTTAAGCGTTTTTTGGCGTTTGCTTTTCTCGGTTCATATGCTGCCGTGGGGCTTGTTATTATTGGAATTTTTTTAAGCGGAAGAACTATGCCGGAATTTATAAGTCTGCAGTATCTTTTATTTGCTGTCTTCAGCTTTGCGGCAATCAGAAGATATAATTTTTTTAATCTCAATCCTAACATTGCCGTGGAAAATATTATTTCAGCTATGCAGGATCTTTTCTTTCTGTGTAATTCCGATGGAACGGTTGTGAAGGTGAACCAAAAAACCGAAGATGTTATGGCGGTTCCAAAAACAGATCTTGAGGGAAAATATATTGGAGATATACTCCTGAATGGTTATAAAAAAATTCCAGATGAAACAAAATTTTGTCTGAAGGTGGAAAGAGAAGGTTCCGGAGAAAGAAGCATTGTCGAGTTTGCCTTTTCTTCAATCTCCAATAATCGGGGCAGGAACATCGGATATATCTGCTTAGGGTATGATCTGACCGGTATGGTGGAGCGTGAGCAGGAATTGAGGAAATCTCTCGAGGAGAAGACGGTTTTACTGCGGGAAATCCATCATCGGGTGAAGAATAATCTTCAGGTAATTATCAGTCTTTTAGAACTACGGGCAGGAATTCTTGATACCGGGAATTCAAAAGAAATGCTTAAAGAAGAAATTTCCCGTATTAGAGTAATTTCTATGGTACATAATTTACTATATAAAGAAAATGATTTGAGAATTATTTATCTCCCTAATTTTGTGATGGATATAATTCATCTTGCAGCCGAAACCTTTGATAAACCGTCGATAGGTGTAATTCATGATATACACATTCCCCCGATGCATCTCAATATGGATCGGTCAATTATTCTCGGACTTATTTTATATGAAGCCGTTAACAATGCGTATAAACACGATTTTGTTCCTTCCGGTAAAGGCAATTTAGTAGTAGATGGAATTTGGGAAAATGAAGAATTAACTTTAATGGTGGTTAATAATAATTCGCAAGAATGTGAAATTTCCGCAGACTGCAAAACTCTGGGTTTACAGCTCATGGAAGTTTTGTCTGATCAAATAGAAGGTACAATTGTTATTTCATCTTGTAAGGTTGGAAAAGAGGGATGGCGGGTAATGTTGACCATTCCGGCAGGAGAAACCTAAACGTAGATATCAACATACCGGGAATTTTCTTCCCGAATCTGCATTTTTTCAGGGACGGGACCGCGGGTATTTTTGTATAGATGTCCGCGGTGATGATAACCAGCTCCTTCCCTATCGTCTATCATGGGAGGATGAAAGGGACTGTCGATTGTCTCCACATCCGATATTTCCGGAAACCGGCTTATTTCCCGATCGAGTTCCATGCTGTCGGATGCATTAAGGTTAATCATATTAGACATATCATTTAAAAGATCGTTAAAAAAAATGAAAAAGTCAAATCATATTACGGGTGCCCGCATATATGTTGGGATACCGATTGTATCTGCTAAAGCGCGCTGAAGGAATACCTCAAGTCTAAAGTGCTCACGGAATTTCATTTGGTTTCTGCAAATAGTGATCTAGGAAAATTATCCCTTCTTAGCTTCCGCGGCGGAATTATATATTCCGTCGATCTGATACCAGTTTACAAATTGTTTCCGTTTTTTCCCTTCTGCTTCTACCTGCACACCGTCTTCTTTAATTACGGTTATACGGCCGACGGAGGTTCCGGTAGTTTTTGTATACTTAACCCAATTTCCAATTCGAGCCTTATCAATCCAAATTTTGCTCTGTTCTTCTTTTTCTTTTTTCAGGACTTCTTTTTTTATTGATTTCAATTCTTTAGTTAATGATTCCAACTCTGAATAAGATAATTTCAATAAGTCTCTTTTAATGTCATCAATTCTAGCCATCTTAGTCCCCTTATATTATTATTTAGATATTATTTTTTTATACTACTCTGTTAATTGCTAGTCAAGAATAAAAAGGAATGTTTTGACATCTCGTAGATTAAAAAAATGGGAAAAGATATGCACTGTTATTTATGAGAATAAATATAACAAAAATACTAACATAAGAAGCAATCCTGTTTTCTCTTTATATCATAAACCTACCTTTGAATATTAGTGGTGCTTGAAATCTTTAATCAACTTTGGTAGCTCTCCGTCCGCTGTCCTGGCAATCTTCTACTCCGTCCCTTTTGCAGTTCCGCAGCTAGGAATCGAACAGTAAATTTTCGAGCAGGATCTCATCTGTTATTATAATTCCTCCCCCTTTTCTTCTGATCCCTCCCGTGTGTTCCAGTTCCGATAGCGCCCGGGAAAGAGCTTCTCTGGAACAGTCTAACCTTTCTGCAGTTGCGGTACTATTAAGTTTTAATGGACCGGCATCAAGATTGTTTTGTAAAAAAAACAGGATAAGCCTGCCTACTGTTTTTTTATGAGATAAGATTTCAATTTTCTCAGTCATCTTTGTAACTCTGCTGTATATTTCCTTGAAATACAACTGACGGAATTGTTCTTTGTTCAGCAGACTGAGCAATTCTGAGCGGTATAATTCCAAAATACGGCTGGGTTTTTCAGCTATGAGCCATCCCCGGTAATTCTCTCCTGCCAATGCCAAAAATTTTCAGTAAACAGTAAAGTAATTAATATTGAAGCAAGGGTAATATAGAGAAACAAATTGATCCGGATATTCATCACGTTCACTGCAACCATAGTAGCAATAAATAGAACAACAATTGAATACCTAAACCAGTTTTTAGAAAGAAATGCCGGAGGAGCAAACCGTTTAATTTTCAGTTTTCCATAAATCCAATTAATACATCGGAAAGCGGTATTCATAGGACAAATCCATCCGCAAAAGAACCTGCCGGCGAAAATTGAAACAGCTGCCCCGGCAAGAAAGATGAACAGCCATAATTGAAGTCTGTGCTGAACAGTCAGTACTATAAATAGAGCTGCTGCCCCTGTGGTATCCCTGTCCATCTGAGAGGGTACAGGTTACCCTGGAAGTAACAGGAGGGGCTTTTTCTTGCCCCTGAGGGGATTCTCCTTTAGTATACATTTCATGCAAACAATCTATTCATGGAAAATAAACGGCATACGTGCCGCCGGGAAAAAATGTCTTTTGGACTGCTCCATCCGCGTTACCCTGGGGGGAGCATGAGTGTCGTTGCTTTGGCTTCCTGCTCATCTTATGACCGCGCTGAGGTCGAACAGGCTGTCGAAAAAGCGGTCAGCTTACTCGGGGGTATAGACCGGTACGCCGCAAAAGATGAAAATATTCTGCTGAAGCCCAATATTCTGGTTCCTGATTCACCAGGCAAATGCAGTACCACCCATCCGGAAGTTCTGAGGGCGGCGGCCAAACTCACTCTGACAACGGGTGCGCGGTTATCCTACGGAGATTCTCCGGGGGCAGGATCAAGCCGGTGGGCCTGCAAGGCCGGGGGCTATAAGGAACTTTTGGATGAATTCGGTATAGATATCGCTGATTTCAAAGAGGGAGTTGAAATCTCCTGTGAAAAGGGAATACAGAATAAAAAGTTTCTGATTGCAAAATCGGTAGCGGAAAGCGACGGCCTGATAAGCGTATGTAAAATGAAGACCCACGGTTTTCAGAAGATAACCGGAGCTGTAAAGAACCAGTTCGGCTGTATTCCCGGATTACAAAAGGGCAAGTTTCATGTAAAAATTCAGGATGCCCGTTATTTTGCCCGCATGCTGGTGGACCTGAATACTGTGCTCGCTCCCCGGCTTTACATTATGGATGCGGTAGTTGCCATGGAGGGAAACGGCCCCCGCGGAGGTGATCCGCGGCCGATGAGGCTTATTATTGCGTCCGAGGATCCTGTCGCGCTGGATGCCACTGCCGCCCGCCTGATGAATCTTGATCCGCTATTGGTGCCCACTATTACCGCCGGCAAAAACGCCTCCGCCGGGGAGTACGCGGCAGAAAAAATAGAAATTACCGGCGAACAGCTTGATGATTTCATCTGCACTGATTTTAAGGTCAACCGCAGTCCGATAAAGCCCTATAAACCCAACCGCTGGCTGAAATTTCTCAACAATCTGATTGTCCCCAAACCGTATATTGAGGCAGAGCGCTGCATACGCTGCGGGCTCTGTATTCAGGTGTGTCCGGCCGATCCCAAAGCGCTCTCCCGTCCGGGCGGGAGCCCCTCCGGGAAAGACGGTCCGCCGCCAGTATATGAGTATAAACACTGTATACGCTGCTACTGTTGTCAGGAGATGTGCCCGGAGAGTGCCGTTAAAACCAGGATTATTGTTCATCGGTAAAACAAGGGGGAAGTGAATCAGATTTGTCGGCTGGCCCTGTCGATGATCCCGAAGAACGATCCCGCCAGAGGCGGAAGCCCATATTGTTGTTCTCGTTGTCCTAGTTGTTGTTCCTGTTGGCTCAACGCAGCCTGTTCAATCGGCTGTCCTGCAGAGGCGGAAGCCAACGTTGTCGGACTCGTGGTCCGGGGTGCTGCTGCTCCAGTAGCCAACCCGCAGGGGGTTCGCGAAGCTGTTGAACCAGCACCCGCCACGGAAAATCCAGAGAGAACCGTTTTCAGTAAAAACCCATTCCCACACATTTCCGCTTATGTCGTACAGACCCAACGCGTTCGCGCTGCCTTCGCCAAGGCTCTTTACCTCCGCTTCATCTGTTGGAGCCGGATCCTGGCCGCTATACACTGCTACAGCCTGACAGGCAGCGGCATCATTATAATCAGCTGTCGCTCCGCTTGCGTAACTCCCCGGTGTCCAGTAATAGCCGTCAGTCCAGTCCGGATCGTCGTTTCCGTACTTCCGTTCCGTATCCAAATCTCCTCCCGTTGAGGGCGCCGTTGTTCCCAAATACCGCGCCGCGTACTCCCATTCGTCGGTCGAGGGCAGCCGATAGCCGTTTAAAGCTGTATTTTCATCAGTTTCATCATCCTGCCATATTCCATCGGAATCGATTCCATCATCACCATCACCATTATCTACCCATTCATACACCACATTGCCGTCATCCCCGTCCCGCATCTCGGTAAGCCAGTTGCAGAACATGACCGCTCCGTACCAGGTAATATTGGTAACCGGGTTATTCTCATATCCGCTTTCGGCGCTAAAATTACCAGACCCGTCGTAATCAACACGGCAATTTGTATCATTAAGATCAAGAAGCTCTTGTCCGCCGTGTTTTGCTGTTGTGGTATCCAATCCGTTATGATCGTCCACGCTGCTTGAAAACTTCCCGTTGTCGTAGGCCCACTGCAGGACGGCTGTCACAACGGCATTGGTGACTTCGGTCTCCGCCATCCAGAACTGGGTTGTCAACGTCGCGGGTGTGCCGTCATTTGTTCCCGTGGGAAAACTGATGCTTGCCTGGTCCTGGGCGTAGATCATGGTGAGGGTTTCTGAACCAGCGGTTACTGTTTCTGTTGCTCCGATTGTAAAACTATACGTTGCCGTTACCTCCACAGCCTGTCCCGGCATGGTAAAGGTTGCCGTCTCACTGTCAGTGCTGATCGCCTCAGGGGTTATGGCTACCCCTGACGCGCTTAAGGCCACCTGCCGCCCGCTGTTCAAGGCAGCTGTCAAGGTTACTGTTTCACCCTCGGCCGCCTCGGACACATCGGCACTCACCGATTCTCCCGACTCCGCTCCGCTGGGGCTTACGGTTACCGCGTAGGTCGGTATATCACTAAACGTTGCCGTTACTTCCACCGCCTGTCCCGGCATGGTAAAAGTCACCGTGACGCCGTTGGTGCTGATCGTTGACGGATCGATGGTTACTTCTGCTGCGCTCAATTCGACACGCCGCCTGCTGTTCATGACAGCTGTCAAGGTTACGATACTGCCCTCGGCCGCCTCGGACACGTTAGAGCTTACCGATTCTCCCGATGCCGCTCCACTCGAGCTCACCGTTACCGCGTAGGTTGTGTCACTAAACGTTGCCGTTACCTCCACCGCCTGTCCCGGCATGGTAAAGGTTGCCGTTCCGCCGTCCGTGCTGATCGCCTCAGGGCTTATCGTTACCCCTGACGCGCTTAAGGTCACCTTCCGGCCGCTCTTCAAAGCCGCGGTCAAGGTTACCGTTGCTCCTTCGGCCGCCTCGGACACAGCGGCACTCACCGATTCTCCCGACTCCGCTCCGCTGGGGCTTACGGTTACCGTGTAGGTTGTGGGAGTTAAGTCATTTGGGCACCCTGCTAAAAGCAGGATCCCTGCGATTGTAATCACTGTGAATACAATTCTTCTCATCTTCTCCTCCACAAATTATTTATATTTCCTAAGGCGGCCACGGATGGCCGGTTCTTAATGGACTAAATTCGGGTGGAGCATTTCTGATAACGGTACCGGGGTATATGACATTTGCCCGTAGGGCAAATGCGGCGGAGGCCAAGGAGCGTAGCGTAGCCGGGTACTCGCTGTTATCTTTAGTTCACGGCTGGTCTGGTTCCAGTCTCCAAAAATACATGGATGTACTTTTTAGAGACGGTATTTGATATTAATACTATTCTCAACTAGTTTAAATGTCAACTTTAATGGTATTTAGAATGGGCGGACCGGATTTGATCGGTCTGTGGTTACAATATATGTGGCTTGGTCATATAGGTGCAGCACGGACGATGCTTTTTCTAAAGATTGGTGGTCACACGTCGACGTTTAGTGCGTAGTTCAACCGTAGCATGTATTCGGGAGGCGATAGTAACGCGAGTAGCGTGTCGCGGGTTACGGCGGCTTTGCCGGTGAAATGATCCGGGTGAGTGCCTGTTCCCAATCTTCGAATATAAATAGGCGAAACGTTGCCCGGATGATATTCCGGTATTCCTTGCGTGAGCTGAATTCTGCTCTGCAGTTCCGATACAGCGAATCGGTGAGTTCAAGAATCTGATGCACAAAGAAAGCCAGCAGATTCAGGTAGCCCGGGAGATTTCCGGCACCGATTTTTGACCGTACTGGTCGAGGCTGAACGGTGCGCTATCCGTACGTATACCGACATCTGTAATTACACCAGCGGAAAGGATCACCGGACTTACGAACTCGCCCGGGCGTTCACCCTACGTGGGAAAATTCATGTCAGCAGATTTTGATACGTAAAACCGTATCCCGAGGATTCGGACAGCCGGCCGCGATGCCGGCCGTTTTTTGTTTGTGCCGGGAAGACTGATTTCCTTTCTTAGGCGTTCCCTTCCAGCCACGCGGCGTGATCGGTTTCTTCCGCCAGTTCAGGTTCCCGGTCGAACTCCAGCTTGATGACAGTCATCGCCTCGTGGGGAGATGCTTCCGGAAGACCGCTGATCACCATCCGGTGGTTTGACCGCTTGCTTACGATGAGTTCCTGACCGGTGGTTAGCAGGGTCGCTTTCCCGGGTAAATGCTTGAAGAGGGGTACAACGATTTCCCGGGCGCTCCACCAATTGACGTGAAGATACAGGGTGTTGCCCTTACGGCTGCAGCGTCCCTGGCTGTACCAGGTCATGTCCAGGGCGAACCGCTTTGATCCGTAGATTGCTTCGCCGTGGACCTTGAGCCATTCACCCATTTTTTTAAGTACCGCGGCATCTTCCGGAACGATGGCGCCTCTTCCGTCCGGGCCGATGTTCAGCAGGTAATTGCCCTCGCCGCACGCGGCCTTGCTCAGGTTTCTAAGGAGCTGACCTAAGGTCTTCCGGACCGGGTTGTGCCGGGAGTAGCCCCAGGCTGATTCGTCGCCGATGGTCATGCAGGCTTCCCAGCCCCGGCCTTCCTCGCTGGCGGTAACATGCTGTTCCGGCGTGTCCAGATCCGCGTCCAGGCCCAGCCGGTTATTGACCAGGATTGACGGCTGCAGTTCATAGATCCGTTCCAGAAGCTTCCGGGACCGCCAGAACCCGGCCTGGTCGAATTTCTTCCGCCCCACATCGACCCAGGCGCCGTCAAACCAGAGGATATCGATCTTTCCGTAATTCGTCAGCAGTTCCTCCACCATGGCGTGGAGATTATCCACAAGGCGCTTCGCCGATTCCGGGTATTTCTCCGGCTCCCAATAGCCCGGTTCCCGCCAGTCCTTGTTCGAGATGTAGAAGCCGACCCGCAGACCGTGCCTGCGGCATGCCTCTGTGTATTCTCTTACGAAATCCCTTTTCGCGCCGGTCCGCATGGAATTGTATCCGGTTACCTTTGTGTCCCACAGGCAGAAACCTTCATGATGCCGGGTGGTCAGGACCGCGTATTTCATACCGGAGTCAACAGCGAGACGGGCGACGGCATCGGCATTGAAGGCTTCCGCGGTGAACCGGTCGGCAAGTTTCTCATACTCCTTTACCGGAATACGTTCCCGGAACATGACCCATTCTCCGCGCTCGAGCAGTGAATAGAGTCCCCAGTGGATGAATAGTCCGAAACGGGCCTCGTGAAACCATTTGATTCGTTCTTCGTAAGGTTTTGCCGGCATTTGTGTCTCCTTCCCGTGTAGTGCTGTTATTCATGGCATAGTTTATACCGGGTGTCAATCGCTGTTTGCCATGGTACAATGCTTCAGGGGTATGTCATGAAAACACTAAAGTGGGGGATTATCGGAACCGGCAGCATTGCGGAGGCATTTGCCCGCGGTCTAACTCAGACAGATTCCGGAACGGCTTTCGCTGTCGGTTCCCGGCACAGGAAAAGCGGAGCCGATTTCGCGGAAACCTATCGTATCGAGCGGGCTTTTACCGGTTACGATTCCCTCCTCGCGGATCCCGAAGTCGAGGCGGTCTACATTTCGACCCCCCATCCGTTTCACGCCGAATGGGCCCGTAAGGCGGCACGGGCAGGGAAGCATGTCCTCTGTGAGAAACCCGCGGACCGGACCAGCTATGCCTACGAAGCCGACATCACTGCCGCCGCGGCGGCAGCCGGAAGACAGCAGGCGTCGGCTCCGGCGATGACGTGGGAGGACA
>CAZUAE010000032.1:0-5015 GCA_964618265.1 uncultured Spirochaetales bacterium | reverse complement strand
GCGGCGGCAGCCGGAAGACAGCAGGCGTCGGCTCCGGCGATGACGTGGGAGGACACCCTGGGCAACTTTCAGGTTCTCGATGAATGGCGCTCCGAAATCGGCTTGGTATATCCGGGAGAGAAATGACGCGCTTTGGAGACCGGGCTGTCTTCCCGGTTTATAGTCCGGACGGAATGTTCCGTCCGCCGCTTACAATAAGTGAGACAACAGATTGACAAACCTTGTCTTTTAAGCAATGATATGAACATCAATCAAAACAGGAGGTGCCAGATGGATAATACACAGCAAATTTTCCGCGGTGCTTCTTGCAGCAATCTCCCCAGATAAAACATTCCGCATTATTGTTCCGTACGAAATTTAATGAGTCCGCGCTATTCGAAAACCGGTGTGCTATTACCATCTGCAAAAGCTATGGAATTAGAAGAACTTGCATATGACGGGTATTACGTTTCCGATGTGTTGTTTGCCGTTAAAAGCGGGAAAGAGGCGACTGTATTCTGCTGCAAGGCGCAAGCACATACCGGATTGGAGTTCGCGGCCGCAAAAGTATACCGGCCGTTAGAGAGCAGGAGTTTTAAAAATGATGCCGCGTACCAGCAAAGCCGGTATATCAAGGATTCCCGGTTAAGGCGGGCCTATGCCAACAAGAGCAAAGCAGGCAAACAGGTACAATTCGGAAGCTGGATTTCCGCCGAATATGAAACAATGCGAATCTTGTCGAATGCCGGCGCGGATGTTCCCGTGCCCTACAACATGACCGAAAATGCTATAATAATGGAATACTTTGGGACCGATCAAGAACCGGCATCGATGCTCAACCGTGTTCATCTGGGAAAAGAAGAAGCGGACACGTTATTCCGAAAACTGATGCGGAATATAGAAATATTCCTGTCGGTAAGTCGAGTGCACGCGGATTTGTCTCCGTTTAATATCCTGTATTTATCCGGGCAATTCCGAATAATCGATTTCCCGCAATCGGTTGATCCGTACAGTAATTCGAATGCTTATCATCTCCTTGCCCGGGACATCGATAATCTTTGTGCCTACTTCCGGAAATACGGGCTCGATTATGATTCTCATCATCTTGCCAATGCCATATGGAACGGCCGTGACTGGTGAGGTACACTCGGCTTGGTCACTGCAACTATGTTGTAACATCGATTTAACTTCAAGTATTCGGCTTTTTGCTTTATATTTTCTAGATCATAATTAGTTGTTCTAAGACGAATGGCCTTTTTTTTCCTATTTATCCTTTTTTCTTGACATGCGTTAAGCTATCAATTAGGCTTTGATTTGTTCAAAAATCTATTAAAGGAAAGAAAATGCACAAAAAACGAATCTTACATGCAACATTAATTTTATCATTGATTGCAGTGTCAGCCCACGGATTTGATCAGGATTTTATGGACCGGTTTGAGATGGGGCATGAAAAGTTTAACACATGGTATCAATCTCGTCATGATCATATGGGTACCAAGGCGGATTTTTCCGGAGCAGATTTTTCCGGAAGAGATATTCGCAACTACTGGTTGGTGGACGCAATTTTTGATAATGCCGATTTAAGTGAAGCAAATTTACAGGAAGTGGATATGCAGTATGCCGAAGGGAAAAATACAAATTTTCAAGGAGCATATCTGGAAATGACCAAAATGCAGGATGGAAACTATTCCGGAGCAGTTTTTACGGGAGCCTATATGAGACATGCTCTCCTAAACAGGGTAATCGGCGTGGGTATAGATTTTTCCGACGCGAACATGCAGGAAGCGCGTTTTATCTTGGGTGATTTTTCTGAGGCAAATTTCACGGGCGCTGATTTGAGAAATTGTGTGGCTAACGAAGCCCGATTCAGCGAGGCTAATTTTGATGACGCGGATTTACGGGAAGCATATTTTAAAAGCGCTGTATTCGAAGATGTCAAGAATCTTAAGACGGCAAATATGGAAAAAATCAATTTAGAAAACGCAGATTTAAGAAAACTCGATTTAAATGAGTGTGAGTTTTTTATGGCAAACCTTAAGTATGCCAATTTCAGACGCTCAAATTTAGAAGGCGCTATTTTTGAAGGATCTCAGATGTTCGGGGCACAATTCGACCGCGCAAACCTGAATGAAGCCGATTTTAGTGAAGCCAACGCAACCCAGGCCGATTTTTCTGACGCTGAACTCAACGAAGCAGACTTCTCCGAAGCAGTAGTAACACGGGCAAAATTTGTTGATGCTGAATTGGTTGATGCAAAGTTTAAAAAAGCGAATCTGGAAAAATCCGATTTTGAAGGTGCCGATTTAACAGATGCTGATTTCCGCGGAGCTTACCTTCGGGATGTCTTATTTTTGGATGCAACTCTCGACGGAACCCGGTTCAAAGATGCTAACATGGAATGGATGGACCTTACAAATATAGATTTCGGCACGGCTGATTTGACCGGTGCCAAGCTCCGTCAGGCTGATTTCGCGGGCGCGAAAATAAGCTCCTCCAACAAGGAATATGTTTTAAGTCAGAATATACAGAATAGCGATAAGATTATCTGGAAGTAGTGGCAGTAGTATTAAAACGCGATGTATCCGGCAGCTGAACCTGTCAGCTGCCGGTAAATATTGAAACATTCAGTAAATTAGGGGTAAGGATACTGACCGATCTGATTTACAATCTTACTGGATATTGGTTTTATGGCTGATGGTCACTCCACTCAATATACTTTTATTTTTTATATAAAAGTCTTATTATGATATCCGGATAAATAAATGTTTACTTTTGAAAAACAGGCTCTGGAAAGAATAACCTCCGCGTTAAAAGAACAATTCCCTGATCAGATTTTATCGGCGACCGCTTTCGGGTCCGTCGTTAGAGGAGACAATGCCGATGACTCCGATTTTGACGTTCTCGTTGTAATCAAGGAGAAAAGTACGGAACTCCAGAGCACAATAATCGATATATTCAGCGATGATTGCTTAAGCGCCGGTGTGCAATTTGACCCAGTTATAAAGACGGAACGGACCATGCCGTGGGAAAAACGGTACCGCACCCCGTTTTATACCAATATAGAAAGAGAAGGGGTACCGTTGTGAAATTGACACCAGAAGATAAAATCAACTTGAGCTCTCTCCGCTTCGAGAAGGCGGAGGAGTTTTTAAACGACGCAAAAGCGAATTTGAACGAGGGCAGATTAAAGACAGCAGTAAACCGGGCGTACTTCTCCGCGCTGAGTTCTGTCCGGTCTCTGCTCATTCTGCAGGGGGTCAATCCGGAATCTCATACCGGGGCGGTTACTACTTTAAGCCTCCGTTTTATAAAGCCGGGTTTGCTTCCGGTGCAGGTGGCAAAAGACTTCAAACTGCTCCTTTCCCGCCGGACCGATGTGGACTACGGCGATTTTGAAATGATAGATACCGAAGACGCTGAAGATTCGGTACAAAAAGGGGAATCGGTTTTGCGGGTTATCGGTAAATTGCGGGCGAATTTAGCCGAGGAGTTGGGGGGGGCCGGCGGGGCGTAATGGTACAGAGCGGGTGTCCCGGAACAGCTCCAGGTTGTTTGTTTCTTGTCCCCTGCCGTCAGCGCCGCCGGAAACGGGCGGTCTCAATAGCGCTTTCGGGACACATCTCCTGACAACAGTAGCACCATATGCTTACCTTTATGCACAAACCGCAGCGTACACATTTTTCTTCTATAAATAAAAGGTTTTGAAATAAAACCCGGAACTCCCCTAAAATGGCCGAAAACAAATACCGAAACTTCAGCTGATGAGATACAGAATATGGAATGTTACTTATGGTGGTGGTGTGAGGAGAAAATGAAAGGAAGCATCTGATTGCTGATTCCTAGAAGATCCGATATACTTATAAGTATAAGATGTTATTAGGGAAGAGAAAAGATGTCTGTGGCACGTGTTCCGGTAAAACCCGACGTTTTAAACCGGGCTGTCTGGTCAGCGGGTACTTACCCGGCGTCAAGTGTAAAAGATTTGTTATGTCGACTCTTTATTATATTCGTATATTTTAAACTCAAATAGTTCATTCATTAATAGAAAGTGCTTATCTAAAGAAAACAAAATAAGATCATTATCAATAATATTTTGTAATATTATGAGATCTGGAATCCCAACTTTATTAATCCCATTTTTTAGGTTAGCAGTTTGCATTTGTATAATAATATTCCAATTAATTACTAGTGGAATATTTTCTATTGATTTCAAAGAGTCTATAACCTCAGTGAAACCTTTTATTTCTAAATATGGTATCAATTCAGTTAAAATAAGATTATTAATACAGATTAGGTTTGTTTCAATTAATTCTTCTAAAATATTCAGGCGTTCTGAGGACTTAAAATATTCTATCCAGCAAGAAGAATCGACTAATACTTTGCTCATCTTTTTCTAAGATTATCTAAGTTTATTTTTAAATCTATTTTTCCATGATATTTTAATAATAAATTCATTTTATTCTGTTTAATAATATTTTCTAGAGCAATTTTTATTAATTCAGTTTTTGTTTTAGCCTGGGTAATATCCATAGCTTCATCAATAAGTTCTTTTGGTAAATCTAGAGTGGTTCTCATTAAAACCTCCCGATTCATTTTATGTAATTATATATGCATTGTCAAGCACTTTTTTATGCATGTGTTAGGCGATATAACGAGGCTGTAGAAAAATCCCAAATCCGCAACCCATCTTTCTAACAACTATTATTTCATTATACTTCTGTTTCCTTTAATCACTATCACTATTTTCTCCCGGAAATTATTCATTTAATCCTTTCCGCGTTTTCCCATATCTCTGGATTTTACCTATATTATGCATTATACAGTACATCAGCCACTGATTATTCACTTTCTTCCTGCTTCGTAACGTAAAGCGGTCTAACCCTTTCGTTGCGGTAATATGTCCAAATACCGGTTCCACTGTCCCCATACGTTTAGAATAGATACCTCTCCCTAAGGCGCTGTCAAATCGGTCTTGCATCATACGTGTATAATTGATTTTTGCATTTATTGACTTCTTGTCAAGAAACGCCACCTGC
>CAZUAE010000031.1:0-36691 GCA_964618265.1 uncultured Spirochaetales bacterium | reverse complement strand
TTTTTTTCTGTCTGCTTCAAAAGTTTCTTAGAAAAAGAATTTTAGCATTAGTAAGCATCACTTAAAATAGTCGAAAATAGTATCGATAATTTCCAACCCCGCCCGTTCTCCCCGGCCGGAAAATAACTCATCACCGCTGCTGCCGGTGAACTTCAGCGTCATTGCCGCATCGCTGCTTTCTTTAATGAGCCGGTTCATGTTTCCCGAAACGGGAGCCTTTAGATCGGACTGAATCAGCTGAGCGCCCTGAACTTCCAATGTGCCGGAGGGTGACTCAATGAGTACGGTAAACTCCCCCGGACCAAGTTGTTTTAATTTTCTAACACTGGAACCATTGTAGGTGGCAAGAAGATGTGTTTGTGCGTTCAGATGGAAAAAACCCAAAAAACCCATAAAAAACCTTCCCAGCCAGGGAATCTTTGCAATGGACAGCATGAACGACGCATCGGTTTCTGCAAAATGGTTTGACTGAAGCCATATCCACGTTTCCGGAAAACTCGTTCCCCAGTCCTTTTCGATATACCCCTTCCCGCTGGAAAAATCGATTTTTTTTCCATCTATCGAGATGCTTCCTGAAAGCTGATGGTTTACCGATACCACACCGTGCTTGCATTCCATAAATGGTACAAAGGTATAGGGTCCCATTATTCCGGGACGGAATATTGTTCTCGGAAGACGCATCATGTGTTGATATTCGATACGGCCGTGGGCATCGATTTTTTCATCGTGAATATTGATACTAGCTCCATCAAGGGAAAACTCGGAATCGCCGACCTGCAATTTAAACGGTTTGGTGTCGGCATAAAAGGAAGAGAGGGGGTACCGCAAATATTGGGACCTTCCGGATATACCATCCATTACCTGGATAAAGGCATGGGAATCTTCAGATAGGGAGATACCGGGAATAAACGCGTAGACATTGTCTTTATCTGCGGATACGTGTTTAAAATACCATCCCTCAAAATACCTGTGTTTCTTTTTATTCCCTTGAAATAACTCGGGATGAAACTTTTTAATCATAGTAATCATTTTATTTTTCCAAGAAAGCTATTCCGAATTTTCTGAACTGCTTTCCGCAAGCTGAAAAATAAAATCACCTCCCTCGTCTCCGGTTTGACTGATAACCCCGTATAGGGGAGTCTGTTCCATTGGACTGTTATCGATGACAGCATCCCGGAATTCCATGAAAAGGCCCTGTGCATCCAGGTATTTTTTGCTGTTCCGCCCCAGGGCTTTTACCAGGTGTTCGGTAAAGACACTTTTATCCGGTACGGTGTTGAGGGCTCCGGAAGTAATGGCCTTCCTGCTTGGCAGCTTGTATATCTGTTTTACCGATTCATCTAGTTCGCTGAAAGCCGATCTTGTTTTGAATATTCCGCCGAAGAAACATGCGTCGGAAATAAGGAGTGTATGCTTGGAAGGGATAGCCCGGAGATAGTCCGAAACAGTACTGTTGGAAATCCAATCGGTGGGATCCTCCTTTTTTGCATCCCGGAGAAGCCAGTATCCCTGGCCCATAGCTTCGTCCCAGTATCCGTGACCGGCATAATAGACCAAAAGATTGTCCTCCTTAGTCACGGTTTCCCGTAAACCCGTAAAAGCTTGAATGAGTTCCCGGCGGGTTGGGTTTTCCAAAAGAATCATATGGGATGGTTCAAAGGTGTAGTTGGCGCTTAAGGTGCTGTACACACTCTCAGCATCATTATAGGCATATTCAAGGTCGTTTATAGAAGTATCGATATAATCCTCCACACCAACAATTAATGCGTAGTAATTACCGATGATAAACGGTTTTTCTACTTCACTAATCAACTGATCTTCCGGTACCTCTACTTCAGCCGCTGCCCGCTCTATGCTGTAGCTCTTATCCGTTATGTTTCCCAGCACATCCTCCGCTTTAACACTAATGGAATTATCACCGTAGACAAGACGCAATTCCTTTGAGAATTCCCCGCTCTCCGAAACTGAAGCCGCACTGCCGTTGACCAACACCTCGAAAATTCCCGAGTCATCGGTAACCCTTCCGTAGAGGGTCAAGGTTTTTTCCTTAGTAACAACCTCCAGTCCCCTGCTTACAGCTTGGGGGGCGATTATTTCAATAACAGGTCCTTCATTGTCGGAAGGGGCAACAGTTTTCTCTTCTTCCGTGATTCTATCATCTTTTAAAACTGGTACGGTGCTTAAATCTGGATCAAATTTCCCCCGGGGTGTGCCGAAAAGCTGCTGAGCCCGTTTGTCTAAAATGACCATGGCTTCTTTTGGAGAGTTTGCAGCACGCCAAAGCTTTGTCATTACATCCCAAAGATTCAACTCGCCAATCATAGGGTACTGATAGAGGGACAAAAATACATTATCGGCTTGGTCCAACAATGTGGGAGCAGGCGTTTCCGCCGCCGGCAGAAATCCGCGGTGCTTTTCTGCCATTCCCATTTGGATTTCCGGCTGAATCAGTTCTGCGATATACCAGAAAGCATCCCCCGCGTTATCTGAATTAGCGGAAACAGCTATACCCGGACCTCGATGAACCGGCAAAATTGATCTCCCTTCCTTTTCAGCCATCAACAGCCGGACACCCTGCATATCGTTCAGAGATAATCCGTTAAAGGCTGTACTGATTCCGGAAAATGCAATTAGGTTTTGATTGAGCTTGCGTAATCCGCCGCTGTTATCTCTAAAATCCTGTCCCCTTTTTATTACATTGGAAGCGGAACGGGCAAAATACTGTAAGGCCCGAAACATCTTATTATTCGCCAGCGGTTCCTCACCAAAGGATACTCGTTCGAAAAAGGTATGATCGTTATACAGTATCTCGGATGACACAGAAAGCTCAAATTGAGCAAACATATCAACGGCAGTCCCGGGAGAAACGGGTCGCCGGGATTTTGCAGCGTAGTATTCCGCTGCGGATAACAGGGCAGACATCTCTATACTATTGTCTCCCGGTGATATATCGCCGCGGCTGACTAAAAACCGGTATAAATCTTCCGTCACGAGAAAAGCGGAAAAATACAGCCAAGGATGCAAAGCCCGGGGAACCTCCTCTGCATCATGGGAAACGGATAGATGGGGATGCCGAAGGGTGCGGGGCAAATCTTCCGGTAGCGGTTCGGCCCACTCAAACAGCGGATTACCGGGATTCCATGATGCGGGAACGCTGAAAAGATCAAATGTTTCACCGGCTGCACTTTTCACATTTATAATTTTGGTGTATTCTTCGATCGTTTTTGCGGGGATTTCTTCGAGATCCATATTTATCCCGCTAACCTCTTCAAAAAAACGGGAATATTCTTCTATAAGGTGAAATTCCTCATCATTTAAAAAGGGAAAAAAGGTCAATGTCCGATCAGGTACGTTATCCTGTTCTTTTTCAGGTTCGGATTTTTCACCCCTTCCCCCCGCAAACACGGATGCGGCAGCGGTAAAAAGCACCGCGGCAATGAGTGCGGCGATGCGAAACCCTTTTTTCCTATCCATACCTTTATCCCCGCTCCTCCCCGGCCTGAGAAATAAAGGTTCGGCTGAGTTCTTTCCATTTTCCGGCCATTTTTTTTACCCGCTCCGGCTGCTCTGATGCCAAGTTATGCAATTCCGACCGGTCCGTTTCCATGTCGTAGAGTTCCCACTTTCCGTGATGTACCGCCACCAGCTTCCACCTTCCCATCCGGATGGCTTTATGACCGATATGATGAAAAAAGATGCAGTCCCGGTCTACGGTGCGGTCGGTGTTAAAGGCAGCGGTAAGACTGATTCCGGCAAAGGGAGAAGTATCTTTATGCCCCGCTAAATCCAACATGGTGGGAACAATGTCCACAAAATGACTCGGTGTACTCCGGAACCCTCCCCGGGACTTGATTCCCTCCGGCCAATGCACGATGAGAGGTGATGCAACACCACCTTCATGGACCCACGATTTATGATAACGGAAGGGGGTGTTAGCCGCCGTGGACCAACCGGGTCCCAGGCACAGATAGGATTCCTCGGTTCCGGGTTCAGCTTTTTTATCGTGGCCGTCTCCCCGAATGATCTGTTCCGCGCTGGCGCCGTTGTCGGAAGCAAAAAGAATGACAGTATTTCCCCATTCACCCATCTCTTTTATATAATCAAGCACCCGTCCGGTCTCCCGGTCCAGCCGGTGAATCATAGCGGCGTGGATCTCCATCTTCTTTGCTTGGAACTCTTTTTGTTCCGGGGTGAGGGTCCGCCAGCTAACGGCCCGGGGTGCTTCTCCGCCGCCTATTTGTTCCTTAAGTTCCTCAGGAGAGAAGTTCCACGAAGGTTTTGTGTTAGGCTGCCTGGGGGATAATTCGCAGTCTAAAATACCCAATTTTCTGAGCCGGTCCATACGCTCGGCGCGGATTTCATCCCAACCTTTGTCATACTTGCCCCGGTAAAAATCGATGTCCTCCTTGGGAGCATGGAGGGGGAAGTGCGGCGCTATAAAGGCCATGTAGAGGAAGAAGGGATTATCCGATTGGATCTGCCGGTGCTCCATTAAAAAGGTAAGAGCATAATCGGCCACTGCCTTCGAAGAATAATAACCGCTTTCTTTTTCAGCCGGTGGAAGAGGCTTATCATCCAGGCTATGGTCTTTGACCGCAAAGTTGCGGTCGTAATCCCGTATGTAGTAGGAGCGGTCGAAACCGCCGTGGGAAACGGGTAACGGAAACTGATTTACATGCCATTTACCGCTGTGGTAGGTACGGTAACCTAAGGGCTTGAGGTAGTGAGGAACGGGTCTTCCCCAATCGGGAAGCACACCGTCTTCTGTTACCTGTGGGAGCTGCTGATAGTAGTTCCCGGTAAGGATGCAGGCCCGGGAAGGCCAGCACCTTCCCGTGGAGTAATGCTGGGTAAACCGCACCCCGTTATACGCTAAAGCATCCAGGTTCGGAGTAGAAATTTCTGAACCGTAGCATCCGGCATCAGAAAAACCCATGTCATCTGCGACAATGATAAGAAAATTCGGCTGCTTCATATCAATTAATAGGCTCCCAGATGTTCTATAGCTACATTCCCGTTTTTATCGATGTATGCCCTTTTTGCCTCAAAGTAGTCTCCATTATAGAGAACTGAAGCTCCGCTATGGAACGGATAAAGATAATCATATTTAGGGTCAAGAATGATATCCCCATCGGAATTAATGGCGCCCCATTTCCCGTCAACAAGGATCCGGAGGACCTGCGGTTCTTCACAGAAAAGTGCAGTTATAGAAAAGCTTAAAAGGATTAGGAAGATTACGGTTTTTGCCCTCATAGGGTTCTCCTTATTTTTTTAAACTAGCTATTAGTATTACGGATGAATGAAGGAAGCGCAAGGGAACATCTAAACCTTGACAATATCAGCTATTCCGATATGCTTCCTGTAATATGAATACAGAAGTGACAGTAGAGGGCAGCAAAATATTTATTAACGGCAGGCCCACCTACAAGGGGAAAACATACAAAGGCAGTTCCATCGAAGGACTCCTTTTCAATTCCCGGATGGCGCAGGCAACATTCGATGACACCACAGAAGATACCCGGCATCATTGGGTATATCCCGATACTGGAACATGGGATCCGGATCGGAATACCAATGAATTTATCCAAGCCCTTCCGGAATACCGGAAGCACGGTCTTCTTGCTGTCACAGTTGGGCTGCAGGGCGGCGGTTCGATATATAATCCCGAAACCTACAAAAGATACTGGAACTCAGCTTTTTCACCGGAGGGGGATTTGGTTATCCCATACTTTGACCGTTTGGAACAGATACTTAAAAAAGCCGATGAACTGGGCATGGTTGTTATCGTGAACTACCTCTACCTGGCCCTTACGAAGAGGATGAAGAGTAAGGAAGCCGTATACCGGGCTTGCCAAGGGGCTTCTGAACGGCTGCTTCAATCAGGTTTTACAAATATAATAGTAGATATCGTAAATGAGTGCGCGGACTTCTGGGACTGTTCCTATGTTACTCCGCGTAATGTACACAGCTTGATCGAGCATGTTAAAGGAGTAACCCGCAGGGGTCGGAGGCTTTTGTGCGGAGTAAGCACTCCGGGAGGACAAACACGCCTCCCCACCGAAGCATGGCTCTGCGCGGAGGACATCAGTTTTCCCCATGGAAACGGCTGCGGTCCCGAAGAACTTAAGAAAAAACTGGAAAGATATCGGAATACCCCGGGGTTCCAGAATCGGCCCCGGCCGTTGATTATAAACGAGGACAGCACCAGCCCGGCAAACCTTGAAGCAGCCGTAGAGGGATATGCATCCTGGGGCTTTTACGCTCAGGGATACGGTTCCGGGTACCGGGGAGATAAAGACGTGCTCTGGTATGAAAAACCGAGGGAGAACTCGTTAAAAGATCTTTCGGGCTATCAAACAGTTCCGGTAAATTGGGGAATAAATACAGAACGGAAAAAGTCTTTTTTTAACAGACTAGAAGAGATAACCAGCGGGGAAGGGTGATGTTTTTTCACATCCTCTTCTCGGTCATCCTGCCGATTGCCGCTATCGTCGGTATAGGCATACTCTTTGATAAGCTCTTCAAACCCCATCAGGAAACATTATCAAAACTGAACTTTTATATCTTCGTCCCTGCACTTATCTTTATAAAAATCCTGGATGCGGATCTTACTATTGGTGAAATCGGAATGATCGGCGCATTCAATTTTTTTCATCTATTGCTGCTCTTCGTGATTTCTTTCACCCTCTTCTCCTTTCCCTGCTTTCGGGAACGGCGGTCTGTTCTTACCCTGGGATCCATGTTCTACAACGCCGGTAATTACGGGTTCCCCCTGATTGTGTTCGCGTTCGGTGAACCCCAGCTGGATACAATCGCCGTGACCCTCATGGTTTTGAACCTGCTGAGTTTTTCTTTCGGCATCATACTAATGGAAGGTCGACACAAGAAAATCAATAAAATATTAATCGGTTTGCTGAAGATCCCGGTAATATATGCAATTGTGATTGCCCTGATTCTGCGTGGACTGAACATTACATTAATAACAGAAATCTATCAGCCCCTCCGGTACCTTGCGGACGGACTGATTCCAATTGCTCTCCTTACCTTGGGTGTCCAGCTTTCCCGCGCCAAGATGAAAGGGGACATCATTCCGGTGGGTACCGTTACCGCTTTACGGCTTTTTGTATCTCCGGCTTTGGCGGCGGCGATTCTGCCGCTGTTTAGCTTTTCAGCTACTGCATCAGCGGTCCTTATTACCGCCGCGGCTCTTCCGGTGGGG
The DNA here is from genome assembly GCA_964618265.1 of uncultured Spirochaetales bacterium. Lineage (GTDB taxonomy): Bacteria > Spirochaetota > Spirochaetia > CAYLLE01 > CAYLLE01 > CAYLLE01. The sequence goes on along the minus strand of CAZUAE010000031.1, from coordinate 29,472 downwards.
GTAAACGTGTTCATTATAGCGAGCAGATATGGTGGAAAACAGGCCGAAATTGCCTCCAAATCGGTGTTCTGGTCCACCATCTTAAGTATCGTAACCGTCTCTCTCCTGCTCCTCATTTTTCAGAGCTATAGCGTAGGATGATCCCGCTTTTAATAGTATCCCGTTCTCTTCGGGTACTGTCCCTCTACCTCGAACCATCGGTCCATCAATTCCTTCCGCATATCCGCGAGGACGTTCTGTGTCTCCGGCTTGCCTGCAATGTCGGTAAGCTGATGGGGATCCAGGGATAAATCATAAAGCTCCTCTTCTCCATCATCATGAATAACATACAGGTATTCATCGGTCCTCACCGCTTTATAGGCCTCCATAAAGGGCTTCCGGTGCTCAATAAAAGCACTTGACCGTTTCCGGTATCCATTCCGTCCCGGTTCCAGGAGGGGTCTTAAACTGCTGCCCTGCATAAAAGGCGGAACTTGCACACCGCACCAGTCGAGAATCGACGGAACGATGTCCACGGCCTCCACCACTTCTTTCTGTCTCTGCCCCGGTTTAATCTTACGGGGATAGGATACCAGAAAGGGGACATGGGAACTGGAGTCGTAGGCTTGGCTTTTACCAATAAGGCCGTGATCGCCAAGGTGTTCACCGTGATCACTCGTAAATATCACGATGGTGTCTTCTTCAAGGTCCAAATCATGGAGCGTGTGCAGAATCTTTCCAACCTCTTCATCAATATGGGAGATCAACGCATAGTAGTAGGCTTTAATCTTCCTCCATTCTTCTTCCGAAGTATTCCCGACATTTTCCCCTTCATTCCTGTTGGGTAACGGCATATCATCCAATTTATACATATCCGTAAAACGTTCCGGAGGATTGATAGGCGCATGGGGGGCATAAAATCCGGCAACACAGAAAAACTGATCCGCTTTATGCCGGCTGATGTACTCTATCGTCTCCCGGGCGACAAAGGAGGTATGTGTAAGGTGCTCCGATCCTTGAAAGATGTAGGGAGAGACAGCTTTCCGGGGATGCACCTTAACCGGTTCTCCGGTCCATGCAGGCGGAGTGTTTATCCTGCAGGAGGGAACAGCATCCGGTTCCTTTTCAGAAACCCACTTGATGTAGGCATCATCATAGCAGCCCGGTTCATCCGAGAGAATGAGGGTATCGAATCCGTATCGTGGGTGGGGTTCGCGATGGTCCCGGAACATGCTTGCATGATTCTTAAAGTGCAGTTTGCCGATATTTGCGGTATGATAATCGTAGGACTTGAGAACGTTATGTACACAGGGAACATTCTCCGGCATTTCAATTCCGTTCACCGCGATACGCAACGATGCGGGGTATCTTCCGCTCAGCATACTCATCCGGCTGGGCATACAAACAGGACAGTTTACGAAGGCGTTTTCAAAAAGAGCTCCCCGTTCCGCCAGCCTATCCAGATTGGGAGTGTGAATCCGGGTGTTGCCGGCTGCCCGTATGGTGTCCCATCTCTGCTGATCTGTGTATAGTATTAAAACATTCGGCCGTTTCATATCCTAACCTCCGGAAAGGGATTTTCACATTGCCAACCGGTTTTTCCACTCTTCCTGTAATGCTCCAGGCGCCGGATGGAGAGTTCCGCAAATACCGGATCGATGTCCATGGTGAACACCCGGCGGCCGGTAATATCACCGGCTATCAATGTGGTGCCGGAATGGGAGAAAAGATCCAAAACGCTGCCTTCCGGACAGCTGCTTGTTTCCACAACGCGCTTGATAGCTTCAAGCGGCTTCTGAGCATATGCTCCGGGAACGTTTTCCTCCATCCGGTAAAAAACCTGCTGAACATCGACCCAGACATTTCCCGGACGGATAGTATCGGACTTACTCCGCTGGATATTCTCCGTCCGGGAACCGCTGACCTCTTTATAATAGCCTTTGAGAATTTTCGGAATATCCGTATAGATCACCCGGAACTCGGGATATCCGCAGGTATAATGGAGAAGTTCCTGCCGGACCCACATCCAGTTTTTAGGAGTTCCGTAACCCCGCTGATTTCTCAGGGTGATATAGTTCCGGGGAGAAAGCTCAGGGTAGTCCCGCATCATGAGCATAAAATCGGGAAGGGGCTGGAAGTTGTTTCTTACATCAGCGCCAAGCCATACGTACAGATGTGCATCGACTTCGAGTACCCGGAGGGTGTTCCGAACCCATTCCCTAGAGAAGGAAAGGTATTCCTCTATCGTTTTTCTGCCCAAAAAGTGCGATTTTTTTTTGGATAAGTTGATGTTGTAGGGAGGATCATTTATAACAAGGCCAATACGTACCCCGTCGGTGAGCATCCTGATATGTTCTTCCCGGGCCGCGTCGAGAAGTCCTACCCGGTGTCCCTTTTCGGGATCTTCCCAAATATCCCCGGGTTCCAGTCTGCAGCATTCCGCAAAGCGCTCCCGTTCCGTTGAAGCTGTATCCAGGCGGCCAAAGGGTTCTTTCATGGGCCGGATGTGATTGGCTGGTGCCGATGGTTGGTCAAAGAGACTTCGCTGTTTTTCCATAGCCATGGATAGAATGTAACCTATGAGAATGATTATTTAAAGTCCGGTGTAACCGGTTTTTCCAAAAGATCGACTTCCGTCAATGTTCGCGCGGCAATAGTAAGTCGAAGTGTTTTTATTTCGAAACCCGTCAGTTTAATCTTCTCCCTTATATTTAAAGAAGGAAGCACCAACGTTGTCTCTCCGGCTCTGCCGGTAGGTTCAAATAATCGGATGATGAAATCAGAAGAATCTTCCGACTTTTTAAAGGCGGTAATTATAACCGTATCATCTTCAAGTAGCAGGATTGGTTTCGGAGGCTTTCCGTTCCGTCATTCCGAAGCATCTCACGGCCGCAGGCGATTTGTCCCAAATACCCGTCCTCTTTAAAAGGAGTGGGAACCGAGAGTTTAAGCATCTTACGTTTCTCATTCCAGTAGAGGAAGAGTTCAACTTCAATTTCACTTCCTCGTTTCGGCAGTTTATACCGCTGGCACAGAAAAGAATCATTATACGTAAACACCGCTTCGACTATGGTTCTGACGGGTCCGTCTTCATTTTAAGCCGTTCGATTTTACTGCTTTTCTCCAGATATATAATTTCAGGTTCCTTTATTTCCTTATGAAAGCCCTCACCATTCCATTCGAACTCGGCATTTATACTATTACTAAACATCCCGGGATTACCGACCCTATCCTCCGGTACAACAGCTGTTCTGACCTTGCCGTCACTCCCCGGTTTTCCTTTTGAATAGATAGACAGCCTTTCCACGGGTCCGGGCAAAACCTGCAGATTGCATTGGGAACCCGGTTCCCGGATGTATTCGGGACCTTCTTCACTTCCAGGCGGTATAGTGACGATATCCGCTGTCCAGACCGACAACTGGAGATCTAATTCACTCCAGACGGGAGGTATAACGGTAAGGGAGATCCGGCAGGGGACATCTTTTTTCGTACCGTACGGCAAAACAGCCCGGAATAATACCAAATCTCTATTCTGTTTTCTCTCCGTTACCGTGGGATACAACTTCCACCGAAATAGTACATCGGCACATTCGGTATTCATTCTGACGTATTTCCACTTATTAAAACTTCTTCCGCGGTCGCCCCGGAACTCAAATTTACTCCCGGCAGGATAATCTTTCTCAGGTTTCCACTCCAAATCAAATCGGAAATGTCTGCTCAGGGTGCAATGCGCACCCGGGTCGGATGCAATTACCAGTCCCATATTCCGTTAATCCTCCCTCACTTGTTTAACCCATATCGGGGAGATCCAGGCCATCTCTCTATCTTCAAGATATATCACAGCATGGTAGAAGCCTGTTTCCCGTTCCGGAACAGCGTCACATAACCGGATGGACTCCTCCTTTTGATCACAAAATACCCGATGGAAAAGGTTTCCATTTTTTTTAAGATGTACCTTCCGCACTTTTCCCGGGGCACGGATATGCAGTTTAATGTTCCTTTCCCCGGAGGACTCTATCTCATCCCCCATTGACCCATCGTTTATCCTGAAATCTGTTAATATTTCGGCACCGCTGGTGGCATAGCATTTCCTGTTCTTAAGGGCAAGAAATACATCCTCTCTCGTCAGCCTGTCGCAGAGAACAACGGTTCTGCCGCTTCCCGCCTCCGAAAACTTGTTCGCCCAGGTAAAAAGCGAAGTCCCCTGGGCATTCCCGGGACAGCCGTCGTGGGAATCAGAACCCGATACAAAGGCAAATTTATATCCCCGCTTTAATGCCTGATTTGCCGTTAGATGATCATACTTGTTCGACCCGTGCCCCTTCAAAGGTCCTTCGCCGGATTCTGAGTTACCCCATCCGGAAAATACTTCCACGAGCCGGTCACGCTCCGGGTTGAACCGGTCCCAGCAGAAAGGATGATCCGCTGAGGCAGGATGATGAGGAACCGTAATAAAGTCATCACAGATATCTTCTAAATATTCCCACATCATTTCCGGCGTAGAAAAGTGGAAATCCTTCTTTCCCTCCCCTACAAACGGGCGTTCCCTTAAGAGGGGCGGAGGAGTATCATCCTTAGAATAGACATTTCTGTGCCCGTAAGGTCTCGTAGTAAACTCGTATCCGTTTAATACAGCAAACTCCTCATCGCTATTAAAGTGATTTGCCGCCTCTATGTGTCTTTTCCAGTCTTCATCACTCATCTGAAAACCGTGCTCAGAAAGACAAAAGAAATCCAAACCCGCTATATCCCGGGCGTAAACATAGTTGTTTCTGATGGTTCCATAGCCGCATCCGTTCCATTCTCCCATCCTGAGAGTACAATGGACACAGTCCTTCTTTTCGCCATTCATTCGGTAAGTATCACAAGGGCTATCGGATCCGCAGAAACTGTGGGCATGTATGTCTCCGAAATAGACGTTCTTATCTCCGATTTTAGGAGGCTCCTGCCGAGACAGGAGTTTCTGTAATCCCCGTTCCCAGAAGAGACACACAGGTCCTGCGCCCGCGCCCCGCCCTTCCTTAACCTGATCGATACGCACCCATGTGCCGGACGGAAAATACTCAGAAGCCCTCACCTCAAACTGTACCGGCTTTCCGGGAATCACCTTATCCATCGGAACCTTGAGGATACCAACGCCGAAACTTGCCATTCTGCTTTTCCGGATATAGGGATCAAGAGTCAGTCCCAGTCCTTCCGGAGCGGTCTGACATCTCATCACATCGTAATAGAAACCGAATGATCCCTGCTCCCATTTTTGAGAATATTTTGTCTCTATGAAATCTATGGCATGTTCATTGTTTACGTAGAAACTGAAGAATCCAGAAGGTTCGGGATAAGCTTCTCCGTATCCGGTACCCATGGCAAATACAAATAATACAAAGGGGGAGCTTACCTCCTGCGGCACGGGGTCCGACAGCCATCTAAAATACTTTCCCCCTTCGCGGGTTATTTCCCACGCCCGGTATATGTTCCTAAAGGAGTCGATCGGGTACTCCTGCTTACTGCAGAAACTTTCCTGGTCAAGGGGAGTGGTCATACCGTTCACAAGTTCTACACCGTAGAGCTCCCTGACTTTTCTAAAGATTTATTCACCGGTAAATTTTATTTTATTTTTGTTATCAAACGGAAACTTCAAAGTAAAATCCTTATTGTTTAGAATGATCATCAAGTTACTATGGTACCATAGAGTAGATATCATCGGCAATGTTTGGTATTCTACTTAAAATATGAACGAGAAAAAAATAAGACACACAATCAGCGGGGGTCCTTTCAGCGCCTCCTGGGATTCTTTAGAGGACTATACGATTCCTGAATGGTATGAAGATGCCAAATTCGGAATCTTTATTCACTGGGGTGTTTATTCCGTACCCGCATTCAGCAGTGAATGGTACGCCCGGAAAATGTATCAGCAGAGCATGAAGGAGTTCGAACATCATGTAAAGACCTACGGTCCCCATAAGAAGTTCGGTTATAAGGATTTTATACCCCTTTTTAAAGCAGAAAGATATGAACCTGATTCCTGGGCGGATCTTTTTAAACAAGCCGGAGCTAAGTTCGTTGTTCCCGTCGCGGAACACCATGACGGTTTCCAAATGTACAAAAGCTCCCTTTCCAAATGGAACGCCTTTGAAATGGGTCCGAAACGGGACATAATTGGTGAACTCGCTCACGCAGTACGGCAGAAAGATATGGCCTTCGGTGTTTCAAATCACCGGGCGGAACATTGGTGGTTTTTTGACGGCGGGAGAGAATTTGATTCGGATGTTCCGGATTATCCCGATTTGTACGGACCTGCTGAACCTAAACCGGTGGAAAACTACACCGACAGTATGCCGGACAGAGACTTTCTTGAAGACTGGCTTGCGCGAAACTGTGAATTGGCGGATCTATATCATCCCGACCTCCTTTGGTTTGACTGGTGGATAATGAATCTTGCCTTTAAACCGTACCTTAAGAAATTCGCAGCCTATTATTATAACGTCATGGCGCGGCAGTCTAAATCCGGCGTCATCAATTATAAAAAGGATGCGTATCCGGTGGGAACAGCGGTTTTCGATATTGAACGGGGGCAGCTATCGGGAAAGCGGGGACTTTACTGGCAAAGCGACACATCAATCTCAAGAAGCTCCTGGGGTTACGTTTCCGAGCAGGATTATAAATCTTCTGAAGAGATTATCTGCGCTCTGGCCGATATAGTCAGCAAAAACGGTGCTCTTCTTTTAAACATCGGGCCGAAACCGGACGGAACGATTCCCGAAGCGGAAAAAACAATTCTCCGGGAAATAGGGGAATGGTTAATGGTAAACGGAGAAGGTATTTACGGTACCCGCCCCTGGAAGATCCACGGCGAAGGACCCACCGAAACCGAAGAAGGGGGTTTCACCGACTCTAAGAAGCGGGAGTTTACCAGTGATGATATCCGCTTCACCACAAAACGTGATACTCTTTATGCTGTCCTGTTACAATATCCCGAAAGGGACTCCGTAAATATAAAGAGCCTCGGCCTGCAGTCACCTTACAGTATTCAGAAAATAAAAGATATAAAGCTCCTTGAGACCGGCGAGTCATTGAACTGGAAGAACACCCCGCAAGGGCTGATTATAGATATCAGTAAATCAAAACCGGAACGTGCTCCATGCGTGCTGGCGGTATCTCACTGACAACTCCTTGATCCCCGGAATATATTTCTCTACTTTTAATCTGAGGATAAAAATTTTTTTTTTAGAACTTAGGAGGTCTCTATGAGTTTTTCTGCGTTTATGTCCAGTATTTATGGCCGGTTACTCCGTATCATAGTTGGTGCCGCACTGATTATAATAGGAATTTTCGTATCCCACAGCGTTGCTTGGACTGTACTATTTATTGTGGTGGGGGCTGTTCCCTTTCTGGCAGGAGTAATGGATGTCTGTATTTTCGCCCCCCTTTTCGGCGGACCCTTTTCCGGAAAAAAAGCGAGGGCAGCTTCAAAGGAAAAGTGAATCGTACGAAATAAATGACGCATGAGAAGAAAGTCGAAGACATTGCGGAAACGCTGAAGTACGGATTAGTACCGATTATCGTTCCGGAACTTAAGGGTATCACGTTAGGGGGAGCCGTTTCCGGCTGTTCTGTTGAATCAGCCTCGTACCGGTACGGTGGTTTTCATGATACGTGCCTTTCATATGAAGTCATTACCGCTTCCGGAGAAAAAGAAGAATGCCGGCCGGACGGTGAAAACAGCCTTTTCTTTCAGATGATGCAGGGGTCCTTCGGAACTATAGGTATTCTTTCCAAGCTTCAATTCCTTCTTAGGGAAACAAAGCCCTATGTTCATATCCGTTACAGGCATTACACTATCATTGAGGAATACAGAAGAGCTATCGAAGAGTTCTATCGGCGGGGCAAAGATGATTTTATCGACGGGATCATCCATTCTGAAAAGCAATTCACTCTCTGTATCGGGAATTTCTGCATTGACTACTACCGCCTTATAGAGAAAAAACTCCTGGAAATAAAAGGGATAAAAACCCTTATCTCCCACAACTCCTATACGCGGGAAGAATTTTGGAAGGTATGGAATAAAGAAAATTACACGAGAGTGAAAGAGTATACCGATCCTCAAAATATTTTCAGGAATTTATATGAAAAAACCTCCGGGTAGAATCGGGAAATTCACAGTTTAGTGAAGAACAGGAGTATTCATGAGTGATAATCAAAAAGAACAGAATGAAAATAAACAGCAGGAACAACCCGGAGGTCCGGGAGGAAGTCCATGGTCCTCCGGCGGCGGAAACAGGATGCGCTGGATTTGGATAGCGGTTCTGGCGCTCCTATTCCTTCCCATGATCCTGCAGCTCTGCACAGGAAGACGGGGATCTTCTGTAACCTATAATAAATTACTGGAACAGATCAGTCGGGATAATGTTGAACAGGTAACAATTGCCGGAAACCGTGTACAGGGAGTTTTTAAGCAGCCGGTGACGGTAGGTCCGGAGGGTGGAAACCGGATTGAGAGATTCGTGGTATATATTCCAACTGTGGGGAAATCGGATATTTTATCCAAACTCCAGCAGAACAATGTCCCGATATACACTGAACAGGCACAGACGGGAACTTCCTTTCTAGCAGTCATCCTCAATCTTCTCCCCTTCGCATTTTTAATTTGGATTTTCTATACTTTTTACAAGAGAATGGGTCAGCGGGGTCAGGGATTATTCAACGTCGGCAAGAACAAAGCAAAACTCTACGAACGGTCAACGTCTATCGAGGCAACTCTGGACGATGTTGCGGGACTTCAAAGCGCAAAGGAAGAGGTGGGAGAGATAATCGATTACCTCCGGCGTCCGGAAAAGTACGAAAAGTTAGGGGCTCAAACACCAAAGGGAGTACTCCTGGTGGGACCGCCGGGAACAGGAAAAACTCTTTTGGCCCGCGCAATAGCCGGGGAAGCGGACACACCATTCTACAGCATGTCCGGATCCGATTTTATGGAGATGTTTGTCGGCGTGGGCGCTTCCCGGGTGCGGAACCTCTTTAAGGACGCCAAGAAAAAACAACCTTCCATTGTATTCATCGATGAACTTGACTCTATCGGCCGGCACCGCGGAGCTGGATTAGGGGGCGGACACGATGAACGGGAACAGACCCTCAATCAGCTTCTTTCGGAACTTGACGGGTTCGAACCCCAGGAAAGTGTGATCGTTTTAGCTGCAACAAACAGACCCGATATTCTTGATCCGGCCCTTCTCCGTCCCGGACGTTTCGACCGCCGCATAACAACCAATCTACCTTCCGTAAAGGACCGTGCTGCTATTCTAAAGATTCATGCAAAAAAACGTCCCCTCGATGAGGACGCGGATCTGGAGAAAATTGCCAGGGGTACACCTGGTTTCAGCGGAGCGGATCTGGCGAACTTAATAAATGAGGCGGCACTTCTCTCCGCCCGGGCAGGCAGAGATAAAATCACCATGGAAGATATAAACGAAGCCCGAGACAAGGTAATGCTGGGCCTGGAAAGAAAAAACCTTACCGTTAGTGAAGAAGAGCAGAAACGGATCGCCTACCACGAATCCGGTCATGCCATAAACGCTGCACTCCTTCCTCATGCGGATCCCCTCCTCAAAGTGACGATTGTTCCCCGAGAACGTTCCATGGGTGTCACGCAGCAGATGCCGGAGGAGGAGAAGTACCTCTACAGTGAACCGTACCTGGCGGACCGTCTTTCGGTAATGCTGAGCGGACGAGCCGCTGAGGATATCGTCTACGGAAACTTTACAAACGGCGCGGAAAACGATATAAAACAGGCCACACAAATGGCCCGGAAGATGATACAAAGCTGGGGAATGAGCAAAACGCTGGGTCCCTTCTCAGCCGCAGGGGAAAGGCAGAACGTTTTCTTAGGGGAGGAGCTTTCCCAGCAGAAAAACTATTCAGAGGAAACCGCCCGGGAGATAGACAAGGAGATAATAGAAAACCTTGAGGATGCCTACAAACGGGCAAAAGATACCCTGGAAGAACATCGGGACGAACTTAATGCCCTTGCGGAACGGCTTCTGGATAAGGAAGAAGTTTCCGCGGAAGAGGTCGGTGAAATTTTGGGAAAGTAAAGTCAGGAAAGTTAGGCGGGAAGAATTGTTATCCAACCCGGGTATAATTAAAATTTTCCGGGATTCCCAGCGCATAATAAATTCTGTCCAGGGACTTACTAACCGATTCTTCGAGAGATTGAAAATAGTTATTGCCGCGCGCGTCTATATCCACAAAGAACGGACCGAAATTTTCAACCCGGAACACCCAAGTGGCTTCGGTCTTTCCCAGTTCATCAAGAAAATACACACCCTCAATCTCCTTCACCTGCCGGGATATCTGATTACCGCAGATTCCTATTTTTGAGAGATGCACCCCTCCCACATCCTTCAGTGCCGACGCGGTTTCGGTCCCCATGGTGGTTTTCCCAATCAGCGTCCGCAACCGGAATTTTCTTATCACCTGCCCGCTGTACTTTTCAAACCGTATACTGGAGGTAGGTTCTATGCTTACGATCTCCCAATCATTTTTCGTATTCCTCTTCATAACAGGTCCGGAATGGAAAAAACAGTTTACCGCGGAATAATCGAGGGGGGGATAGATATCATCCTCCACGGCCCGGATGTGGAATCTGCTCCTGCCGGTGAATACCTTTCCGGTCACACTGACCAAATCACCCACAGAAAGATTCCGCGCATCCCCGGCGGATAACGGCAAGCTTATTTGTATCACTTTTCCTTCCATATTCTTCTCCTAATCCTATAAAAACCCCTTCGGGATTTTGTCTGTGTAGTGAACAGCACCTTCATCCCGGACGGAACCGGGTACTACCGCACACCACCGTCTGCCGATACAGCATTGCGCGTTTACCGCTACAGGAAGGGCCGCGGTGTGGGTTACTTCCTTCTCTATGTGTACCGAGAGGACAGCATGTTTCCCGGAAGAACCCATGGGACCTAATCCCAAATCCATGAATGCATGTTCCAGTCTTTCCTCGAGTTGAGCAGCGGCAGGGTCGGAATTTCTGGAGCCCACTTCCCGCAGGAGAGCAGCCTTCTTTGCCATCTTCATGCATAGATCCGATGTTCCCCCGATCCCTACCCCTACAATAGCAGGGGGACACACCTTTCCGGCATAACTCCCTGACCGGACAGAATCAACGATAAACTTGAGCGCTCCCGCAATTCCATCGGCAGGGTACATCATCCTGTAAAATGTACCGAAGATTTCCGACCCCCCTCCCTTAGGAGCGGCAACAATTTCCAGCCCCGGGATTCCCCGGCCTAAGCCGGTACCATCTGATTCGGATTGTGCCGCATCGGCAAACTGTATGTCCACACCGGGAATATCGTGTCCCAAGTTGTCCCCCGGATTGTCCCTGGTGAGAGGGTCTACCATGGTAGGTCTTAAAATACTTTCTTCGGTGGCGCGTACAACCGCATTCCGGGCTGCCTGCCGGATACCGGCAAATCCTCCTTCGATTTGTACGTCACCGATGACCCGGATAAAGTAAAGGGGAAAACCGGTATCTCCGCATACCAATCCCTCTCCCTTTTCGGAGAGATCGGCGTTTTCCAGAGTGACCCGGAGGTGCTCCTTAGCCAGCGGATTCTCTTCATCCGCCGCTGCTTTCTCTAAAGAGCTCCTTACATCAGCCGGCATACAGAGGGCTGCTTTTTTCATGGACTGAAACAGGACTGTCTCTAGTAATTCCTTACTGATCATATTAAACTCCTCCGCGAACTCCGCGAACATCATTGCTCCGAGACCCGGCTGCCGGACTCCGGCTTTTCGGTTACTATTTTTACCGTTTTAATTTCCCAAGGGTTCATGGGTATTCTGATCTTTTTTCCTTTAGCTAGAACGGAACCGGAGGAAGCCTTAAGGGGGCGTTCCAGCATATCAGCTTCTGCGGCCGTCCTAATAGAGCTATGGAACAGGATGAGTACCTCATCAGCGGTACCTGCTGTTTCGGCTATACGGAGGATTATCCCATCCTTATCTTCTGCCGCTTTTACTGCAGTTATCATGGAGGTGCCGGATTTCACCGAGCTAAAAAGCGGCAACGGAATATTCTCCAGGCCTGCTTTTGAAAAATGCCACCAATCCCGGTCGACTCCGCCGGGTTTATATCCGGGCTGCAGCGGTCCTGCAATCAAAGGATTGTTAAACTCATGCCCCCGGTAAGGTGCTCCTGTTTCACGCCAATCCTTTATATGAGGCAGTATGCCGTAGGTGAAGGAAAAGGGTCCCAAACCGGTGATCTTTTCCCCGGTTTCAGAACCTTCGGCTTTGACGAATTTAGCCCGGGGATGGAAGGGAGCCCGGAGAAGACTTAACCTAAGAGAAGCCCCCTCTACATCGTACCCGTAAAGGCTGTCGTTTAAAAAGAGCACACCGCGTTTTCCATCCGATATGTCTACCCATTTCTGCATGTAGTAATCGGGATCTTCAAAGGTATTATCCGGTTTAAAGCCGGCGTCTTCCCTCAATGTGTCCGAATCGGGACGGTACGATTTATACTGATTTTTGTGGGTCCGCTCCGTTACTCCGTAGGGAGCATCGGCAGCGGAACTGTCACAGGAAAAGGCCAAATCGAAAACTGTTTTCAGCATAACCTTCGAAGCATACCATTCTCCCCGGGTGCAAAAATGGATGACCGGTGAATCGGCATACAGGGTGATGTCCTGAACAATTCCCGTTACCGGCAGGCTGGGATCGAGGTGTACGGTGCGGACCAGCCGGATCATCTGTCTGACCGGACCGTCTTCGATTATCTCTGCAGATACCAGTTTGCCGGGATCCTGCTTTTTCCCGGTATACTTTATGGACCAGGCCGGCATTTTTTCATGATCATCCTCAAGAAATTCAAACCTGTTTCCGCTGCCGCCGGACCGGATGCATTCGAATTCCGCAGCTTTATCGTAAAGGCTGGTGATCTCTCCTGAAGTGCCGTCGATTTTTATACGGACCATCCGGTTTTCCAGTATTAAGGCCTTCCCCGCTGCCGGGCCGGCCTGCTCCGCGGAATCATGCCGGCGGAGACGGAGAAGGCGGTATCCCATTTCGGGAACATCGGAAACACTCACCAGGGCCTTCCGCGTCCCGTCCGCATCGGTTATCTGAACAGGCAGGGAGGTACCGTCCAGAGTGCTCACCTCCGCACCCTCTCCCCCGTTAATGGGAATCTCGACAACAGAGCTCCGGTTCCACGAAAGCAAGTTGAAAACCGAGTAGACATCCTCACCTTCGGTTACCCGCTCATACAACCGGTCACACAAAAAAGCCAAGGCTTCCGCCAGTACATACTTTCCGCGGCGCAGCGCATCGGCCCAAAGTTCCCGGTCTTCTACGTGAACGTCAGGAGTGGAGCAGCCGCAGATAATGTCGTGGAACTGATTAACGCAGTGTTCCCGCCAAGCCGTCATCAGCTGTTCTCGCGGATACCGGAACCCCCATTCCGAGGCCCATACCCCGGCCTTCTCCGCATTTAAGAGCAGCGTTTCCGTCTGCCGGTTCAGCAGCTTATTCGTATGATTCGATGTGTAGGTGCCGCAGAACTGAAACCCCAGCTCTCCCCGAACAATCGGGAGATTTTTACCGTAAGACCGCATTTCTTCCAGGACTTCCTCTGCAGTAGACCATTTGCATTCGGAAAGATTCAGCTCCTCCTTAACCCGGCCGGGTAAGGACAGCCACTCCTCTTTCATAGTAATACGCCGGTCCGAATTAGCCCCGGTAACAATATGGATGACAGGGAGCGCCTGATTTTCCTGATCCTGCAGTGCCGATGCAGCGGCTGAGGTGTTCGGAGCTCCCGTCCAGGCTCCGGCTAAATAAAAAATCCTGCTGCCGTCCGGACCTTCCCATATGAACTGATGGAGTGATTTCCCGTCCATGTCTTTCGGTCTGCATCGGTGGGAATAAAAGCCGTCCATGCCGCATTTCTTTAAAATTTGCGGAAACGTATGGGGATGACCAAAAATGTCCGGGTCCCAGCAAACGGAAGCACATTTGCCAAACTCCTTGAGAAAATACCACTGTCCTAAAGCACACTGTCTTACCAGGGACTCTCCGTCAGGAAGCAGATGGTCCGGTTCCACCCACTCACCTCCGCACAGTTCTATTCTGCCCTCCCCGACATATTTCTTTATACTTGTAAACAATTCCGGATACCGCTGCCGGATGATCCAGAAAGACCAGGCGGTGGATCTTGAAAACACGAACGTTCCATCCGGGTCCTTCCGGATCATTTCGACGGCTTTCTCAAAACACTGGCGCATCAGTTCTTCACCGTATGGACCTCTCGTCCAAAGCCATGCCACATCCAGATGCTGCGTTGCGATTACGTGTACGTTTGCTGCTCCCATTTTTAGTCCTCAAAAGTGATTTTACACTATCTTATGTTTTATGTTAAACTCCGCCTGGGAGCAGATAATGGAAAAGCCGAACATTTTATACATCTTCACTGATCAGCAGTCTGCCGATGCAATGAGTTGCGCCGGCAATTTAGAGTTACACACCCCCGGCATGGACCGTTTAGCGGAAAAGGGAGTTCGATTTGAACGGGCTTATTGTTCCTATCCCCTATGCGGTCCTTCCCGGGCGAGCATGTTCACCGGACGCATGCCCCACGAGGTGGGAATTACCGATAACGGGCAGCCCATTAAGGACGAATTCCGCGGAGAGGAATTAGGTATATTACTATCTCAAGCAGGTTATGAATGCGCCTACGGAGGTAAGTGGCATGTCCCGGAAATTTCTATACCCGAGGGTCACGGTTTTAACCGTATCTGCGGTTTTGATGATTTAAATCTTCCTGAAAGGTGTGCCGAGTTTCTATCAAAGGATAGGGATAAACCCTTTTTTCTTGTAGCATCCTTTGATAATCCCCATAATATATGTGAATGGCGGAGGCAGCAGACGTTACCCTGGGGAAATATCGGAAATCCCCCTGCACCTGAAGATTGCCCACCCCTTCCTCCGAATTTTTCAATAGCGCCTTACGAGGCAGAAGCAGTGCGGATTATTTCCCGGGAAGAACCGAAGATCTATCCCGGTGCGAATTATACCCCTGAACAGTGGCGCCGATACCGCTGGGCATACTATCGATTGGTGGAAAGAGTCGATACCCAAATCGGAACCATCCTGGATGCGTTAGAAAATAACGGTCTTGCCGATAATACGGTGGTGATCTTTTCAAGTGATCACGGGGACCTTCAGGGAGCACATCAGCTCGTACAAAAACGATTTCTCTATGATGAGGCCGTTCGAGTTCCCTTTATTGTTAAATTTCCGGGAAAATCAAAGGAAGGTCACGTTGACAGAGACCACCTCGTATCTTCGAGCCTGGATTTTTATGCCACTGTGTGTGATTGCGCCGGTATTACCCCCCCTTCGGACATTGACGGGCAAAGTCTTCTACCGTTACTGAATGGGGAACCGAATGCCTGGCGGGACCATGTAGTTGTAGAAACTCAATTTAACAGGAAAGCCGTATGCCGTTCAAGAATGGTCGTGAGTAACCGCTACACGTACAGTACCTACGAATGGGGAGCTTATCGGGAGCAGTTATTCCGGCATAAAAGCGATCCCGGAGAGATGGTTAATTTAGCAGCCCGGACTTCCTACGAGCCTTTGGTACAGCAGCATCGGGAGATGCTCCGGGATTGGTGCAAGCGAACCAGCGATAATGTATCCGGTCACCACTATTCTCATCCTGAAGTTCCATTTCTTGTTCCGGGAGACGAATATGATAAATAGTCGGCGGATAAGTAATTAGAGGAGTTCGTTAATACCGGTAAATGCCGCTCTTTCATCCTCAAGGAGACGTCTAATTCCGCTGCTCAAGTTTTCTACCTTTTCCGGGCTAATGTCACCGTCTGTCTCCTGTATTTCGTATGGATGGAACAACCAGCCGAACACAAATTCGTTAAGCTGATTTTCTTTCCCTTTTTCACAAACCAGATGAAGATGTTCAAAATTCATGGAATACCCAAAAAAGTGACAAGGTACCTGGAAAAAATGACCTTCCGATGAATTATAAGCTGTCCAATTCTCAGGATCGTGGCGATAGGGCTGTACCGAAAGGGGAATATCTTTACCGGCTGCTGCTGACGGGTGAGGTCTCCCGATTCTATCGGTTTTCCCGTTAATTCCTTTCTCATACAAATATCCCGGGATTGTGTCGGACACAACGGTGTACCCAAGCTCCTTTAATGCCCGGTATATCTCCGTTGTCTGTACGAGACATCCATTCCGATGCAGTTTTACCGTGCTGTATCCCTTTTTCTTTAGATAATTATCAACACCGTCTTTTGAAAACCCGCAGAGGGATAAAACTTCGTCTTGGGACCTCATATCCACAGGCCGTGATCCCTGTTTATACGAATGAATGGAATCAAATCGATCAAAATGATCATGAACTCCAACCGTTGCGCCCTTACTCACTATTTTATCTATAAAATCCGAGTGATATTCCACCATAGAGAAATCGTTTTGGTTCAAAAACCAGGTAATGTGACCGTTTAGTCCGTAACTCTCAAAAAGTTCCATAAGAGTCATGAGACTCTTGTTACGCTGAACCACCGTTCCGCGTCGAAGATCACAATCAACAGTTAAAGCGATAGTAAGTTCCATAGTTTGTTTCTCCACAGATATTATTTTCTCCGGGATTTCCACTTTTCGTACTCCGAAAGAGAAGCCTGAAGTGCCCCGGAGAGGGGCAGTCCCTTAAGGATTGAATCACCGGTTTTTTCAAGATACGCCCAAAGCTGCGTCCTGAATTTTCGAACCGTCTCTGTTTTTTTATGATCTTCATAACAATTGCACTCTTCCGCCGGATCTTCCGTTAGGTCATAAAACTGCAGAGCTTTATTTTTAGATATACCGTTAAAATCCACCACTAAACAAAAATTATCATCCTGGATTTTAAAACTTCCCGAATCTTCTTTCGAAACGGTTATTGAAGGCTCTTCCCGCCCTTCCCAATTTCCTCTATCGGATTCATATTCCTTGTACAATTCCCGGATAAAGGGATGATACATCCTGCCCTTAAGAATGGGACTTCCGTTTCTTTCGAGATAGCTCCAGAGCAAATCGGCAAACTCTTTACCGGTTTCTGTATAACCAGGATTGTTTACAAGATTCTCCTTTTCGTCCGGGTCTTTTTCAAGGTCAAAAAGCATTTCATTAGCCATACTGCTGTTTTTGCGGAACTCCTTGGCGTTGAACATTTTTGCTTCAAAATTACGGATGTACTTGTACCGATCCGTTCTCACCGCCCAATTTGATCCATAAACAAAAGAATGAAAGGTCATACTCCGTTCAGTTTTTTCCCGATCCTGTAAAAGGGGCAGAAAACTTCTTCCATCCATCTCATGAGGAACTTCAATTCCGGTGAGCTCTTTCAGCGTGGGAAGAAAATCCACATTTCCTACCAACGAACCTACCGTCCTCCCGCCGGATATCCCGCCGTTAGGCCATCTAAGAATAAAGGCAATCCTCAAACCGGCATCGAACATTGTCCATTTTGCCCGGGGAAGTTCCGGGCCATGGTCGGTGTTGAACAGGATGAGTGTATCATCCTGGATACCGGTGTCCTTTAACGCCTGCAGTATTTCCCCTACAGCAAAATCGGTTCGGTGAATGGAAGCCTGAAAGGATGCGATGTGAAGGTTCAGCTCCTCATCATCCTCGGGATAACCGGTATAGGAAGGAAACCAAGTACCATACGTACTGTCCGGTTCAAGTCCTCCCCAAAGGTAGGGTGTGTGGGTTTCAAAAAAACCCACCTGAAGATAAAAAGGTGATCCCTCCGAATTAGATTTTTCGCAGGTACGGATATGATCGGCTGCCGCCCTGCTTATCTCGGCCGCGGTTCTTCTCCGTTCGGCTTCCATTAACGGGTATATCGAATCAAATCCTAAATCACCGTCCCTGATGGTTTCATGCTGAAATCCGTATAACGCGGTTTTATACCCGTTCCTTTGAAGCACATGGGAGAGATGTAACCGGTAATCGCGCAATTCGTAGCGCCACTTAGGTCCGGAAAGACCGAGGAGACCGTTGTTCTCCGGCCACAGCCCCGTTAGAAGGGTACCCCGGCTGGGAGAACAGATGGAAGAAGATGAAAACATATTGTCAAACCGGACACCTTCCGAGGCAATTGAATCGATGTTTGGTGTCCGAACGGTAGGTACTCCGTAACAGCCGAAATGGGTTCCGGAATCGTGGGTGGTAATGATGATAATATTGGGCTGCTTGCTCATGGTGGTACCTCTGCTGCTTGGTGTATAATATAACAGTTAGGAATTAAACGCAACCATTTACAAGCGGATCAATTTTCATTACGGTACCTACAAACGTGCAATTATCACGGGAGGAAAATAGAAATGGCTGCATTATCTGTAAACGGCGGTACCCCGGTCCGTTCAACACCTTGGCCCCATTATCCAATATTCGGGGAAAGAGAAAAAAAAGCGGCAGTTCGTGTTGTGGATTCCAACTGGCTGGTAGCCCATCACGGAGGTTCAAAAGAAGTTGATGCCTTTGAAAAAGATTTCGCGGAATATATCGGCTGTGACTTAACCTTAGGCATTGGAAACGGAACTCAAGCCCTTCATTTGGCCTTGGCCGCTTCAAATATAGGCGTGGGAGATGAGGTAATCGTTCCTACTGTTACTTTTATGGCAACAGCTACATCTGTACTTATGCAGAATGCTGTTCCGGTTTTTGCCGACAGTGAGCCCTTCACACTGGGATTAGATCCTAAAAAAGTGGAAGAGAAAATTACTTCCCGTACGAAGGCAATTATTCCGGTGCATCTCTACGGTTATCCTGCCGATATGGACGGCCTTTTGAGGGTAGCAAAAAAGCATAATCTTACGGTTATCGAAGACTGTTCCCATGCCCACGGGGCTGAGTACCATGGAAAAAAAGTAGGAACCCTTGGCGATATAGGTGTCTTCAGTTTACAGCAGAAGAAAAATCTATCTACCGGTGACGGTGCCCTTTTCGTCACTAAGCATCCCGAGTACGCTGATGCCGTCCGCAAACTAAGATCATTCGGACACGAAGAGTTAAGTTATAACTACCGAATGACTGAAGTAGCAGCGGCAATAGGTCAGATCCGTCTTACCATGCTAAATGAACATAACCGTGTACGCCGCAATAATGCAGCGTACCTTGAAAGTAAGCTCAGCGGATTACATGGAATAAAAGTCCGCAAGCCGATGCCAGAAACTTCCGCTGTTTATTATAGTTTTATCTTTGAATACGACCCCGATTCAGCGGGGGTAGAACTCCCGGTATTCCTTAAAGCGGTACAAGCGGAAGGAATCCCCTTAGCGCCTTGCTATAAACCGGTTCATCGTCAGTCTACCTTTCATCCCGAAAAAGAGCCGGCCCGGGGATGTCCCTGGAAATGGAAGCTGTATCAGCCCCCGGAAGACGAACGCCCCTCCTATGAAAACGGCGTATGCCCCTTAGCGGAAGATTATGCCGACCACCGCATTGCGGCACTCAAAATCCACCCTCCCGTTTCGGAAGCTGATTTAGATGATGCCGCTTTAGCTATACGGAAAGTAATAGAAAACAGCCGGGAACTAAGTAGATAATCTATTGGAGGAGCCAGATGACACAAAATGTATTAAGATGGGGAATCATCGGATGCGGTCAGGTGGTGGAAAAAAAGAGCGGACCTTCCCTTGAGCAGTCAGAGGGAAGCACCATCGTGGCTGTGATGCGGAGAAATGCAGAAAAAGCAAAGGAATACGCAGCACGGCACAAGGTACCCTTGGCTACCAATAATGCAGCGGAACTAGTAGAAAGTCCTGATGTCGACATTGTCTATGTTGCAACCCCGCCCAGTTCCCACGCGGAGTATACAAAACTCGCTGCCCGGGCCGGAAAACATGTTTTGGTGGAAAAACCCATGGCAATGAATGCTCAGCAGGGAAGGGAGATGATTGAAACCTGTAAACAAGCAGGAGTAAAATTGTTTGTTGCTTATTATCGGCGTTTTCATCTTCATGTACAAAAAATGCGGGAACTAATTAGAAACGGCACCATAGGCACTCCCGTACAGGCCTTTATCGATAAAGCAGCGCCTCTGGGAAACGCTCCCGACTGGAAGGAGACCGCTGAAATAAGCGGAGGGGGGTATTTTGTAGATATAGTTTCGCACCGCATCGATGCATTGATATATCTTTTAGGCTCCCCTAAAGAAAGCTTCGGTGTAGCAACCTCTTATAATCCTGAAAAAACTGTCGAGGATACCGTTTCTCTCTGTGTACATTTCGAAAGCAGGGCCCAGGGAGTAGTTACGGGAGATTTTTATTCAGGCCGTAAAGCCGATAGATTCGACATCATAGGTACCCGGGGAAGCATCCGTACAGATTTCTTTGACGGACAAAGCTTCGAGCTGGAAAGCGATGATAAAACCCGAACATTCCAATTTGAAAAGAACCGGCCGCCTCACTTCGGATTAGTACGACACATCGAGGCCGTACTATCGGGAAGGGAAGAAAATGTCACATCAGGTGAAGAAGGACTGATGACGGAATTTATACTGGATCAATCAGCCCGGCGAATTTTATAATCAGCTCCCGGAGCTGTTCCTTGTATTGTATCGAACATAAAGGGGGTCGCTGCCCTCGTCTTCGATAATAATTTTCTCATCCTCCTGGATTATGATGGGTAGTGATATGTGTTCAAAACCCTCAGGAGGGGCTTCCTTCTCTATAACCCACCGCCTTCTTCTGCCAAACTTCGGTTTATCCTTCCGGCCTACTAAATCGTATGTTGACTGCCACCAGTAATCGGCGATGGACCACCCTAAGTCATTTTCTATCCAATAACAGGTATCCCCCAAGAGCACGTAAGTTCCCGGGCACTTTTTGAAACAGCGGTCCCAGAACCCTTTTTCAGGAGTAAAATAGTTCGCGAAAAAGTGTGTATCGTGACTATGCCATGCACTAGAGGGGGCAATATCTGCTTCTGTAGACCAGCCCGTAGCGGGAAAGAAAAAGCCGCGGTCATGCTGTCTTTTGGTATAGGTAAGGGTTATGTCCTTTAGGAACTGATTAAGTTCATCATCACCCCGGCTGCTGTTTATCACCTCATAAATTCCATACAGCGTAGTACCCATTCCCGAAATAAGCATTGGCTCTTTCATTTTACGCCAATCACTTCCGCTTTTATACCATAATCGGTGAAATCGAACCAAACCGCTCTCTTCGGTCCATTGTGACCGGACAACGTGACGAGAGAGACGGAGGGCTTCATCCAGATAATCGTCCCGCCCGTATAGCCGTCCGGCCAATACCAGGGGAACAATCATTAGACCGTAGTATAAAGCGGGTTCCAATAATGTATATTTTGTCTGACGGAGTGTGCCGGAGCACTCAGAGTCCGGGATCCCCTTAACATGGTACTCCTTCATGAGAAAATCAATGTCTTCGGGTACTTCATCATGAAAATGCCGGTCCTTATAAACCAATTCAAAGAGGAGTTTAGCCCACACACGGGCATATTCCTGATTGCTGGGTAAAAACCCTTCAGGTCTTTGGTGACACACGTTGTTCCGCATAAATGCATCGTAAACCGGACCTTCCCACCGATTACGCACAGCAGGAGGGGCATCCAACAATCCCTTTAACAGACCTACATTCGCAATGGCGTTATGAATTAATCCCCGGCGTGCAGTTTCCCCAACCTGAAACCCGATATGAGCATAATCTCCATTGGGTTGAAACGTTGAAGTCTGATATGCAAACAATCTATCCAGGACGGCTTTACCCCGGGAATCATTTTCATAAGACAGATACTTAGATAATGCCGGTATCAGAGGACTTGCCCATGTAGCATGATTGCAGGTGTAATCTCCCCACCTGTAGGGGTTCCCTCCCCAAACACTTTCGTTATGAAAACCAAATACAGCTCCGGATTCCTGGACCCAACTCAACATCCAATTGATAAGTTTTGCTTGATCGGGCTTTTCACTGTTGTTCATTGTATCACTACTCCTCATTATTCATTTTCCCAAAGACCAATAAAATAGTAACCTTTATCCGATAGATGCATCCTCTTAAACCCGGTTTCTGAAATGACGGCTTCTATATTCTCCCGGCGCTGGTAGAACAGTTTTCCAAAAACGAAGGATTCAAAAAAGCTGAGGATTTTAGCCCTCAGAGCGGAATGATCGAACTCATAAATAAGAAACTTACCACCGGGTTTTAGGATACGGCTAATCTCGTTCATAAGGACATTATGGTCCGGAACATGATGCAGCACATCGGTCATGGTGATTACATCAAAGGTATTATCCTCAAATTCGGTGCCGCGGATATCCTGCTTCACAGGATATACATTGGGTATAGCTTTGACTTTTGAAAGCATCTCGGCGCTTTCATCCACCACATACACTTTACTGCATAGTGGAGAAAGATGTTTTGCAAGATGTCCGGTCCCGCCGCCCAGATCGGCAATAATTTCATTCCCCGTTAAAGAGAGTATCTCAAGAATCGCCTTTTCCCGGTAGAGATGCCAGAATTCCATAAACCTATTGTAACTGCCGGCAATCTGATCGAAGGTCCGCTTCATGGAAGGTAATTATATCAGAGAAAAGAGATTTCATCTTATATCTATTCCAGCTGACCAATCCGCTCCATCATGCTTAGTACGGCATCCCACTTGGGTGCTTCCCGCCGGTTCTGCGTCTGCAGCTCTTTGATGCCGAAGTTCTCACTTTCAAAATATCCCGGATCAGTTCCCGGTTCATTCTGTCCTCTGGGGATAATACCTGCAAAGTGAACGAAGAGTCCTCCCCCTTCTTCCTGCCACACGGTAAAGAGAGTTTCGTAGAGATCCCGCATCATAGGATGAGTATTTACAATGTCCCGGGTAAAACGGCTTCCCATAAAGTGCTGTCCCCCTTCGTAGGCTACCAGGGGAAGTCCAAACTCCTCGGCAAGCTGCTTATCATTCCGGAGAGCATACCGGAGTCCCTCCTCCGGCTCCCCCTGTTTCCATTTACCTTCCCCACGGACGTACGCAACCGCATCTGCGATAAAAGCTACGGGCAATGACTTTCTGAATCCGTAATCACCCCCGGGTTCACCTATGTAGGGCGCAACAGCAAAGGCGTCCACTTGGTATCCGCAGGGTTCGGCGTCTTCTTCCGCCGCATACACCGGAGTTTCCAGGAGTGCCCGGGAAGGATGCCACCGGGGATGGGACCCGCCGATTTGTGCAGCGAGAACTGTAAACAGCCTGCCGGATTCCTTTCCCCATACTTCATGGAATATCTTCCGGATCCGCACGGTCCGCATTCCCTGCCAGCTGTAAATCATCATGTGTTCCGAAACCGGATCACCGTCGGAATACGGCTGGAGGGTACCCAGTACTCCCGGCCAACGCTTCTTTGCCTGTCTTAGAACGTACTGCCTCCCGTACTCGTAGGGATAGGTGTAGTTCCACAGCTCATTTCCCAGCTCCAGGTAGAGTTTACGTTCCGGATCCAGCTTCAGAAGCATAAGCTCCGCAAGTTTCCGTACATATGCATCATCTGCTGCAATAGGTACGTTCAGCCAAAGATCCGAAGCGGACTGATTTGCTAAGTCGATGGCGACTTCGTAAGGAGCACCCCATGATCCGCCCCAATGGGAATACTCTACCCGCTTCCGCTGGCTCCAATCGGCATGAGGACCGGAACTCAACTGCTCTCCAAAAAAGTGAAGCGGACGGATTACACTAAACGGCTTAAGATAATGTAAGTATGCTGTATTGAACCGCTTTCTTTCAGCCGCATCCGGACGCAGAATCCTTATGCTGCGCAGATGGTCGTTAGAATCGGTCCTTAGAATAGATACGAAAAGTGTTTGATGCCCGTCGTAACGGAGGACCATTTTCCCCGGTTCTTCCCGGATTACCTCGGCACCCTCCACCAGGATTTCTCCCGCGCCCTCATAGAGAAGCCGGTACTCGCCTTGCGGGAAAGCCTGCGGTCGATCCGCATCCCCCATCACAATGGTTACAAATCGATCAGCCCGTCTGCCGTTTTTAAGTTCCATCGAAACGGGCCACCCATTCCGGTCTACCTTAACAAGGCGGCGCTCCCCAATCTTCCATTGCCCTTCTATAACGGGCACCCACATATAGCTCGGTTCAGTACTGCCGATTTCATCCCCGAATCCTGCCATCTTCATCACATCATTCAGCATCCAGGCAGTCATCCAGTAATTGACAGGGGATACGGCATTCCCGATCCGGAATGTATCCGGTCCGGGCCACACGTTATCCCGTTCCTGTGCACTTATAACGGCTGTAAAAGTTGATAGAACCAGGAGGAATAGTAACAAATTCTGTTTTTTCATTGGAATTCCTACATACCCTCAAAATAGACCCGATGAAAATCTTTAAAAAAAGTGTCGGAGAACCGGATCTGCTTTTCCAGTATCTTTTTAGAAAGATCGTAGTTGAGATGGGTCCGCATATACTTCCGGTATCTCCTGTTGTCCTTTCCGTTAACCCATGTCATATGATCGTGTATGGTCTGCCCGGAATGACCGGTGTAATAAAAGGAAAGCCAGATATCGATGTAGCCTACATGATCAAGCAGGTCCGCGTCCTGTATCAATTTTGTATATTCTGTAAAGACCTTTGATTTTTTCCGCTGATTATGGAGAGCGATGGTCTCACAAACCGTGTCCAGAGTTCCCTCAGGGACTTGGTCAACCAGCAGGCTCCGGGTCTGCTCCGCACCCGCTTCGTGGTGATTTTCCTTCCCCTTACCGATGTCGTGAAAGAGTCCGGCAATATACAATGTATCGAGGTCGGTCTGCAGCCTCAGTAAATTCCGCAGTTTACAGGCGATTTTCCCGGTTCGCTTACCGTGGTAGAGGATCCAGCCCGGTTCCCGGGCCGGATTATCCTGCCGCGCGCCCATTTCCGTCTGAGCCACCGCTTCAATTTTCCTAAGATTCATGTAGGGGATTCTGCCAGCTAATGATCTGATTTACAAGTGGGTAAGATACTAATCCGTGCCTTATATGCATTGCATGATGATTACAACTTTGTATACTGTACATGAAAGACTTGAAAGGGCTAACAAAAAATTGGAGCGGTAATACGATGATACGCAGCAGTAAAAGCAAAAAAATCAAACTAGGTATAGTCGGTACCCGCCGGGGAAAGAGTTTCATGGACAGAAAAATCCATGAGTTACTCGGGCTGGAAGCGGTTGCCGTTTGCGATAACCGGGAAGAAAAATTAAATAAAATTAAAGAAAATTACGATGCGGCTGTCTACACCGATTATGATGCGTTCCTAAAACACGACATGGACGCGGTTGTATTGGCTAACTATTTCCATGAACACGCCCCATTCGCATTAAAAGCATTGGAAGCGGGAAAACATGTTCTAAGTGAAACCAGCTGTAACGCCACACTATCCGAGGGGGTTGCCCTTTGCAGAAAGGTCGAAGAGACAGGTTTAACCTATATGCTTGCGGAAAATTACCCCTACACGAAATTCAACATGGAGATGCAGAGGCTCTATCAAGCTGATACTATAGGGGAAGTAACTTACGCGGAAGGTGAATATAATCATCCGTCCCTATATGAAGAGAGATTGCGGCGGTCTCCGGGACGGAACCACTGGCGGTCCTGGTATCCTTCCACCTATTACTGTACCCACGCCTTAGCCCCCCTTATGTATATCACCGGTACGATGCCGGTTAAGATCAACGGACTCTCCATCGCTCCGCCGGCTCTGCGGGAAAATAACATCCGGGCGAATGATCCCGGATCGGTCATTCTCTGCCGGATGGATAACGGATCGGTGTTCCGAATATTCGGTATAAACCTGCCCGGGCACAGTAATTGGTACCGGGTACACGGTACCAGGGGTGCCATGGAAACAACCAGAGGGCCCGGCTATTTCGGGCTCGGTCAGATAAGGGTTTGGCATGAAAAATACGATCTTAATCCCGGAGAAAAGGAAGAATTGACCTACCTTCCCAGCTGGCCTGAGTACGGAGAACTGGCCGACAAGGCAGGCCATGGGGGAGGAGATTTTTGGGTTCAGTATTATTTCAGCGAAGCAATCAGAAAAGGAAAAAAGCCCTTCTTGGATGTTTACAGGGGTGTCGCCATGTCCTCAGCGGGAATACTGGCATGGAAAAGCGCACTGGAGGACGGGAAACCCTTCGATATGCCGGATTTCAGGGATGAAGAATCCCGCCGCAGACACGAAGACGATAATTTTTCTCCCTTTCCGGATCAAGCAGATACCCGGCGCATTCCCGCAAGCATAATGAAATTTACACCTAAACGGGAAGCTTTTGACTATGCGGAAAAGATCTGGCAGGAAATCGGTTATATAGAACCTGAACATACTTCCAGCGATAAACAGTAGTATGAGGCTTGATATAGCAGAGGACCATCCGGGACATGTCTCCATAGAAAAACCGTGTAAAATCGTTGCGGTTGGAAGGAGACACGGGGCATCCGGGAAGATGGCGGTTTTTGAGTAAAGCAGTGTCAGCCGGTTAAATGTTTTTCCAAAAACCGGAATGCTAACTCCCGCTGCACAGACTTGAAAGAAAGACCCAGGGTATGCAGGTGGACTTCGAACTTTTCATAGACCCCATGCATTGTGTAAATTTTTCCGACATTCTCCGATAGGTTCTCCCAGGACGGACGGGTGTAGAATTCATCCTCCGTTTTGTATTGAAAATCGTTTAAGGCCGCAATGGTCATAAGCGCCCCGGAAGCAGCATAATTCAGCAATCCCGGAGTCCTGTTTTCCATGATCCAAACTGGGTTACGGCTTTAGATTGGGATGCTGTATCCCTGAGTAGGTATAACCGTAATAATTCGCAACGGCAAGGCCGGAAGCGGTACCGGTAAAATTATCGTAGTTTTTTACCTGACCCCGGAAACGGGAATGGAGGAATTTTTGTATAGCTGGTATTTGGGATGAACCGCCGGTACAGATGACTTTGTCTACGTCCCCGAATAGAATTTCCGCATCATCCAGTAAAGCGGTGATCGTCTCATCAATCCGGTTGAGAATGGGGGTAAGAAGTTTCTCGAATTCTTTCTCCGTCAGTTCCACATGGATATCCAGATCGGGTATGTTTATTTCCGTACTTCCTTTACCGGTAAGCTCTATCTTAGCTTCCTCAATCGTCTTGAGGATCCGGTAGGAAGCGTTTCTCCGGATGATCTTGAGCAGCCGCGAAACTTTTTTCCTGGTTTCTCCTCCAGCCTTTATTCCCTGTTTAATTATTTCATGAAAGCGGGGCTGATTGAGATAACTGGTGCTCTGCCAATTCAGTAAATGGTCTGAAAATTCATCAAAGGGGAAATGATACTCCCCTTTTCCGTTTTCATGGCGGATCACCAGCTTTGTCTCCTTACCGATCTCGGGAAATATCTTTTCCTCATATATCAGCTGATCAATTTTATCCCCCGCTATGGGCAGTCCGGCAGTCCCTTCTACGGTAAATCCTTCTTTGCCGCGGGTGACAAGACACAAATCTAGTGTGCCTCCGCCGAAATCAA
Source organism: uncultured Spirochaetales bacterium (assembly GCA_964618265.1). GTDB lineage: Bacteria > Spirochaetota > Spirochaetia > CAYLLE01 > CAYLLE01 > CAYLLE01. The sequence goes on along the minus strand of CAZUAE010000031.1, from coordinate 1,918 downwards.
AGATCAAAAAACGGCGGCTTGCATGATCATCATGAAAATGAAGATAACTCAAGGCTGCCGCAACCGGTTCGGGATAAAAATCAAATGCTCCAATATCCGAATGACGGCAAATACTATTCATCCTATGGAGAGCGATCTTATTTGCCCCGGTTCCTTCTCCGTCAAAACGGACAGGTCTTCCGATATGGACTGAAGGATTAGATTTTCCCAAGTATTCGGATATTTTTGAATACACATCACGGTACACCGGAGTCAGCAATGCCTCTGTTTTTATGTTTTTTTTAAAAACACTGAACCGCCTGATCGCGTCGCTGCCCAGGAATTTTTTCATACCCCGGAAAAGACGTCCCGGAATATCTTCATCAACCAGCATGGATACTTTCGTTCTTATGGTGGAATCTGCTCCGTATTTCCGCCTGTCCATTTCAGCTGTGGTTTGGGTTATTTCTCCGATTTCAACTTTCTTTAAACGTACAATACGTCCGGTATTCAAATCCAAATATTTTTCTATTGCCTCTGTGCCGATGGCGGGCAGGTACTCCCTGTCTATATAAACAGCGGTAGGCATCACCTTAGGATCTGATGCCTGTGAATCCAGGTCAAGATATCTGCATTGCTTCCCGTCAAAAAGGGCCGCGGTGGTATTTGAATTACCGAAGTCGATTCCTACGCCAAGTTTTTCCGGATTTATTTTACGAACTCCTGAATATTAATTGAGACTATATGATAAGAAATAATATATTGAAATTCAAGAAAAATCTGTTTTTGATTTTCCTGAAAATCATTCCCGGGTAACTCTATACCCGGCCATAAAAGGTGTTGTCTGAAGAATCTCTATCATTGCTTCGGTAAATTTCTTAATGAACTGCTCCTCTACTTCGTTGGAATATCCCGAATCGAAAGCGGACAGAAAACTGATCAAGAACGGATGGGTTTCATCGATATTCGTAAAAAACACTTCTATTCTTCCCCGGGTCACCGAATACCGCACAAGTCCCAAGTCGGGAAAAATAAACTTCCGCGTGTTCGGATCGTAGGGGATGGGACTCTGCGTCTGGTCCTGGGGGGTGGTAATCATTCCGTTTTCCTGGAAATTCAAAATGACGGTTTCGGTGAGTCCGATTGACTGTAATTCCCACAGCCCGATTTCAGATTCCTCGGCGATCAAAGATAAGGGGATTAATAGAAATAGAATCAGAATGAGTGACTTTTTTTTATTCATAGTAGGTAATTATAGCACATATCTGTAACTGATTCGAACTTTAGATGGAGAAAGTTGGGGAACTACGGATGAAATAGGGCAAAGGTGTAGGGTCGGATAAAAATCCGGCCATATACCTGTACCCTTTATATCCGTAGTCCCGGAATTTTCTTATTGGATAATACAACAGCGGTACATCTGCAGTTATTTCCATTATGATAATTGTCGATTAAAACCAAATGATGTATGATTAAATATGCCGATGAAGGTTAATGAAATAATATAGCTGTTGAAAGAAGCTGGTTGCTATGAGGTTCGGCATAAAGATAGTCATAAACAGTACAAACATCCTACAAAATCCAGCCTGGTAACATTATCATTCCATAGACCATCTGATGAAATTGCACCTGGAACACTCAATAGTATTATGAAACAGGCAGAGATAAAGGAGTAATATCATATGCTCAGATATTTAGTTGTTTTTGAAAAGACGGAAACAGGTTATAGTGCATTTGTACCTGATTTACCAGGATGTATTTCAACAGGTGAAGATAAGAAATCGACTGAAAAATCAATATATGAAGCTATAAAACTCCATATTGAAGGCTTAAAAGAAGAGAATGAGCAAATCCCCGTTGGAAATGCCGAGAGTGAAATACTAGTTTTTACCTAAACAAAATTAACGGCGGACAGAATAAACTGATTCGTCCGAAGCTG
>CAZUAE010000030.1:0-37602 GCA_964618265.1 uncultured Spirochaetales bacterium | reverse complement strand
GTCCAGATTTGAATCATGATTGCGTTTTTGCTTGTTCCGAGAAAGGTTTTTATTTTTAGTCTCTGCTTCATGGTTTTAAAGCATATTTCTATCTGCCAGCGGTCTTTATATACTGCCCCAACAGTTGCAGGAGACCAACACACTTGATTGGTTAAAATGATAATATCCTCGATCAAATGTTACAACATCGCCAGATTTCAACGGAATATTCTGTAGTTCATTTACTTCATGATGATCCGCTGATGTCACATTTACAAATTCAGGAATATAGCCGGAGTGATTTACTTCTTTTGTGCCCAGATGGTAATTGAGATTCTTGTGAGAAGCCATTGCATGCTCCACTCCACGAAGGCCATCCTGACCTGATAATTGAGCAAATTGCATTGCTGTAAAATGATTCCAGGAACTGAATCCTTTGCTGTGCTTTTCACATTCATGTCTTCAGGCGATTAATAGTCCTTGTTTTGGACAGCTATGAGCTAATATATAGACGAAATGCAAGACAGCGGGGTTTGATTTTTAAACATGTTTCCCGGGTTCGAATATCCGGCCGGGCTTGTCCGGCTGATTGGGCTGTCATTTTCTAAAGAGGGTAACCGTCAAACATCGGCACAAGTCTATTGATTCTGGAACAGCAATTTCCGGTGATCACATTCGCATTAAAATCTATGTAATTGTTTTATTACAAACACTTACTTGAACGCGGGCCTCCCTCCTGTGGGGGAGGATACCATTTTATGATTACCATGGTCGAAAACAGGGAAAAATAATTGTCGTTAGATCGGTAGTTTTAATTGTCGCTTATCAGCATCACGCCAATCCGCGGCGCATACTCCCCGCAAAACCTACCAGCGGTACACCGCTTCCAGATAAACGGTACTCTGATTGTGCCGCATGCCTATCCGGTCGCTTTTATCTATCGATATATCATCAGATCCTGCGGGTTTCATCCAGGCGAACATAAGCCGGCTGCCCAGGTTCAGTTCCACCGAAGGCACGGGGCGGTAAGAGATGACCGGATTAAGCATCAAACTGCCGTAACGGGTTTTTTCATCAGTATCATACCCAAACGGCAGAAAATAGATTGTCGAAAGAGAGGGTATCCATCTTTGATTATCCAGCGGGTATTCCGTCCGCAGAATAAACCCGTTAAGGAACTGCTCATTTTCATTCCCAAGCTGATTGGAGAGGGCGCGGTTGAGAAACAGGAGCGCGTAATCCGGCTCCGTCGCGAACCGTACAGGATCGGGTAATCCTCCGGGATAATCCTTAAAAAAATCATTATAAAAACCGAAAATATATCTGCCGTAGTATTGAAAGTTAAGGTAGAACGCATCATCAGGGCCGAAATTAAAATCAGACCCGGCAGTCCATGCTATATACGGATTCCGTACCGCCGCGTCATCCATTGAAAAATCGGAAGTGATATTGAAAGCGGCCTCCAGCCAAAAGGCAAAACGGCTGACCGTAGTTTTAACATCAGCCCCGAATCTATGAATCCTTTGGCGGTAAAGATTAAGAGAAAATACAGCCGGCGCGGTCTGAGTAATATCCGGCGTATAGTAGGGGTCGAAGTCGTAGAGGTAGCTCAATGAAGCATCCGCGGCAGGGGTGTAAAGATTGAGTTTTAAACCGGGAACCGCTGATTCAGGCTCCCGTTCCGGTTCGGTGACGGTGACAGCGCCGGGATCGAAAAACGACGCGGGAACCGCCGCGGCGGGATCAACGGGAAGGATATCGGCTTTCGCGTAGGGCTGCGCGACAGCTTCTATGGAAAAAACATCAGCCGGATAAAATACCGCCCGAAGCATGAACGCCGGCACCGTCTCAGGTTCAAAACCGCGGCTGTAGTCCTTCGGATTAAGGTGATCGACAGGATTGATGCCGTCCGCGGCGCCCCATGTCTGGACGTAATAGCCGAACTCGAACAGGAATCTCCCGGGAGCGAAGGACAAATAATTGTCTCCCGCTCTGGCGGACAGAATTGATTCTTCCAGGGGGTAAATATTGATTTTCCAGTCGGAAACGATCTTTAATCTGTCATATTCATATCTTAGACCGAATACACTATTCAGTTCAGGACGGGTTAATACTTTCCTGTATCCTGATTCATCCGGAAATAAGGGGTACCGGTAGATGAAATTGTGATCACCCCTGAGACTTAGACCGTCTTCCCCAGGGTCAAGGGATTCTTCCCCGGCACTTTCCGGGATTGATTCAAAAAGATCATCAAAATCTTCCTTCTCCGCGGCCGCGGTCATGACTGCCCCGGCTGTGAATATAAAAACGCAGATAATCGCTTTTACTATACTGATCATGATTCTTCCTCCAATGTTATCTTTCAAGATTTCTGACAGTGAAAAGACTGCTCTCTATGGTTCCGTTCAGGACGATATCCTTCATCTGAAGGAGAGTCTTGTGACCGCCGGCCGTACTCACTGCCGTTCTCTGCTGAACAATCACCCCGTCTTTTTCCATCACTTCCAGAATAAAAATGGTTTTTATCTCCTCCCCCGCTAAGTTCCACATCACGGTCCGGTAAACAGCGTAATCTTCCTGACTCACCCAGACCCGCGTCCGGGCATACGGAACAGCCGGATCAACCGGATCGGTATCAATAATCCAGCACAGGTGCTCTTCTTCACGGCCGTTCTTAATCAGGGACACCCTCTCTTCACCGGAAAGCGTATATTCGGAGTCCGAGATACTCCGTGATCCCATGTCGTAGTAGGTAAGGTCAGATCCCATGAATTTCGCCCCCTTGCCGGAGGACGAAATCTTCCGGATTTTCCCGAGTTCGGGAAGCCAGATCCGCTGATCATCTTCACCTTCCTCCCGGCCTATGGTGAGAAACTTTGTTCCCCGTACATCAGCGGGTGAGATGAACTCCACATAACTGTCTCTTCCGTCGGGAGTTTCCCTGCTGTACATCTCCATGACCCGTAATGTCTGATTTCCGTTCCGGTCAACCAGGAGCATATAGAGGGTACTCCGCATCGTTTCCGCTTCCGGCAGCGAGTAAGATTTTCTCATGATGGAATCGGCGTCCGTTTGAGCGGACAGCATCCCGGCTGTTACTAAAATAATCAATGGTAAAGTGATTTTTTTCATTGTTTCCTCCAGTTATTATTGTTTCTGCCGTCCTGTTGCGTTAAGAAACTTCGGGTTAAAAACCGCGAACAAAACAGGCAGCAGTGTTAACGCGAAAAATGATGAGGTAACCATGATCACCCCGATGAGTATGCCCGCTGTGTTAAGGGGGGTAAAAACCGAAAATATGAGAATGGCAAATCCCAACGCGACACTCACCACATTGTAAAGAACCGCTCTCCCCGTCAGCGCAAGTGTATTCCGTGCCGCGCCGGAATGACTGTTCGTTTTTCTGTATTCCCGGGTATACGCGGAGACCACATGGATCGAATAATCGATGCCGATACCGATGGCAATTGAAGCGATAAGGGCAGTGACGATATCGAGGGGAATCCGGAGAAATCCCATAACGGCGAAATTGAGGAGCAGCGACAGCGCTATAGGAATGATGGTGAATACACCCGCGGTAAATGACCGGTATGTAATCCACAGAACCACAAGGACAAACCCCAGGGCGAATCCGATGCTGAGAAGCTGGCTTCTGGTGATGAGCCCGTTCATCGCAAGCATTTCTTCCGCGAGGCCGGTAATCCGGACATTGTATCCCAGCGGTTCAATAAACGTACCGGAATATTCCATAATATCCTGCCTGACAACGCCGAGAATGTCCGGAGAACCATCGTTCAGCTGGATGGTACCTTTAAGCCGGAGCGGGTTGTCCATGCGGTCGACAAGATTCGACAGATTTCCGGAATATAGCAGCAGATACTGGGCAATCAAGCGCTGAAGCCCGGCCCCATCGGTCAAACCGTATTTTTCGGGATCGGCTGGAATTTCATAATACTCCGGACTTCCCTGCATTATTTCGTTCATCCGGCTGATCATATCGGCAAGGGAAACCACGGTTGAAATTTCTTCGAACTTTTGAACAAGATGTTCTTCCAGACCGGCAACCGCGGAAAGGAGCTCCGGGGAAGCGACGGTCCGCTCTCCTGCCGCGCCGCTGCTGTCCTCCGCCAATGCCTCCAAATCACCGAAAGAATCAAAACCCGTCCCTTCGGATTCCCCGGCATCTTCCGCGGCCACAGGTTCATCTGAATCCTCCGCCGACTCCCCCGGTCCAAGACCCCAGTCCGGCGCGTCCGGCGAACTGATAACGACATTCATAACCGTGGTTCCTCCGAATTTCTCTCCCGCGAACCGGGCCGCTTCCCGGATCTCCGACTTCCGGCTGAAAAAATTGATCGTCGGCTGCCCCACCGTTATCTGTATTATCCCCAGTACCGAAAGACCGGCGAGAAGAACGGTCGTTGCCAGCACCAGGCTTTTTTTGCGTATAAACGAATTATAAAGACCGGCAAGAGCTTTAGTCACGAAAGCCCCGGTCCCGCGATCCGCGTGCTTCCGGGATGCAGAACTCCGGAGAACTAAAACGGCAGGAACAAGTGTGAAGTTGAGTAAAACCGCGCTCAAGATTCCCGACGCGGTAAAAATACCCATATTCCGGATGGCCGGAACCGACCCCGCGGCAAGGGATCCGAATCCTGCCATTGTGGTTATTCCAGCTAAAAGAATCGGTGTTCCCACATGATCAACCGTCCGTTCAAGGGCGGAAACAGCATGCGCCTTTTCTGCTGTCCCGTCCGTATCCAAGGCTTGTTCCTCAAAAAAATGATTCAGAAAGTGAATGCCATACGCGCTTCCCACAGTCACCAGAAGGAGCGGGATGGTAGTTCCTAAAATATTGAGGGGCACACCAAAAGCCGACATCAAACTCATAGCCCACACAGTGCTGATAAGGACGGTAAGCAGCGGAAGCACAATACCGTTGACGGAACGGAAGGCCGCGTAAAGAATCACCATAAGGATTAAAATGAGTATCGGAAGGAGGTACACCATATCCCTGGTGATGCCCTCTATCAGCACCGCCTGAACCGCGCTTTCACCCGCGATATAAAAGTGCCGTTCCCGGCTCCGGTACTTCTCAGTTATATCCCGGATTTGCTCGACGACCCCGGTATAATACCCGGCTTCATCAGGACTTTCATTTTTGGGTGATGAAAGGGTGATAATAATCTGGGCGGCCCGGAAATCTTCCGAATAGAGAAATCCGCGGTAAAAATCCCAGGATTGCGCCCGCTCGCGAATAATATCCGCAGCGGCATCCGTGTCCGGGACATCAGGCACCAATGATTCAACTACGATGTCTCCGTTCTCTTCCCGCATAAAGTCCATATTGGTAAGCGAAGTAACCTCCTCCACTTCCGGAATACCTGCCAGTTCTTCGGTCATGTCATCAATTAACCGCAATGTTTCCGGTGAAAATACCGTACCGGTTTCAAGCTCCAGCATCACCGTAATGATATCGCTGCTTCCGAAAATACGGTCCGTCTCCTTGACACCGATACTGGCGGGATGACTGTCCGGCAAAAATACCGTTCCCCCTTCTATCCGGAGGTTCGTCAATCCGAATCCGGCTAAAACAGTAATCAGCGCGACTACCGTAATTACTATCACCGGATGTCTGTAAATAATTTTCATATCACCTCCTGCCTTATTAGTTAACGTTAACTAACTTCCTATGGCAAAAAAAAATCAAGTAATTATCTCAACCGTTTTCAAAATTGAGGCTCAGGACAATAGTAATTTTGAACGAACCTCATCGGAGAATTCCTTCCAACTCCCGCCACACCCCGGCCCATTTACTTTTAAGATCATATGAAAAGTCTTCCGATATCCAGTCACTCATTACCCATTGAAATGCGCCGAAAAAAATATCCGTCACATTACCGCAATTGATATCTCGATTGATTTCTCCCCTGTCTTTCCATTCCCGGAGCATCTGGGAAAATCGCTGGACACCTTCATGTTTCAGCTCCTTGAGAATTCTCGTCATCCCGGTATCGGAGGAAATGAGATCGGCAGTAAAAACCGTCCGCGCGAACAATCTATTTTCGTCACAATACACAATTACATTTTCGAAGATGAGCCTGAGCTGATCAACGGGGGGAAGTTTGGGTACTTTAATGTCGGTAAGGAGTAAATTCCAGTTCTGGACGATAAAAGAAGCTACATTCACCATGAGATCATCCTTACTCTCAAAATGCCGGTACACAGCCGGTTCGGTAACCCCCACCCTTTTCGCGAGTTTTCTGATCGAGAAATTGTGCGCGCCTTCCTCTCCCATAAGCTCGATTGTGTGCTTGATAATTTCTACCTGTCTATCGCTCAAATCTTTCATTGTTATCAACCGTTAACTTACCTCTTTCGCGTAACTATTGTCAAGGTTTTCTTATTAAAAATAACTGCCTGCGGCATAACGCGCATGAGCTTATTCCGTGCATCCAGCAAAAAAGTGATGCACTCGCGCAACGGTTCTTCTGCGGCTTGCGTGGATGAGCAGCTTTGCTCATCATATGAGCAATCGCATCATGTTCGAATAATCGTTATCCACACCCCATTCATCCAGAATCTGCGAAATAGCCCCTCGATGATGCTACTTCCACACCGGGTATACCGCTCCCCGCAGACGCAGAGGCATACCCTTATCCTCTATGAGATGCTCAGCCCAGTCTATATCCATTGCAGCCGTCGCGTGCTGGAAGGCTTCCAGGTCATACCCATTCTGCTCAAACCAATCCGCTGCCGGGGATTACAGATAGAATCTACCGGCAGCCTGGCTAGCATTATTTATTTGCTCCGATATACGTCATCCCAATTCCCGTGCCGTCTTTAACGGGAACAGCATATTTTTTCCCAAATCTGATTTCCGGCGGATAATATACATAATTAACAGTACCATTAGGTTCAAGGAAAATACTTAGCAACTCCGGATAATTGATGCAGCACCGTAATCTATTTTTTGCCATTAAATCAAAGAGGTACGACCTTGCATCTTCTTCCCTTAGACCACTTGGGATTTTTATATTTTTGTAGATTGCCGCCATACGTCTTACAATGGCGTATCGCGGATATCGTGGAAGCTCTATAGCTTGTTCGTATTCTTCATTATCTAGTTCCAAGGTAAATTCTAAAACATTTCTATCCGCTCCGATGTAATCAAAATATTTTAGAGGGATTGGTCGTCTCAAAGAATCCCACTCATTTTTTATTGTTCTAAACTTATTGATGTTACTATAACCAAGAGCGTTCATCATATTCTTAATGGTATTCGTATCGGTAGGACTCAGTTTAAAATTACTTTCTTTTACCGGATTAAGATTTCCTAAGTATCGTTTGGTATGGTAGAAACGCTCATAATCGTCTAAAGAATTAATGTGATGGGCTGAGAAAAATGATATTGGCTGCTTGTGCATACGGCAGGACTCCTTTTAGCTATTTATTTACAGACGCTGCAATCTGGATTACAAATCACGTCTATCTTTAGTAAGTATAAATTATTTGTTTGAAAAGAGTCAATGGAAAGTAAACTGTTCCCCGCCAGGTAAAGTTTCCGAAACTAAGCTAAACTTGCCGACACTAGTTTCCGTGGACTGACAGAAAGTTTTTCTCCCTCGTCTGACCTGAAAGAAAAAAGAGGGCACCCCCTGTTAGAGCAGGTTACCGGGTGCCCATAACTGTGGTTAGAGCACAGTCGAATATAGTGTAGCTTCATTCGTACAAACCTTGCAGTTTATGCGGAGAAGCGCATCCTCTGGTGATCCACAGTTATCCTTCCCGCAGTTACCGTGATCCAGAGAGCCTAGAAAATAAGTGGATCAAAATTCCTGTTCTCTACTGTGCTAATGCAAAAGTTCTTGGCCGGCAGTACACAGAGCGCCTTCTTCCCGACTTTCTCATTCCCTTCTCCCGGATGAGGCTCGACAAGGTGTTAGACGCGGGCCGAGACATTACTCGATGAGAACATCGACGAGGCAGACCGTTTGCAGGAGCGGCGCGGGTACATTGAAGAGCATGGGGTGAGCGAGAGGACGATTCGCAATTATCTTCGCCGCTACCGGGAGAGAGGCGCAGAGGCACTGCTGTTCTACAAACAGAAAGGCCCTTCTTCGCCTCGTGTTCATGACCGTCGATTGCGGGAAAAGGAATTCTCATTTCCTATTTACCATTTCCGCTTTTGAGTATAATGTATAAAAATACAGAAAATATACGGAGGCATTTGAAGTGAAAAAATCAGCAATTTTAACGGCAGCAGCCGTCATCATAACACTGTTCCTTCTATTCGGATTCACCGCTTGCGGCGGTGACGATGAAGCAGAAGAAACCGCCGGCAGGAGCGGTTCCAAAGAAACAGAGCTAAAATACGAATTGAGCTACAGCATCTTCTTTCCGCCGACCCATGTGCAGACCAAAACAGCCGAATCGTGGGCAGCTGAAATAGAAAAAAGGACCGACGGCGCGGTAAAAATCACCATGTATCCCGGCGGCACCCTGACCAGCGCGACCCAGTGTTACGACGGCGTGGTAAACGGAATATCCGACATCGGCATGAGCTGTTTCGCCTATACCCCCGGAAGATTTCCCCTGTTAGAGGGCCTCGATCTTCCGCACGGGTATCCCGACGGAATGACCGCAAGCAAGATCGCCACGGAAATGGTTAAAAAATATTCACCGGCGGAAATGGCCGACGCAGAGGTGCTCTACGTGCACGGACACGGACCCGGAATAGTGGCTTCCAAAAAAGCTGTTCGGTCCCTGGAAGACATGCAGGGAATGCAGACCCGGGCAACAGGTCTTTCCGCAAAAATCGTCGAGAGCCTTGGGGGTAATCCCGTGGCTATGAGTCAGTCTGAAACGTACGAAGCACTTCAGAAGGGAGTGGTGGAAGCAACCCTCTGCCCCATGGAAACCCTAAAGGGCTGGAACCAGGCGGAGGTGATAAATTACATAACCGACAGTTCCGCCATAGGATATACCACCTCCATGTTTGTGGTGATAAATAAAACCAAGTGGAACTATATTCCGGAAAACATAAAGACAGTGTTTAGAGAAGTGAGCGCCGAATGGGTAGAGAAACACGGACAGGCCTGGGACGAAGCAGATTCAGAAGGCCGGGACTATGTAGAGGAACTGGGCCGTGAAATCATCACCCTACCCCCTGAAGAGGAAGCACGCTGGGTCGATGCTGTACAGCCCGTTATCGATGAGTACGTTGCCGAAACGGAAGAGAAGGACCTTCCCGGACAAGAGCTGGTGGAGGACATCAACCAACGAATCAGTGAATTGTCTGAATAGATAACAAAATGAGTGATCCCGCGGACGGCCTGAAAACCGGCATCACATACTATCACCGCTTCCTGATGGCGGTAGTCTACGCGCTGGCCGCCGTCGCGGCGGTCAGCATCATGGTTATGATGATGATTACCTGCGTGGATGTGCTCCTCCGGGTTTTCAACCGGCCCATAAAAGGAGCGTACGATCTGGTGCAGATAGCGATGATCATCACCATCACCGGCGCGCTGCCCTACGCTACCGCAGTTAAGGGACATGTGGCCATCGAAGTGTTCTACCACAAACTTTCCCGGACCGGACGGATCATCATGGATACTTTCATAAGGCTTCTGGCTATGGCGCTTTTCGTGCTGCTCGGGATAAAATCACTTACCTACGGGCAGCACCTTAAGGCGACCGGACAAGTAACCATGACCTTAGGAATCCCGCTCTTCTGGGTACCCTGCCTGATAACCTTCTCCAGCTTTGTCGTTGTACTGGTTATCTTTTACAATCTGCTGAATCCCGGAAAGGAGATGATCAAACCATGACCCCCCTGGAAATCGGCATCATCGGCATTATCGTCCTGTTTATCCTGCTGGCCGCCAGCATGCCCGTGGGCTTCGTGATGGCCGCCGTAGGAACCGCCGGCTTTGCCCTGATTGTAAATCCCCAGGCTGCCATGAGTGTTCTGGTAACCGACATATTCGATACCTTCTCCTCCTACTCCCTCACGGTTATCCCGCTCTTTGTGTTTATGGGACAGATCGCCTTCCACAGCGGGATAAGCGGCCGTCTGTTTAACGCCGCCTATCACTGGTTCGGTCCGCTGCCGGGCGGTCTGGCAATGTCCACCGTCGGGGCCTGCGCCGCCTTCGGCGCCATCTGCGGATCCGGCCCCGCCACCGCAGCCACTATGGCATCGGTGGCTTTGCCGGAGATGAAGAAGTACAACTACAGCATGGAACTTGCCACAGGAACCGTCGCGGCCGGAGGCGGCTTGGGGATGCTGATACCGCCGTCGGTTGTGTTCATCGTTTACGCCATCATGACGGAGCAGTCGGTGGGGAAACTCTTCCTGGCGGGAATTCTCCCGGGGATAATGATCGCCCTTCTTTTCGGCGGAGTTATTTACCTGCAGTGCAAGAGGAATCCTGAAAAAGGGCCGACCGCGCCGCCTATGTCATTCACAAAACGCGTCCGCTCCCTTCAGGGAGTGCTCGAAACGCTCCTCCTTTTTATCGTTGTGATGGGAGGAATGTTCGCCGGATTTTTCACCCCCACCGAAGCGGCAAGTATCGGGGCTTTAGGCGCTCTGATCATCGCCCTTGCCCGGAGGAAGCTGTCTTTTAAGATGCTCAAGCGTGCCTTGTTCGAGACCCTGCGGACCTCCAGCATGGTTCTCGTGATTGTAGCCGGAGCAGTTGTCCTGGGTCATTTTCTGGCGGTAAGCCGCATCCCCTTTGAACTGGCAAACCTCTTAAGCAATCTGCCGCTGCCCAGCTGGAGCATAATAGGGATCATCATCATCTTTTTTCTGTTTATGGGATGTTTCATCGACGCCCTGGCCCTCATACTCCTCACCATTCCCATCTTCTATCCGGTGGTGCTTGAATTGGGATACGATCCCATATGGTTCGGCGTTATAATCGTTGTGGTCACGCAGATGGGAGTTATATCTCCCCCCGTCGGGGTCAACGTCTATATCGTGAGCGGAATAAAACGGGATGTGCCGCTTCAGACTATCTTTAAAGGGGCCCTCCCCTTTTTAGGCGCTCTGGTAGTTGCCGCGGCTGTGTTGATCCTGTTTCCCCAGATCCCGCTGATTCTTCCGAATCTTCTGAGCGGACTGTGACAATAACATACCCGGCACTACCGTTCAAAGAGCTGTGCCGCGGCTGATTCGGGCCGACACGCAATGGTTAAGGAGGATTTATTATGAAAGATAATTTTAATGCCGCCGGAGTGTTTAAGAGGATCCTCTTCTGTACCGATTTTTCCGAGAATGCCAATTTCGCCTTCTATTTTGCCCTGGAGACGGCCGGACGGAACCCGGAAAGCGAACTGCACCTGCTCCACATAGTTCCGGAATCGGACGCCCAGTTCTGGAAATCCTACATGTACGAAGTGGACGATATCGACCGGAAGGCAAAGAAAGACATCGATGACTTTATGGAACACACCTACTTTTCCAAAGTGCCGGAACATCAGCGCTTTACCGCGGAACACCGGGTGGGAAACGTCACCCGCGAGATCATAAACTATGCCCGGGAAAAGAGCATAGATTTAATCATCATCGGCCGCCAGGGACATCACAGCTTTGGAACGGCCCTGTTTGGAAGAATCACCGAAAAAATCACCCGTCACTCGGAATGCGCGGTGATGGTAGTACCCCTCACCTTCCAGAGACGGCTGGAAGATAGCGGGAAAGCATCTCCCGGGTAACGCCGCGGTTACGGCAGATTTCAGAATAAAATTCTCCGCTCCGGCGGAGGGCGCGGGTTTGCGATTCAAAGTCGTTTCCGTAAAGGCCGAACCGGGCGCTCTCCCCCTCGTTCCATTCAAAATTATCTATAAAGGTCCAGTGATAATAACGTTCAACCCGCTGCCCCTTCTGAATCGTCTTTGCCGCCTCTTTAAGGTGGTCGTAAAGGTACCTGGTCCGGAAACTGTCAGCGGCATCACACGTTCCGTTTTCCGTGATCCATACCGGAAGACCGTACCGTTCCGAATACCGGGTTATAAGCCGGCCCAAACCCTCAGGATAAATCTCCCAGCCTAAATCGTTTACTTCCGCGTTTTTCGGTTCCACCGGATCGGCAAAGAAAGTCCGGGGACGGAATTTAAAGGCCAGGATGTCCCGGGTATAATAGTTGATGCCGAAAAAATCGGATCGCGGGCCGTTTCCCCACAGCGTATCCGAACCAAGCGGGAAAATCAGTTTTCCCTCGGTCATTCCCCGGATAAACATATCCTGAGCCAGTCTATCGTAGGTGCTGGTCAGAAGCCGGTCGAAGGGATCGGATTTAGCCGGATCGAAACAGCGGACATGGTGGGCCGCGCCGACCATAGGCTCACCGCCGGCGCTGCCGTACGCTTCGCGGATCATATCGTAGCACCTGTTGTGGGCGCTGATCATGTTCCGTGTCCCCCGGAGGAATTCACCAAAACTCTTGTGTCCCGGGGGAAATGTTCCGAGCAGATGCCCCAGAATGAGGTAAACGTTCGGCTCGTTAATAGTAACCCAATCGGAGACCAGATCCTTCAGGGCGTCCACTGCCCGCGAGGCAAAGCGAAAAAAAGTATCAGCAGCCTCCTTACCGGGCCAGCTTCCATTCTTTTCGAACCAGAGGGGATTGGAAAAATGGTGCAGACTAACCAGCGGGACGATGTCATGTTCCAGAAGCATCCCGATTTCCCCGCGGTAATGATCCAGGGCGGCAGAATCGAAGGATCCGGGCTCCGGTTCGATTCTGGACCACTCCAAACTGAGACGGTGGGTATGGACACCAAGACGCGCCAGAAGACCGGTATCCTCCTCAAGACGGTTCCAATGATCGTCGGCTCTAAGGGGAGAAGTTCCGTCCCTAATATGCCCCGATTCCGCCCAGGCGTACCAGTTGGTGTCCCGGCTTACCCCCTCCACCTGAGAAGCAGCTGTTGCAGTACCGAGAAGAAAGTCATCCGGAAGTCTAAAGGGCTCCATCGGTCTTCTCCTTCCGGGAAAGAATATCCAGGACTTTCTTTTCCCGGTAACGGAGAAAGAGGATAAGCCCGGCCAGACAAAAGACGAAGGCTGAAACAGCCGTCAGTCTGATCCCGAGACTGTTCTCCACACTCTTCCCCAACAGAAGCAGGGACGGGAAAATCAGATTGGCCAGAGAAATACCCAGCTTCATCATCAACGCTCTTGCTCCGTAAAAAGTACCGGCCTTGTAATTCCCCGTTACCATGCCGTCGGATTCAGCCAGATCACCCACGATGGCGTTGGGCATAATCCCGAATACCGCCATAGGAAACGCGGCAAGAATCACCATAGTAAAGGCCTGCACCGCTCCGGCAAGGGGTATCACCCCCAGCAAAGCCACTATGACAAAGACCACCGCGAAGACGATAAAAGCGGCTATCATCAGCTTTTTCTTGCCGAATTTCCTGGCCGCCACGGTTACGGGGACGTAGAAAACAAAACTCATGGCAAACATGACGGTCATCAGGAGAGAGATTAGCCCCTTCTTCATCCCTAAGAGTACGGTGATGTAGTAACTTATCCCCGCCTGGATGAAGGTAAGGGCCAGCCAGTACATCAGGTCGGAGATGGTAAAGAGCAGAAACTCCCGGTTCCGGAATGCCGCCAGGAGAGCGGAGAATGCCCCCTCCCGGGAAACCCGTTCTTCCACGTAATCGTTTTCCCGAATAAATATGACGGGCAGATACATCATCACCAGAGCGGCAAAGGCGAAAATCCCCACCGCCGCGGCAAAGGCGCGGTGGGGCGGCAGAACTGATTCAAAACCCGCCTGCAGGGCGTAAACCAGGTTTCCCGCCGCAAAACCCAGCGCCCAGGTGACCGAGATCATGGTACTCAAGGTTAGCCGTTCCGACGCGGAGTGACCGTACTCGCTTATCAGGGCAGTATAGGGAACCACGTAAGCGGTCATTGCCAGATAGAAGAGAAAGAGCATGACGGCAAGCCATACGGTATTGACTCCGCTGACCCCCGCCGCGGGGGGGAGAAACACCAGCACGGATAAAACGGCAAAGGGGAGACCGCTTACCGCCATAAAGACGCTCCGCTTTCCGAACCTGGAACGGGTCCGGTCCGAGAAACTTGCCAACAGCGGATCGGTGACGGCATCGAAGAACCTCCCGCCAAAATTGAGAACCCCCACGATTGTCAAAATCCCGATTATGGTCCCCTGGAAGACAAAGGGAGGAAATATCGCCCCGGCTGATTCCTCCGGGGGCATGTAGAAGTAATTTATAAGGTTTGCGGTACTGTATGACGCAAGGGACCAGCCGAACTGTCCCATGGCATAGATGATTTTTTTGGATAGCGGGAGTGTTTTGGTCATTTTCCCTCCATTTAAGGGTTCGCCTTGAAAAAAATAATATCTCCGTCCTGTACGGTGTACTCCCTGCCTTCGGTGCGGTATTTGCCCGCCTCCCGGACCGCTTTTTCGGAGCCCTGCTCAAACAGATCGCTGCAGTGGTATACTTCCGCCTTGATGAATCCGCGCTGAAAGTCGGTATGCACCTTGGCGGCGGCATCGTAGGCGGTGGAACCTCCGCGGAGTGTCCAGGCGTGGGCCTCTTTTTCATTTACGGTAAAGAACGTCTTTAGTTCCAGCAGATGGTAGGCAGAGCGGATCAGACGGTCCAGCCCCGATTCCTTAAGGCCCGATTCTTCCAGAAAAACCTTACGCTCCCCGGGGTCTTCCAGGAGGGCGATTTCCGCTTCGATCTTTCCGGAGAGGACAACAACCCGGTCCCGAACTACCTCGGGGTCCCCCGGCGCCTGGGTGTACTCCCCGGCATAATCCCGTACCTCCCGGACACAGGAAGTCTCTTCTCCAACGGTGTCCTCTAAAACATTGCATACGTAGAGCTGCTCCTTCATGGAAAGCAGATTCAGGTCCGAAAGCTGTTCCCGCTCCGACCGGTCCTTCACCAGGGTCCGGGCGGGTTTCCCGTCATCCAGCCCCCTGGCGGTCCTGTCGTAGAGGGCCAGCATATCCGGGTCCAGACCCCGCCGGCCCTCCTTGTCCAGACGGCGCTGTATTGTCTCCAGGTCCGCCAGGGCTAACTCGGTATCGACGACCTGGATATCTGCGACTCCGCCTTTTGAGCCCTGCGCGAAGGGAACATCCGGATCATCAAAACAGCGGACCACATGGGCGATAACCCCCGACTCCCGGACGGCCCCCAGAAACCGGTTCCCCAAACCTTCTCCCCGGGAGGCTCCTTCCACGAGCCCCGCGATATCCACAAAGCGCATGGTGGCGGGTACTTCCTCTTCGGGCTTCATTATCTCAAAGATTTTTCTGAGCCTGGGATCAGGAACACGGACCACCCCGATGTTCTCCTGGATCGTACAGAACGGATAACTTTCCGCCGGGACCTGCACCGCGGTAAGGGCGGAAAATATGGTGGATTTCCCCACATTGGGCATGCCTACTATTCCGCAGTTCAGGGCCACCTACATCTCCTCTAAGTACCGCTTAAAGCCTTCCCCCTCAAGCTTGCCGGCTTTAGCCTGTACTTCCTTCATACTTGCCTCGGTGCAGCCGGCAAGACGGCTCCGTACTTCCGGGTACTTAATTCCCAGGATACGGGCCGCGAGGATTCCGGCGTTCTTGGCGTTGTTGATGGCCACAGTGGCCACGGGGATTCCCCGGGGCATCTGTACTATGGAGAGGAGGGAATCGATCCCCTGCAGATGGGAGGACCGCACCGGGACCCCGATTACCGGCAGGGGAGTGAGGGAGGCGGTCATTCCCGGAAGATGGGCCGCGCCGCCGGCTCCCGCTATTATCACTTCCAGCTCCCGTGATTCCGCCTCCCGGGCGTACCGGTACATCCGGTCGGGAGTACGGTGAGCCGATACGATGGTGGTTTCAAAGGGGATACGTAACTCATCCAGTATTTCGCAGGCCGGCGACATAACGGGAAGGTCTGAATCGCTCCCCATTATTACACCCACAAGAGGTTTTCTGCCTGTAATCATCCGCTTCCTCCTATTGCTACTATTTTTCTTAACTTATAAACCCTGTTCATGGCTTCATCAGCGGTGTCCGCCAGTACCGTTACATGACCCATTTTCCGGTAAGGTCTTACTTCTTTTTTATCGTAGAGATGAATGTTTACACCAGGTATGGCCAGGGCCTGTTTTATTCCCAAAAGGACCGATTTTCCCGCCGCGGCTGGAGTTCCGAGGAGGTTCATCATTACCGCGGCTGTTGTTTGACGGGCTGAACCCAGGGGAAGCCCCGTCACCGCCCGGAGGTGCTGCTCAAACTGGGAGGTGTAGCAGGCTTCGATGGTATAATGGCCCGAGTTGTGAGGTCGGGGGGCAATTTCGTTAACCAGGATCTCGTCCTCGGAGGTCAGGAACAACTCCACCGCAAAAACCCCGATCCCGCCGAAAGCCTCAACAGCAGTCACCGCCCGGAAGGACGCCTGATCCAGCAGCTTCTTTTCCAGGTCAGCCGGGGCTAGTACCAGGTCGCAGACATCCGCTCCCTCCACAAAAGTCATCTCCACCGGGGCATACACCGCTTCACTTTCGTCCGCGCCCCGCGCCACCAAAACGGAAAGCTCCACCTCAATCTCCACCTCTTCCTCCAGGTAAGTCTGCCCGCTCAACTCCGGTTTCGGACCCGCGAGACGGGCAACCCCCCTTCCGTCGTATCCTCCCCTTCTGGCTTTCTGAAAACAGGGAGTGCCGAACTTCTTTATGGTTTCCGTGTTTCCCTCTTCAAGGAGGGTAAACCTGGAAACCGGGACCCCCGCTTCCTTAAGGATGGTTTTCTGCACGTATTTGTCCTGAATCTTTTCAAGTGTTTCCGGTGAAGGATGAATGGTATAACCCTCACGGGCAAGCTCCTTTAAAGGTTCTACGGCGATATGTTCGATTTCGTAGGTAATAACATCGCAGCCTTCCGCGAGCTGCCTGAGAGCGCTGGGGTCATACAGACTGCCGCGGACAAATTCATCCGCCCGGGATGCGCAGGGAGCATCCGGCGAAGGGTCCAGGACCTTGGTTCTGAATCCAAGGCGCCGTGCCGGTTCGAGCATCATCAGCCCAAGCTGACCGCCTCCGATAATCCCGATAGTGGTTCCGTTCCCCATCATTCCTCCTTGGTCATCTCCTTAAGCCAGTTCTTCTCATCTCCCTCCAAATGGGGAGAAAGGGCGCGGTAAACCTTCCGGTGGTACTCGTTAATCCACTGTGTCTCATCAGCGGAAAGGAGATTTTTATCTATAAGATTCTTATCGTAGGGGAACAGGGTAAGTGTTTCGAATTTGAAGAACTGCCCGTAATTTGATTTCTGGTCCTCCACGGTGAGGATCAAGTTTTCTATCCTTATTCCGTACTTCCCCGGATACAATCCCGGTTCGTTGGAGGTAACCATTCCCGGTTTTAAAGGCGGTGAATCTCCCGGCTTAATCGCCTGGGGGCCTTCGTGGACATTCAGATAATGACCTATGCCGTGCCCGGTTCCGTGACCGTAGTTCATCCGGTTTTCCCACAAAAACTGCCGGGCAAGAACATCCAGCTGACTCCCCTTTGTACCTTCGGGATAGACCGCCCGGGCCAAGGCTATATGCCCCTTGAGCACTAAGGTATAGTCCCGCTTCTGTTCCGGTGTAGCTTCGCCGATTGCTGCCGTTCTGGTTACATCGGTGGTGCCGTCCATATAATGCGCGCCGGAATCAAGCAGATAGATACCGGGCGCTTTTATTTCCCGGTCTGAAGACGAGTCGGGAGCGTAGTGCACGATTGCCGCGTGCTCCCCGAAGGCCGAAATAGCTTCAAAGCTCTCATCCCGGTAATTTTCCCCGGTAGAGCGGATCTTCTTAAGCTCAGCCTGAGCCGAGAGTTCCGTTATCCCGCCGGCCGGAACGTTTTGAAAGAGCCAGAAGAAAAATTTCGTAAGGGCAACACCGTCCCGGACCATACACCGCTTTATTCCTTCGATTTCAGTCTTGTTCTTAACCGCCTTAAGGCTGACGGCGGGATCTTCCCCCTCCTTCCGATCACATTCCTCAGGAATCAGTCCGTAAAGCTTCATGTTTAGAGACGCGGGAGAATAATAAACGGAGGTTCCCTTCTTGAGGGACTCAACATACTTTTCCATGGCCGCATAGGGCTGAATAAACACCTTATCCTTTTCCAGCGTCTCCGTGTCCTCACGGGAAAACTTAGCAGCTTCGGTAAAAAGAATAACCTCATCGGGGAGAACCGCCGCGTAAGCTACTACCAGAGGATTGTAGGCTATATCGGATCCCCGGATGTTCAGAAGCCAGGCAATACCCGGAAGGTCGCCGGTTATATACACCTCGGCCCCCCGTTTCGCTGCAAAACCCCGTACTGCCTGGATCTTCCCGGTTCTTTCCTGTCCGGTATATTGCGCGGGCAGGATAAAGGCATCACCTGCGGGAAAGGGGGGACGTTCCTCCCAAAGCTCTTCCAGAAGATCATCACTCCCCTCGGTAACGATACCTTTTTTTTCCAAGTTTTGAGACAATTTCCGGAATTGGGCAACGGAAAAGGAGCCGGCATCAAAACTGACCTTCTGTCCGGAAGAGCAGTTTTCTTTAAGCCAATCGTCGTACGCGGGTACCCCGGGATTTCCGGATCGGAAAAGCTCTATCCCCGTGTCTTTAAGCTGCCCCTCGGCGGCCAAATGATAACGTGAATCGGTCCAAAGTCCTGCCTTATTCCGGGTAACAACCACGGTCCCGGCGCTCCCGGTGAATCCGGAAATCCAGGCCCGGGTGCGCCACCGTTCCGGCGGATACTCACTCTGATGAGGATCGGTTCCGTTAATCACATAGGCGTGAATACCCCGCTCCTGTATCAGGAGTCTGAGCTTTTCAATACGGTTGGAGATATTCATCGGCTTTTCTCCGTGGAAAAGGTGTGCACGGTTTTATAATGATACGTTTCCCCGGGCTTGAGGATTGGGGACGGGAACTCCTCCCGGTTTACCGCGTCCGGGAAGTGCTCCGTTTCCAGACACAGCCCGCTCCTCTTTTTATAGGTTCTTCCTCCCCTTCCCTTCACATCGCTCAGCATATTGCCCGTGTAAAACTGAACCCCCGGTTTGTCGGTATACACCGTCATCACTCTTCCCGATTTAGGCTCTTTTAGTACAGCGGTTTTGGTTAGATCCTCATTCTTATCATGATTCACAACAAAACAATGATCATACCCGTCTATTCCCATCTTGTTTAATTCTTTAAAGTCTTCCCCGATCCGTTTAGGCCGGGTAAAGTCAAAGGGGGTATTCTTTACCGGAAGAATTTCACCGGTGGGAATAAAATTACCCCGGCAGGGTATATACCGGCTGCAGTTTAGGGTCAACACATGGTCTAAAACGGTGCCCACACCGCTTCCTCTAAGGTTCCAGTAGGTGTGATTGGTAAGATTTACCGGTGTTTCCCGGTCCGTTTCGGCAAAATACTCAAAGGAGAGCTCGTTATCCTCATTCAGTCCAATCAGTACGGTCGTTTTCAGGTTTCCGGGATATCCTTCCTCCATATGAGGACTTTTCCTGGTGAGTTTCACCTCCATTCCGGAACCGCGTCCGCCGGTTTCCGCCTTCCATGGATACATATTGAATCCCCGTTTTCCACCGTGGAGGTGGTCCTCATTATCATTTTTTGCCAACTGATATTCGGTATCATCAATGGAAAATCTCCCCTCAGAAATTCGGTTGGCAAAACGGCCCACCGTGGAACCGAAGTAGGGATGGGGTTTGGTATACTCTTCCCACGTATCAAAGCCGAGGGTGATCTCTTCAATTTTACCGTTTTTATCGGGCATCCTAACCGAACCGAGGGTAGCTCCGAAGGAATATACAACACAGGAAAGATCCCGGGTATTCGCGAGAACATAGGAAAAAACTTCCTCTCCTTCGAACGTCCCGATCTTTTTTTTCGTGACCGTCATAGCTCCTCCATTCAATCATATTGTTGACTGGTTATTGTTTTAGCCTGGAGATCACTGTAGACCTAAGATTACGGCTTGTCAAACCGAAAAATGAATCGAACAGCAATTCTAAATCTGCATGTTAGAATTGCCTTTTTACTAATGTAAAGCTTGGGAATTGCTGAGCGCTGAGGCACTCCGGAAGAAATGTATAGGCCCGGGTATCGGAAATGCCAAATGAGACAGCCTCTTCCTCAAACCGTTCCTGCTGCCACCGAGGCTGTTCCGCCCCCCCGGCCCTTAAACCATTTTCGGCCTTTCCAGATATTTCTCCGCGTGAAGCAGCATTTTCGCGTACTGTGATCTGCGGTAGATCCATTTGTTTCCGCTCTTATCTTCGCTCAGCTTGCCGGAAACTTCGGACACACTGGAAAAACCTTTTTTGTCCATCCATTCCGAGAACTCCGAAAGGATCTTTCCGATGACCTGGATGCCGTTTTTATAAAGCGTGCTTACCACCTGAAAAGAATTAGCACCTGCCAGGACAACCTCAGCAGCCTGACTGTAATCGTGGATCCCTCCCGACGCGCACAGACTTCCCGTTACCCGGTTGTGAAAAAGACCCATAAAACGGATAGCCATACGGTGGTCTCCGGGATTCGATAGATTGAAGGGAAAAGATACTTCCGTCTTCTCGGTATCTATACTGGGATGAAAAAACCGGTTAAAGAGAACGTAACCGTCAACACCGGTCTCGTCAAGTTTCTTAACAAATGAAACCGGATTTGTATAGAAGGTACTCAGTTTGACGGAGACCGGTATAGATAGAGCCGATTTGATACTCTTAAGTACCTCTATCTGCTCCTCCTCAATATCCGCCGAGGAACGGCTGAAATCCACAGGAAGTCCGTATAGGTTGAGTTCAAGTCCATCCACCCCTGTCTCTTCAAGTTTCTTAGCATAATCCACCCAAGTCTCGGGACTGATGGCATTCAAACTGGCAATTACCGGAATATCCACCGCCTCCTTTGCCTTCCGTACCCACATAAGGTGTTCTTCCGGACCGGAATGTTCCATTTTCGGAAAAATGTTTGTCATCTCAGAATACCAGTCATCGTGGAGGCTCATGTCTTCCTCCATTCTGAATTTTTTCAAACGGATCTGTTCTTCAAATAGTGATTTGATGACTAATGCTCCCGCGCCGGAATCTTCAATCTTCTTAATTGAATCCATGTGGGAAGTTAGATTACTCGCCCCCGCGATAAGGGGGTTCATAATATCAATTCCCATGTACTTCGTTTTTAGGTTTGCCATTACAATCTCCTTTCCCAATATGGGATAATATAAGAATAATAAATATCATAACCAAGTAAAAGAAAGTAAAAGCAGTAAAAGACATTTCTTCTCACGGCTGATTGGCGGTTTTGGGGAACACCCATTGGCTATATTGATTTAATTCTTTTTTTTTCATATTATAAAGACATACTGATTCACCTGCGTCGATTTAACCAGAGGAATTCTTAATCCTTGCTATAGTTTTTCAATACCAATATAAGGAGCTGCCGGATGATAAAGCCCGCCGCCGGAATGGATTTCTCGACTGAAATTCCCTTCCCGAGAATTCTGGATTCCCTGGAGGATATTAAAAAGAGTGTAGCCGGGCTGAATGAAATTATTTTAGCAAATCTTGTTATGTTGGGTGAAATTCCCGCGTCAACCTTTCATGAACATAAAAAGATGTCCTTTCTCCTGGAACGTTTTAACGAAAGCCGGCTTCAGAACTGCTCAACCGACGAAGCGGGGAACGCCCTGGGGATTATTCCCGGCGAAGCTGGAGACCGCTCCATTTTAGTGGTGGCTCATCTGGATACCCCTTTTCAAGATTCGGTGGACCACACCATCGCCATCGAACCGGACTGGGTAAGCGGTGTGGGTATTGGTGACGACAGCTTAGGTGTTGCCGCAATCGCTTCACTTCCCATCATACTGGAACAGCTGCGGATCAAGCTGAAATCCAACATAATTCTCATGGGAAGCTCCAGGAGCCTCGGAAAGGGGGACATTGAAGGGATCAGATTCTTCCTCACCAACAAGGAGATCCCCATTAACCACGGCATCTGCGTGGAAGGGGTAAAGCTGGGAAGACTCAGTTACTCCTCCATCGGTATGATCCGGGCGGAAATCAGCTACCATGTACCGGAATCCTACGACTGGACCCGGTTCGGAGCCGGAGGAGCCATCGTGAATATAAACGATGTGATAAACCGTATTCTAGAGATTCCGCTGCCCCGCCGCCCGCGTACCACCGTAGTCTTGGGTTCGGTAGAGTCGGGTTCCTCTTTCAATACCGTGCCTACCCAGGCGGTCCTCCAGTTCGAGATACGGAGTGAATCAGGACGGATGGTTAAAAGACTGGACGACCGGATCGCTGACATCACAGCCGAGGTATCTTCCCAAACCGGAGCGGAAGTAAAGTACAATGTTTTTGCGCGGCGGGAACCCGGAGGCATCAGTTTTTCACATCCCTTAGCAGTTACTGCCCGGGAAATAATGGAGCGAATGCAGGTAAACGTCCGCATATCCCCCAGCACCTCGGAACTGGCGGCCTTTATCGATAAAGGCATTCCCGCTGTCACCCTGGGACTTACCGACGGCGAGAACTTAAACGAGGAAAATGAAAGGATAGCCATCAGACCGATAGCTACGGGAATTGCCCAGCTGTTGGGATTGATTCTGTCCATCGATCAAGGCTACTGCGACGAGGCAGTAACAGGACCGGGCTTATGATTGAAACATGGCTTAAGAGCAACACCTATCATCATTCGGAATTCAGAGAATTATCCGATTTGGTAAAGGAGAAGGAGCGGCAGAACTTAACGGTTTCTCTCTGCATCCCCACTTTGAATGAAGAGAAAACCATCGGGAAGGAGATAATCATCTTTAAATCGGAACTAATGCACCGGTATCCCCTTCTGGATGAAATTAGTGTGATTGATTCAGGTTCCGCCGACTCAACCCGGGAAGTTGCCGCATCCTTCGGCGCGGAGGTTTATTTAGCCCCGGATATTCTGCCCCGGATGGGGGAGAAACGGGGAAAGGGAGAGAACCTCTGGAAGGCAATCTATCAGTTGTCGGGAGATATCATCGTTTATATCGACGCGGACATCAAAAATATTCATCCCAGGTTTGTATACGGTCTGGTGGCCCCCCTGATCTACCGGAAAGAGATAAAATACGTCAAAGCTTTTTACGATAGGCCTTTAGCAGTTTCCGGCAGTATTCGCCCCTCCGGCGGGGGACGGGTCACGGAAATACTCATACGTCCCCTGTTTTCTCTCTTTTTCCCGGAATTATCGGCGATTATTCAGCCTCTTTCCGGGGAATACGCGGTCCGGCGGGAAGTCCTGGAAACGATTCCGTTCCCGATCGGGTATGGTGTTGAAACATCCCACCTATTGGATGTCTACGACCGTTGGGGTCTTGACGCCTTCGCTCAGACGGATTTGGATCAGCGGGTGCATCGGAACCAGACCACCAGAAGCCTAGGCAAGATGTCCTTCGGGATTCTACAAACCTTCCTCTCCCGGTTAAAATCTCTCATGATTATAGACAATCTTCCGGAGCTGAATACCGTACTCCGCCAATTCCAAGCACATGACGATCAGTTTGAGTCGGTGGAGTACAAAATTGTTATGGAAGAACGTCCTCCCATGATCGAGGTTGAAGAATATAAAGAGAAAAGGAGCACCAATAAATGAATCCAGTGGAATTTGAACATGCCGCATTCTTTTACGCGGCAGATCCTGATAAGGTGGTTCCGAAAACTGATAAGGCTTTGGAACATCCGGAACAGATAACACAAGTTTTTGACGATTTGACCATCAGTCTTCCCGAAGGGGTCCTAACCACGGTGGGGCAAAACGGAATAGGTAAATCTACCTTTCTGCTCCTTGCATCGGCAAGACTGTTTCCTGCCAAAGGACGCGTCCGAATTTTCGGAAAGGACACCCGGGACTTCTCCAACGCTTTAGAAGATCCCCGGGTGGAAGAAGAACGGAATAAATATGTATCCTTTATCTATCAAAATATGGAATTTGAAACCCAGGATCCCGTGGGTGATATAATGGAGTACGTCTACGATCAAGGATACTACGAAGAGAAAAATCCGGAGTTCCTTTCGGACATTAAGCGGGAGTTGGAATTGGAACAAATCCTCAATAAAAAAACGCAGGAACTAAGCAAAGGACAATTACAGCGGGTTATAATCGGTTTCAGCATGCTTTACGGTTCAAAAATAATCGGTATGGACGAACCCGTTTTTGCCCTGGAGGACTACCAGAAAGAAAAAGTCCTGCAGTTTTTAATGGATTTCGCCCACACCAATGGAGTGAGTATCTACTACTCGCTGCACGAACTGGATCTGTCAAAAAAATACTCCGATCATCTCCTTCTTTTTTACAAGAACGGAGATATTAAGCTGGGTCCCACGGAAACCCTCTTCACCCGGGAAAATATTGAACAGGCATATCAGGTACCCTATACCATGCTGGACAGGAAAGAGAACCTGTACAGGAAGATGCTGCTTCAGCGGAGCAGGACCTTTAGGCAGGAGCAGAACCCTTAACATAACAAAACGCCGCAGCCGCACAGAGGAGAAAGGCAAACCGCTCGAACCGCATAAGCTCTTTGTCTAAAGCCATATCGGAAAACATCTCCTGCGGAACGCCTAATACCTGACGGGCGGGCAATTCGCGGAACAAGCGGGCCAATCTTTCCCGGTACGCATTATCACGTTCCAGCATACTGTTAATGACCGTCTTCATTTCATCGAGCTTCTGCTCCGGAGGTCTTTTTTTTCTTTTACCGGTTTTACCGGTTTTACCCTGAGGATGCGGACCGGAAATATATTCTGTAAGGAGAGAGATTCCGTTTTCCTTTTTTTCCAAAAACGCGGAATAGCTGGGGTAGAACCATTCAGCAAACCGGAATAGATGGGCCAAAGAAAGGATGATTTCATCCCGCAGATACGGGTAGGACGGCTCCTGTTTTAATACAGCTAAAAGAACGGGGATCGACTGTTCTTCTCCGAATACGGCTAAGGAATTTGCGCCATGAATGAGGAGAAGGGGATTCCTGGATTCCCGCGTTATCTTTTCAATAACGGAAATACTTTCCGTGTCTCCAAGCTGGGCGAGGGATACCATGCTTTTAGCCGCCAGCAGATAGTCCGGAGATTCCAGGGATTCCCGGAGTACCGGAATGCCCTTCCGTATGCCTTTTGCCCCGATTATTCTCGCCGCAATATACGCCGTGGTAAAGGGATGCAGCGTTACATGATGAATAACCGAATTAGCAGCGGCGGTGTCCAAAGGAAGGACTTCCAACGCCAGAAGCGCTTCACTTCGGGTACCGTAACTTGGGGAATCAAGACGCTTCAAAATGTCATCCTGGGGAACCTGAGAATTGGAAAGAGCGAGCTCCTTGATCATTCTCCGCTCCTCCCCTAAAGATGTGGTCTTTTCCAAACGCTGAAGCAGGCTTATCGCCTTCAAGTCCCTCAATGAAAAAAGCACACTTAACGCGCCTTTAAAGGAATATGCTCCAAGCCGTTCCAGCCGGACCATGAAGATGAGGGCGACGCAAAGAACAAAAAAGGTCAAGCTAAAGAGAAACCTGAATCCGCCGGCACCGGTATCCAATCCTACGGCAGTAAAAATATCGAGAACGAATCCAGCCAAAACAGATCCGAGGGTACCGGCTGCTCCCATAACAAGGTAATAAAATATTCCGAGATTGAGCTGATCCTCCGACCGGACCAACCCGAAGAGGTAATTCTGAGCAGTGTTTTCAGCTCCGGCGGTCCCCAAGTAGAGGAAGAAAAAACTTCCGCCTAAAAATAAAATGAGGTTAATTCCGGAAAGCGGCAGAGCAAGAATGAGGGGAATCACACTAAGCAGGGTTAATATATTGAAAAGCACATACAGCGGTTTCGCTCCTAACCGGTCTAAGAGGAGTTTAGCCATAAAACCCATGAAGATTGCTCCAAAACTTCCGATTACGGTATAAAAAACAGCAGTACTGTCGGAAAGAGCGTAAACCTGTTTAATAAAAACCACCGAAAAAGGGCGAACCATTCCAACCACAAGAGATACCACAGCCACAACCCATGTAAACAGTCGGAAGTTTTTCCTTTTATAAGCACGGGAAACGGTAAGCATGAATTTCTCAGGGATACCTATATTACCGCCGGAAGGTTCCGGCAGTCTAAAGAGAAGCATGGCCGCCACAATCCCCATACATATTCCACCGACTAAGAAAAAGAGATATCGGGAAAGCGGCGCCTTATCACCCAGCAGAAACGCTACACCGATTCCCGTGATTATCGATACACTATGAGCAATAATTTGAAACTTTGAAAGAAAACTTCCCCGGTCTTTTCCGGCTGACAAATCCCTGAGTATGGGAGTATAGGCTACCACACCGATGCCCCGGAAAATATGAAAACTCAAGGTAGAGAAAAAAATTAATCCCAAAGCAAATGGACGATTTCCTGCATGATACATCAAGGGAGAAATCAAAATGGGAGCCATAAAGAGGTACCGCAGGAGCCAGGCAATACCGTACATTTTCGTGAGTCCAAAGAAAGCAACTAATCGGCGCCCTACAACCATGAAAAAAAAAGAGATGTAGGGAAAAGATGATATCAACCCGATAAATGAACTGGATGCCTCCATACGTAACGCAAAGAGGGTGATTATGTTTCCGGAGAGGAGCAGGAAAGAAAAAGCATTAAATACCGAGTAGAAGGTTAAAAGTTTTCTTCCCCTCATTTTTTCCGGGAGGGAATAGCCCTCGGTTTCCATAGTGTTCATTTCCTGATTTTACTAATATTTTTTATAATTGACACCACATAACCGGTGTGCTACCATAATTTAATTCGCTAATCTCTGAGCGATGTGTTCTTTAGAGGTGTATTACGGAGAGCCTATTTTTTTCATTCCGCTTTCGATTGCAATTTAAAGAAAGTTTTCGGTCTAACCCGCAAGGTATTTCCTGTACATAAATCATATAGATAATCATCCTTTTATATTACAAAGGAAAAAATAAAAAGGGGTGTTTCGGCATACCTAGAATGATGCCGATGTATTATAGAAACTGGAGATGTAACGTCTCTAAAGGAACAAGGGGTTGATTTTTTTATGAACAAAACGATTTATGTGGGTAACCTAAATTACTCCACCACAGAAGAATCTCTAAGGGATTTTTTCACGCCATTTGGTGAAATTGATTCAGTCAAAATGATTACTGATCGCGACACCGGGAGGTTCAAAGGGTATGCCTTTGTCGAGATGACAACAGATGACGCGGCTCAAAGCGCGATTTTATCGCTTAACGGCAAAGAGCTGGACGGCAGACCACTTCGTGTAAACGAAGCAAGACGCAGAAACGGAGCGTAACGCTTTAAAAAGAGCGGGATCCCGGTTCTTCTAAGGAACCGGGATTTTTTTGTACCTTTTATATATTCTTATTCCTTGTATTATCCTGCCAAAAACTGATATGATACTCCTTACTCGATATGACAGTCCCACACCTTAACGATCCGAGAAATCCAAAAAAGATAATTACAGCCATGAGCGGCGGAATCGATTCCGGGACCGCGGCGGCAATAATTACCGCTTCCGGAATCGATACAGAGGGGGTGACCTATCTGCTCCAGCCCTCCGCGCCGGGGGTAGAAGTATGCGGCGGGCTTTCCGCTATTGAATCGGCCCGGGAAACCGCCCGGTTCTTGGGAATTAATCATCGGACGATTGACGTATCGGCGGATTTTTCAGAAAAGGTATTGTCCAGATGCTGGCAGGACTACTCCACGGGAAAAACTCCCAACCCGTGTCCGCTGTGTAACCGTTATATCAAGTTTGAAAAATTGACGGAATACGCTCAATCCGAGGGAGCCGACGGCGTTGCCACGGGTCACTATGCCCGTATTGTAAAGGAGAAAAATGATTTTTCACTGTACCGGGGCGCGGATACGGAAAAGGACCAATCCTACTTCCTTTTCTACCTGAATCGGGCCATACTAAAACACCTGTTCTTTCCCCTCGGTTCACTCCGTAAGGATGAAGTGCGGAACTTGGCAGGCCGGTTTAGTTTGCCCGCTCTTAAACAGAAAGAGAGTCAGGATGCCTGCTTCAATCTTCCCGGGATGGACTTTGGTGAATCCCTCAGGTCCTTTTTCGGCGCTCCTATACGGGAGGGGGATTTTGTCGATCCCGAAGGAAACATACTCGGCAGACATCAGGGGATCCACCGGTATACCATTGGACAGCGGAAAGGAACCGGTGTTTCACTGGGGAAACCCGCGTATGTCTCGAGTATACGGTACCCCGACGGAGCAGTGGTTATTTCTACACACCGGGAAGATCTATACCGGAAATCATTTAAGGTTTCCGGATGTAATTGGTTCATCAATGCCGCGGAAACAGATAAAATCCGGTGTCAGGTTCAAATACGGTATAGACACAAACCAGTCACGGGTTGGGTAGAATTATCTAGTGGAACCGAAAACGCTGTAATTACCATGGATGAACCGCAGCGCGCGGTCACTCCCGGGCAGGCAGCAGTATTCTATGATAATTCAAAGGTACTTGGCGGAGGATGGATACAAACTTATGGTTGATACAACCTTGTATGCCCATGTTTATAACTCAGTTATCGGTCCTCTGCTAATAGTTGTGGACAGGAGAGGTTCTGTGTATAAATTATCTTTTACAGATTCATACGGAGAAGTTTATTCCGGCTTTCCAGATGTCAGGATAGAACAAAACCGGTGGGCCTGCGGGGAACTGGCATACCAGCTGGAAGGATACTTTTCAGGCCGTATTAAACGGTTTACCGTGGAACCTGTTCTCCAGGGAACCCCTTTTCAACAGGACGTATGGAACCGTCTTAGAAAAGTGCCTTACGGAACCACAATGACTTACGGTCAGGTTGCGCAAAAAATCGGAAGAAAAGGCGCCGCCCGGGCGGTGGGAAACGCGGCAGCGGCCAATCCAATACCGATAATCATCCCGTGTCATCGGATCATCCCTGCAACGGGAGGTATCGGCAAATACTCCGGCGGTAAAAACAGTGAGGAAGGAAAACATATTAAAGAAATATTACTAAAACTGGAGTCTGCCGCTTCCGGCTGAAAGAACATTTCCGGGAATTCCCACTCTCGTTTTTGCCGCGGAAAGGCCGCGCGCAATTTCTTACTTTACAAATACCTGCAGGAGCTGAATAAAATAGTAAATCTTCTTGTAGGCATCAACGATCCGCTCCTTCAAATCATCTTCAACAAAACCGCTTACCTCTTTCCAGTTAAGCAGCAATTCGTGGCGGGGTTTCTCTACATCCGTTAAGACATTTTTCAAGTTTTTTCCTAAAACGATAAGCTGCTGAGCGGAATCATTAATGAGGGACTTTGCGTTATCATTTATAGATTTTAAAACTGTATCTAAACTTCCCGGTTTGCCGGAATCTGAACGGGAGGTTAGGGCTTTTTTCAGTTTCATCCCCCCTTCATTTTCTTCGGCCAGATATTCGTCAAAGGCAATCAGTCTATCGGATATTTCCATAAGCTGATGGAAAGCATCGGAAATGTGCTGCGGAGTGATATTATTGGCCCATTTTCCCCTGACAATTATAATGTCGTGAAGTTCCCGCACATCTTTTTTAACATAATCCAGCAGGAACGCCTTTAGATAATTTAAAGGAGCAGTATAGAGAAATCCGCCCCTGGATTTCTTAGAAACAACTAGGTTGAATTTTTCTGTATAGTGCTTCATCCGGACTATAGAACTAGTTCCAAAGACTAAAGTGGCAAGTTTATCCACCTTTTTATTCCGCTGCTCGCTTATTATCTTTTGGATTGCGGCCTCGGTTTTTGACTTTAGATTGTTCAGATAGGCTTCTACAATCCGCTTCTTAGGAATCTGCATCATACCCTTGTAGAAGGGATCCTTATCCAGATACTGGACAATATTCAGGATGATCCCGCTTTTTTTAACCTGTTCCACTTGAGTAATGATTTTTTTCCATCCGGGACGGGCAATCACTTCTACACCGCGGTACTCATTCAGGATATCAAAAACGGTGTCCCAGTCGGCATTGGCTTCCATGGGATACATCACTTCAATAAAATCCTTAAGGTCATCGGTTATGTATTCTCCGTTTATGGCTTCAAATTTCGGGACCTGATCGAAGCTCCCCTCCTGCAGATTGGAGTTAAACTTCTTTAGCAGGAAAAAATAATCGAAGCGGATGAAATTAAGAAAACGCTGAATATAATTGTAGGTCTCGTTTATTTCTTTTGCCCGTTCCGAATCGAAGTTTCCGAAAAAGGTTACCATGTTTTCCCGGACCCGTCCCAGGAGTTCCTTGGTATCCATTGAAGTGGACAGCTCCTTTAACCGTTCTTCATCGAATTCTTCTTTAGCTTTTTTCTGATCCGGTTCCAAGTTCCTTTCTACAGTAACAGCTTTTAACACATCTGAGGTTTCGGCATGATCAAGGATTTGCTGAGCAGGACCAATGGTACGGTATATTTCAAAAAAAAACCTGGCCATTCCCGGCAGGGCTTCCTTAGACCGCGGTTTGAAGAATTTATACCTGCTTTTCTTAAGACTCTTGCCTAACTGTTTGAGGAGCCGCTTTTTTTCCCGCTCCTGGTCGGAGGAACGGAAAAAAATTCCAACCAATTTTTCCAATAATGCCTGAAATCCCGACGGCGTTTGATTTGCGCCGCTCTTTCCGGAATCAGAACTATGTTCGTTCATAAAAAATATGGTAAGTTATAATTAGTGGGTTGTCAATTAAAGGAATTCGATAGAGATACTATAAAAAAACTCTTTACCGATCAGGGATTTATAAACACACGCTGCTATCAAAACAAAGAGGCGAAACTCTCCTATCCCAAGGATTATACTTTAGTACTAGGAGCATTCCCCTACGAGCACCAAAACGCTCCCGAAAAAAAGGGAATGGGAATGGTCGCCCCCTTCGCCAGAAGTAATTACTACCGTGAAGCTGTATGCCGGTTAAAAAAGATTGTTTCTGTCATACGGCAGGAAACCGGAATATCCAAAAACCAGGTAAAGATTTTTGTCAACTCCAACCTTCCGGAAAAGGAAATTGCCGCTGCCGCGGGTGTCGGATTTATAGGTAAAAACAGTCTAATACTACTTCCAAAGACAGGTTCCTTTGTTATCCTTGGCGGACTAATTCTCCCGTTTTCTCTTGAGCCGGATGCTCCGCTGCCGGGAGGTTTGACTCCGGGAGAAGTCTGCGGCAGCTGCACAAACTGCATCAAAGCCTGCCCCACCGGGGCAATACTCCCGGGAGGAAAGATCCGGCAGGACCGCTGTCTGCAGGCTCAGATGCAGACCTATACACTGCTGGATCCGGATATAATGGAAGCCTTGGGAAAAAGAATATACGGATGCAATATATGTCAGGATGTGTGTCCCTATAACACCGCGCCGCATTCCGGAATTCCCTGCGGCCGGGGAAAAATCGGCCCCCATATGGAGATTGATTTTCTTCTCACCGCTGCTCCGGAAGAGATAAAGACCGGATTAAAGGGCACCGCGCTTGGGATGTCCTGGCTCGATCCCCGTGCCATTAAACGCAACGCCGTAATAGCAGCAGGCAATTCAAACGCGCCCCGATACCGGAAGATGCTTTCTGCATTAATTGTGAATGACACTGATAAAATAATAAGCCGCACCGCCCGGTGGGCGATGCGGCAAAACAAACAAAATACTGTTTGAGCTGTTTGAAGTTCCTGCAAAAATCCTTGTTTTTGCAGCTGTCTTATTTAAAAGAAACAGTAACCGTCTCTTTGAATTCCGCCTTCATTCCTTCGGTGTCTTCAAACATATTTTTCGTTTCCTCGATTGTTTCGGGATTTGTACGCATAAGTTTCATGAAGGCGTCCTCATTTTCCATCAGTTTTGAAAAATCCATATCCAAAAGCACGACCTTAGAGTCCTCCCTATAGGAAGCGTTAGTTTTAACGATATTCCCGTTAAAATCTATGGTCATGGCTATTCTCATCCCGCGAAAAAACTCCTTCATCATCATGAGTTCCGAGTTATCCATCTCTTCTTCGGTACTCCCGGTATCATCGGCAGCGGGTGTATCTTCATCGTATTGATTCGGCAAATTGATGGTCAAAACAGATGGATTTCCTTTTTTAAAATCGAAGGTTATGTACTCCGTGACAGTATCATCCTCCTCCGGTTCTTCCTCCATCCCCATGGAAGTCATGCCGGACGGCACAAATTCACCAGGATTCTGATTCACCCGGACATTATTTATATTGGTAAAGGAATATTCCGCTTGGAAACCCTCTCCCCAATCGGTAGATATCGATTCAGAAGAGACGTATGTTACTCCCTCACCTAATGCCGATGTCATAGCTTTTAACTCATCCTCATCGTACAGCGAGAAGGTGTTATCCTCTTCTTCTTCCTCAGACATTCCCATGGAACCGAAGTTCATCATGGCCGTTAACTCCCCGCTTAAAAGAAAAGTCTGCCGGATAGTACCGGATCCATCAGTGTTAACCGTAACCTCTATCTCGGACTGCAGACATCCCGTCAACAACACAAAAAATGTTCCTATAAGCAGCAATAAAGTTAGTTTCTTCATCTACTTCCCTCTTTAGTTTTAATAATCTTTTAGAAAGTATACCCGGTAGTCAGTGCTGTATCAATCGTTCTTCTGATGCCGCAGAGAACGAACTGCCCACCGGATAAAAAAGCCCGCCAGTATTCCCGCGGCGGATCCCCAAAAATCCGCGGCCAGATCCGTTATATCGGTATGCCTTCCGGTATAACGCTGCATCAATTCTATAAATCCTCCGTAGGCAATCAGGGCTATCAGCATTACCGAAATAATAATTAACAGATTTTTTAAATTTAATATCCTGAAAATGATTGACTGAATACCAAGAAATCCCAGCACCCCATAGGCTAAAAAATGCAGGAACTGATCGTCGATTTGCTCATGCCCCACGTTAGGCGGATCGGGCATAAGGGAGAAAATGAGAATTCCCAACGCGGCAAGTATAAACAGTATCAGCCAGCCTGTTCTAAAAGACATAACCGACAGATTATCATAATTGACACTCCGGTTCCAGAGGATTACCATTCCATCCATGGAAATGTTAGCAAGAGAATTAAACAGCATCCTCGAAGGCACCGTAGCCGGAAGGTGTCTCTCTGAGTACGGTAAAAATATATTTTTTCCAAAAGGCATCGTAGCTCAATCCGAAGAAGCCTCTTTAAAGGCTGATAAATATAACGCAACCATCGGAATGGCACTCCGGGACAGGGATCCTGTTATTTTACCGTCCCTTGCAAAGCTTCTTCCGGATTTTTCTCCGAAGGAAGCGGTTTCGTATCCTCCCACTTCGGGACTTCCGGAACTCCGGGATCTTTGGCTTTCCCACATAAGGGCTAAAAACCCCTCGTTAAAAGGAGCGCTGGTTTCCCGTCCCGCCGTTGTTCCGGGTATCACAGCGGGAATTTCTTTAACGGCGGACCTTTTCTGCGAAGCCGGCGACCCTGTGATCATTCCCGATCTGCATTGGGGAAATTACCGCCTTATTTTCGGAACAAGGCGGGGGGGGGAAATAGTCACTTATCCCTTATTTCAGGAAAAAAACGGTGATTCGGTATTCAACCATAGGGGATTTGCGGACGCTTTGGAACAAAGCGGCAAGAAAGTTATTGTTATACTCAACTTCCCTAACAATCCTACAGGTTTTTCTCCCCGGCTTGAGGAGAAAGATGCTATTTTAGATACGATTCTGCATCTGGGAGAAAAGGGAACCGATATCGTTCTGCTCTGTGACGACGCGTATTTCGGATTATTCTATGAAGAAGGGATAATTACCGAATCGCTATTCAGCGAAGGGGCAAAGCTTCATCCCAATGTATTGGCTGTTAAGGCGGACGGCGCCACCAAGGAGGATTATGCCTGGGGTTTTAGAACGGGTTTCCTGACATTCGGTTCAGCGGGTCTCCCGGCACATTCAGTGCATGCTTTAGAGATGAAGCTTAAGGGCGCTGTCAGATCATCAACATCAAGTTCGCCGGGAGTATCCCAGCAGCTGCTTCTTAAGACCATTACCTCGCCCTCATACTCTCAAGAGAAAAAAGCCGAGTTTGAGATTTTAAAGCGTAAATACACCCGTGTACGGAGGATTGTTTATAATATTGCGGATACAATTCCGTTACAGCCTCTTCCTTTCAATTCCGGTTATTTTATTACTTTCCGGTGTAAAAAAGGCTTGAACGCGGAAGTATTGCGTAAAACCCTCTTGGAGCAGGGAATAGGTATTTTATCTTTGGGAAGTGATCATATACGGGTATCTTACGCAAGCATCAGAGAAGACGGTATAGAGGATTTCTTTCGGCAGGTTTTTGATGCGGCAAACCGCTGTCAGCCGGTTACAGAGTAGGAATCCAAAAGATACGGCATAAGATTGATTCGCGGTTTTATCTAGGTACCAGATATTCGCCGAGTCCCCGCAGTTCCGGCATCAGCTTATACTCATACCGGCCGTCGGGATGGTCCTCTTTGTCGGCCATCACCGTTTTTAAAAATAAATCGTTAACCAAGTCCGCTAAAATTGAAAGGTTGGATCCAAAATTATTAATAGCCATTTCCCGGAGTATCCGTTCATTTCCTATGGCACCCCCTTGAGAGAGTTTTCTCCGTATGGAAGGGAGGATGTCTTTCCTGGCAAAGTAGATAAACTTGGCCAGGGCTAAAATTCTATCATACAACTCTTCATAATGGATACCTTGAAGCCTAATTCTATCCGGATCTTCTGTAATATCATCCACCATATCCAAGGTTTTACGCTCCACCGTCATATGGAGAAAGAGCGGACGCAGATAACGGTTATTTATATTCCGATTAAAATGATCACCGATGTTTTCGATGGCAGCAAATACATCGGGATTTCTAACCCGCATATTTACCTCCTCTTAGGGGTGTCCTTACTCCAGACGGAAAATGACAGGAAATTTCTATATCTTGTTCTACAGTATAAAATTTTCCTAATATTATCAATAATAGAAGAAGGCAATTCTAAATCGCAATTTTAGAATTACTGATAATAGTCTCCCTGTCTGTAATCCTGCTTTTTCATCGTCTCAATAACATATCTATAAAAGTTGTTTTTGTCGGGAAAGTACCGCGGGGCAGCTCTCTTTTCCGGCAAGGTATCGCAGGTCAACCGCATGATCACCGTATCGGGCGGCAGCATCCGGAGACTTTGAATTACCCAGTTGGCAAAACGTTTGAAATGAGGAACCGTAATTTCTCCCGATAAATACTCATTAAAAAGAGGTGTTCCCACAGGTATATTTAAATTGTGTATCTTAATGCCGTTTGGCTTTAGATCCGCGGCGAATTGAATGGTCTTCTCAATATGGCTCCATCCCTCCCCGGGAAGTCCGAAAATAAGATGAATTGCAGTATTAAGACCGGCCCGGGAAACCATCTCAAAGGCGCGGGAAAAAGTTTTCACATCATGCCCTCTCCTTATCCGTTTCAACGTAGCGTCCCATGCGCTCTGAAGTCCCAGTTCCACCCAGACATCCAATCCTCTCTCCTTGTAGGAAACAAGCAGATCAATCTTTTCTTTGCTGACGCAATCCGGACGGGTAGAAACTATGAGTTCCTTAAAAGGGTGAAGTTTAAGGGAAGCATCATATATTTTTTTAAGTTTTTCCACTGGAGCATTTGTTCCTGAGAAGGCTTGAAAATAGAGGGAGAAACACTTTGCTCCATACCGTTTCCGGATAAACGGGACAGCCCGCCGAACCTGGTTTTCCGGTGAATCTGCCTCACCAAGATAAGGAGCTCTGGAACCGGATTCATCACAGTAGGTACAGCCTGTTCCTGTCCTCCCCTCCGGACGATTGGGACAGCCGAAGCCGGCATCTATTGAAATACGATACACTTTTTCTCCATACTTGTTCTTGAGATATTCCGAATAGGATAAGAAAGGATTATTCCGCATCAATCATAAAGTATACCGATACAGGGATTATGGGAAAAGCCTGCCGCAGCAATTGACAACGGTGATACGCATCCCTAGGATTGAAAATTATGAAGAAATACATTCCCCTAATTTTGATACTGCTCATTTTTTTAAGCTGCGGCAGCGGCAAAAAAAAGGTCGTAACAATTTGGTCAGATATTCCGGAAATAGCTATGTACACAGAACAGTACAACGCACTGGAAGGCGGGGAACGTTACGTTGTGGAATACAAAGAAAATCCTGTATCTGCTCTTTCCGAAGAAGAACTGCATCCGGATCTGGTAATAAGCAGAAACCTTCACAATCCGGAAAGCGAAAAGCTTTTTTCGCCGTTAAATTCCTTGGCGATAAAAAGCGGTATACCAATAGAGACTATTTACTCCGGTTTCATCCGATCCTGCGAAAAGGATGACGAATTATACACTATTCCGTTGTCATTCAATTTACCGGGGATTATTTTCCTTTCCGACATTATCCCGGAAAGCAGGGCATTTTTTTATCTATCCCCCGAAGAGATTCAGGCATATGCCGATCCTTTTAATCAAAAGCGGGGAGAATCTTTCACAAACATGGGATTCAGTCCCCTCTGGAACCCTGAATTTCTTTTGACAACCAGCTGGGGGTTTGATGCCCGGTTCCGTGCAGGAGGAGAGTACATAAGGTGGAATACAAGCGCTCTGAGTCATGCCCTGTCATTCCAAAGACACTGGATTGAAGAATCCGCCGGAAGTATTGATGCCGCTTTAGAGTTCATGGAAAAATATCTATTCGAACCAAAGTATAAACTGATTAAAGAGGGCAGAATCCGGTTTGCCTATATGGATAGCCGGGAATTTTTTAATCTCCCGGAGAGCAGAAGAAACGGACTGGATATCCGCTGGTATGAAGTAGACGGTAAAATACCCGTTGTAAAGGATACCGTATATGCGGCTGTACCTATTGCGGCAAAACAAAAAAAAGAAGGGGCTGCATACATCAAGTGGCTCTTAATGCCGAAGACTCAAAAGATGTTAATCACCAGCCTGAGAGATGCCGGCATACCCTCCTTTGGATTTGCTCAAGGATTTTCCAGCGTCGCCGAGATTAACCAGCGATATTTTCCGGAGATATACCCGTTCCTCCTGGGAAAGATTCCTGCCGATAGAGATCTTACTTACCCCGAAGTACTGCCAAAAAGCTGGCCGCTCCTTAAAGAAGAAGTGATAAAACCGTGGATAGCGGCTGCGGTCTCTGAAGCTCCCGAGGCAAAACAGGAGGAACTATCGCAAAATATAAAAACCTGGCTTCTGCAAGGCGGAGCGTATTAAAATCCCGGCAATCCCGATTGATGTAATCATCTATATTGTAATCATTTACATTTTTCATTACGAAGCGCTGGAAATTGCTGAATTTAGAACTGCCATCTTCCTAAGATAAAAGGCGGAATTCTCATTTTATTCGATTCTTTTACGGCATTTTTTAGAAATCACGCCTCTTTCTGTTACCTAAAGGTATAAATTGAGAATTCCTCGTTTGAGTAATTTGAGTAACAGCAAATCCCGGTCAACTCCTTGTGTGATATAGAAGTGGCCATAATTACATA
>CAZUAE010000029.1:0-37661 GCA_964618265.1 uncultured Spirochaetales bacterium | reverse complement strand
GAGAGCAGCAGACTCTTAATCTGCGGGTCGAAGGTTCGATCCCTTCACGGCTCAACGCATTTCCGGATGTATACAGACATCGGGAAATGCTTGAATACGCGAGAGTGGTGAAATTGGTAGACACGCTAGATTTAGGATCTAGTGCCTTCGGGTGTAAGGGTTCAAGTCCCTTCTCTCGCATTGACGGGAGAGAAATTCTCATTTTATTCCATCAGGCAAAAGAAACAACATAATTTTCTAGAATCAGCCGTAAAATAATCGAATAAATGAGAATTAACTTTTATCTTAGGAAGAAGGCAATTCAAACTGCAAATTTAGAATTTCTGTTGACGGGACCGAAGGAATACGGTATTTTTGGGTAACGTTTTATTCTGCGGGAGTAGCTCAGTGGTAGAGCTCCACCTTGCCAAGGTGGATGTCGCGGGTTCAAATCCCGTCTCCCGCTCTTTTTAAAAAATTTTCACCCGCTCGTGAGTATAATTAATTAAGGTTTATACAGTCTTTGAATTAGATATAATATACTGTATATTATTCTCATAGGGTTAGATATCTTCTCAAATAAAAAATAAGTTTACAGAGGGTTTAACAGTGATTGCTAATAAAGAAATTGAACATCTTGAAAATTCATCTATTAAATTAACCATCACCATTGGAAATGATGAGATCAGAAAGGAATATGATAAGTTGCTAAAGGAATATTCTAAATCTCTGCAGATAAAAGGATTCCGCAAAGGGAAAGTTCCGCCAAATGTGTTGGAAAGAAAATTCGGAGAAAGTATTAAAGCAGAAACCGGACAAAACCTGATACAAAACAGTGTAGAAGAGGCAATCCAAGATGTAGAAGAAAAACCTCTTCCCTACGAAATGCCTAAATTGGAAGAAGGAGATGAATTAGACCTTGAAAAAGATTTCACCTTCGTCATCACTTATGATACATTTCCTAAAGTAACCCTGGGTGAATACAAAGGACTCGAGATAGAAGTACCGCAGGTTACCATTACCAAAGAAGACGAAAAAAGAGAACTGGAAACAATTCGTGAACAGAATGCTTTGGTAATAGAAAAGAATGAAGGAAAAGCCGAAAAAGGCGATATTGTAACTATAGACTACTGGGAAATCGATGATGAAGGGAACCCGATTGAGGACACTAAACGGGAAGATTTTGTATTCACATTAGGAAGCGGCTATAATCTTCATAAAATCGATGACGATGTGATTGGGATGGAAAAAGACGAAGAAAAACTTATTACTAAAGAATATGATGAAGACTTTGAAGTGAAAGAACTCGCCGGTAAATCCATTAACCTAAAGGTTCATCTTGATACCATAAAAGAACGAAAACTACCAGATCTAGACGATGATCTTGCTCAGGATGTTTCTGAAAAGTATGAGACAATCGATGATTTAAAAAAAGATATCCGGAAAAGGCTTGAAGATAACTTAGAATCAAAGATGAGGGAACACAAAATAAATGCTTTGATGGATAAAGTTATCCAGGACTCTACAATCGATCCGCCTGAAACTATGATCAAAACTGATCTAAGAGCCCGATGGCGTCAGTTCGCTTCTCAATTTCAAGCTGATGAAGAGAAAGTTACAGCGATGCTGGAGAGCCAAGGGCAGTCACCCGATGCTATCATGGAACAGTGGCGGCCATCTGTAATAGATAGTCTTAAAAAGAGACTTGCCATTCAGAAGATGATTGAAGAAGAAAAAATAGAGGCCGCGGATGAAGATATAGAAGAAGAATTTAAAAAACAGGCTGAAGCCAATTCCATGAGTACAGATGAAATAAAGGAATATTATAAGCAGAATAATCTTAACGAATATCTCCAGCATGAAATTGCTGAAAGAAAACTCTTCGACAATGTACTGCAGGAAACAAATACAAAAAAAGGAAAGAAAGAAAAATTTCTGGACTTCATCGGGGGAAATAAGTAAATTCGGCCGGAAGAAAGTGCTACGATACAGAGGTTAACAATATGAATGAACAAATGAACACACTTGTCCCAATTGTTGTTGAAAGGACAGGAATTGGCGAACGTTCCTACGATATATTTTCACGTCTTCTAAAGGACAGGATTGTCTTTTTGGACGGACCAATTAATGATGCTACTGCGGACCTGGTAATAGCTCAGCTATTGTTTCTTCAGTCCCAGGATCCGGAAAAAGAAATCAGCATATATATTAACTCCCCCGGGGGATCCGTAACAGCCGGACTTGCAATTTATGACACAATCCAGTATATACGCCCGGATGTTCAGACAATATGTATTGGTCAAGCCGCGAGCATGGCTGCTACATTATTGGCGTGCGGAAGTCCGGGAAAGAGATTAAGCCTCCCTTCCGGAAGGATTCTTATCCACCAGCCGTGGGGCGGAGTGCAAGGTCAGGCTACCGACATAGGTATCCAGGCAAGGGAAATAATCAGACTAAAAAAAATAATTATAGAATATTTTGCTCAACATACCGGA
The DNA here is from genome assembly GCA_964618265.1 of uncultured Spirochaetales bacterium. Lineage (GTDB taxonomy): Bacteria > Spirochaetota > Spirochaetia > CAYLLE01 > CAYLLE01 > CAYLLE01. Next base: position 35,187 of record CAZUAE010000029.1, on the reverse strand, counting down.
AAATCCGACGAGCAAATTGCAGCTGATCTTGAAAGGGATAGATTTATGTCCGCTGAAGAAGCCGTGGAATACGGTCTGATAGACAAAATCCTTACCCGGGAAGAGATGAGGGAAGAAAATGGGTAAGCAAAAAACAGACAATCTTAAAGTATGCTCCTTTTGCGGCAAAAATGCCGATTATGCCCGGAGACTTATCGCAGGGCCCGGGGTCTATATTTGTGATGAATGTGTTAACGTATGCAAGAAAATCCTTGATGAAGAGGATGATGTATTAACTTCTGAATTTATGGAGGAAGTCCCGCATCCTCAGGAGATTAAGGAATATCTAGATGACTATGTGATCGGGCAGAATTACGCAAAAAAAGTGCTTTCCGTGGCTGTTTATAATCACTATAAACGGGTAATCCAGCGGGGTAAGCTCGAAAATGATGTAGAATTAGAGAAAGCTAACGTCCTGCTCATCGGGCCGACAGGAACAGGGAAAACTCTTTTAGCCAGAACCTTAGCTAAAAAATTAAGGGTTCCTTTTGCCATTGCCGACGCTACCACCCTTACAGAAGCGGGTTATGTAGGAGAAGATGTAGAAAATATTCTTCTAAAACTCATACAAAATGCCGGTAATAATATTGCGGCTGCAGAACGGGGAATCATTTACATTGACGAAATCGATAAAGTCGCTCGAAAGACAGAAAATGTATCGATAACCAGAGATGTTTCAGGAGAGGGAGTACAGCAAGCTCTCCTTAAAATTATCGAAGGTACCCTTGCATCGGTCCCCCCCCAGGGAGGAAGAAAACATCCGAATCAAGAAATGTTAAAGATCGATACATCGAACATACTTTTCATCTGCGGTGGTGCTTTTGTCGGATTAGACAAACAAATCGAATCCAGAGTCGCGCAGCATCCCATGGGTTTCGGAGCAGAAGTAAAAACTTTGAAGGAAAAAAACCTAGTTGAGCTGTTTACTCATCTCCATCCCGACGATTTAATCCACTTCGGATTAATACCGGAATTTGTCGGACGGCTTCCCCTACATGTAACATTAAACGACTTAAGCAGTGAAGATCTCAAAAGAATCATCACAGAGCCCAAGAACTCCATTATCAGACAATACCAAGCGAGTCTTAAACTCGATAATGTTGATCTGGAATTTTCAGATGACGCGATCACAGCAATTGCTGGACGAGCCATTGAATTGAAAACGGGTGCCAGAGGTCTCCGTTCCATAGTAGAGAAACTGATGATAGATGTGATGTATGATATTCCTTCAATCAAAGGAAAAAAGAAGGTCATAATCACCAAAGAGGTGGTTAAAAATTCAGAAAAACCGGAAATAATACTTGTAAAAAAATCCGCATGAAGCTATTCGAAAAAGGGACAAAGGGAAGAACTGAAAAACTTCCCTTTATCCCCTTAAAAGATCTCGTAATTTTCCCCAAAATGGTTATGCCTATATTAACTGCAAGAACAGGCAGTATAAAGGCAGCAGAACAAGCTATGTCGGGGGAAAGACTCTTACTGGTGGGCTGCCAGAAAAACTCCGTACAAGAGCCGGAGGAAGAAGATCTCTATAGAGCCGGAACAGTTGCAAAAATTCTTCAGATGATGAAACTGCCGGACGGGTCAGCCCGGATACTGGTTGAAGGTAAATCACGGAGCAGGATAACATCTTTCAGTAAGAAAGACAAAACATTACAAGCAAAGTATAAATCAATCCAATCTGATCTTTCCCCTACTCCGGAGATATTTCCGCTGATCCAAGCTGTAAAACAAACGTTCCGGCAGTACGCAAAACAACTAAAAAAAATTCCTGATGAAACGGTTAAAGCCGCTGATTCCGCTCAAGATCCTGATAATTTAACTGACATTATATGCGGCCACCTTCCGATAAAGGTTGAACAAAAAATCGAACTTCTTACAATGTCTGATCCAAAAGAACGGATAGAAAAACTCGCAGAAATTCTGGAAGTAGAATCAGAAATACAGGAAGTAAGAAAACGGATTGCCGGAAAAGTAAAAAAGAACATGGAAAAAAATCAGAAAGATTTTTTTCTTAACGAGCAAATAAAAGAGATCCAGCGCGAGATGGGGAAGGACGGCGAGGATCCTGCCGGGACCGGGGATTTAGAAGCTAAATTAAAGGAAAAAGATTTACCGGAATATGTCCGCGCAAAAGCTGAAAAGGAATTAAAACGGTTGAATAAAATTCAGCCGATTTCTCCCGAAGCCGGTATTCTAAGAACATATTTAGAATGGATTATCGATCTTCCATGGGAAAACCGCACCAGCGACAACAAAGATATAAATGGGGCCGCAAAGATTCTGGATGAAGACCACTACGACATGGAAAAACCTAAGGAACGGATCCTGGATTACATCGCGGTCCGTACCCTTACGGAAAAACTAAAAGGACCTATCCTCTGCTTTATTGGCCCCCCTGGAACTGGGAAGACATCCTTAGGCCAATCACTGGCCCGGGCATTAGGACGCTCTTTTGTCCGGATATCTTTAGGCGGTGTTCGGGATGAAGCTGAAATCCGGGGTCACAGAAAAACCTATGTGGGAGCGCTCCCCGGGAAAATACTGCAATCCATGAGAAAAGCAGGATCTGCAAATCCTGTTTTCCTCCTGGACGAAATAGATAAGTTAGGTTCTGATTACCGCGGTGATCCATCAGCGGCTCTCCTTGAAGTATTGGATCCTGAACAGAACAGTACATTCACGGATCACTACTTGGAGATTCCCTACGACCTTTCCGATGTTATATTTATCACAACGGCAAATTCACTTCATACTATTCCTCATCCGTTGCGGGACCGGATGGAGATCATTCATATCCCCGGATATACCGACATAGAAAAAACAATGATAGCTAAAAACTTCATCATTCCCAAACAGCTAAAAGAAAACGGGCTGGAATGGGCAAACCTTTCCTTTCAGGATGATGCCGTTAAAACAATCATCCATGATTATACATTGGAATCGGGAGTGAGAAATTTAGAAAGAGAAATAGCCTCTGTAATAAGAAAGGTAGCACGAAAGGTCGTAGCCATTCCTGAAGATCAAGGCCGCAAAGATTTTACGGAAACCCTTACACCCGATACAGTCCGTGAATATCTTGGTAAAATAAAATTTAAACGGGACCTTCTACATCAGAATGATAAGCCGGGACTCTCCTACGGCCTTGCGTGGACTGAAACCGGCGGGACAGTACTCCCTGTGGAGGCTTTAATTTTCGACGGTAAGGGAGGGATGCTCCTTACAGGCAGCCTGGGTGATGTCATGAAAGAAAGTGCCCAGACTGCCTTATCCTTTATAAAGGCTACTACCAGAGCATTCCGTCTACCCGCGGGTTTTTCTAAGGAAAAGGAAATTCATATTCATGTTCCGGAAGGAGCAATTCCCAAGGACGGCCCCTCCGCCGGTATCACCATAACAGCGGCTCTTCTCTCCGCTTTTTCAGGGATACCCTTAAAGGAGGGTTACACTATGACGGGAGAAGTCACCCTTACAGGCAGACTACTGCCGGTGGGGGGTATAAAAGAGAAAGTTCTCGCGGCTTACCGGCATAATATGAAAACCGTTGTTCTTCCTGAGGGGAACCGGAAAGATATGGAAGACATTCCGGCAGAAGTACGAGAAGTAATGGATTTTGTATTCTTCGATTCAGTTACCGATGCTCTTAGGGAGATGTTCCCCAAGGTGCTTACTGAAATTCGTTCAGTATAAGATATAAAGTAAAAAACAGGAGGATTTCCATGGGTATTTCGTTACAGGGACGGTCATTATTAACCCTTTTCGATTTCACATCACAGGAGATTCAATATCTCCTTCAGATTGCCCGAACCATGAAAGGTCAGAAAGGAAACGACCAGAATTCTCAACGGTTCAGCGGCAGGAGTCTCGCGCTTCTCTTCGAAAAGCGTTCCACCCGCACCAGATGCGCCTTTGAAACTGCCTTTGGTGAGGAGGGGGGACATCCGGTTTTTCTTTCCGCTCAAGATATACACCTGGGAGTAAAGGAAGACCTGAAAGACACTGCCCGTGTTCTAGGGCGAATGTTCGATGCTATTCAATTCAGGGGATTCAAGCAGGAAACCGCTGAAGTTTTAGCTCAATATTCCGGTGTTCCGGTTTACAATGGTCTGACTGATTCTTATCATCCTACCCAGGCATTAGCTGACGTGATGACCTTGGAAGAAAATTTCGGGGAAATTGCCGGCCGCTCGATCTGTTATCTGGGAGATGGAAGAAACAACGTCGCTGTTTCGTTAATGATTATTTCAGCTAAACTCGGTATCCACATTACTATTTGCTGTCCGAAATCGCTCGCGCCTGATAAATCATTAATAGATAAATGCCAAAAAATTGCTCAAAAGACTGAATCACATGTAAAGATTACTGACAATCCGGAGACAGCCCTGCCTGGCACCGACGCACTTTATACCGATGTATGGGCTTCCATGGGAGAAGAGGAAAAACTGAAGGAAAGGATAAAGATTCTCAAGCCTTATCAAGTTGATGAGGAAAAAATGTCCATGACTGGAAATATGAATACCATTTTCCTCCATTGCCTCCCTGCAGTCAAAGGAAACGAAGTAACCGAGTCAGTTATCGAGGGACCGGCATCCAGAGTATGGGACCAGGCGGAAAACCGTAAACATACCATCAAGGCAGTATTAGTTGCTACCTTACAGTAAGCCTGTAAAAAAACGAGGATTCCTCAAGTAAAAAATAAATTTCTTGAATTTTATAGGACCGGCGATATATAATGAAATTAACTTGAGTTATTTCGAAACAATGAGGGGGGTAACCCGTGAAAAAAACGATATTATTACTTTCGATTATTGCTCTTTTCTTTATATCAGTTTTTGTATCGGCAGAAGAATCGGATCTTTACGTAAAAACTGTATATATAGAAAAGATCTATACCCATCGTTTGGGGTTTAAACTAATTTATCCAGTGGGCACTCAATCCCTTGGGACTCTGTATATTCCCCATTCCTGGAGCGGTTATGCCGGAGCAAGGGCCGCGGTGATTTACGGCTACGGAGATAACTATCCCTATATGGAGATTTTTTGGGCGAACGGGGAATTTTCCCATCTCAAGCTCTACGTGATGGAAAATCCTTATCATCAAGACTGGGGTGTTCTTCAGAACAGCGAAGTGCCGGAAGGCGCCTTCGATGTGGAAATTGAAAATTTTGAAGTAAAATTCTAACCCCATACGGTTATGCAGACATTTCATGTCCCGTCTGAGATTATCTCTTTTCTTAAGGCATATAAACATTTTTATATCGCCGTTCATGTTGAGCCTGACGGAGATTGCATCGGCTCTGCCCTTGCTTTATCTCTTTTTCTTAACGGTTTAGGAAAAACAACTCACTTATTTAGTGAGGGACCCTTTATAAGGACGGAGATAGAACCCTATAAGCATCTCTTTAAAACTACCTGCAACCGAGAAAGCATGAAATTCGACGGTTCAGAAGGCGCTCTCGTATTGGACTGCTCTACCAAAGAGAGGATAGGATCTATATCAGAAGTTATATCAGGTCTTCCCGGAGCAGTAATCGATCATCATTCGTCGGGAAAACCTTTTGGCGATATACAATTTATACGTCCTAACGCACCATCAACAACATTTCTCATTCAGCTTATCATCGAAAAAATGAATAATTCAGTAACCAAAGATGAGGCAGCCTTTTTGTTATTCGGTCTATTAACGGATACAGGATACTTCCGGCATCTTGCGGAAGGTACCGGAGAAATTTTCCGTTCCGTCGGAAGATTGGTAGACGCCGGAGCAAACCCTCACGAAATTCATCATATGATATACGGCGGAAAGAGTTATGAATCGAGAAAACTCTTAGGCACGCTTTTGAGTAGATGTGAAGATTATTACGGTGGAAAACTGATGGTCACTTGGGAAACATTGGAAGATATTAATGAATTCGGGAAGGAAAGCCGGGATTCCGACACACTGTATCAACTTCTCTTCAGTATCAAAGGAAGCAAAACCGCTGTATTACTTCGGGAAGAGGGGAATGATGAAATCACCTGTAGTCTGCGCTCCCGCAAACCTATAGACGTTGGTACGGTTGCTGCTGAGTTTGGGGGTGGCGGACATAAACTTGCCTCTGGATTTTCACTGCAAGACACCTCTCTTTCCAATGTAAAAGCACAAATTATTAACAGATTTAAAGAACTATTAATGTAAAATGATGTAAATAATTGTAATCCCATAAGAATGCATTTTGGTATGTCCATTGCTATTCACTCTCTGCTGTAATCTTTTTGCAGGAGGAGTAGCGTGGATTCGATTACTACAAAGGTTCTTGAGTTTCAAAGACAGGGAAAACACTTGTCCTATCTTATAGAGGAGTTAGGAAAAGCGGCATACAATTTTCCCTCTAAACGTAATGGATTTGATGAAGATGACAGAGGGGACTTTTACCTTTTCGTGTTTCCGAAAACAATCAAGCTGCTCCATCAATTCAGATACAGCGGTAAATCGTTTGAATCATATCTTAATACCGTGTTAAAATGGCAGTTCAGATCCTATCTGCGCCGAAGAGAAAAGAGCCGTCATATAGATACAGTCAAAAAGAAGCGGTACTACTGTTATTCAGAAGAACCGGTAATTTCCGTAGCCGAACCCTTAGGGGGATTAGATTTTAAAGTACATAATTCACTTTTAAAATCAATTAATTTCTTTTTAAGACTGGATAAAGACGGGAAGCTTACAGAATCGGCTGTTCGGCGGGTACTTATTCTTTGTTTAAAGGAATATCATTTTGTTGACGAAACGCTGTTGAAAAAAGTATCCCTTCTTATTGATTATGATCTGGAAAAACTTAGACAAATGTTCGACACAATGCATTTTATGATGGAACGGCGGCAGGAAAGGGTCCGTAAATTACAGGAAACAAGGAATAATCTCTATTTCACCCTTTTAACTAAACAGGAAAAAGTATCTTTACAGATAGATCCGGAAAAAAGAACAGAAACATATGAAATGTGCAGGAAAATAAAAACAAGATTGGAAAAAATCGATAAAAGATTTCCCCGCGCCCTTCTGTACCCTCCTAATAAGCTTATTGCAGAAATTCTCAATATACCAAAAGGCTCTGTCGACTCCGGGCTTTATTATGTCAGAAAAGTTATGCGCGGGAGAAGGCAATTTCAAATCGCAAATTTTTGAATTGCTGTACGCGCAGGCTTTCCAATCCTGAGGGTATCGGTTACTATGATGAGGATGCGTATTGCCGGAGCCACGAACAATTCACACAAACTGAGGGAGCTGCAGTCTATCTTCGGAAACATTGTCCGGATCGTGTCTCCGGAAGAGCTGGGTATAGAGTATTATCATGAAGAAACGGGGAATAGTTATATAGAAAATGCTATAGGTAAGGCGGATACTCTTTTTCAAAAGATCAGGACGGCGGGGGTAAAAGACACTTGGGTGCTTTCGGATGATTCTGGATTATCCGTCCCTTTTTTAGGGGGAGCGCCGGGCATATACTCCGCCAGATTTGGGGCTCACGGCGAGGAGGAAAACCTTAGTTCGGCGGAACGGAATAATTATCTCCTAGACAAGATAAAAGACGCGGAAGACCGGTCCGCGTTTTACGTCTGCTGTATGGTTTTAAAGGCTGATATCTACCGTTTTTATGCCCTTCAGGAAACATGGCATGGGAAAATTGCTCACGCTCCTAAGGGTACAGGCGGATTCGGATATGACCCAATATTCCTTCTGCCGGAAGGAGTGAGGGCGGCAGAATTAAGTGATAAAGAAAAAAACATCCGTTCCCATAGAGCTCAGGCGGCTCTCGGGATAAAACTGATAATAAACAATCTAAACAAAGAAAGGAATGAATAGATGAAGCAAATCCCAAAAAGAGAAGAAGTATCTGCTGAATACCAGTGGGACCTATCCAGCCTTTTTCCCGGTGATGAAGCTTGGGAACACGGTTTTAACGAATTTAAAGAAAAGTATCCTAAAATCGAATCTTTTAAGGGTACCCTTGGTAATTCCGCGGAAGACCTGAAAAAATGTTTGAGTTTCTACATGGAAACGGAACTGCTGGGAGAAAAACTCGGATACTACGCCCATCTCCGCTTGGCGGAAGATACGGGAAATAGTGAAAACCAAGGCCGCTTTTCCCGGTTTATTCAAGCTGCAACGGCAGCAGAGGCCGCGGGGAGTTACATATCTCCGGAAATCCAGAGCATACCTGACAGTAAAATAGAAGAATTCATGAAGGATGAAGTTTTAGCAGAATACCGGATTTTTCTGAAAAAACTGCTGCGGTATAAACCTCATATCCTTTCGGAGAAGGAAGAACGAATACTGGCGATGCAGACTGAAGCAAACCAAACGGCTTCCAGGAGTTTTGAAGCTTTAACGGATGTTGATATGGATTTCGGAACAGTTAAAACTCCCAAAGGCGATGTACCCTTAAGTCAATCAACCTTTTCTCTGTTACTGGAAAACCGTGACCGCTCTGTACGGGAGAATGCATATAAACAATTTTATGACGTATTCGAATCCCATAAGAACACCCTGTCCAGTCTTTACTCGGGCAGTGTCAATTTAGATATTTACCGGGCAAGGATTAGGAATTATCCTTCATCCCGAGCCGCAGCTTTATTTCCCGACAAGGTGCCGGAGACGGTATATGACAATCTGGTCCAATCGGTAAACAATAATCTTTCCGCTCTTCATAGATATTACCGTATAAGAAAACGGGTCTTGAACCTTCCCGAACTCAGACACTGGGATGTAAAAGTTCCTCTTATAGGAGAAGTGGAACAGAAACATACCTTTAAAGAAGCGGTAGATCTTATAATGGAAGCTCTATCACCTTTGGGAGACGAATACCGCAATATTCTCAATGCGGGCCTTTTAAGCGGCTGGGTAGACCGGTATGAGAACAAGGGAAAGCGCTCAGGAGCTTTTTCCGCCGGTTCATATGCAGGGAATCCCTATATCCTTATGAATTATAAAGATGAAGTACTCCGTGATGTCTTCACACTTATCCACGAATCTGGGCATTCCATGCACTCCTACTATTCCGCGAAAGCTAACCCGTTTTCTCATTATCAATACACTATCTTTGAAGCAGAGGTGGCTTCCACCTTCAATGAGCAACTCCTGTTCAGCTATCTTATGAAACATACCGAATCCGATAAGGTTAAGACATACCTCATCAACAATCAGATCGACGAAATACTCGGAACCCTGTATCGGCAGACCATGTTCGCGGAGTTTGAAAATAGAACTCATTCCATGTCAGAATCTGGGCAGCCGTTAACGGTGGATTCCCTTAGAAAGGAGTACCGCACTCTTTTGGGAAAATATTTCGGTCCTGAAATGGTCTTAGAAGACAACTCCGACATGGAGGGACTCCGGGTTCCTCACTTCTATCGGGCTTTTTATGTGTACAAGTACGCTACGGGAATATCCGCCGCCATCACCCTGGCAAACAGAGTACTATCCGGTGATTCGGAAACACGGGAACGCTTTTATAACTTTCTTAAGTCAGGCGGTTCGAAATACCCAATCGAATCGCTGGCTGATGCAGGAGTAGACATGACTTCTCCGGAACCGGTGGAGACAGCTCTGGGAGTCTTTAACGGCCTTGTAACCCAGTTGGAAAATCAGTTGTCGGCAGGATAGGGCTCCCAGCTCCCCTTTCCTAAATCGATCCTGAGCCGGTTGTCTGCCGGTTCCGGATCGTTCCATAACCCTTCCACAAAGGGGCGGCGGTTGCTTACGACAAGCCTTCCAATCAGACTCAAACCTTTTTTAGGAAGCATCTGTGATGGGGCTCCATCGAAACTTTCATCCCCGGCATAGTGGGATACCACTGCCTCCGCAATCAGCGGAGCAAGTCTCCTGGCTTCGGCTTCCCGCATCCAGTAGTCCCGCATGATCTCGTAGGCAATCCCTTCGATACCGGAAAAAACATACTGGTAGGAATACTCCTTAAAGGACTCCCCTTCCCCGCTAAAGGATGGCAGGGAATCTATTGTTTCCGCGGTTATGAGAGCTGTGTTGTCTTTGATTCTGATATACCTTACAGGAGACGGGTATGTAATTAGCGAGCCGGTTTCGACATCGTATAACCACTTGCCGTTATCAAACTCTTTAAGCACAACATCCTGAGCATGGTAATGTCCCGTAAAAACAAGCCGCATGTTGTAGGACGCGAACATTCTGGAAACCGCTTCAAAATAATCCACCACATATTCTCCAAAGTATTTTTTTTGTGTCTCGTAGTGTTCCAGGATACCATGATGCATTACACCTAGTACCGCTTTTTCCTGAAGAATAGCCCGGGTAAGTACATCTTCTATCCAGTTGAGGGTCTCCTGGGTAAACCTGCCGTTGGTAACGGGATAGTTTTCTGCTTCATTTTCCCGGTAGAGACACGAATCCATGGCCAGGACCCAGAGTCCGGGGACCGGTTCGATTACGTAGCTCAAAGAGTCTTGGTGCCGAAGTAACGCCTCCCCGTATCCCAAATCCCAGTACATCTGCTGAAACTCTCCGGGAGTTATATTTTGTACGGGTATGGCTTCATCTCCTTTATATCCGTAGGCGCGGGGATTCAGGATATCGTGATTACCGGGAACCACGATCACCTTTTTACCGTAACCCGTTAAGGCGCTTAACTGATTTGCAGCAAGCCTATGGGATACCATGGCACCGTCTTTGGTAAGGTCTCCCGAAACTAAAACAAATTGGACTCCGCTGTCTCCGATCCTCCTTACCGCTTCATAGGTCAGCTCAACACTTTCTTTCAGAAGTTTTCGGTCATCAGCCAGATAGTCTTGGAAGGCTTTCCCCTCAGTGCCGAGATCCGGGTCGTATATATGCATATCGGAAATAACCGCAAAAAAGGCATCGGGATACACCGGAGCTGTGTTTTCTAAAATGGACGCTATCTCGGGATTCTTCTGGTAGGCAAATTCCGGCCCGCCGGCACAGCCGGTGAATATAAGCACTGCAAAGCTTGTTATGATAAAAAGAATTTTTTGATTCATGACATCTCCTAGCTGCATCATCTGTCTTCAATTATTACATGAATCAAAATATGATTTTATATGCATAAAGGTCAATAACCTACCCTTTGATTCCGCTCATGGCTATACCCTTGATGAAGTATTTCTGAGCTACGGCAAAAATGGCTATTAACGGCAACACCGCGACACTCGCTCCCGCCATCTGCAGGGCATAGTTTTTACCTCCATACTGTGTCTGTTGGGAAATACTCTGCAGCCCTACGGATAACAGCTGTTTTTCCTGGCTGGCAATGAAGATGAGAGGGCTTACGTAATCGTTCCAAACCCATATGAAAGTAAAAAGAGCCATGGTAATAAGGACCGGTTTGGCCAAGGGAAGAATTATTCTATAGTAAATTCTGAAATGTGAGCAGCCGTCCATCACGGCAGACTCAGACAGTTCCATGGGAATTACCCGGAAGAACTGCCGTAAAAAGAAGAGGAAAAATACATCGAAAGCGTTGGGCAGGTATATGACCATGTGGGTATCCAAGAGTCCGATTACCTTGTAGAGAAGATACCGGCTTATAATGGTTGTATCGTTTGTGATCATCATGGTGGAAAGGATAAATAAAAACAGTACCTCCTTAAATCTGAATCGAAGCCGGGCAAAGGCGTAAGCAGCCATAGTAACAAAGATGAAACGGGTCAGCACCGAAAGGAAAACCGTTTTGACGGAGTTCCAATACCAAGTGATAAAGTATTTATGTTCCCAAAGCTGTTCATAGTTCTCGGTTTGTACTTTTTCCGATATCAATTTAAGGGGCTCGGAAAAAACATACGCGGAGGGCTTGAAGGAGGCTGACAGCATAAAGACAAAGGGGAGTATCGTGGTAACACCGATTAATAGACCGAGGGCCCCCAGAACATAAAATCCGATAGGTTTTTTTGTTAAACCCAAATCGGCGGTTTTCGATTCATCCTTAGCTTTTAATAGTGTACCCATTTCTTCTGTCCTTTCCACTGCAGTATGGTTATGCCGAATATGATAAGAAAAAGAAGGATTGCCTGGGCCGATGCATAGCTGTACTGATTAAAAGTAAAGGCGGTCTCGTAAATGTTTACCGCGATTACCCTGGAAGCAGTACCCGGGCCTCCTTTGGTTAACACCTGCACTTGCGTGTAATTCTGAAAGGAGCCTATCATACCCGTAATTATCAGGAAAAAGGTAGTAGGAGAAATGAGGGGAAGTGTTATTCGGAAGAATTTCTGCGCCCAGTTAGCCCCGTCAATTTTTGCGGATTCGTAGAGATCGCTTGGAACCTCGTTTATGGCTGCCATGAAAACAACTGTGGGGAAAGCTATCCCCTGCCATATAACGATCATTACAATCGTGGGAAGGGCTGTTTTCAGACCGGCCAGCCACATAGGAGGATTTTCCACACCAATACTCCGGAGTATGGAATTAACCGGACCCGAGAATGGTTCCAAGAGGATAGACCAAATCATCGCGACCGCAACGAAATTGGAAACATAGGGCACAAAAATCATCGTACGGCTGACGCCTTTAAAGGCCATGTCCCGGCTTAGAAATAGTGCCAGTACCATAGAAATGATAGTAAACCCCGGCACGAACATGAGCATATACTGAAAGCTCTTCAGGTATCCCTGCAGGGCAAACTCGTCCCTAAAGATCCTGACAAAGTTATCGAAGCCCAATAATTTTATGGTATTTATGTCCTTTAACCTGTTGAAATTTGCCAAACTCATTAAGAGAGCGGAAATTACCGGGACAAGTTTAAAAAGCAAAAAGCCTAGTACAAAAGGAAGCACAAAAAAAACAGCATTTCTTGCCTCAATTCTCTCCAGACTATTCTTCCTATGGGTATGTTTGACCAAAAGATGCCCCCTTAAGAATCGGGGCTCCCTTAAGGAGCCCCAACATATACATTACATTCCGGTATATACTATTCAGCAGCTAAGTCGTTGGCGATTGCCTCGTCATGCCTTCTCTTTATGGACATGACAGCATCTTCCAGCGATTTTTGACCGATGTAGTACAGTTCGGCTTCCTGATTTACAATTTTTTCCAGTTGCGCGGCGCCGGGACCGACAATTTTTTCATTCACAAACCCTAAATCATTATCGAAATAGGTTTTGTTTAAATCCTCTATGGTTACATCACCGTCGGTGGAGTCGGATATTTTCTTAAAGATAGATTCGATTTCCGCATCGGAAAGATCGACCCGGGCGGGAAGGGTGTTGAAAAACTTGTAGTAATTTTCTGCCAAAAACTGTACCAGTTCAAAAGCCTCCTCGGGATTTTTAGAATTTACGTTAATGGCTTCGGCTGAAGCTACACCGAAGTTATTAACAGTATCGTTCCAACCGTCAGGACGGGGTATTTCCAGAATGCCCCAATCCCAATCGCGGGGATAATCCGTTTTGTTCGTCAGGATACCCAAATACCAGCTGGATATAAAATGCATACCATACTTACCGGTCATGAATCCGTCCCAGGAGAGTTTTTTGGTATGGAACTCGAGCCAGCTAGGCTGTATTTTATGTTTATTTCCCAGATCGCCAAAAAATTTCATGCTTTCTGCAAACACGGGATGATCAAAACTAGATGAACCATCAATTTTATATCCGGGAATTCCCTTCTGCCGGGAAATAAGATAACTGTATACATCGTAATCCAGCATATAGGAACCGTAGATTCCTTTCTCAGGATCGTTCAGCAGTTTAGCTGTCTTAATGTAATCACTCCAGGTCCATGGAGCCTCCGGATAGGGTACTCCAGCGTCGTCAAAGATCTTTTTATTGTAGAATACCGCCCACATTGTTAGCATTTCAGGCAGATAATAGATTGTTTCATCCTCGTAATAGTCTATGAACTTACCATAGATACCTTCAGCGTCGTAATCCGCTTTTTCGATAAGATCATTCAGGGGCATTATCAGTCCGGATTTAACGTACTTATACTGCAGCCCCGGATAGGAGAGCTCCATTACATCCGTTGTATCTCCGGATAACAGGGCGATGTCCATCCGTTTTGAACCTTCATCGCTTTCAAGATAGACCTGTTCCACTTTGTAGCCGGTCTCTTCTTCGAACGCCCCCAGCATCTGGTCCCACTTTTCACCCTGGTAGGACACGAACATGGATATTGTTTTCTGCGTTTTGGAAGCTGCTCCCTCGTCCTGTTTACCCGCGGCAAATACCGCGGCGCAAAGCAAAACCATTAACAACACACTAATTGTTCTCTTCATTCTTTTTCCTCCTAATTCATATTTGATGGTAAAATTAAAATCGAGATCCGGAACTCAAAAACATAATGATCATTATAAAGTGGTTATATGAAATGAAAAGGTGAAGATCTTTGTATTTTTCCTGTTTTTTTTGGCACTTTTATTAAGTGAAAGTATAAAGGGCATCAAGCATTAGGAATTGAAACAACGGCAGGAATTTCCAGTTGTATTGTAGTGCCGCCTCCCTTGACGCTATGGATATCAAAGCGGCATTTTGAGCCGAAATACAGCTTAAGCCTTCTGTATACATTACTTAATCCAATACTGGAAGAAGTATTTTCTGGAGTCAATCCGCTTATCTGGTTTTTTATCCTCTGCAGATTGAGTTTATCTATACCCGTTCCATTGTCCTGAATTATCACCCTGACACGGTCACCGGTTCGTTTCCCCTCTAACCTGATCAAACCGTTAGATTCTATTTCTTCCATACCATGGACAATAGAATTTTCAACTAAAGGCTGCAGCACAAGCTTAACCGTGAGATATTCCTTTACCTCATCATCAAATTGGATAGTAACATCGAATTTATTGTTGTATCTGATTCTTTGTATATAGATATAATTCTCAAGATGCTCGATTTCATCCTTAAAGGTTACCAATTCTTTTTTCGTGGAAACAGCTCCCCTGAAAAAACTTCCCAGTGCAGCCGCCATCTCACACACTTCCCGGTCCCCTTGTTTATATGCCATCCATTTGATAGATTCCAACGTATTGTAGAGGAAGTGCGGGTTAATCTGCTGTTGCAGCGCGTTCAATTGCGCCTCCTTCTCAAGAAACATCAACTCACTTTCCCGCAAATTTGCCTGGTAATTTTCATAGATAAGCTCATCTAATCTACTGATCAATTTATTGTACTCCACAGATAGAATGGCAATCTCATCCCGTCCTCTATATTCATCTGCATGCCTATGGTAATCACTGTCTAAGTTTTCCAGCAGTATTTTCAATCGGGTTATCGGTTTTGCAATGATGGAAGCAACAGCAGTGGTAAAAACCCCGATAGCTGTCAAATATACCAGCAGTAGTAAGGTGGAATACCATAGCAGGGGATAGAGGCTGGATGTTAGCTTATAAACAGGTAAAGCCCCGATCAGTTTTAGTCCATATCTCGGTAACGGTTCGTTGAAAACAATATGATCTTCCGTTGGACCTCCAAGGAACACATTGTCCTTTATCCGGTATTTTTTTTGTTTCATGTTTTCCATATCATCAAAACTAAAACCCGTATAGGCATTATTATAATTGGCTACTGTTTTTCCATTATCATCTACGAGGAAGATATATCCGGAACTCTCGGTATGGGTATTAAAGAGCATATCATTCAACACATTTCGGTCGATAGATAGAATAAAATATCCGATCTTTTTCCCAAAATCCGCTTCGTTGCTGCTCCGGATATTTCTCCCCAAGGAAATGACAGGTACATTGCCCGGCTGCCCGATATTCTCCGAGAGGATTACCAGTCTATCCCGTCCACGGTTTATTGCGGACATAACGGTATCATCTATTGATGAATCCACGGCGCTGCCGAAATAGTCATTGACCACAAAGACTTCACCTAATCTGTCGAAAAAACCTATGGATAAAATATCTCGTTCCGATAGTTTTACCGCAACGAGCTCCTGTTCCAGACCTGTATATTCTGCAGTGCTATACTGATAACCCTCGTTACGTAATATATTCTGAACTTCATCCATATAGATCAGCCGTTTTGATATATTGTCATAACTTTCAAGTTTATATTCCACATTCCATCTCACCTGTTTTAACGTGCTTATGGTGAGTGCCATAATTTTATTTTCATACACCTGGTAACTGCTGTATATGACAGAAGAGATAAATAGAAAATTTGGTATTCCCACGGCGATCACAAAGAACACGATTATTTTTTTACTAATAGTGAGTTTAGGAAGAGGAATTTTTGAATCAATATTAAAAGGAGTAAATCCCTCTCCCGAATTTTTCCTGAAACCTTGCACCATTTCGGTAAGAGGTTCCGCGTATTTTTTCGATAAGAATACCGACAGGGCCGAAACTATAAGGAGACAGACAACTCCTGAAATAATCCCGAATCTATGGATCAGGGGCATATCTTCCAAAATTGCTGCAACAGGTATCTGCTTAAATAGGTAAAAATTGTGAGGACTCAGGTGGTACAATCCGACATAATATTTTTTCCCTTCGATGGTATACATATCGTAAGCAAAACTTTCTCCATCTAAATCCATTACCGGTTGGGGAAGGACTCCTTCATTGCTTTGATTGGACCAAATGAGAGACCTGGAAGTATCCGTTAAATAATATATTTCCGGTTCTTCGGCATAGGAGAAAACCTTTGCAGCCATATCTTCTTTAAGACTGATAATAATCATCCCCATAATCTTATTATCTTTTCCTTTGATAAAATCAGTAAAAAGGATTTTATTGTTAATCTCCCCGATGATTTGGTTTAATCCGGTGTCTATACCTTTTACCGAAGGTTCCGCTGTATAATAGAAAGGTTTTGTACTGTTATCTAACAGGGGTTGAATAAAGTCAGACTCCATCAACTTGGAAAGTTTAAATCCATCTCCAAGATAGTACCCGCTGGTAAGGATAAAATCCCGGATGTATGCAAGATTGTTCTCGCCTAAAAGAATAACCTTGTCGATATACTGGGTATCCGCAATGATATTGCTGATATTTGAATCGATTCTTCTTATTATTCCTTTGATTTCCCTAAAGTCTTCATTATTATATCCTCTGGTCATATTATTGATGATATCCGAGTTGTTCTGAATTATCTGTACCCAACTGTCCACATTCTCAAAGAAGGTACTCATATACTTACCGGCCTGGAGGGAGGAATTCAATTCATACTCCAACTGCCTCTCCATTAGGAGTTTGGTAACCAGATTTTTTGATGTGAAAAATATAGTAAAAATTACTGTTACCGTAAGGAGAACTGCATAGAGCAGAAGTTTATTTCCATAGGTGAGCGAAGTATTAAAATGCATTATGTTTTTGTCTGTATTTGTTTGGAGATATTCCCGTGTGCTCCTTAAAGACATCGGTAAAATATTTTGGATTTTGGAAGCCCACGGATTCACCAATCTCGTACACCTTCAGATTATAGTTACAAAGAAGTTCCTTTGCCCTTTCTATCCGCTCGTTCCGGATGTATTCCACAAAGTTCTTTCCGGTTTCCCTTTTAAATTGAACACTCAAGTAACTGGAATTCATATAGACCTGCTCCGCTACCATATCCAGGGTAATTTTTTTATTATAGTTGGCTTTGATAAACTGAATAGCCCGCTGAATGGCTTTATAGGAGGTGGTTGCCGCGTCGTTATTCATGCGTTTTATCGTGCTGCATGTTTTTAAGACTATTTCTTGGATGAGTTGTTTCAGATCATGAAGGTTTTTTCGCGATTCAATCAGTTCAATAAAAGGTATATCGATACCGGAAATATCTTTGAGGGTAGTTCCGTGACGTTTTATTTTATTCTCCAATGAGGTAAGAAACTGAAGAAAACGGTCCTGTATAGTCTTAGGGGTCATCTTTCCGTTTATCGTGGTAAGCTCATTTAGAAATGATTCCGTTCCTGCTTCGACCTCCGAACAATTCCCTTCCAGAAGAAGATCAATGAAATCATTCTCCCTTTCGCAGGGATATTCAAAAACACCGTTTTCCGTCAGCCAATGTTCCTCCCACGCGTAAAACACCGTAACATCTTCCCGGAAAAAACTCTCCTCCATGGCTTTGTTTGCCTGTCTATAAGAAAGGGGCATAAACAGTATATTGTTATAGATTTTCCCCACACCCACATTCGAAATATCAGCAGCTGCATCTTTCAATCCGTCTATGGTGTTCCTTATATAGTTCCGGATTAAAGGTAATGAACCTTCCCGGTCAAAATTCAGTATAAAAACCTGTTCCGAGCCTCTTTGGCAGCCGTATGACGGTAAATTAGCTGTTTCCAAATGGTCCTTTATTATACCCATTATGTTCTGAAATTTAGAAGTTCCCGTATCAACAGTCCTGCATACCATCACTAGATAGCAGGGATTATTCATCTGGATTTCCAGAAGATCCATCCGCTCATCTATTTCAAGTTTATCAGCTATCCGCCCTTCTATTATGCCATTTACGAATTCACATACCGCCGCAGGCACCGTTTCCTCCACAAGTTTTTCATACTGTGCGAGCCGGTCCTGTTCGGCTTTAACGGTGTCGAGTTCCGATCTTATCTTCTCCATAAGTTTATCGATCAACTTAAGACTTACCGGTTTCATAAGATAATCGGAAACACCGTAGCTTATAGCAGACTTGGCGTATTCAAAATCTTTATACCCGGTCAAAATTACTGTCTTACAATGGGAAAATTTTTCTTTAATGATTTTACTGAGTTCAAGCCCGTCAAGTTTGGGCATTCGAATATCGGTTATGGCTACGTCTATATGATTATTCTCCAGCAATTCAAGTGCTTCGATTCCATCGGATGCACAACCCGCCGCGGTAAACCCAAGCTGTTCCCAATGGTAGGACATCAGGCCATCCCGAATCACATGTTCATCATCGACGATCATCACCTTATACGGCATATAATAACCCCATCCCTACGATTTTATGCATGGATCATTATATACCATATATAAATCATATGTGAAATTTTTTAATGCATTCTTACTGCCGTCCCGATCCTGGCGCTCTATCCCTTTCCCTGCTGTCTCATTCCGGCAATTATATTGACAAAACAGGGTCGAACCAGATAAAATGCAATTCCATTAGAAAAAGCGAATGCGGCGATGGTGAAATAGGTAGACACGCTAGCTTGAGGGGCTAGTGGGCATCACGCCCGTGGAGGTTCAAGTCCTCTTCGCCGCATATCAAACAGAAGAGCAGAAGGGGACTTGCCTGTACCGGGGTGAGTTTTTTTGAGGGAGCGCGGGTAATATCGTGTCACGGTTAAATATCTGTCTTTTTACGTTCTAAATAACCAGCTATATCATCATCTATGTACTCAATTTCAATTGTATTCTCTCTGAAGAGACGGTTAGCTCCACTTTATGTAGCTTTAGAACATTATTACCCTGTTCTCGTGTTATTGTTATCTTCTCCTATTCTCCTGCCGGGAACCAGATAGTAAACACTGGTTTAGGTCTCTTCTGCAGTTCTACCGTTCCACCTATCTGGGCAACTAAAGTATTTATCAATCGCAGCCCAAGCGTGTTAGTATTATCTACATCTACCTCATCCGGAAAAGGATTTCCGGTATTCGAGAGCGTGAGCTTGCAACATTTTTTCTCCATGCCCGTTTTCATCTTGATTGAAAAAACCGCCTCTTCTATGTCGGAGAAACCGTGTTTTATCGCGTTTGTGGCAATCTCATTGATAATGATCCCAAGGCACACAGCTGTCTTTGTAGAGACATATATATCGTCTGTATCTTCTTCTATCCTCACTTGCTGTGTAGTGAAGGAGGAGAAGATGGATTTGAGAAGGTCATCGAAATATTCTCGACAACCTATCTCTGCAACACTCTCGGTCTGATAGAGTTTTTCATGAATAAGGCTTATAGCCTCTATCTGGTGTTTTAAATCGGATAAGTCAATCTCTGTTTCCGAGTCTTTTAAGCTGACAAGGGAGGAAACCATAAGAAGATTGTTTTTTAGCCTGTGGTTGAGCTCCTGCATTAGGAAGTCTTTTTCTTTCAGTGCTTCCTTCAATTTTTCTTCGGCTTGTCTACGCTCGGTGATCTCATGTTGGGTTCCGAAATGTCCGGTAATTCTTCCCTGTTCGTCGTATATGCAGCGGTAGCTGCCTACAATCCATAACTGACTTCCGTCGAATCTTCGTTCGTTCGAGTCAATACTGAGATATCCCTGATCAAACATTTTCCGCCAAAGAGAGCGGCCATGCTCCACGTCGTGTGCAAACAGTTGGTTCGGTGTCTTCCCGAAAAAATCTTCATCCCGGGCTAGGTATTGGTCAAGCATCGCTCTATTAATTTTGGTTATATGTTGATGGTCAAACACATAATCGAGGACTTCTTCTTTGTCCACAGAGTCGTTCCACTCAATGGGTTCATCAAGCATCATAAAAAAGGCACCTGCCGCGGATTCGGAAAAGAACTGATGCGCGGTCTTGTTGCTCTCCCGAAGCTCCTCCTCCGTCACATCGCGAAATACCAGTACCACCCCGGAGGTATGGCCGCTATCATCCCGTATGGGAGCGGCACTGTCGGCTATTTGATATTTTTCACCATTTTTAGAAATGAGCATCGTATGGTTTGCAAGACCTACAATGCTCCCCGTTTCAATCACCTTGGCGACCGGATTTTTTGCCTTTTTACCGGTATCAGCGTTTACGATACGAAACACTTCTGTAAGGGATTTTCCTTTTGCCTCATCAATACTCCAACCGCATAAGTTTTCCGCTACGGGGTTCATCCGAACAATAGCGCCTCCAATATCTGTAGAAATAACCGCGTCTCCAATCGAATTGAGGGTGATACGGAGGTTTTCTTCACTTTCCCGCAGTTTTTTTTCACGTTGTTTTTTATCAGTAATATCTTCAACAATACCGAAGAGACCGGAAATGGAACCATCGCTATCGAAATTTGAACCGCCGTAGATAAAGACATCCCTAAGCTCGCCATTTGGACGAATCATCTGTGCGTATAGTTCGTAGGGTTCTCCGGTCGTAAGTGTGCTTTCAACAACACTAGTCAGCTTTTGCCAACTTTCCTCTGTATATATTTTATGGTGGTCATCGTTAAACTGTGGTGGAGGAGCATTAGAGTCCAATCCCGTAATAGTATATAATTCTTCAGACCAGGTAACCGTATCCGTAGCCACATCCCATTCCCAGCCGCCTACCCTGGCAATCTTCTGGGTGGCATTCAATAGGTCACGGCTGGCCTTTAGCGCCTCCTCCGCCTGTTTGTGCTGCACTATATTCCTGGAAAGCTTGATCGTAGTATAACTCAATGATGAAATCATTCCGGCGAGCCTGGAATAAAAGGCCATAGCACTTTCGACCGTTTCCCGGCTAAACCGTGGAACGCGGTCCAGGGCGGCCAAGTATTCCGTCTCGTTGAACCCGTACTGACGGGCCTGTTTTTTAAACCGCTCGTAATCTGGAGTCTCGTCCTCGAAAAAAAACTGCCCAAGAAAAATATTCCCGAGATGCTTGTTATCCACAATGATAGGGGTTGCGATGTCCCACATATTATTTTTACAATGGTAAACCTTGAAACTTCCAACAGGTACATTACGAGACAGCATGACATCGCTTTCCAGACAATTTTTTAGAGTATCCGGATGAACCCTGTGGAATTTAGTGCATATATCCTGCCAACCAACAGAAACCAGAATATTCCCAGAAGTATCATTAATTGAACATCCTATTTTTGAAATTTTGTAAAAATCTTCCATCATGGTTTGCAATGTTTCATAATCGATAATATCAGCAAGTTCAAACGAGCCGATATCTCCCTCTGGTTCAGTGATTGCTTTGAGTCTTTTCCTGATAGTTGCTTCACTTTCCTGCAGGGCTTCTTTGTGCTCCTTCTCTTTCCTTCGGGCATCAAACAGCCTGAACGCCATCTTGATCGAGGCATCAAGAACAGTAGCCCCGGAGTTCTTTACCACATAGCCGTAAGAAGTTATCTTCTCAGTCTTTTCAACAACCTCTGGCTCGGTATGGCTGGATAAAAAAACAATGGGGATATCCTTTTTGTTCAGAATCTTTTCAGCAGCCTTTGTCCCGTCCATTACCCTGCCAAGATCGATGTCCATGAGAATGAGAGATATCTCGGGGTCCGAGCCTACCATTTCTATCGCTTTCTCCCCTTTATAGGCAGTAACGACATCATACCCATGCGTTTTGAGCATTTGGGCTTCACTCATGGCAATAAGGGCTTCATCCTCTACGAGGAGAATTTTTTTTGACATACGAGCACCTACGTTAACAAGTTGTTCTAGTTTGAATTATAAGGCGCATAAAGGTATAGCACAAGGGCATATTTACTCTATTATATCTAAATCAACATGAGGAAGTTACCACAGAAGAAGGAGGCAGTACCGTCTTAATCAAAGAGCCCTCATGAAACAGCTAACACGCCACATTAAAACAACCAGAAGTATTGCGGATTCCGGAATTTGCGTCTGTCATGCTCCGGTTAGGCGGGTATCAGCGGTAAGTACAGATCGTAGGCGGCTCTATATATAATACCCGGGAAATGCTCACTATTCGGATGCGGCGGAGATCGACGCGGTAAACCGGCAATTTCCGGTGATGCCGACTTACGTAATTGCTTGTAATAAAACAATTTATAAATTTTAATGCGAATTTGATCACCGGGAATTACTAAAATGAGAGCAGCAATTTTCAATTGACAGCTGCTCATGGCTCATATATAATTGGTATATACCATATTGTTTTGGTATACTCCAAAGGAGCGTCCAATGGTACAGCTGAATATAGTCCGGGATAGTGATACACCGGTATACCGTCAGATTATTGAAAGTATAACCGCCCTCATTCAGAAAGGCGAGCTGAATCCCGGAGACAAGCTTCCCGCTGAGCGGGACCTTGCGGCAGACCTGGATATCGCGCGGGGCACGATAAAAAAGGCCTACCAGGAACTTGAACGAAACAGGATACTTGAGTGTACCCGGGGGCGGGGTACTTTTGTCGCAAGAGAACAGGATGTGGTAACGGTTTCCCGTAAAGAATCTGCGATTAAGACCATCGACAGAAGCATAACAGAACTAATGTCCCTGAAGTTTTCCTTCAGAGAGATAAGCACCTTCTTTCATCTCCGCTTGATGGAGCTGCGGAACGAATCGGAAAATGTGCATATTGCCGCTGTAGACTGTAATCCCGAAGCGTTGGCGGTGTTCCAGAAGCAGCTGAGCCATATCTCCTACGCCCAGATGCACAAATATCTCCTGGATGGCATCATTCAAGACCCCGGGGCTGAAAAAACTCTGGCCGCCTACGATCTTATTATCACCACCACTACCCATTACAGCGATGTGATCAGCCTGGTACCGGCGCTAAAAGAGCGGATCAGCCAGGCCGCCGTCTCCCCTAGTCAGCAGACGATAATAGATATTGCTAAAATACCGGCATCGGCAAAGGTGTGTATTCTCTGCGAAAGCGAGAAGTTTTTACAGATAGTAAAAGAACGGCTGAAGGCATTTCAGATAAATATGAGTCAGGTAGAGAGCTGTCTTTTCAGGGAAAACCGTAGTCTAAAAAAAATACTTGAGGGAAAGGCGGTCCTGCTCCACCCGAAACACTATGCTGTTATACATGACCGTGATGATGCCGCTGTGATTCAGAGATGCGCGGCAAACGGATTGAGGGTCGTTGAGTTTGATTACATGATTGAACGGGGAAGTCTTATTCACATAGAAGAGCGTATCTCCTCCATACTGCAGGAACGGTAACAATGAAAAAGAACAGCGGGAATCAGCAGCCGACTATTATTTTAGGCGTAATTGGTGCGGACTGTCACGCTGTGGGAAATAAAATTTTAGATACCTTTTTCACTCAGCAGGGATTTAATGTTATTAACCTAGGGGTCATGGTGAGTCAGGATGAGTTTATAGACGCAGCTATTGAAACAGAAGCGGATGCCGTTCTCGTTTCTTCGTTATACGGTCACGGTCAGATTGACTGTGCCGATTTCCGCGGCAGGTGTATAGAACGGGGAGTCGGCGGGATTGTGCTGTATGTGGGCGGCAACCTGGTGATCGGGAAGCAGAGCTTCGATGAGACCGCCGCGGTGTTTAAAGAGATGGGGTTTGACCGCGTATTCTCTAACGATGCGGATCTTTACCAGGCGGAGACCATGCTCCGTGAGGACATTGCGCGGCGCAGAGCAATGCTCCACAAGAAAAACCGAAGCGGGGATAAACCGGACCAATGAATACACCTGAGTATAGTCCAGTGATTAGGTCGGCAGACGTTGGCAGTACATGGACAAAGGGCGCACTGTTTGCAATACGCGGCGGCGTCCTTACCTGCCTGTGCCGTAAACAAGTGCCTACTACGCCGGAAGACCTTACCATAGGATTCCACCACCTTATGGATCTCCTGCAAAACGCAGCAAAACTGACCGGGAAGCCAAGCTTGCCCGGAGATGTTCATTCATTACCCCTCTATTGGTCCAGTTCCGCAAAGGGGGGTCTCGCCATTGCGGTTTCCGGTATTGTACCGGGGCTTACCGCCAAAGCGGCAGGGCTTGCGGCTGCATCGGCGGGAGGGGTTATCACCTCTCACTATTCCTACCGGCTCACCGGAGAACAGATCCGGGATATAGAGAAATCCTCTCCCGATATTGTACTCATTGCGGGAGGCACCGACGGCGGTGATACCGGGTACGTACTGCATAACGCCGGGATGCTCGCGGCTGCTAAAGTTTCTTTTACCGTGCTCTACGCGGGAAACAAAGACGCCGCGGACAGCGTGTGTAAAATTTTTCAGAACCGCAGAATACGGGTCGCGGAAAATATACTGCCGGACCTGGAGACATTGAACATCGGCCCCTGCAAGGATGCTATCCGGAGGGAGTTTCTGGATCAGATAGTCCGGGGAAAAGGACTGGATGCCGTTACAGCCGAGGAAAAGAGCAGCCCCTCCCCTACTCCGGAATCGGTTTACCGTCTTCTCTGCACTGCCTCCCGCATTACCGCCGCCTCCCGCTTTTTTGAAGATTTTCTGCTCTGCGATATTGGCGGAGCAACCACCGACATCTACAGCAGCGTAAAGGAAACCGCGGTACCCGGACGCATTGTAAAAGGACTTACCTTAGAAGGAGTCTTAAGAACTGTGGAAGGTGATTTAGGTACCAGAAAAAACGCTGCCTCCGTGCCGGATATGCTCAACACCCTGAACGGGCCGGACAGCGAAGGGACAGCGGATGCACAGGATTTACTTAAATGGGCCGGCTGCGTGAAAGAACAGCCCCAACGGCTCCCCGGATCTTTAGCGGAACAGAAAGCGGAACGAACCCTCACCTCTGCCTGTTTCGCGGGAGCCCTAATGCGCCATGCCGGAACAGTAAATATGGTTCCCACCCTGCAGGGGGACATAGAGGTACAGGAAGGGAGGGATCTAAGCAATATAAAGCATGTTCTCTTTTCCGGCGGTTATCCACAATCTCATGAAAACCTAAACGAATTGTACAAACGGGGTCTTAGATTAGCTTGGCTCCTACACCTTACAAATGAAGGAATTGATAGAAACTGCAGCAGGAAGCTCTATCCCGGCAGTCCACAAGTAATAGGAGACCGGTCCGGACTTATCCCGCTATTTGCGAACTGCGTGTCTGCGTATCCTGAAGAGACAGTTAAGGGAGCAGCACAGTATCTGAATATTCTTACAAATCAGCCGCTTTCAAAATTAGATACGTTTGAAAGCGGCTCAAATGAATTATAAAAAGGAGAGCTGGCAAGTGGCTGGGAATAATTATCGATTATCCGAAGAAAATTTTAACCGTGAACGCGATGATGTGCTGTCCAGCTGGCCCAGCGGCCGGGATGCGGACTTTAAAGAGGCCCTGTCTTTTCATCGCGGCATTTCCGGAAAGAAGAACTTTGCTCTGGCAATGAAAGAGGCAGACGAGGAAGGACACGTGCTGCTGCAGCCCCGTGCCGGGGTTGCCCTGGTGGACGAGCACATCCGGCTCCTCCGTTACCTTGAGGAGACCGCAGATCTTCTTCCCACCACAATAGATGCCTACACACGGCAGAACCGTTATGAAGAAGCTCAGAAGGGAATCGAGAAATCGCTGCAGGCGGGCAGATCACTGCTAAACGGATTTCCGGCGGTGAATCACGGCGTGCGGGCTTGCCGACGGGTAGTAGAAAGCGTGCGGAAACCGGTGGAAATACGCCACGGAACCCCTGATGCCCGTCTGCTTGCAGAAATAACCTTGGCTGCAGGATTCACCTCCTACGAAGGAGGCGGAATAAGCTACAACATCCCCTACACTAAAAAGATCCCCCTGGAGACATCCATAGCCCACTGGCGCTATGTGGACAGACTGGTGGGAAAATACCAGGAAGAGGGGGTTACCATCAACCGGGAACCATTCGGTCCATTGTCCGGGACCCTTGTTCCCCCCTGCATAAGCCATTCGGTTGCGGTAATAGAAGGGATACTTGCTCTGGAACAGGGAGTAACCAGTATAACCCTGGGGTACGGACAGGCAGGTAATTTTGTACAGGACATTGCAGCAATGTATGCCCTTAAGGAATGCGCCGATACCTATTTTAAGAAAGCCGGCTTCTCTGACTACCACTTAAGCACGGTATTTCACCAATGGATGGGGGGATTCCCGGAGGATGAGTCCAAGGCCTTCGGGGTGATTTGCTGGGGCAGCATGATTGCAGCCCTTTCCGGCGCTACCAAGGTAATAGTAAAAACTCCCCACGAGGCAATGGGAATTCCCACCATGCAAGCTAACCTTCAGGGGTTAAAAGCCACCAGACAGGTTATCAGCATGCTCAGGGAACAGGCCGGAATCAATATGTATGAGATAGATGATGAAAAACAGCGCATTATCAAAGAAGTCAACCTTATTTTAAACGCAGTGGAGCGGCTTGGAGATGGAGACTGGGGAGAAGGCGCGGCAAAAGCTTTTAAGGCGGGCATTATAGATGTACCCTTTGCTCCTTCTATCCACAATTCCGGAAAACTACTGCCCGTACGGGATAACAAAGGAGCAATCCGGATAATGAACGCGGGCGGCGTACCTTTAAGCAGTGAGTTAAAGGAGTTCCACAGCCATCAGATAGAAGAGCGGAGCCGTGAAGAACAGCGTGACTCAGGATTTCAGATGGTAATAGACGACATCTATGCAATCAGCAAAGGACGGCTTGTGGGCAGACCCAATTAGGCAGGTAAAAAATGGCATTTACAATTAAAGATGGATACGGTGTGCCCGGAACAACGGGATTCTATTTTGACGACCAACGGGCGATAAAAAAGGGAGCCTTCCAAGACGGATTTTTCTACCGCGGCACCCCTGTCACCCCCGGATTTGAAGCGGTTCGTCAGGCAGGGGAAAGCCTCTCCATCGTACTGGAACTGGAAGACGGGACCCGGGGCATAGGTGATTGCGCTTCCGTTCAGTATTCAGGGTCCGGAGGCAGAGATCCCCTTTTCCTGGCCTCGGAATATAAAATTCTGTTTCACGAACAGGTGCTCCCCCGTATTACCGGAATTCGGTTTGATTCTTTTCTTCACGCGGCCGACTATATAGAGACCCTTACCGCCCCGGGTATAGACGGTACGGTACGCGGGCTGCATACCGCCCTGCGCTACGGGCTCAGCCAGGCCCTGCTCTCCGCTGCGGCGGGGACCCATAATGAGCTTATGTGTGAAACAATATGCAGGGAATACGGCTTACCCCTTTGCCCGGACACTGTGCCCCTTTTCGCTCAATCCGGGGACGACCGGTATACCAACGCGGATAAAATGATCATAAAGGAAGCACAGGTGCTTCCCCATGCCCTTATTAATAACATAGATAAAAAACTGGGCAGAAACGGAGAAAAACTAGCCGAATATATCACGTGGCTCAGAGAGCGGATCCGTAACTTCCGCATTAACGGCAGCTACCGCCCCTCCCTGCATATAGATGTCTACGGGACCGTCGGTCTTCTCTATGATAATGATGCCGGAAAAATCACGGAGTACCTTGCAGGATTAGGAGAAACCGCGGCACCCTTTGAGCTCTATATAGAAGGACCCGTGGACGCGGAGGCAAAGGAACCGCAAATCGCGCTGCTGTATGAGATTACTGCAGGTCTTAAACGGATAGGCAGTGAGGTAAAGATAGTAGCCGATGAGTGGTGCAATACCAAGGAAGACATTATCCGCTTTACTGACGCCGAGTGCTGCCACATGGTACAGATAAAAACACCGGACTTAGGGAGCATCCACAACGTTGCTGACAGCGTACTCTACTGTAAGACCCGCAATATGGAGGCCTATCAGGGAGGAACCTGTAACGAAACCGACCTCTCCGCCAGAGCCTGTGTACACGTTGCCATGGCGGTGAAACCGGACAGAATGCTGGCAAAACCGGGTATGGGTTTTGACGAAGGCTATATGATCACCCACAATGAGATGGCCCGTATTTCCGCCGCGATACGCAAAAAACAGTCCCGAACTTCAGCGGCAGAACCCAAAGGAGGGCGCTAATATGTCATTCACCGTTCTTTCTCCCACCGCCATTTTAGGATACGGTTTTCCTCTTTCTTCTTTTATGAAAGGGATGGAGATGAATCCTAACCTTATTGCGGTTGACGCGGGCTCCACAGACCCCGGCCCTTATTACCTCGGGAGCGGAAAACCCTTTACCAACAGGACCGGTGTAAAACGGGATCTCCGATATATATTGAAGGAGGGTATTCCCCGCGGTATTCCTGTAGTAATAGGCACCGCCGGCGGCTCCGGGGCAAAGAGTCATGTAGACTGGTGCCGAAATATTATTAGAGAAACAGCCTCCGAAGAAGGTCTGCGGTTTACGCTTTCGGTTATTTACGCGGATATTGACAAAAAGATTGTAGCCGAAAAGCTTTCAGAGGGAACCATCACCCCTCTTCAAGGGGCTCCTCAGGTTTCACCTGATGAACTTAAGAAGATTCCGAATATAGTAGCCCAGATGGGTATTGAACCTATACAGGAAGCTCTTGAAAGAGGCGCGCAGGTGGTACTCTGCGGAAGGGCATATGATCCGGCGGTCTTCGCCGCGCTGCCGATACAGATGGGCTATGATCCCGGCTTAGCAATACACATGGGAAAAATCCTTGAGTGCGCGGCTATTGCGGCTGAACCGGGATCCGGCTCCGACAGTGTAATCGGCAAGCTGGACAAAGAGAGTTTTACCCTTATCCCCCTCTCAGCGGAAAGGAAATTCACTTCCCGTTCCACCGCGGCTCACACGCTCTATGAAAAATCCGATCCGTACCATTTGCTCGGGCCCGGGGGCATGCTAAACCTGGAGAAGACTGCCTTTAGCGACAACGGTGACGGTACAGTAACAGTACGGGGGAGCAGGTTCGAGACTTCCGATAGATACGTTGTAAAATTGGAGGGAGCAAAAAAAGCAGGCTTCCGCTGTCTCAGCATTGCGGGAATTAGAGACAAAATACTCATTAATCAGATAGAAGCGGTGTTGAAAACCGTGGAAACCCGGATAAAAGAGACCCTGCATTATGAAGGGATTCGGGGTACCATATATTTTAAGATTTACGGAAAAAACGGGGTCATGGGGGATTTGGAGCACATGGCTGACTCCGCGTCGCGGGGACATGAACTATGCGTAATAATAGAGACCTTAGGACCCAGCCAACACGAGGCGGACACCATCTGTTCCTTGGCCCGGTCTACTCTGCTCCATTACGGGTATCCCGGCCGTATCTCCACCGCCGGGAACCTCGCTTTTCCATTCTCACCCTCGGACATTCCGATGGGAGAAGCGTATGAGTTTGCCCTGTATCATCTGCTGCCCTGCAATCCGAAGGAACACTTTCCTATACATTTTCTGGAGGTACCATGAAACAACTCCTGTCACAACTCGCGCGGGTAATACGTTCAAAAAATTCCGGCCCCTTTGAGCTTACCTTCGATATTATACTGGACAGTCCGAAGGTATACGCACATCTTAAACAAACAGAACAGATCTCGAAGGAAAAAATGGCGCTGCTCTTTGGTATTTCTGAAGACAAAATTATCAGTGTGATCTATTTTGATCCCGCAAATGCTGTTAAAATAACCATGTACCGAGGCCTTGCTTCGGGGTCTCCCGGCGACAGAGATGTGTATGGCGCACAGCAGCACGCGCCCTTATTAGATTTTGAGTGTGAGGTATAATAAATGAAGCTGAATCAGCCCTTCCATTCCCAGCACATATTGGTAAAAGAAAACATCATCTTCTCCAAATATTACGCGCCCAGGGGACGGCAGCGGCTTTTCCTCCTCGCATCGGAATTAAGCCAGCGCTATCTTTACGCAAGCGACCTGCTCATAGCGATTATCGGCTCGGAGGGATCAGGAAAATCAACCTTAATAAAAGGATTATTCCCGGGTCTGGAACTGACCAATGATGACGATGGAGTGAACCTTCGACCCGCTCCGCTTTTCACCTTCTCTCCGGATGATTTTTTCTCCGGCCACACCTTTCACGTAGATATCCGGTATGAGTCGGCATTTCACCAGCCCTGGGAGATTGTGAATGCAGTTAACAGCGCCATTGAACATAACCGGCGGGTGGTGATTGAGCATTTCGATCTTATATATGAGCACCTGGGATATAATGCTCAGGTCATCTTCGGCATAGGTGAAGATGTGATTGTCTCCCGGCCCAACGTCTTCGGGCCCCATCCCGGGGTGGTAAAGAAGGTGGTTGACAAAACCATTGAGTACCGGCTTATGGCCCACTCCGCTGAAGATATTACCAGTTTCATTCTTCTTCGGGATTACGGATATACCCGAAATCTTCTCCATTCCGATGTAAAACACGGCTTTGTTATTTTTTTCCCAGAAGAGCCGGACATAAACATTCAGGAACTTGAACGGAAGGTGGAGGATGTCATAGAAAAGGACATCCCCATACAGCCTTCCGATGAGAATCACATCACAATTGGGGAAGATAAAATTTACTGTACCGGAATACGGACACATGTGAAATCATCGGGAAAGATTAAAAACTTCCGCCTGTTTCGGGAATATAAATACGATCCCATCGCAAAAGAATATATGCTTATTGGGATTGTGGGAGGGAAAATATCCGCGGAACTGGATGAACTGGAGCCTGAGCTGGATTAATGGAGTTTATATCGATTATATTATTCGGATTCAGCACGATGATTTACTTTAGATCAGCGGCTGCATAAAAGAGGACTTAATGCGCACGATTGAAACAGATGAACTTAAATCACTTTGCAGTAGTGTATACAAAACCATACTAAATATGCATACCAAGCTTCCTTCTGATGTTCAAAGGGCGATTGAATGTGCCGAAGAAGCTGAACCTGCGGGACTGGGCAAAAGGGTGCTCGCAAGGATTAGAGAGAACCTTGCTGTTTCCGAAGAAAAACGTATTCCCATGTGTCAGGATACGGGGATGCTCCTTATGTTTGTGTCGCTCGGGGAGGATATTTTCATAAACGGTTCGCTGAACAATATCCTAGAGGAGGCAGCAGCCGCGGCATACCGGGACGGATATTTTAGAAAGTCCACCGTAACTGATCCCCTTAAAGAGAGAATAAATAGCGGGGATAACCTGCCTGTACTCATCCATTATGATTACCACCCCGGAAAGGATCTAAAGATCGGGATACTTGCAAAGGGGTTCGGAAGCGAGAACTGCTCACGCACGTATATGCTGAACCCAACACAGGGACAGGACGCGGTCATTGAGGCAGTAACGGAAACAATACAGCTAGCGGGGGGTAAACCCTGCCCTCCCACGGTAGTTGGTATAGGAATCGGAGGAACCCTGGACATTGCTGCCAGACTCAGCAAGCAAGCACTTCTGCGGAGCTTAGGAGATTCCAATCCCGATCCTTATTATGCGGCTCTTGAAGCAGAAATATTAAAACGGATAAACAGTCTCGGCATCGGTCCCGGGGGATTGGGGGGGGGGACTACAAGTCTCGGGGTACTTATCGAGACAGCCCCCACCCATATAGCAGGACTCCCCCTCGCGGTAACGGTAAACTGCTGGGCTGACCGCAAGGGGGAGGTGGTTTTATGAGCAGCAATATGAAGCGCCTTACGGTGCCCTGCAAGAAAGAGCTGCTAGAGGAACTGAAAGCCGGAGATGAGGTGCTTCTTACCGGCACCATCTATTCCGCCAGGGATCAGGCACATAAACGTTTGTTCAATTTATATAAAAAGAAGACTCCGCTGCCCCTGACTTTAAAGGATCAGTGGATTTACTATATGGGCCCTTCTCCGGCACGGCCAAATGAGATTATCGGTTCTTGCGGACCAACGACAGCCGCGAGAATGGATACGTATACGCCCTTTATCCTTGAAACCTTGGGAGTATGCGGAATAATCGGCAAGGGTGAACGGCAGCCGGAGGTCACAGAGAGCATTATGAGAAGCGGAGCGGCGTATTTCTATGCCTTCGGCGGCTGCGGGGCTTTGTATAACAGCCGTATACACCGCGTAGATACTGAAGCATTTCCTGAACTTGGGCCTGAGGCTATCTACCGCCTGGAGATAAAAGATTTCCCAGTGGTAACCGCAATAGCCCCGACAGGGGACTCTGTCTTTGCCCGAGTAAGACCTTCCCCGTAAAAAACAGATTTTCCGTGCGCCTGCGAATCTGTTTTGCCATTAGTATGAAAGTTCACTAATGTAAAACCTGGCGGGTATTGCGGATTTGAATAGGCGGGATTATAATTAATGCGTCTTCGTAATTCATTTTAACAGGTTTTATGAATGTCAAAAAAGATACTTTTAGTTGAAGATGAGGCCCTCATTGCCATGAATGAGGCGCTAATGCTCAAAAATCACGGGTATGAGGTAATTACTGCCTATAAAGGCGAGAAAGCAGTAGAAATAATAGATAAAGACCCGGAAATATCACTTATTCTTATGGATATAGACCTGGGAAAGGGAATGGACGGGACCGAAGCCGCGGTAGAAATACTGCCTCGTCATGAAATACCCATCGTATTTCTCTCTTCCCACACCGAACCTGAGGTGGTGGAAAAAACTGAGGGAATTACCTCCTACGGGTATATCGTAAAGAACTCCGGAGAGACGGTGCTCCTTACATCAATAAAAATGGCCTTCAGGCTCTACGAAGCCGACATGGAACTTAAGAAGCAGAAAGAAAATCTCAACACTGCCCTTATAAAATACGAATGGACAGCAGAACAGCTTGCCGATAAGAACGAAGAATTGGAAAGCTATTTCAGCTCAAGTCTGGACATGCTCTGCATTGCCGATACCGACGGGAGATTTATACGATTAAATCCGGAATGGGAGAAGGTGCTTGGGTACCCGGTATCCGAACTGGAAGGCAGACTGTTTATAGAATTTGTACACGAACAGGACAGGGAACCAACCCTTGAGGCGGCAGCAAGGCTTAAGACCGGGGATACTATAGAAAATTTCGAAAACAGGTATTGCTGCAGGGACGGATCGTACAGATGGATAGAGTGGCGGTCAAAATCCATCGGATCCACTATTTACGCAGCTGCACGGGATATAACGGATAGAAAAAAAGCAGAAGAGAGGCTTTTAGAAAGAGAAGCCCTGTACCGCAACCTCATGGAAAACAGTATCGACGGGGTAGAACTCTTAGATGAAGAGGGCAATTATCTAAATGTAAATCAAAAAGAGTGTGAAATGCTGGGCTATTCCCGGGAAGAACTCCTTACGATGAAAATAGCGGATATCGATCCCAATTATCCCAAAGACGGATTCTACCATTTCTGGAAAGAACAACCGAAAGGGATATCGATTCTGTTTGAAACCCTTCACAGGCATAAGGACGGTACCCTTATTCCCGTGGAGGTAAACGGCATATTTATTACGGTGAGCGGGAAAAAGTACATCTTCGGTGTAGCACGGGATATACGGGATCGGAAACGAACCGAATATGAGATTAAATCACGGGAGGAAAATCTCCGCATTACGCTCAATTCTATAGGTGATGCGGTTATATCCACAGATGTTGAAGGTAATGTGGTAAGTATGAATCCTGTTGCAGAGAACTTATGCGGGTGGAGCATTTATGAGGCTGAAGGGAAAGCCCTTATAGATGTTTTTCATATTATACAC
The DNA here is from genome assembly GCA_964618265.1 of uncultured Spirochaetales bacterium. Lineage (GTDB taxonomy): Bacteria > Spirochaetota > Spirochaetia > CAYLLE01 > CAYLLE01 > CAYLLE01. The sequence goes on along the minus strand of CAZUAE010000029.1, from coordinate 1,059 downwards.
GCTGATACCGGGAAAAAGATGGAAAACCCGGTCGCCAATGTGCTGAAAACGGGAAATACTATTGGTCTAGAAAACCACACAATGCTCATTTCTAAAAACGGGGAAAAATATCAAATAGCCGACAGCGCGGCCCCTATTGAAGATGAAAACGGCAATATACAAGGTGTTGTCTTAGTGTTCCGGGATGTAACGGAGCACTATGAAAAGGAAAGGCAATTAGAAGCGCGCGTAAAAGAATTGCGCTCAATCGAATGGATGCTCTTGAGTAAATCCCCAAAGCAAGGAGATTATATTCCGGAGTACGGTAATTTGGGCATACTTAATGAGGGCGGGCTGATTCTCTCAACAGCAGGGGAAGCGCAGCTTAAAAACATCGCTTCTGAGTACCTTGATTTATTGGAGACCTCCTCTGCAATTTATGAAAAAAACGGCGACTATGCCTTAGGAGTATTCTCATCGGGCTGGTGCCGCTTGATGGACTCAGCATCACGGAGATTATGCGCCGCCAAGGACAACCGAGAGGCGTTAAAAAGCGGGAAATGGCTCTGCCATGAATCCTGCTGGAAAAACGCATCCCTTGCAATTGAGCAAGGAAGACCTGTGGAGATTCAATGTAACGGCGGCATCAACATGTACGCTGTTCCTGTGCATGTTAACGGAGAGGTTGTAGGAGCGATGAATTTTGGGTATGGAGCACCCCCCACAGATGAGACTGAACTAGAAAGACTTTCCAAAAAATATAAGGTACGGGTTCGGGAATTGAAAAAACGTTCCGAAGAATATAAACAGCGCCCTCGATTTATCGTTGATTACGCAAAAAAGCGTATTCAAAATGCCTCAAAAACTCTAGGCTACATCATTGAACGTCAGCAGGCTGAAGAAAAACTACGGGAAGCTCTTGTGGAAAAAGATTTCTTTATGAAAGAATTCAACCACCGGATAAAAAACAATCTCAATATTGTAACCTCCCTTATCAGCCTAAAGAACTCGGAAACCGAAATTGACTTGTCCGATTTAAAGCACCAGGTAGACGCTATCGGCCTTATTCATGAAAAACTC
>CAZUAE010000028.1:0-37914 GCA_964618265.1 uncultured Spirochaetales bacterium | reverse complement strand
TGGTCACGGAGAATAAATCAAGAGCATAGATTGGTTTATGAAATTGAAGATGAATTGATAAGCATTATTGCTTGTCGTTTTTATTATTAGAAGATGCCAAGTACGTCGCGTAACAAGGGCTTTACTATACACCGTGATATCAGTGTTCTCTCTGATCCTGGCGGTCCCCGGGGAGACTTTTCATCTCTGGCTTATTAATGGATCGGTGTTTATAGCATGTATTTCTATTGTGATGATGCGCTTTGCCCGGGAACTTTATGATACTGTACATTCCGGTAAAAGCTCCTGTCCGAGCTGTCTGATACCTCATTCAGGGGAAAAACCTTTTCTGAAATTAGTAATTTTGAAAGAGCTTCCTATGATTTTTAGTTTTTTTCTCTTCTTTGAGTTATATTGATACCGGTATTCTCATTACATAAAGTTTAGTTTCAGAAACATTAGAAAGTATCTATTGTAAGGAAGATTCAAGGAGGAATATTTTGGTGAGTATTCGAAATCTAACTTTGGTAATGACGGTTTTTTTCCACATTACATTTTCTGTTTTCGCGGATTATAATCCTCCGCCGGGCGGAGCTGATATTGAAGATTTATTTTCATCTTCATTTCTCGGGAGCGGCAGCGATGTAACTGCTGTCGGTGGAATTGACAGTGACTCCTTTAATCCGGCTGTTTCCGGTCTTCGCGAGAGGACAGCCATTAATGGCGGTTATATATCACTCATTGGAGTAATGGCTGGGCACGTGGTAAACGCGGGGGCGACATTCCCAACCCGATTCGGGGTTTTCGGAGGTTCCCTGAACTTTGTGACCACCCCCATGCTGGAAATGAACCTGGGAACGTTTTTACGAACGAGACTCAATTTCAGCAGAGAACTCGTACCTAATTTCCTGATAGGATTGGGAGCTAATCTGTATACCGGCAGGCAGGACCGAGTGTATATCGGTATAATGGGAGACATCGGATTTCTGCATATACTGCCTGAATCGTTCGGGCTGCCCGGATTCCGGTGGGGTTTCGTTTTTAAAGGTTTGGGGCTGCCCTATGATCCGGATACTGCTGCCGATATATCCGGAGTAAACAGAAGTTCTTTCCCGCCCCCGTTTACTCCCGTTCTGGGTATTACTTTTAATCCTGTAGATACCGGAGATGCTGTTCTATCTCTTTCAGCTCAAGTCAGCGCGCCGGTATTTCAGGGGATTAAAACTTCAGTACACGCGAATTTTACTTACAAATCATTTATAACGGGTACTCTAGGTTGGCGGTATGATTTTACACAGCAGGCTTCAGCCGATGCTTCCGTACAGCGGAGTCTGATTCCTTCCCTTGGTGTAAAGTTCAATCTGACCAATCTTCTTGGAAACAAAACAAGAGAAAAGAACCGGGAAGGTCTGCAGTTCGAGACTGCCGCCGCTCCTCTCTACAACGGCGCCTGGGGGGTAGGATTGGGATTCGAAGTTCCTCTAACCGGAGTCGACCGGGATGCGCCGGTTATTTCGGTATCATATCCCGAGACAGAAATCATTTCCCCGAACAACGACGGCAAGTCCGATCTCTTGGAGTTCGATATCGATATACGGGATGACGGGCTGATCAAGGGATACAATTTTGTGATCACTGATGTTGCCGGCAATGTGGTTAGAGAATACCGGAATGTGGAAGTCCGGCCTGAGAATATCGGATTGGGAAATATTATTGGACAACTGACGGCGGAAGACCAAAGTGTGCCTGTTCCTGAAAAACTAATCTGGAATGGACGGACTGAATCCGGGTTTGTTGTTGATGACGGGACATACGCTTTCCGTATTGAAGCGTGGGACAACAGAGGCAATAAAAGTTCTACCAAATTGTATAAAGTTGTGGTTGATAAAGAAAAGCCGCGGCTTATGGTAGCAACGCCGGCAAGAGAAGATCTGCTATTTTCACCGGACGGAGACGGAAACAAAGACATCTTTACAATTGAACAGACCGGATCCGCGGAAGAACAAATAACAGCCCAAATTATCGATTCAGACGGAAACCCGGTCCGGGAATGGACCTGGCACGGATCTTCACCGGAGGACATAACATGGGACGGTAAAAACGACAACGAAGAATCTGTTGAGGACGGAATTTACGCGTACAAAATAGTAAGCGAAGACCGGGCAGAGAACACCGCATCCGGCATTATTGAAAACATCATCGTCAATACACAAGTTGTTAGTGTGTTTCTCAGTACGGATCGGTCAGGATTCTCGCCTAACAGCGACGGCACCGCGGATACGGTGACTTTGTTTCCTCATCTCAGTACAACAGAAGGTCTGGATTCCTGGAAAATTGAAATCTACAGCGAAACAGCGGGAACAGTACATCAATTTTCGGGAGGCACCGAGGTGCCTGAGTCTCTGGTATGGACCGGGTTTACTGATCAAGGTGAGGTAGTCGAAGGGATTTACCGGGCCAGCCTATCCGCCGAATACACCAGCGGAGCTGAACCTCAGGCAGTTTCCAGGTCGTTTATCCTGGATGTCAGTGCTCCTGATATTAATGTGTCTCTTTCTCCCTCTCCCTTTTCACCGGATAATGACGGTGTAGATGACAGGCTGCAAATTGATATGGGAATTTCCGATACCAGTTCGATTAAAAATTGGAAATTGATGATTATGGACGACCGTGGCGGTCTTTTCAACAGTTTTTCCGGATCTTCCGATCCCGGAAGAGCCCTGATCTGGAATGGAGTTTCTTCTGATGGTGAATTGGTTCAGTCGGCAAAAGATTATCCGTACACACTGTCTGTCACGGATGTGTTGGGAAATACTGCCGAGACAGAAGGATTTATTCCGGTTGATGTCCTCGTTATCCGGGAAGACGGAAAGCTGAAGATACGGATATCAAATATCACATTTGAACCGAATAGTCCGGAACTAGTAACGCAGGATGTGAAAGTTTTCGAAAAGAATATTGATATCCTCAACAGGATCGCGGAAACCCTCAAGAAGTACGCGTCTTATGATGTGCGGATTGAGGGACATGCTGTCCGGGTACATTGGGACGATAAAGAACTTGGCGCTAAAGAGGAACGGGAAGAACTTGTTCCCCTTTCCAGAGACCGCGCCCGGACGGTAAAAGACGCGCTTACAGAACGCGGAATTGAACCGGACCGGTTATCGGTAAAAGGTATCGGCGGCCAAGATCCGTTGGTACCTCATAGCGATCTGGATAACCGGTGGAAAAACCGGAGAGTAGAATTTATTCTTCTCAAATAACTATGAAAGCCGCTCCGGAAGGAGCGGCTTTCTGCTAGCTGAACTCTAATGTTCCCTGGAACTCTTTTTCCTTAGCACAAAGGGAATTGCCGGCATGCCAAGGAACGCCGGACCGCTAAGACTTTGTCTGCTTTATTCATCCCGAAATATAAGGCCCCCAGGCTTGACTAAAACGTTTTACCTCCGGTAGGATATGGACTGCGAGGTACCAATATGAACGAAGAAAATGGATACAGGTTTTGGCAAATCAAGTCATGGCGTGACGCGGGGAATCACTCAGAAACTGACGCGGTATTTTCCGGCGATGACCCGTGGAATCTTACGTCCCGGGGTCCCTTTTCTCCGGCAAATATCGGACTGGAGTTTTCCGATCCCCGGGAAGTAACCGGGCTTGAAATAATGCTTGATCCGCCCGAAATACCTCCGGCGGGTATGAAGCCTTACCTTGAGTACTGGCAGCTGGGATGGCCCCCGGCTAACCGGATGAGTCCGGGGTGGGAAACGGTTGATGATGCTGTACACGGTATCTGGCGGCGGGCGGACAGCTCCTTTGAAATACGAGACAACAGAATTGTCCTGAAATTCCCTGGAATGACCAGCCGGGAGGTGTCTCGGTATGAAGGACCGGAGAGCGACTACCGGCAGACCCTGAAGGTACGGGCGGTTTTCCCGGACACGGAGACGGTCACGGTAAAAAAAATCGCTCCGATTCTCCGGGGAACGTATGAACCCCTGCGGGTCCGGGTTGACTGGCTCTTCAGCGCCCCGGGGGCTCGGAAGCCGGAACCCGGCACACCTGTAACCATCAGTCTGCATAACGGTATTTTCCCGGAGGGGGGAATTTCTAGAACAGCAAAGGCTGAACAGACCGGACTTGATATTGAAGTATCATATTTTTCTCCCCGGGACGGCAGCCGTTGTGCCTCCGGAGACCTTCCCCTTCTTACCCTGGAGTGGGAGAGCCGCGGGTTTACCGTCAATCTCCTCGATCTTGTATCGGAAAAAAAGATGTGGCTTTCCGATTTCGCCGCCTTGGTCAGATCAGCGGTAAATCAGACGGAATCACCGGAAGAGGCAGTTTCCTCTCTGGTGAAACCCGGAACCCGGCTTATCGAAAAAATCGAATCCATGCCGGAACAGACCCTGGAGCGGGGCAGGAAAGAAATACCGAAGCTGGACAAGGAAGCCCATGGGCAGTACGTGATCCTGGGATGCGAAGCAAACCGGGGAGAGTTTGCCTGCAGGTATGACGGAAAAATATTTCTGGATCGAAAACAGCTCAAACTCCGCCGGGGAGAAGAAGATCTTTTCCGATGGCCTGCCCAAATACTTTCCCTGGACTGCGGGATCGGAGAGAAGGGCCCCCGGAAATTACCTGCCCGGTCCTTCCGGCAGGAATTCCTTGAAGGCTGGCTTCCGGTCCTCAAAACGTCATGGAATCAGGACGAGCTTGTTTCAGAACTGGAATGCTGCGCTACCCTGCTGCACCCGGAGCTTGGCGATACGGAGGACAAGAATGGTCAGGAACCGTCATTTTTGGCAGGGCGGTGGAAGATCCGGAACAACAGTTCGACGGAAAAAAAGGTAACCGCATGGTTTCTCCTTAAAAGCGGAGAGCATTTCGGATTCCGGAACGGTTCTCTTACGGCGGAAGGAACAACAACAGCGGTTGAAATGCTGAGTTATCCCAGGAAATTTTATGATGAGCCGGGCATCAGGCTTTCACTGTTAAACAATCCGGACCGGTGGATGCTGGATGAATGTGTTGATTCCGATTCGGTTACCGGAGTCCATCAGGCGCTGTCTGGTCAGTTCGTGCTGGCACCGGGAGAAGAGTTCATTCAGGATTTTATTATGCCCTTTGAATCGAAGTGGAATTCCGCGGAAGACTGGGGGTTCCGGTACCTCCGGGAACGGGAGCGGGTGGAGTCATTCTGGCGGAAGCGGATCGGAGAATGCGGTTCCATTTCCGGTATTGATCCCGATGTGGATGATTTTACCAAATCGGTACTGTGGCACGTCCTGCTTACCGCGGACAAGCATCCTGAAACGGGAAGGTGGCACTGCGGCGCCGCTACGTGGTGCTATGAGGATTTTCCCAACGAGGCTGCCGTACAGAGCAGATGGCTCGATATGATCGGAGATCACAAAGCCGCGGCAAATATCCTTCAGCCCGTGGTGGACAGTCAAGGGAAAGGAATGGCCCCGGGGGCGTATACCTCCTCGGAGGGCGCGTTCTACCGGAGCGGAGAGTTCAACTTTGGCGCCTACAGTCTGGACCACGGCTGGTCCCTCTGGGCATTGGCGGAACATTATTTTTTGAGCGGAGACCGGGAGTGGCTGAAAGGTGTGGCGGATAATCTCTATGCCGCGGCGGAATTTGTCCGGAGGGAACGGCGGACCACCATGGTTGAGGATGACGACGGGAAACCGGTAATTCATTACGGTCTGCTTCCCATGGGGGCGATCGAGGATATTCAGGAGTGGCGTTACTGGTTTGAAGTGAATATCCTCTGCTGGGCGGGTATTACAAAAACCGCCGAGGCGTTTGAAGATATCGGTGACAGCCGTGCCCGGGAACTCGCGGAGCTGGCCCGGGAATACGGCAAGGACATCCGCAGGTCTTTGGAACGGGCGACTGTCCGCTCCTGCGCGGTGCCCCTGCAGGACGGAACATGGATTCCACGGGTGCCGTCCCATGCCTACAGCAGGTACCGGGATTCAGGCTGGATCCGGGAGTGTCTGGAATCCCCCTTAGCCAAGGGAGCGACGGTGGGATTCTTCCGGAGCGGCGATATCCTTCTGGACTGGCTTCTTCATGATACCGAAGAAAACCGCTATCGCAAGCCGGTGACTGATCTGGAGCAGGACCCGGAGCTGTGGTTTAGTCAGGAAGGATTCTCGAAGCAGCCCATGTTGGTGGACATCCCCGCGGCCTATTTGATACGCAATCAGGTTAAACCCGCGGTCCGGAGTTTTATCAATTCCTACCTGGCCATCGCGTATGAAGATGTGCGCTGTCTTGCCGAGTGGATCAAAGTTCTCGGAAAAGGGGCCGGTCCGCTCTTCAAAACACCCGACGAATGTGCCTGGCTGTCATGGCTCAGAACGCTGTTCATACTGGAAGATGAGGGACTAAAACTCGGCTGGGGAATCCCTGAGGTCTGGTTAAAACCGGGAAAAAAGCTGATAATACAGAGAATGAAAACGCTCTACGGCCCCCTCTCCATGATCTGGGAAGGAGGAAGAGATACCCTTTCCGTGCGGTTGGAAGCTGAGGTGCCGGATGATTTCCCTGTATTTCTGAAAGCACGAATACCCGGAAGTGATTCGCTCCAAGTATCGGAGTGTATCGGGGGCAGCGCGGAACCGGCCGGTGATGAAGCCGGCATTTTCCGGATTACTTTTACCGACAGGAATCTCCGGATCGTTTTCAAAAATAATGAATGATTTGGAGGCTTCATGGCTGCGTCACGAGAGATTGTTTACGATACACTGAATTTTAAAAGACCCGAACGGGTGCCCAGGCACCTCTGGGTTTTAAGCTGGGCCAAAATTAATTTTCCGGAAGCTCTTGAAAAAATACGGACTGATTTCCCGGATGACTTGGCGGGTGCTCCGGGGTACTACCGCAATCAGCCTCCTACACAGGGACACCCGGAAGAGCCCGGAGAATATATCGATGAATGGGGGTGCCGATTCATCAACCACAGCCGGGGACACATCGGCGAAGTTAAGGAACCCCTGGTCAAGGCTGATGACTGGAGCGACTGGAAGGATCTCCGGTTCCCGGAAGAGCTCCTCTCCATTAATACGGAGCAGATAAACCGGTTCTGCCGGAATACCGACAAGTTTGTTTTAAGCGGCCGCACTCCGCGTCCCTTTGAGCGGCTTCAGTTTCTCCGGACTTCCGAACTCCTCTATATGGATCTCGCGGATATCCCCCCGGAGATGACCGCGTTTATGAATAAGCTTCACAGCTTCTACTGTGAACTCCTGGAGAAGTGGGCTGCCACGGAGGTGGATGGGCTTGCTTTTATGGACGACTGGGGATCGCAGAATACTCTTCTGATCAATCCAAAACTCTGGCGGCAGGTGTTCAAGCCCTTTTACCGGGATTATATCGATATCGCCCATAAAAACGGAAAAAAGATCTTTATGCATTCCGACGGTCATATCCTGGATATCATTCCCGATCTTTGTGAGCTCGGTCTGGACGCCCTCAACTCCCAGATCTTCTGCATGGGAATCGAGAATCTGGAACAGTTCCGGGGAAAGATCTGCTTTTGGGGAGAGATGGACCGGCAGTACATGCTTACCGAAGCATCACCGGATCAGGTGATAGAAGCAGTGGGCAGGATCGGCGGTACGCTGTGGAAAGACGGAGGGTGTATTGCTCAGTGCGAATTCGGTCCGGGAGCAAAACCGGAAAACGTCCGGGCGGTTTTTGAAGGCTGGGAACGGTTCAGCCGGAGCTTGTAGGGGGCAGCATGGCAGGAATGACGGTACACATGGTCGCCAATTCCCACATCGATCCGGTGTGGCTGTGGCGGAAAACCTCCGGATCCGACGAAGCGGTTGCTACCTGCAGAACCGCATGTGACCTTCTGGAAGAATATCCGGAGCTGATTTTTACCATGGGCGAAGCCTGGATCTACGAACAGCTTAAGAAGTTTGATCCTGATACCCTGAACAGGATCCGCGGGCTTGCTGAAAAAAAACAGTGGATCTTTGTAGGCGGATCATGGGTTCAGCCTGACTGCAATTTCCCCTCCGCCCCGGCTTTCCTTGAACAGTACCGGCTGGGTCTCCGGTATTTCAAAGAAAATTTCGGCGTCACTGTCTCCACCGCCTACAACATCGACAGCTTCGGACACGGCGCCTTTCTCCCGGGTTTGTTCAACAGCTGCGGCATAGATTTCTATGTATTCATGCGTCCTCAGGAACACGAAAAGGAACTCCCTTCCAATTTATTCCGCTGGCGTTCCGCCGACGGCGGTGAAGTCCTTGCGTTCAGAATTCCGAAAAGTTATCTCACCAGTCCTAAAACTCCCCTGAAAGAAAATATCGAGGCGGCAGTTGGCGCGGTTGATCCTGCCGCCCGCCATACCATGTGCTTTTACGGAGTCGGTGATCACGGCGGCGGTCCCGTCAGAAAAGAGATCGAATGGATTCGGGAGCATCTTGATTATGGAGACGGGGTTACCCTCCAGTTCAGTGATCCCGTCAGCTTCTTTGCCGCGGTCCGGGAAAAACGGGATCAGCTTCCGGTAATCCATGAAGAACTGCAGTATCATGCCGTGGGCTGCTACAGTACCTATCACTCCTTTAAACAGACCTTCCGCCGCGTTGAATTCCTGGCTCAGGCGGCGGGTCTTCTGTCGGATAAGAAAGAAACAACGGAACGGGAGCACGCCAGGCGGGTCCTGCTCTTTAATCAGTTCCACGATATTGCCGGGGGCTGTTCGGTAAAAAGCGCCTACGATGACGCCTTCGGCCAACTCGGCTATGTCCGGGAAATCTGCACCGCCGCTCTTGAAGATTCCGCCGGCCGAAAAACAGCCGCGCTTCCGCCGTCGGAACGGCAGCGGATTCTCCTCTATAATACCGCGCCGGAAAACTTTTCCGGCTATGTTGAAATCGAGCCGTGGACCGGATTCCGGTGGATGAATGATAAAACAGACTACCGTTTCCTGGACCGATCCGGGAAACCCGTACCGGTCCAGGTGATTCGCCAGGAAGCGGCGGCCGGGGCTATGACCCGGTATCTTCTCTCCGCGGCAATCCCTGCCGGGGGAACAGGGGTGCTGGAAATGGAGGCCGCGGCAGAAAAGTACGCGCCTCCTCAGGAAGCGGAGGAGGCAAGTACGGCGGATAATGGTGTTCTTAAAGCAGCCTTCGGTCTTCAGGGTATTGCTTTTACTGAAGGAGTGCCGGAGATTTCAGTCCAGGTTTTTTCCGATCCGAGCGATACCTGGAGCCACGGGATTCACTCCTACCCGGCCGACCCGGAGGGCGTTTTCGAAGCGGAGGGTCCCTGGCTGCGGATAGAAGACGGTCCAATCCGCTCCGGTTACTTCAACACGCTCCGATTCGGAAACTCGGTGCTGCAGTGGCACATCTACCTGTACCGGGACGAACCGGTCCTCACCATGAAAATCAGACTCAATTTCTCAGGCAGCCGCCGGATTATAAAACTGGTTATTCCCGGCTCCGGAAACAGCACGGAACGGCGTGACGGGGTCCCCGGAGGCATTATTCCGAGGAACCTGGACGGAAGAGAGTATCCCGTTTACGGCCACGTGAGTGTGACCGGCGAAAACGGCGCCGGGACCGCCGCGGTAAGCTGGGATACATTCGCCGGGGATGTCCAGAAGGACGGCACCATCCGGATGACCATGCTCCGGACGCCCATCTACGCCCATCATCCCCCTTTTGACGAAAAAACCGCTCCCCTTTTTCCGGTTATGGATCAGGGAGAGCATGAATACGAAATTTCCGTTCTTTTCGGAGACAGCCTTGACGGGATAATCGGCAGGGAAAGAACCCGGCTGAAGAACCCGGTAATTGCGCGGGAATCAACCCTCGGAATGGGAGTGCGACATGAATACTGATGTGATGGTTAAGGATTTTGAACCCGATTACACCCGGCTCCGGGACGCCGCGAAAAATAAACCGGCTTCACCGGTTCCGATCTACGAACACAGCATCGATGTTTCGGTGATGGAGAAGATCCTAGGCAAACCTTTCGCCGATATGGAACAAGGAGATGACACCGACCTCCGTGAGTACCTGCGGATCTACGCGGAGTTCTTCCGGCGGATGGGATACGATACCGTTAGTTTCGAACGGCTTATCTCGGCGTCCATGCCCGGGAGCGGCGCCCTTTACAGCCATTCCGACGGCTGCATAAAGGACCGGAAGGATTTGGACGCGTACCCCTGGGATGATGTTCCCGAGATCTTTTTCCGGAACAACGCCCGGTATTATGAAACCCTCCGGGAGGTGATGCCTCCGGGTATGAAAGCCGTCGGAGGTCCCGGAAACGGAATCTTTGAATGCGTGCAGGATGTTACCGGATACGAGCGTCTCTGTTTAATGGTGTACGATGATCCTGAACTATTCGCCCTGCTGTTTCAGAGAACGGGAGACATGATCTCCGCGATCTGGGAACGTTTCGTCCGGGAGTTCGGCGACATATACGCCGTTCTCCGGATGGGGGACGATCTAGGTTACAAGGATGCGACCCTTCTGGCACCGGAACTCATAATCGAAGAGATTGTACCGCGGTACGGCAGGATCTCCCGGATAATACACCGCTCAGGAAAACCCTTCCTGCTCCATTCATGCGGCAACATCTTTCAGCTGATGGATTCCCTGATCGAAACCGGCGGCATAGACGCGAAGCACTCCAACGAAGATTCAATTGCCCCTTTTCCGGAGTGGGTAGAACGGTACGGCCGCCGTATCGGGAATTTCGGCGGAATCGATACCGATGTTCCCTGCCGGGGGGATAAAGCTGAGATTTCAGAATATATCGGTGACCTCATGAAGAATCTTGCCGGTGAGCCGGGCATCGCCCTGGGTACGGGGAATTCTGTGCCCCATTATATGCCCCCGGAAGGATACCTCGCCATGATCCGGGAACTGAACCGTCTTCGCCTGTAAGGGGATCAGGTTAAATTCTTTAGTAATTTGACCTAATCACTTTTTAGTGGTATAATTCCGTTTAGGATCAAAAAAAATGGCAAAAACTCTGACCATCAAGGACATTGCGGAACTTGCTAATGTTTCTGCATCGGCTGTTTCCTTTGCCCTTAACAACAAAAAAGGAATTAGTGCCGAGACCCGGCAGAGAATTCTTAAAATTGTGGAAGAAAATGAATACATTCCCAATCAGCAAGCCCGGAGACTCCTTACCAAGCGGACAAATAATATCGGAATTCTTCATGAGCGCGAGCATTCACCGTTAAGTCATTGGTTTTTACACGAAATCTTAAGCCCCGCCGCGAAGCAGTGCGAGGAACTTGGATTCAATCTTCTATTCTCTCCGGCCAATGGAGACCGGGACAACCTGATACCGGAAATCGTCCGGAACCGGGAAGTGGACGGCATCATCATCCTCGGTGAAACCGATCCGCTGGTTATCGAGAAGCTCCGGGAAACCGAGTTCCCTCTGGTCCTGGTGGACGAGCATTTGCGTACTCCCGACGTTTTCGCGGTAGAGGCCGACTACGCCCAAGGCGCCCTTACCGCGGTAGATTACTTGGTTACCAGAGGGCACCGGAAAATCGGATATATCGGGGATTCCGCCGATTCTTTCTACGGAAGTCAAACGTACCGCGGCTATTTAAACGCCCTTGAGGAAGCGCGGATAAAGCCGGAGAAAGGGCTGATCTTCCATGACGCCCGTGACGGCGACGAAGAAACAGCCCTCCGGTGCATGGAACGGCTCTTGAGTAAAACCCCCACCGCGGTTTTTTGCGCGGCAGATATTTACGCCATCGGGGCGGTTAAAGCAATCCGGAAGGCCGGCATGACTGTGCCCGGCGATATTTCTGTTATCGGTATGGACAACCTGGTCCTCGGAAAATACGTTGACCCGGAATTGACTACCATCGACTTCCGGAAGGAAGAAATGGGCCGGGAAGCGGTGAATATTCTGATCAAACTGACCCAGGACGAAAGACACCCGGAGAAGAAGCGGGTGTTTCCCGGCGAACTTTTGGTCAGGAGCAGTGTCCGGGACGTTTGATGTATTTTTTATACATTGGTACCCGGTCCCGCGGGATCAACGTTTGAGCTGATTCTCGGAACCGGGGTCATCAAAACTTACTTTTTCAGTATCCTGACAGCATCTATGGCTATTGCAGCTTTATCGTAGTCACCTTGTTCTATACCGTCAACGGCTGTGTTATGAGCTACTTTTTTGTACCTATCAGCTATATACCTGCTCGGATCTATCTGCTCAAACACGGGGTCCTCCATGTTGGCATACTGTATGTATGCCGTCAGATCCTTAAAAAAGAACCGGTTTTTTTGGGCCTTAAGCAGGACCGGATCCTTAACTAAGCATGAGATCTCATCTTTTTCCAAATAGAAATTCATATTGGACTCAAAAATCCGGTTGTCCGGGAGCTCCATTGTGAGGTGGCTTTTACCGAGCCGAAACCTAATTTTGTCTCCGAGTCCGAGTTTTTGCAGGAATGCATAGTATACGAACAAACCGGTGTCACAATCCTTGCTGCCGGTAGTGAATATCTCGGACACATAGGTTACATTCGGCTGACCGTCCATCGTTTCAGGAGCAAAATCGATAAGGTTTACATAAATTTCAAAAAGCGCAGATTCCAGGTCATTTTCCGGTACAGATTTCTCGATCTTCCGGTATAAATCTCCAATTTCCGTGAAAATCTTGTCGAGTTCATCGTCTGTCAGATCCATATACAGGTATTCTAGAAACAGCATCGAAGTAATCAGATCGTCCTTTTCCAGGAACCCTCCAGAAAGTCTGAATGCTTTTTCCGTAAAGGTCTCATCCGTAACGATTCCGGGAAACTGATTAGAATCTTCCGCTCCCGAAACAACAGTAACAACGAATAACAAAACACTAATCAACGCAGCATAAAACTTCATAATGCACCTCCCTCAGGTATTTACCCTAAGAGACGCAGGGGAGGCGCATGCATTTTAAAATTCGAAAAACTTTTTATGAAAAAATTTGTTTTTCAGGTCCATCATGATCAGCAAATCCCGGTCAACTCCTTCTGTGATTGAGAAGAGGCCATAATCTCATATAATATATAAATTTAGATCGGGTTGACCGGGATTTGCCGCATATTTTTTTCGCGGGAAAACGGCAATTCCCGGTGATCCTGATATATGTAATTGCTTGTAATAAAACAATTTATAAATTTTTATGCGAATGTGATCACCGGAAATTGCTGCATCATGATACCTTTCCGGTTATTATCCCCTGTTTAATCTTGATACCGGAGAACAGAAATGTTCCCAGCCCGGATTTCCACGGGAGGCTTGTATCTTCATTTCCCAGGGGATCACTCGGTGCCATCATTTCCCGGACTTGTTCAAGGGAATCCATCCGGTTGATCATTTCTTCGGTTTTCGGTGAACCGGTGAACCCTGCGGACGGTACAGCGATTATTTTCGGGGACCGGGTTAGATAGTCCGCGTCAATATTATGTCCCCCTATACCAGATTGGTGTTTTGTTAGGCAAAATCCGGATGTTTTAGTCCGTACACCGGGTGGATTGTTTTGCGGCAGATTCAATATCTTCTCTAATCCATATGACAAAATTAATGAAGGAAAAAAATAACGCTCAATAATACCGTTTACTATTTGGAAGGATACATCGTCGGCATTTAATATTTCCTCAAAATATTTTAGGTTGCGATTAAATCTCGAGGCGGATTTACCCGATTCTCCGGCCGGAACCGACAGGCCATATTTCTTGAAGATCAGGAAATACTTTGTGTATTCTGATACAACAACCGGGATGATATTAGGATTTTCATCCAGGTAATCTTGAAATAAAACCGCTCTTTCACGGAGAAAATCATCGGTATTATCAGGATTAAACCTGATTTCCATAGTGTGATTGAAGGACGTGATTGTGTAATCGCCGATCGCTTTGAATTCTGACACGATACGCTTATCGTACCAATTATATACAACAGATGTTCCTGTGTAGGATTGAAAATCATCAAACGGAAAAGATTCAGGGGGTGAGTTCAGGAATTCGTGTGTACCGTACTCCTGGGCATATCCATTTTCCGGCCATCCCTTTATCAGAATATCCGCTAATATCAGATAAGCTCCAAAGTCGGTATCTTCCAGGATCATGCTTAATACGATGGGGGACAAATAATACTCAGGGAAGGCTGAAACGGCAAACAAAATATCCCGTTCGAAACTCTGAACCAGATAATCCGGACATTGGGGTGAAGCCAAGGATAGAAGGGTTTCCGTCCTCACAGCCGGTATACCATTACCGGCATTCCGCTTGTTTCCGATTACTATCAGATCGTCTCCGTATTTGACGGTTCCGAGAATACAGTCCGATGCTGCTGTAAATGATTCCAGCTCCGGTATAATAATTTCCGTGTTGGGCCGGGTTATCCAAAACACAAAATCCCCGGTAATCCATACTCCGTGTTCAAGGATGAACTTTCTTTGGAGGCCGGAAAAGAGCTGATATAATTCTTCCGTTGAATAGCCGGGAGGCAGGGTCACGGAAAAATCTTCCCTAAGGGGTGATGTTAGGCCTATTATCGGCCTCCGGTTGTTTTCAGAGTTCCAAATCTTCCAAATCAGCTCTTCAGCTTGTTCTCTAAAACGTTCTTCAGTATCCGCTTCTATGATTCCTGCGATCACAATATCGGTTAACCATCCGTCCAGCCCTATGGTGTATTTACTTTCCTGTACGGAAAAATCATCAGGTACCAGGGCGGCAATATCCTCTATTGCTGTGCTGGCCGGTGGTTCTGAAAGAATAATAATAATGTTATCTTCACTGATATCTCCCCCGGGACTGGTGAAATCGTACGAAATCTTTAGTGTTCTGATTGGAAACGGATTGGCATTCCGGAATTCCTTCCAGATTTCGCCGCTGTCCAGAGAAAAAGTCATGAACGGTATAACGGTAATCAAGAACAGAACAAACAGTCTCTTCATTTTAGTGCTCCTTGGTTTAATTATTTTTACAATATTCTATTAAAAGATTGTCGCAGTGCTGTACCGCATTGACAATCATACTTTTGGAATCAGCGCTTATATTTTCAATGCCCAGGAGATACCGGGATACTAACCGTAACGCGTCAATACTGGATTGATATCCGAAATTTCTCAAGACCAATCCGGACCGCGGATTAGGTGCGGGATATCCTATCGGGTCAAAATTGCAGGACGCGATAAGATTTATTCCGCCTGTTTTTTCCAGTCTTTCCGTCCAGCCGTCAAGTTTATCCATGGGTACCGCGTCGTTTCCGGCCCAAAAGCGGCCGGTTTCATCATGATGGTACACTCCGAAAAAAAGATCGGCATCCGCCGGAGTATGTAATCGGGCTTGTCTGTCCTCTGAACTGTCAATAACAGTACCGCAGGAGCGGGCGGCAGCTTTTACTGCTGATAATATTTTCTCGCGGTTCTTTTTAAGGATTCCGCCGGGAACATCATTTATATCAAAAATCCTTGCCGCGGAACTTTCCCATGACTTTTTTAGGCGGGAATATTTTCTCAATTTCTTGCGGATTATAGTTTCCATGTTTTGATCAATGATATTTCCCGGAAGTATATCCTGTATGGGAAAAGGAACAACCGGATCATTTTGATAGTCATAACTCCAGTATCTTGCCAAGGGAAAACTGAAAGAATAATCCTCCGATGCCAGGAGGATGAGCAGTTCAGGTTTGTAAAAATTGAAAAGCTGCATCCACAATGCCGCTCCGCTTTTTTGGAGCTCGTCAGCCGGTATGTCGGTTTCCCTGTCCTGTGATAGGAAGCGGACAACACCGTTGTGGTCAGCCCCGACTAAATAGGGGAAACCGGTGTCCGGAAGCGATTTTCGGTCGATCAAATCTGCCCCGTATCTGCTTCAACGGTAACGACAATTTTTGAATCTTTCTTGGTAAGTAGTTCCCGTTCAAAACGGCTCATCTGTTCGTAAGGTATTTCCATTGTAGATCCCTTCCGCCGAAGATATATTTTGTGTCTCGGAAACAGTTCTTTATCATCATGGAGTATATGTACAATCAAGCCGGATTCGGTGTTATTGGTACACCGGAGTATCTGTTCAACGGGGTCGTTTTCCAGGGTGATCTTTTCTCTAGAATCATTTTCTCCCAGAACAGCCATCCTGCTTTGGAGAGGGGTATTCAGGGTAAAAGAAAATGATGGTATAGAAATCCCTTTTTTTCGGAAGACTTTTTTACGCTCTGCCAGTTCTTTGATTTCATCGTACATCCGTTTGATCTCAGGATCCAAGCTGATTATCAGTTTGTCCGACGGTTTTAATTTTTTCTTTCTGGAAAACATCCAGGCGATATCAAATTTTTCCATGTTTTTTCTCCGTTTTCGGCTTATTTTCCAGACACTTACCGCAAACATCGAATGACTTTATAATATTATTTGCGATATAAAGGGACACTTTGAATGTCTCCGGGATAGCCCTGGTTTTGTTACGTTTTATTTTCAGGATCTTATTGTTCAGGTACTCGAGGTAGAGATGAATGCGGAACTCCAGAGTGCCGTACTCTTTTCTCCGGATATTCCGGTCATTAATACCCCGGCAGTTCAGATTGTCCTTTCCTGCCGGAGGACACCGTTTCCGCAACTCCGCCGCGTATTCTTCGGCTGATTGTTCAGGGGTTATTTCTTCGGGAGGAAAATCATCAGTACTGTAAATATCTTGCTCTGTCTTTATTGTCTCAACTAGTTCTTTAATTTGTTTTTTTTCTTGTTTATTTTTTTTAACAATATCCTTACAGTTATTTTTTACAATCTGTGAACACCATGATATGGGGTCTTTCGTTATTTTGTGTGAATATGCCGATAATTTTAATAATATCTTTTGTTTTATATCATCTGTATAATTTTCTAACCCGAATTTTTTTACAATATACTCGCCTGATTTTGGTTTCTTCCAATACCAATCGACAAAACTATTTAATAAAACGTCGTTCGGATCTCTGTTCCAGGGAATTCCTGTTTCTTCGATGATATTCCTTATCGCAATAATCCAGTGGTATTTACATTTTTTCGAACCTTTTTCGTCCATGGGACAGGTAACCTCATAGTAATCATCATCCCGTTTAACAACTAGATCTATTCCCCTGACCGGCTCATGGGGGTCCAATATCAGTTCGGTGATTTTATTCCGGATTTTTTCAAATGAGTGATCCGGGATCGGCAGGGGTTTTATACGTTCCAGGTAATCGAATGCAACCTGCCTGCGCCACAAATATTTAAGGGTTTTGCGGATATCTTCCCGGCGATTGAACGAATCGGCGGCATACCGGTGATATATTTTCCGGGTAATACGGTCTACCGCGTCTACCGTCATGGTTCTTTCCCCCAAATAGTTGGTAACATCCTCAGGTTCTAACAGCACTCTCGGATAATTGGTGTAAACCATACTTTCTATAAATTCGTGGTAGATTTCATCCAAATGTCTTTTACCGTTCGACTTTTTGTCATGCTTCATTACATTAGTTATAGTATAGCACATGGTCTAATAATTTTCATTCAATTCCTTATTTTACTCCGGTGAGTTTCCGGAATTCTTTCTCTGCCCAGCGGTTTATATCCTTGATCCTGTACGCGAAGGCAATCATCCGGATAAACATTCTCTCATAAATTTCCTCCATTGCTTCTTCAGGAAATAACACATCTTTGGAATACTTTACCTGGGTTATCACATTTCGATAAAGAAAGGCTTCATACTTCCCATACCGGTCCCGGTTCCAGGCAAGACCGGCACGGTCTGTTAACCGGATTATTGAAAAAATATTTCCGGAAGTTACGTCCTTCCCTTTTTTGGGAAAGAAGTAGTAACGTTCGTTTCTGCTGAGGGCATAGTATTGGTGTATCGGGACTTTCCAATTCCAGTTCGATTTTAATAATTCGAACTCTTCCCGGCAGAGGGGCACCGGTTTTATCATCTTAAACGCTTCATTCACCTCATTTCCCCTGGAATAAACAGTAATATTTTTATTCATTTCCTCACCTCCGCCTAAGAGACGGGGAAATAGACCGATTTTTTAAAAATGCCGGGAATTTTTATATTAATTTTGGTGTATTATGGTAATATTGATTTATGGACGCTGATCAGTACGAAGAATTTATATCGGTCAAATTAAAAGAAGCCCGCTTGAAACTCGGCATGAGCCAGAAGGAAGTCTCCGACAAGTTCGGCGGAAACCTTACGCAGGCAACCATATCTCTTTGGGAGAAGGGGTTAAGAAGCCCCCGGTCCTCTCACTTACTGATTCTCTGTTATGAAGTGTTTCAAGTAGATCCCCAATTTTTCCTGAACGCCGATAACCGGTTCGAGGATTTCCGTTTGACTGGGAAAACCGGGAGCGAAATCGGAAAGCGGAGTAGTAATATTCCTGAGGACCGTTTTTTAATCCTTAATAATAAAATTGATTATCTTACAACTATTCTTCAAAAAAAAGAGGTTGATAGATCCATACCGCGCAATTCGGAAATGAGAGATGATAAAAAAGTGAAAGATCTTATACTCCTTCTTAAGAGCTGCGATGATCAAGAGCTTGATGCTGTAATATCCCTTCTCCGAAACTTTAAAAAAAATAACTAAAGTTATTATTGACATATGGCGATTACTACTGTAATATTTTATAACAGTAGGAGGCGGTATGTCAGAGAAAGAAAGTTATTCTTCAGTAGCAATCGGTGATGAATTAAAAAAAGTTTTGCTGAGGTACTTGGAAGCAGACATCCCTGTGGTGCTTTTAGGGGAGCCCGGCGTCGGGAAAAGTGATATCCTGCATCAGACGGCAAAGTCGAACGGTTATTCGGTAATCCGGCTGGATTTAACCGTATTAGAACCTGTTGATCTTGCAGGACTCCCAAACGCGGTGGCCGGTAAGACTAAGTATTTTATACCGGAATTTTTACCCCCAAGCAATGATCCGGGGAAGGGCGTGTTGGTCTTAGAGGATATCAACAGGGCCTCCCGTGAAATACGTAACAGCTTATTGCAATTATTAACGAGCAGATCGATTAACCGATATGTATTTCCTCCCGGGTGGCGGATAGCGGGTACAGCAAATGCCTCGGATAGAATGCAGTTTCACTCGGCAGATACAATGGATCCGGCTCTGTCATCACGATTTGTTCCGGTAAAAGTGAAGGCGGACGTAACCGAATGGCTCCGGTGGGCAGCCAAGGCAGGAATAAATCCGAGAGTAGCCAGAACGGTCAAGGCTGATAAAAAACTATTCGATGCGGCTCCTCCTCGGACTTGGTTCATGGTGTCCTGTGTTATGAACGTGCTGCGGGAAAATGAAATTAATGATACGAACTTTTTATCATCCACTCTAGGCGGCTTAATATCCGAAAGCATCATTAAACTCCTCAGCCGGCCGTACATGCCGACCTACAATATTGAACCTCAAGCGATTCTTTCTTCGTATCATGTAGAGAAGATGTGCTGGCGAGATATTATTTCTACCATAGAAACAGACGGCAGATTAGATGTCTTAAAAAAGCTGCTGGAGGACGCTGAAGAGATACTTATTTCTCATGATCTGGAAAATGTATCCATTGATGCCGTAGCGGGAATTTGCCGCGACCCGGTGTTCCCGGCTGACATGCGGGAACATCTGGAAAAGGCACTGATCGATAATCCAAATTCGCCGTCGCTGTTATCTGTATCACCCGAAACAGTGATAAGATCCTACGGAGTAGATGAGGCAGTAACGTTCCAGATAGATCAGTGGGTGGAAGATAACAACCTTCGTGTGAAAGTGCTTCATGCAGCGGTAAATAACCTGGTTTCCAAGCGGGAAGAATGCCGGGAACTAACCGGTTATAAACTGCTTAAAGAGCGGCTGAAGGTGGCTGTGTGAAACAGGCGGCCCGGGAATTATCAATCTTTTTACTGAACGATAATTTTATTGCCAAATATCCCTTATACGCGACGATTTTTAGTCTCATCGATATTATAGATACCCATGTTTATCCGTTTATGGCAGTCGGTATTGATGATAAACGTCCGGTACTGTATGTAAATCCGGGAATTGATCTAAAGAACTGGAAAAGAATCGCCGGTCTATTAATTCATGAAATCAATCATCTGGCATTCAAGCATTTAACTTGGAAGTATGATGATGACGATTTCCGGATTGTAGAAGTAGCTATGGAGCTGTGTGTTAATGAATACATTCCGGTCGATTTAAAGGTGCACCTTCCTCCCGGATTATTCCTGGAAAACTTCCGGCATGTCATTCCCGAGCTCAAGCCCGGTCAGTCAACGCGGGAACGGGTCAAGCTGTTAAAAGCGTATGCTGAAAATAACGGCAGTGTGACAATTACAAAACTTTATCAATCAATTGCTAATCCTATTCATAATGGATTATGTGATCATGTACACAGTGAAGCTGTTGAAAAAAGTATAGAGGAATTGTTCCAAGTCTGCAGAGGAAGGCTAAGTGACGGCCTAAAACATATAAAAGAAACAGACAGAATCAGTCAGGAATTGGAGCAGGAAACGGAAGATATCAGCTGCGGAAAAGGGTGCTCCATCGAATGGGCGATGATCTTGAACGATTATCAATTCGGCCGGCCAAAGGATCACCACCGGGTTTCTACCTTGAGCCGTCCAAACCGGAGATTTCCCGGGCTGGCAGGTATTGTTCCGGGGACGGTAAGGAACAGACGTTCGAACGGAGAGAACACAGCCTTTATTATTGATACTTCCGGATCAATGTCAAAAGAGACACTTGGAATGATTAACGGGTCCCTTTTGGAACTGAGTCATTTCCTGGAAAAGATAACCGTTATAGAGGCAGATGAGAGGGCAAGAAAGTCTTACCCCTATACGGGCCCATTAACCGCGGTAACAGGCAGGCAGGGGACAGATTTCGAAAACGTTCTGCAGGAGATTTTTAACGGCGGTGAGTACACTACGATATTCTACGCCACTGACGGGTTCGGCCCTTACCCGGAGAAAATACCAACCGGTCATCGTCTTATTTGGTTAATGACGGAGGAGTTGGATGCAATGAATATGCCTCCCGTCGGTGAGGTGGTAAAAATAACGAAGGAGGATTTATATGGTGAGCAGTGACCGGACCTTGACAGAAGAATTTCGTGAATTAGTATCAGGAAGTTTTGATTATCCGAAAGAAAAAATTTTTGATCCTGAATTACTAACGAGGCTGCCCCCTAAAGCTTTGGTTCCGGTGCTCAATGAAGAAACCGGTTTATCAGCGGTAAGTATCCGGTTTGAGGCAGGCCTGTATGTGACGACCCACGTAATTTGGTTTTGTGTAGCTAATCTATACACAGAATACTATATGCGCGATAAAGCAAATTTATGGGAAGACCATAATCAGAATAATCATACCGCACAGTACTGCCGGGTATTATTTCCCGGGGATGATCCAAGAAACTATATAAGATTTTTAGAATATACTGAGGCATTTACTGATTTTTTTAAGCATACCCATTTTACTAATGATGAGCTGATTGATTTCATACAGACATTCCAGATACCGGTGACAGAAGAAAGCTCAATTCCGTATACGGAATGCGATAAAATAAACAGATTGATAAATCCGGTTAAAGAAAATATCGTGCCGTTTGTTTTTATGTGTAAGGCACGCGCAGACCGCGAAAGTCCCTATGCGTATTCGACCTGTTTCGGTAAAAAAAATCTGGATTATGGTCAGTTTGTTGATAAGGATATCTTGGTAAGCGAAGAAATGTATTCAGGAATCCCGGTGGGCTGCGCGTCAAGCGCAAGGTTTATTCCGGATTCCAGTCCTTGGCGGTATGTTGTCCGGTTATATCCTTCTGTTATATCAATCATAAAAAAAAGTTACCAGGGAGTCTGGACAAATCACAGAAAAGATCTCATTAAAAAGCTGCTGCGGCAGAATAGAAGAAATAGATTAAGAGATCTATATCTGTTATATGTGTTGAACATTGCCTTTTTTATGAAAACAACGGGAAAAAAGCCGTATCAGAGATTCTACCGACTGGATAATAAATTCAAACCGAATGATAATCCATCACGGGAAAACCCAAACGATATATTAAGAGAGCTGAATGAAGCCTGGTGTAACTTGGCTGCCTTGAAAAATGTTCTGGATAAAATTACGGAAGCACATCCGGAAGGAATGTTTGACACTTCAGAGGAAAATCTAAAATTAGCAGCGGCTCTTGTTACTATAGAAGATAATAATTTTTCTGTGAATTTTCCTCTCTGGACTACTCTTTTGGAACTAATCCTCTGCGGAATAAAAACAACCTCGGTAAAGGACGCCAACTGTGTAATTCAAAAAAACATGAGGATACTGCTCAAGAGGATACCCGTTGTATATGAACGCTGCGTGATGGAGCTTCAAGGATTTTTTTACAGTCAATCTTACCTTATTCCGGGGGAAGGTCCCGGCAGTCTTTGTGCGTATCAAAAATATTTGGAAAAAAACGGAAAAAACACACCGGAGCGGCAGTGGCCCGAGTTTATTCGCAATCTCCTTGTTGAGCAGGAAAAGGGTAAGGAACTGAAATCATACGTCAATAAACAAATGCTTCGGCATTACCGGTACTTTATCAAAAAACTCGGCATTGTCAGGTATACAAGAGGTGAAGTAAAAAATTTAAATAACATCTATATGGGAATTAAAGCTGATAATTCCGGTATTCTAAAAAAATTGGAGGTTTGATGTGTTGATCCAGAAATCAATAGGAACCCGTACAACCCAGGAATATTTACTCGAACAACTTTCAAAAGAACGCATAGAATTGAGTCGATTGTATCTGAGATATTTATCTGTCCAGCGCGGTCTTTCACAAAAACAAGCAAGATACCGGTATCTGCTGGCCAAAGAGCTGATTATTTTACGGAAGCTGTCAATTGAAAATAATATCCTGGCGTTATTTATTGAAAAGGAAGGCCGGACAGCGGATATTGATCAGATAATTGCAGAAACGGTCATCCACAGCAATCTTGAAAGTACCGCCGGTAAAGATGATTCCGGCGACGGAGAAACTGAATTGGCCGGATTTTTTGAATCAGAGCCAATGCTGAACGGATTTGATAATAATGACTATCCCATGCTGTGCCGTGATATAAATAGACTTTTCCGGCGAATTGTTAAGCTGATTCATGTCGATTCCCAGCCGGAAGAAGTAAAGTATCTCCTGGCGGCAGAAGAAAATGAAAAAATCCGGCAATCTTTAACCTCCATTCTAATAACCGCTAAGAATCTAAAACAGAAGAAGGTTCAGGATTGGTCGGTTAAAACGGAATTAGAACATCTGCTGTCTCTCGCGGAGGGGCTTCTTGAAGGGGTACTGGGCAAAGCAGCGGAAAGCGCGGATGTGGACAGCTGTCTTCCCGATGCTGAAAAAATCCAGGAATGGCGGGACGGGGTGGAGAAAAAATCCTCCGAGTTTCGGAAAGCGTTAGCTGCAATGCTGGTTCATCCCCTTAATAAAAACTTCGATGATCCGGCGGTGGTAAACGAAGCACGTCAGTCATTGCAGGCGAAAATAAATATCCAAACTATAAAAAAGGGAAGACTGATTAATGAGGCCTCGTATAAAGAAACCGATCTCCAGTCCTTAATCTCAGCCGTTTCCTCTATTAATCCCGAATTGGAGGTGTTTGATGAATAATAAAAATTTAACAGCACAAATGAAATTACCCAATGTCTTTATACCGGGAGAGCTTGCTAATTTTGAAAAGAACGGGGAAATTCCAGGTTTCCATATAAGAGACCGTCTCCGCTATGTTGTTCCGTATAACAATACCTTATTAGCGTTTTCAGCATGGGCAGTACATTATTGGGAAAAAGATGGGGGATACCATTACTGTTTTACAATTCCGCTGCCCGTTCCGCCGGCTGTATCTCCCGTAATACGGAGCGGAACCGTGTACTATTTGGACACCGATTCGGTGATGCATTCGTTTAAGATATCCAATGCCGGCCCTGATTCACAAAGCTGGATGGCTGATATTCCCTCCGGTTTTTTCTCCTCTGATTGTATTCTCCGGGAGTATAAATACGGTGTTCCCCGCTGGTTTTATCTCTGGAAAGATGAAATTACCGTTATTTATACGGGCTGCGCGGTAATCATGAATATTGTTACAGGAATGTTGGTAAACAAGTATAGAATGCCGGTCCGGGGGGGGCTGATTGCTCAAAGTACCCGGCATGTATTCGTAGTGTCAACAGATTTTAAGAAAGTATACATTGGAGCAGCAGGTGTTGAGGATAGGGCAGGGGGAGTACATTTAGTTTCAAGGTCATTAAAGGGATTTAAAGACATCAGGTACGTATCCGCTGTTTCGGTGAAGGAGAGCGCGAACGCCTATTTCATCATAGGGAATTCCGGGCAATTTAATCTTTACCGCTGGAGCGAAGAAAAAATGACATTGTGGAAAACCGTAAAAGATGAGGCAATAGTAAGGGCTGTCTTTTCTGAGAATGGTGAAGATATTTTTATTTATTTTGAGTCGGGAGACTTAATTGTTCATCCCGTTCCTCCTCCGGATATGACTGGTCCGTCGGCTAAACAGAGAACTGCGGGTGAACCGCTGTACGGAATGCGGGGACCGGACTCCATCGATTTAATAACCCAGGAAAATGAGAAACCCGGGATCCCGGGAAATAATCCTTATAGATCAACCCTTACAATTCCGTTTAGAGACGGTATATTTTTCTGCACTAAGCAAGGAATTGCTGAAATCCGTAATGGTGATTTATTATCACTAAATCCGCTTCCGGCTGAGTGTAAGGACGCGGTTCCGGTTTCAGGATCGGGTAAAACATGTGTCTATAAAAAAGGCGACCGTTTTTTCTGTATCAATTTAGAATACATGATTCATACAGGAAGCTTTATCCAGGATTCATTCTCCCGTGTAATGGTGACCAGGCGGGGAGATGTGCTGATTTTTGACAAACAGGGAATCCGCCGGTATGAGTTCGGGGAAAACCAATTAATTCCTTACCTGCGTTTCCCTAAAGAACGCATAAATCCATTCACCGTTGTATTTTCGGAAAACTACCCGACTCAATTTATTTTAATCCGCGGAACCGGCGCGGATTTTTTCCTGTTAAATGAACAAGAGCGTACAAAAATTGAGTCTTTTTTCACGGATATAAAGGAAAATCGGTTTGCGAAACAAAATGAGCACATAAAGAAGGTATGCGCTTTTAATTTTTATTGTGAAGGGGTAAACCAGGTATCCGAAGATTCTCTTGCCTTCTGGGGTTCCAATAGAGTTGTAATAACTGATATCTCCGGGGTGAATAAAGAGAATCTGATGTTTGATGAAGCGGTATTATGGTGTGGAGCAATCGATTCGCGGTTATATATAACCGTATCATCCGGATTTTACATTTGTTTTTTCCGCGATAAACAAATTCAAATAGCGTACCGGGTGATAATAAATGATGACTGGGGAATTACTAAGATCGATTATTTAAATAAAAAAATTGAAGCAGCCGCTTCAACGGTAAATATTTCGGTTTTAAAGAAGGATGAAGCTGAAAATGGTGGTACCGGATTGCAGCTTGCCACGGAAGCGGAACGAGAATTATTCTTCTTAACACACCGGGAGAAGGTTCGTTTACCGTGATGGACCTCCATCCGAAACCGCTGCGGTGCTAAGGTTTATAATAAAACAATTTATAAATTTTAATGCGAATGTGATCACCGGAAATTGCTGAGCTCTATCTGCTTCTCTTTATTTTTTTTTTTTTCTGTCCGGGTATAATGACCGGCCGAGACGCTTGGGCGATAAAATAATCGGCCATATCCAACCCATGTTTAAAAAACCCGGGAGGTATCTGTTCGGAATCCTGGGGTTCTTCATTTTCTAAATTCCTAAGCTATGTCGTAACAAAACAGGAAGGAGCTGCCATCGTTATACGATCATCTAAGGCATTCAGATAGCTGGTCAGCGTACCGCCGTTCGTTGTTCATTTCCTGCACCCGGTATGGAGAAGTATTCTCTTTGAATTATACAAAAAAATGGTTGTCCGAAAAGGTTCTCATCACGGTAATTGAGGCTGTTGACCGGGAATTGATGTTGCTGTCATAAATATATTGACAACCATCGGCTGCTCTGATAAACTACTAAATGGGTTTAGTTTAAATCAACGGGGCTATTACGCGGGTAGTGCCGGGACTATAATGTTAAGGATATAAAACGTTTTAGTTGATTTGCGGCTGCCGTGGAAGTTTCCGGTCAGGCTTTTTATATATGAATGCATAGAGGTAGTGTGATGAAAAATGAATTGGCAATTAATGGAGGTAAGAAAGCGAAGACCACCCCGAATTACCCCATGTATCCCGGAGGAATGGAGATCGGGGCGGAGGAGAAGCAACAGCTCATGGAGGTGGTGGACCGGAAGTACCTGTTCCGTTATTACGGTCCCGATGAATTTCCCTCTAAAGTGGGAGAGCTCGAATCACGGTTTACCCGGAAATTCGGGTCGGAACATGGACTAGCAACATCAAGCTGCACCGGAGCGCTTATATCCTCGCTTGTGGCGTGCGGGATCGGGCCGGGCGCGGAGGTTATCGTACCCGGATACACCTTTTTCGCGAGCTGCGCGTCTATAATAAACGCCAGGGCAATTCCGGTGATCTGTGAAGTTGATGGGACCCTCACCATGGATCCGGAGGATGTGCAGAGAAAAATTAACAAGAACACAAAGGCGATTATCCCGGTGCATATGCGGGGCGTGCCGTGTAATATGGATGCACTCATGAAGATAGCGGAGAAACACGGGATTAAGGTGATAGAAGATGCCGCCCAGGCATGCGGCGGAACATATAACGGCAAATATTTGGGAACATTCGGGGACGCGGGTTGTTTTTCTTTCCAGTATCATAAAATCATCACCGCCGGTGAAGGCGGGATGGCGGTTACGGATGATCAGATCCTGTATGACCGTATAATGGGGTATCACGATACCGCTGCCTGCTGGCGACCGGACCGGTTTGCCAAGGAACGGTACGAAGGGGAACTCTTCGTGGGCGACAATTACCGGATGGGTGAACTCGCCGGCGCGGTGATGCTTGCACAGCTGGAAAAGCTGGACGGGATCCTGGAAAAAATGCGGCGGAGCCAGAAGCGGATTATCCAGGGAATAAAAGACGCTCCCGGAGTCAAGGTCCGGCCGGTACATGACCCGGACGGTGATGTTGGAATCTGCCTCATGTTCTATCTGGAATCAAAAAATAAGGTTCAGACTTTTACGGAAGCGCTGCAGGCTGAAGGTGTTGACGCTTCAGGTGTCTATAACAGCGGCATTCCGGACTGGCACATCTACGCTCATTGGGAGCACATCATTCAGAAAAAAACTCCGACACCGGACGGTGAACCATGGACGTCACGGCACCACCAAGGACCGGATGTGGAGTACTCCCGGGATATGTGCCCGAAAACGCTGGAACTGCTTTCCCGGGTTGTACACATCGATATCCCTCCGCAGATGACCTTAGATGACTGTGATATGATAGCGGAAGGAATAAACAAGGTCGCCCGGGTCTACGGATAACCGGGTGAGTTAAGGAGAGACGAATGTCAGAATTTAAATTTTCGGCAGGACCGTGGAATGTGCATGAAGGGGCAGATTCGTTCGGACCGGAGGTCCGGCCGTCAATATCGCTGGAAGAGAAGCTGGATAAATTCCGGGAGATCGGCGTCGACGCCGTTATGTTTCATGATGACGACGCGGTTCCCGATATAAATGATCTTTCGGAAGATCAGATCAAATCTCAAGCCGCGGAAATCCGGGCGGCGCTGGATGACCGGGGACTGGCGGCCGAGTTCGTCGCGCCCCGGCTCTGGATGGATCCCCGGACGGTGGACGGCGGATTTACCGCGAACAGCGCGGAAGACCGGGAGTTCGCCCTGTGGAGAACCCTCCGCACGGTTGATATCGCCCGGGTTCTAGGCTGCGGTCAGATTGTTATCTGGCTTGCCCGGGAGGGGACCCTCTGCTACGAAAGCAAAGATCCGGTTCTGAGCATCGACCGGATTGTGGAGGCGGTTGACAAGGTCCTGGATTACGCTCCCGATATACGGATCATGATCGAACCGAAGCCGAATGAGCCGGTGGACCGGAGTTTCATTCCGACAATCGGCCACGTAATGGCGCTGGCAAGCCGGACAAAAGATCCCGACCGGGTGGGAGGTCTTTTGGAAAGCGCCCACGCTGTTCTCGCGGGCATTGATCCGGCGTACGAAATGGCCATGGCGTTATCTTTCGGAAAACTGTGGAGTGTCCATCTGAATGATCAGAACGGCATGAAGTTTGATCAGGATAAATCGTTCGGATCGGAAAATCTGCGCCGGGCGTTTAATCAGATTAAAGTACTTGTGGATCACGGATACGGCTCCAACGGTGAATATCTGGGTCTTGATGTTAAAGCTGTGCGTACCCAGAAAACTGAAGACTGCTACCGGCATATTCAGAACAGCATGGAGATGGTACGGATGCTGGCGCGGAAGGTGAAACAGTTTGACATCGAATTCCAAAATAAGTGCATTGCTGAAAGGAATTACGAAGCTCTGGACGGATATGTGAACAAGCTGCTCTTGGGGGACGCATGAAAATCGGAGTTTGCATCGAACCGTTTTTTAACGGTCTACACTATTTAGATAAGATCAGGAAGATTGCCGCTCTTGGATTCCGTCATTATGAGTTTTGGTTTCATGACAACAAATTTGAAAACGGCGGTGTTATCCCTGAGAAGAAAGATTTCGATGCCGTTGCCCGGTTGAACGAAGAGCTCGGTATGGAAACAACCGACTTTGTGTTCAATCACTCCGAGGGCGGCATCAAGGCTTCCTTGATCGAGCGGGATGACCGGGAAAAAATCGTCGGCAACCTGGACATGATGATGGATCTGGCGGAAACCATATCCTGTCAACGTCTCATATGCTGCAGCGGGTTCATGCGTGAAGGTCTGGACCGGGATCACGCCATGGACGCCATGGTGGGCACTCTTTCCGAGTGCGCTTCAAAATGTGAAGACCGCGGTATCACCCTGATTCTAGAAGCGTTCAACACCAAGGTGGACCATCCCGGCTATTTCCTGGATGATCCTGAAACGGCAATGGAAGTACTCGACCGGGTGGGAAGCTCTAAGGTAAAAATGCTGTACGATATCTATCATATGCAGATAATGTCGGGAGATATCCTCACGTTTCTGCTCCAGCACAAGGATTCCATCGGACACATTCACATCGCGGGAGTACCGGGCCGGGCTGAACCATTCAATTCTGAACTTAACTATCCGTATATTCTTAAGGAATTTATCAACGCGGGTTACACGGGCGCGTTCGGACTTGAATACTTTCCTGAACTGCCTGATCAGGAATCTTTAACAAAAACCCTTTCGTATTTAACTCAGGGGAAATAGCATGAAGCTTAATAAAATGCAAGTCCTCTCCGATTCCGAAATTGCGATGATAAGAGAGAGTAGTGCCGGAATACTCGAGGAAACGGGTGTGAAAATTCACAGCTCCGAAATCTTGGAACTGTTGAAGAAGAAAGGCGCGGTCATCGATGCCGCCTCCGGAACTGCCCGGTTCCCCGGAAAGCTCCAGGAGCAGTGTCTCAGCACGGTGCCCGGAAAAATCACGGTCCGGGGACGGGAAGGAAATCCGGTTCTGGAACTTGGAGGAGAACAAATCTATTTTGCCAGCGGTCATAACGCGGTTTTTATGGAAAAACCTTTAACAAATATTTACCGGGAACTAACCAGGCAGGATGTCTCTGATTTTGCCCATCTGGCAGAGCAGCTGGATGATATTGATATGCTCGGTCTTCCCGGCGCCGTATCTGATGCTGCCTCGGGAGATCCGCTGCTTAATACACTGGCAATCTCCATGGCCAAGTCGGTAAAACCGGTGTTTTTTTCTACCGACAGTGCTGAGGTAAACAGGGCCGCCATGAATATGACAGAGATAATTACCGGCAAAACGTCTCCGGAACATTATTACATGATCAGCCAGTTCTCTCCCACATCTCCGCTCCAGTGGGAGGACGGCGCGGTGAGGGGAACAGCGGAATGCGCGGAGCGGGGATTTCCCGTCGCCATCCTGCCGGAACCGATTACCGGAGTCAGCGCCCCTTATGCACTTGCCGGTCTTATCACGATTCACAACGCGGAAGCCCTTTCCGGTATCATCATCACACAGCTCATAAACCCGGGAACACCGGTAATCTGGGCGTCCAGCTGGACGGCTTTCGATATGAAGGAGGGTACGGCTTTGGTTGGATCGGCCGAGACCTCCCTGGCCAGAATCGCGGGTGCCCAGCTTGCCCGGAGTTACGGAATCCCGGTACATACCACCGCTCCGAATTCGGATAATCATGTTCATGATGAACAGAACGCCTGGGAGAAAACGGTCAGCGCGCTGACCGCGGCCGCCGCGGGGAATCAGCTGATCGTAAATTGCGGAATGTACGCCTGTGGAATGACGGTGAGTCTGGAACAGCTGGTTATGGACGCGGAAATCGCGGGTCAGGTAAAACGGATCTGCCGGGGTATCGAGGTTTCGGAGACTGCCGTTGCCGCGGATTTAATTAAAGAAAAAGGGCAAAGCTCCGATTACATTACCGATGACCACACCCTGAACCTGCTCCACTCGGGAGAACATCGGAGTCCTCTGGTTGCCCAGCGGGGAGGAAGGCAGTCCTGGATCAACCGGGGAGCCCCCGATTCGGTGCGGGAAGCGCGCGGGATTGCGGATGCCCTCCTGGCAAAAAAGGGGCCGGAATTATCGGGAACGCTGCGGCAGCGTATTGAGGATGCCGTGATATAAGAGGACCGTTATGCTTGCGATTGACAGATTGGAACCGCGGGAACTGGAGAAAAGGAAAGAACGATTAAGACGGCTCTGGGACTACCGGCCCGTTGACCATATTCCCATCGGTTTTTGGGCGGACGACTTCAGCACCTATACGCTGTGGGAACAGTGCCGGGACAGCGGTCTTCAGCTTGAACAGATGACGGCCAATAATAACCGGTGCCTCCGGGTCTTCTCCGATGATTATATTCCCATGGTCCGGATATGGCCTGGATACATGACCATCGCGACGATGTTCGGCATGGAGGTCTTCTGGGGGGACGATCCGAATCAGCCGCCGGGAGCGGCGGGTTTTATCATCGATTCTCCGGAGAAGATGACCGCCCTTGAAAAACCAGATCCCCGTACAGCTGGTATTATGCCGGAAAATCTCAAGTGGATTTCGTACGCGGCCTCGAATCTGCCGACCGATATCGCCGTGACCGGTGTGGACTTAGGCGGTCCGCTCAACACCGCGAAGGATCTCTTTGAAACTAATTTTCTCTACACCGCTTTTATCGATTATCCCGATGAACTCCGCCGGGTTCTTGATATGATTACTGACGTGCAGATAGATTGCTGCCGGGAGATTGTTTCCGCTGCCGGCGGCCTTGAGCGGATGGTGAGTATCGATTTTGACCCGGTGTGGGCTCCTGACGGGAAAAAAGGGTTTGTCTCCGATGATGTCTGCGCGACTATCAGTCCGGAAGCCTTCCGTGAATTCAGCATACCTTACAATGAGCGGATATTTAAAGCCTTTGGAGAGGGGAGGATTCACAACTGCGGACCCCATCCTTC
The DNA here is from genome assembly GCA_964618265.1 of uncultured Spirochaetales bacterium. Classification (GTDB taxonomy): domain Bacteria; phylum Spirochaetota; class Spirochaetia; order CAYLLE01; family CAYLLE01; genus CAYLLE01. The sequence continues at coordinate 6,287 of CAZUAE010000028.1, read as the reverse complement.
CGCTCATCTCTATTTGGAACACCAGCCCCGGTGTCTGGGAATTAACTGCTCCTACCGGTACACACGGAACGATTTTCCCCGGCTCAAAGAGACGTTCCGGGGACGGGGAATCCTTGAACTAAATTTTGATAATGGAGAGACACCGGAAGAGGTTCTCCAGGGGTTTGAAGACGCCGCCGATTCACTGGCCCCCGATGTAGCTGCCGTTCCCGTCCTGGTTTTCGATGACAGCTGGGAAGACGATGATCTTGAAGGTACGCACCGGGAACTAAAAAAGATAGCGAAAACCTATGCTGAATCCATGCGCTGGACGAGTGAATAGGCGTCTATCGGAGATTCCGCCCTTCAATCATCTTCGGAAATAACCGGCATCTCGGTAACCCGCAATTTCGCGCAGCCGTAAGGGACAAGCACCAGCTCCTGCGGTTGACCTTCCGTCTCAAACGGCTTTTCCGGCGGCGGCTCAGCCGCGTTCCTGCTGATTCCCCATCCGGGTATTCTGACCCCCCGGCACCGGATTTCCGACGGCGGAAAGTCCGACGAAAACGGTACCGGTCCGGACGGTTTCCGGGCGGCGGTACAGGAGGATTCCGGGCTGTCCGGGTTAAGGATGAGTCCGAAGTTCCACGGTGAAACCGGCCGGGCTTCCCAGTCGGGGCAGGGGGTGCCGTTTTCGTTTTTCTGCCATTTTCCTTCTATATTATGAGAGTAGACCAGAGGTCCCATGGTCAGAGCCGCAGAGCTGTTAAACCGGGTGTGCATTTTTAACCGCATGGGAAGCTTCATGGTAACGGCATCTCCCGGCCGCCATTCCCGGATTATCTTGTGGTATTCCCCCGGATTCGGCTTTACCGGATCTCCACCGTTTATCCATATTTCCGGGCTGCCGCACCAGCCGGGAACTCGTAAAACCAGGGGAAACAGGGCCGGCTTCTCCGGATCTATACCGATCCGGATTTTTTCAGAAAACGGATAATCCCCGCTTACGGTGATTATCGTTTCCGTTTTCCCGTCATCCGATCCGGCCGTTGTTTTAAGCGTCAAAGGAACGGGTGAAACACAAACCAACCCTCCATCCGGTGCTTTCAGCCAGGAGTGAGATATAAATTTCGGCCACCCCTGATGCATGTTGGCGGTACAGCAGCCGTAGTTCGGCTCCAGGCCGAAAATATTCGCGTCTCCCGAATTGGTAGTGTAGATTTTGTTTTCGGAAACGGTACAGATAACCTGGTTCACCTGTTGGTCGTACTGATGGGAATCCATATCGTCACGGAAAGCGGCGGGCAGGGCGTTGAAGGCGATTTTTTCCAGCCGATCTCCCAGACCGGATGAACCGAGGATTTGGATGAGGATTTCCAGGGAAAATAGGTATTCGGTGACGGCGCAAAGTTCCGTCCCCTGGGAAGGATTTTTTCCTGCCAGATGCTCGTCCCCGGTAAACATGCCGGTGATCTGACCGTGGTGATTATCCAGGACCTCTATCATCATCAGTGAATTTTCAGCATCCCGGATATCGCCGGAATATAGATAGGCCAACGCCGGTCCCTTAAGTGCCATGGCGTTATTCACCACGTGGGTCTCCATGCTGGTTTCCCCCTCCGCCGTACGGCGGGTGTACGGAAAATCCCGGAATAATCCGGGCCAATCGAAACCTTGATCCCGGACGGTTTTTGCGGCCTCCCGCGGGACATCCGCGGGAACCCCGGGCCGGCCGTCAAGCCACCGGAGAGAAACCAGGAGTTCCGCCCACCGGTATTTGGCCCAGCTTTCCAAAGGTTTTTCTTTCATTACCGAGATGATTTTCCGGATATTCCGTACCATGGCGGAAATTACCCGGCTGTCTCCGGAAACCTCCTGGTACTGCGACAGTACCTTCAGGATGATGAACTGCGGCCATGGATCATACGCTTTCCGGTATTCGGAGACGTCATACGCCGGACCGAGCCAGCCGTCCTGATGCTGATGCTCCAGGATGTAATCCATCCAGCGGGTGACTTTCCTTATTAGGCGGGAGTCGGCCAGCAGGTATGCCAGTGGTACCAGTCCGTCGAGCCAATACGGAGCCCGTTCCCATGCCTCCGCGTTTCCGCCGATCCAGCCGCTATCCTTGATGTCTGGCCAGAATTCATCAAGCTGCCCCGAAAGCCCGGCCGCCTGTATCTCCAGCTGACGGCGGGTCCATCCGGCCGGGGTAAAAGCTTTTAGCGGTAAAGCGCTAAATTGATTTGTTTCCATTATATGCCTCACTGTATATTATCCGAAATCTCTGGAAGGAAGGACCGGCCGTCTCCGGCCGGTAAAGATATTTCTCCGCTCCATCCGCCGATATTCGGGGTTGTGACGGGGATAATCGTCTTCTTTAATATTTCTCGGAAGAACCTTGTCAAACTCCATGACGAAATCGGCGATTTTCTCCGAACCGTTCCGGATATCAACCCGGCAAATCCGGGAAACTGCTTTTTCGTAGGTTTCCGGATCGGATATAAAGTCTCTGACTGCCTCTATAACTTCCTCGCCGGAACTGATGTAATGCCCGAGCTGATTGTTTTTTACAAAATCAAGATTACCCCGTTCCTGCCCGTAAATGTAGTTTGTAAGGATAAGAGGTTTCCGGAGCATAAGGGTTTCCAAAACTGTGGCCGGACCGCCTTTGGTGATCACCACATCAGCCATAGACATGAGTTCATACATAAAATCGACAAACCCGTAAACCGTTATTTTTTTGTCTTTTGTTTTTTTAACGATTTTTTTGGCAGCCTTGAGCTGCTCTTTGTTTTTACCGCTCACGAAGGCAATTTCGATATCCAGGGAAGATTTTGCCAGGGACCGCAGTGTGTTGATACCCTTCGGCAGACCGTCTCCGCCGCCTGCCATCAGAATAAGCCGCTTGTTCCGGCTGAATCCGTATTTGTTTTTTAAACTTACTATCTCTTCTTCGGAAGCTCTCCTTTCGAACTGCCTGTTCAGTATCGGAGGAAAAATAACAGTCCGGGAAGCGGGATAGTTATACCAGTAGATGGTTTTCCGGTAAAGCATATCGGTAAAAACTACGGTGTCTGTGACCGGCGGCTGATACCACAAGGGATGAGGAGTAAAGGGATCGGTGATTACGGTGATCACGGGAATTTCTTTTGATTTTCTTAATGAATGGAGGGCCCGTACTGCAGCGCGTTTTAAAAGGAAATGAAGTACGACTACCCGGGTGATTCCGTTTTCCTGGATAAATTTTTTAATATGAGGTCCGCTCTGCCATGCCATCAAGGCAGTGTAGAGCCGCATCAGCGGTCCCCACCGGGAAGCTTCGTATATAAAGATCCAGATTTTATTGTCCTGGCTGCCGGTTTTGCTGTACCCGTCAACCACTATGGAATGTTGAAGCTTGTTTTCATCCGGTATTCCGTCCAGCAGAAAAGTGTCTGCCTTCCCTCTCTCTTCGAGAGAAGCAGATAGAGCACGGGCTGCGGAAAGGTGTCCGCCCCCTGTTTTTAGATAGAGGAAGAGTACTCGTTCACGTTCGGCCATAATTTGTACTGTCACTGTAACACGGGATTGGGATGTTTACAAGAATGGAGAATGCGGATGGAGAACGCGGAACGGTACTTTTGCTGGAAGCCCCCGCAAATTATCCTGTCTGCAGCAAGCTGGAAAAAAACTCGATATGCCGGGCCATCTTTTTTATCGCGGCATCTTTTTCTGGTCAATCCACATGATGTGGTCTATGCCTGTGTAGTAATTCCGGTTCGGTTCGCTCTTTCCCGGACCGCCTACAGTGTCAATAGCGATCACATGGTAATGTTCCGTTCCCCATTGCCTGAGGAGCAATCCGTACGATTTTAAGACGGATTTTTCCCCAACTCCGATTTAAATATTCCTTTCATATGCGTTTGCCCTGGCTTTATGGAACTCTTGCTGTTCCATCCGGGTCAGGGTATCTTACTAATATATAGAGGAGGCTGATTATGAAATACCGGAGACTGGGAAATACGGGACTTCTTATAAGTGAAATTGCCTATGGAAGCTGGCTTACATTCGGAAACCAGGTTGACCGGAAGAAAGCGGAAAGCATTATCGGCAAAGCTCTGGATTTAGGCATTAACTATTTTGACACAGCGGATGTTTATTCAAAAGGACAAGCCGAGGTGCTCCTGGGAACGATACTTCCGAACCTCACTATCCGGCAGAACTATGTCGCGGCTACCAAAGTTTACTTTCCCATGGGGGACGGGGTTAACAACCGGGGTCTCTCCCGGAAACATATCTTCGATTCGATCCACGACAGTCTAAGGCGGCTCCGGCTGGATTACGTGGATATCTATTACTGTCACCGGTATGACGAAAACACCCCCCTTGTTGAGACAATTCAGGCAATGCAGGATCTGATACACCAGGGAAAAGTACTGCACTGGGGAGTGAGTGAATGGACTGCTGACCAGATTGCCGAAGCCTCCGCGAAGTGCAAGGCCAACGGCTGGTCACCCCCCGCGGTAGACCAGCCTAAATACAGTATTCTCGACCGGTCTATCGAAGAACATGTCCTCCCCACATGCTCCCATCACGGGTTGGGTGTCGCCGTTTTTTCCCCTCTGTCTCAGGGAATACTCACCGGTAAATATTCCGGGGGCAGAATTCCAGAGGGAAGCAGAGCGGGGAATCAGAAGATAAATGTCTTTATGCGGGAACGGCTGCAGGATAAGGATCTCCTGGCCCGGGTGGATAAACTCCAAAAAACGGCAGAAGAAATAGATCTGACCCTTCCTCGTCTGGCGTTAGCGTATCTGCTCCGGAAAAAGGAGATCACGTCCCTTATCACCGGAGCCTCATCGGAGAAGCAGCTCGAAGAAAATGTGAAAGCATCCGGGGTTAAGCTGCCCCAGGAAGTGATCGATAAAATCGAGACCCTGTTTCCGGAGTAGGGGCTGCAGGGATTTACCGCAGATGCTTTCGTGGAAAAACTGTTATTTCGGTGAAATATTGATTTGTTTGGTTCCTTTGATAATGAGAGTCTAAATGCAAGGTGTTGACTGAAAATTGCTGTTACACCTCCTTCCGATTGACCCGGTATAGTTTTTCCGGTAAGGTTTTGTAAACAGAAATATGGAGGAGGATCTCTTGGACGAAGTAAGATACGGAATTATCGGGTTTGGTAATATGGGTTCCCATCACGCGCGGAATTTTATTTCAGGAAACGTTGAGGGAGCAAGATTCGCTGCCGCATCGGACATCCTGGAACCCCGGCGCAAACTAGCAGCGGAAGCTTTAGGTGATTCTTCCGCGGTTTACGAAGACTACCGGGAGCTCCTCAAGTCGGGCAAGGTGGACGCGGTCATCATCGCCACTCCCCATTACCAGCATCCTCCAATTGCTATCGAAGCATTTGAACAGGGACTGCATGTCCTGATTGAAAAACCGGCCGGTGTCTATACCCGGCAGGTACGGCAGATGAACGAAGCCGCCGCGGCGGTGGACAAGGTGTTCGGGATCATGTACAACCAGCGGACGAATCCGGTGTACCAGAAGGTAAAAGACCTTATCGAATCGGGCGAACTGGGCGAGATCAAGCGCACCAACTGGATCATCACCTCCTGGTACCGTCCTCAGAGTTATTACGATTCCGGTGTTTGGCGGGCTACCTGGGAAGGTGAAGGGGGCGGAGTTCTGCTGAATCAATGCCCCCACCAGCTGGATCTTTGGCAGTGGATGTGCGGAATGCCGAAATCGGTTTGGGCTCAGTGTGAATTCGGTAAGTATCACGATATCGAAGTGGAGGATGATGTAACCGCCTTTGTGGAATATCCAAACGGCGCCACCGGCGTTTTTATTACTTCCACCGGTGAAGCTCCGGGTACCAACAGGTTTGAAGTGATGGGAGATCGGGGCAGGGTGGTTATCGAAAACGGTCAGGTGATCTTTAACCGGCTCCGGATACCGGAACGGCAGTTTAACCGGGAATTTACCGGCGGTTTCGGAAGCCCTGAGCAGTGGGAATGTAATGTCCGGGCACCGGGGATACCCGCTGAACATGCAGGAATTTTGAGAAATTTCACCAATGCCGTTTTAAACGGTGAAAAGCTGCTTGCTCCGGGAGAGGAAGGCATAAACGGACTCCAGCTTGGAAATGCCATGCTGCTCTCAACCTGGCTTGAGAAAAAGGTGGATATCCCGGTAGACGAAGAAGCTTTCTTCGGAAAGCTGCAGGAAATGATAAAAACCTCACCCGGGATGAAAAATAAAGGTGAAGGAAAGACCCTGAATGTAAACGGTACATTCGGGTAAGAACTTGTATTGAT
>CAZUAE010000027.1:0-42908 GCA_964618265.1 uncultured Spirochaetales bacterium | reverse complement strand
TTAACAATTAACAAAGAGATGAGGTGCAACAAGAAAATTGGCAACAGTATGCTTACAAATGCAAAATACTGACAAAATTATCATAAATAGTGGATGCCAATTGTTCCACATCAACCTTACGAATAAGTGCTATTTCTTTGTAGGTATGAAGTATAAATCCAGGATTATTTTTTTCTTTCCGGACAGCCTGGGGTGAGAGAAATGGTGAATCCGTTTCAACCAGAAGCATATCTTCAGGTATCTTTTCAGCAGTTTCTTTTATATCTTCAGACCCTTTATATGTAATATTGCCGGCAAATGAGATAAGAAACCCGAGGTTCATGAACTTTTTTGCCCATTTATAGTCCGATGAGTAACAGTGCATGATTCCTCCATTGGGTGGTTTCATTTCATTCAATATTTCATACACTTCATCATCTGCCTTCCGGTTATGGATGATAAGGGGAAGACCAAAATCTTTAGCACGTTCAATATGAAACCTAAAGAGGCTTTTCTGATCCTCCTTGCTTAAAGTATTTCTAATATTATCGATACCTGTCTCTCCTACTGCTGCTACTCGGGGATTACGTATGTAGAGAACAAAACGGTTCAGAAAATCTAATGGATCTTCTCTATTTTCTCCAAGGGTCTGCATACCAACTGCCCAATGAATCCATGGAAACTCTTCTGTAAGTGTAATATGCTCTTTAAAATCATCCGGAGATGTGCATATGTCTAGACCGGTACGTATTACGCCACCGAACCTGTCATTTGCCATTTTCTTGAAATCGACTCCTTCTTCCCTCATGGTAAGAGAGTGAAAATGTGAATCCACCAGCATTGGTTTGGATAAATTACTCATTAATAACTCCTTTTGCTGTTACTGTTCTTGAGGTAGAATATACTATTACTTGTCGATTAGAAAGGGTGCAGTTAGGAAATAGAGAAAATCTAGATATGCAAGTTAGAATTGCCTTTTTTCTAAGATAAAAGGGAGAATTCTCATTATATTCTATATATTTTAATGGCTGATTCTATAAAATTATACTGTTTCTGTTGCCTGATGGAATAATATGAGAATTTTTCGCGGAAATAGGAGTTTAGAATGGGAAATACAGGAACACATTTTTTTAATAATCCTGTTGATGTTGTATATGAGTTCTGGAAGTTAAGAAACACCTGTTTTTTTGCTGATAACCTTTTAAATATCGATGTAGCTGATCTTACCGGCAACAATCTTTATAAAAGACATAAACGAACCCTAAGAACAGGTTTCAACAATATAACAGCTCCATCTGATAAAAAAGATGGATGGGAGTTTTCCCCAGAATCATATGGAAAAGACCGATCCAGCTGCCACGGGTTCCCGTCGACGGAACCCGGGATTTTATTGTGCTGGCGGATTCGAGCGGTAATGCTCATGGAAGGACATTGTACCTGGTATGAATCGATCTGAGATCATCTCTGGTAACAAGGAATCAGATAAGTTGATATTATCAGAATTAATGTCAGGAATAAAGGGAAATAAATTTTTTCGTTAGGAGAATTATCGTGTCAAATATACTGTGCATCGATGTGGGGACTTCGACTGTTAAAGGGGCATGTATAACCCTTGACGGCGAGATGTTGGGGTTTGCAGCAGAACACTCTCTGCCAAAGGGGCAGGATACTGATGAAGGAATAAAACCTGATGTTTGGATTGATAGAGTAAAGCAAGTCATTTTCAGACTCAAGCAGCGGAAAAAATCTATAGCGGTTGCAGTGAGTGGACATGGTCCGACTTTGATACCTTTGGATAACTGCGGGAAAGCAATCGGGTCTGCTATTATGTGGCATACCGGTGATGAATTTAAGATCAAAAAAGATCGCTCCCTATTCCTTTCTAAAGCCGCATGGCTTCGGGAGCGATGCCCCAAAGTATATGAAACGACAGAATCATTCCTGCCTTGTCCTGAATATATAAATTACTTCCTCACAGGGGAAAAGGCAGCAATCATCCCTTCAGATTCATTTGTCCGGTACCTTTGGACCGAGGAATCATTAAACCGTTACGGTCTCGAAAAAAGCAAATTTCCTCTTTTTAAAAAAACTGGAGAAAAGATAGGAACCATTAGGAAGGATGCTGCGAGGAAGCTTGGAATTACCGAAGGAATCCCCGTAGCATCATGCGGTCCGGATTTTCTCATGAGTCTTTTAGGTACCGCTACGGTTATATCGGGACGAACCTGTGACCGGGCAGGTACATCTGAGGGAATAAACCACTGCAGCGACGTGGCGGTAGCAGATCCGCGTTTCCGTGTTCTTCCTCATGCTGTTGAGGGATACTTCAATGTTGCGGGAATACTCTCATCCACCGGCAGACTTTTTGAATGGTACCGGAACATTTCAGGGCAGCAGGACACCGATTACGGGGAAATGATGGCTGATATACTTCAAGCCCATCGGGATGAGATGAAATTTTTCCCTACAACGCACCGAGGTGCATCATGGGAATTTCTACGGGGGACCTTTATTGGGCTGGGTGTTCATCATGGAAAGCGCGAATTGGGACAAGCAGTTGTGGAGTCTATCGGTTTTGCCGTTCGGGATACCGTGGAACTCATTGAGAAGGGAGGACTTACAATAGATACTCTCCGTGTGTCAGGGGGACAGGGAAAAAACCCTATCTGGAATCAGATGAAATCTGATATAACCGGAAAAAGAATATTGATCCCCCTGATTAATGACGGAGAATTATTAGGTAATTGTATTTGTGCAGCAAAAATGCTGGGTCACCAAAATACTCTCAAAGAAGGTTCCCTCAGAATGGTTTCCTTTTGTGAAGAATACATTCCCGATTCAGGGAAGCATACATTTTATTCTGAATTATTTGCATCCTACATGGAGCAGTTTTCCCGCATAATTACTGGTGTAAATATTTGACCTGGATTGCTTTACATTATATGATAAAGTAAAGGCAGCAGAAAAATGGCAGTTCAGATAAACTACGAAGATAATATATTTTATCTGACAACTCTTATCCGCAATTTGAAAAACGGCACGATGCTGGACATTGACGCTGATATTTTCAAAGACAAATTCATTGAAGATATCCTTTTTATAAATTCCGGACTCCAAAAAATATATAAGAGTTTATCCCGCAATGCTTATCTAATAAGAAGAAACGATTATCTGCGGAGTCTACATAGGGCAAAGCAGTCTTATGTTGACTTTGTAGATGAAGTTCTTGCTGGCAGTTATCCCTTCTGTGAAAAACTTTCATCCTATTCGTCTCAGTTTAATGCTACAAAGGAAAGTCAACTGAAAGACATGACGGAAATTCATTCCCAATTAATGGGAGCCGGGGAAGAAAAGACAAGTGTGGAAGATGAGGATGTCGTATCCCAGGAGGAGTACCGTTTTCTATTCAAAGAAGATGAGGAGAAAACTACATAGTATTAGAAAGCAGGATCTCCATTTTTTCTTTCGAAATGATTTTAACTTCATCCTGTTTTAACCATTCAGGTTTGACGTATCCCCAATCCGCTAACAGAGGTTCTATCCTGGGGTCATTATTCCCTTTGAGATGGTCAATTTGATCGTCCACAAAAAATGCTTTATCGGCAGATAATTGATTAAGATAATTTTCAACTATGGATAATTTTCTTTTTTTCTCCGAGTCAACTATACGGTCCAGAGGCCATTCTATACTGTTGGCATTTAGAATCTCTTTAATGAAAGAACTTTTTTTTGTGGAAATAATTATATACCTATAAGAACCAGCGATTTTTTTTAGAAGGGGAGGGAACTCCTCAAAAAGAGGATTGAGGGAAACCCAGTACTTCCTGTGGTTTTCCAGAAGCTTGCTCCGGGCATTGTAGAACGCTTCCCGGTACTCCCCCATAACTTTCTCTCCTAATGCATTTTGATAATCGTCGAAGTCCCTTTGGCTGCTCAATGATACTCCTTCGTCCATTGCCCGTTGCAGCAGCACATAATCAGCCCCTGTTCTAATGAGAGGGCGGTATCGGTAGAATGTTTTCTTAGCGGAAAGGGTAATGCTTTTTTTGTCTTTTTTGGAAAGCCTGGTATAGGCAAGCCACGAACTCACTAAGCATTCTTTAACCGAGTCGCAGAGAACGCCGTCAAAGTCGATGAAGGTAACCGAAGTATTCATTCTTTTCTAGTTTTATGATCTAAAGGAAACAGTTTTCCCGGTATCAGCGGATTCTCTGGTCCGTATTGCCAATTCGTGGATACCGAAAGTGTCCACAGAAGGATAGCGGGGTTCTCCTTCTTCCCGGATATATTTAATAAAGTCTCCAAAGAGGGTAGCGGGAGGTTCTTTCTCAAGCACTGTCTCAGGATTTTCTCCGGATATGAGTCTGGCTTCCTCCTTTAACACCTCCACGACTCCCTTTTCACCGGCGACCCTTATTCTGTCGTCACCATGGGAATATGCTCCTGATGGACGGAAGTAGTCGATGTTTGCAGCTGCACTCCCGGAGTTGGAGAGTCTATAAAAACAGAGGGCGGAGCTTTCCAGCTCACCGTGACCGTGGTTTCCTTTGGTGGTATGATGTGCCGTGATGGAATCTATTTTGCCGGCGGTAAACCAGTATATCCAATCTATGGCGTGGATTCCTACCCATAAGATGGTACTCCCGTAGGTTTCCCGGTGACGGAAGAATTCAGGACGGTTCCCCAGTTTATAGGATTTTTGTGCGTTGATGAGAAGCGGGTCTCCGACATCATTACGCTTCACTGCCTGATATGCAGCCCAAAAATCGGGATGATACCGGTACGGCAGCATGGAAATTAGCTTGACCCCTTTTTGTTCCGTTAAATTGCGAAGTCTATCTAATTCCCTCATTTCAAAAGCGATAGGCTTTTCCACAAAAACGTGGATACCTTTCTCCATACACTCCGCGGCAATATGACCGTTTAGATGGAATTGAGTGGCAATTACTGCAATGTCTGGATTTTCCGAGGTAATCATTTCTTTGTAATCATCGTACAATTTTGCACCTAATGATTCCAAAGAAGCAGAGTAAAAATCTGTTACATCCTCCTCCGGAACCCCTGGAGCAATGGCCGCGAATTTATTAGCTTGGACTGTATTTTTAATTTCAAGAGCATATCCCTGATGCCCTGCCGCACCTATAAATACCGTTTTCATGATTATAAGCCTATCGAAGCAGAAGCTTCGTGTCAACGTTCAGTAATTGCCTCAATAAATTAAATTGAATTGTCCGGGGATTGCTAAGTTAGACGATTGTCTTGCTGGACCTTGATGTTCCAGCGTGGTACAATTGTACTTGTGCAGAGCAATAGACCGGACCCGGATTTTTTTGCCGACTCTATGCGGGAAGTTTCCCGTGAGGAGGCGGAAAATCATATAGCGAATCTACCTAATCGCTATTTCGAAATTTTCGAAGTTGAAAAGCAGCTTTATCACTTTACATTACTGAAAGAACTTTCAGTTTCTGATCCATACCGCATCATTACCGATACACTGGACGAAGGTCTTTTCGGCATAACTATTATTTCCTACGATTTTCCATCAGAATTTTCTATAATAACAGGATTGTTAGGCACCATAGGATTCAATATAGTTTCCGGAGATGCTTTTACTTTGAAACAGTCTTCGGATTCAAAAAGCCGTTCAATGAACCGAAAGAAACATCAGCGTGATTTGCTCCTCCGAAGATGGAGATCTCCTGCAAATATTTCTGAGCATCGTTCCGCGGAGCGGAGAAAAATCATTGATCGATTTACAGGTAAAATGCAAGGTTCAATATCTGAATTGGAGAAGGAATTTAAAAGCCGTTTTGATCGGTTTACTGAGTTATTGATCAGCCTGTCATCTGAATCAATGGAGACGGCAAAGGAAAAAATAAGCGATGAAGTGGCGGAAACTCTCTCCCGGCAAAATATTCAGATAGGTAAGGCGCTTCATCCGGTGCAGATTACTGTTGAACCGTCGGAAAAAGGGGATGATCATCCAACACTAATAAAAGTTGTTTCAGAAGATACACCTTTTTTTTTATATGCCTTATCCACAGCTCTCATGCTTCGGCAGGTATCAATAGAACATGTAAATATCAATACCCGTCATGGCATTGCTACCGATTCGTTCGAAGTTATCGATCTTTCCGGAGAACCAATAAGGGATGAGACTAAGATAAAAGAACTAAAACTATCTATATTATTCACAAAACAGTTTACCTACTTCCTCCCGAGTGCACCGGATCCCTATTCTGCCTTAAGTAGATTCGAAACCCTTCTAAGGAAATTGATAAACATTAATAATCAAGAACAGCTGGAAGAAAATATTTCACGCCCAACTTTTTTAAAGGATCTAGCTAAACTTCTAGGCGCAAGTGATTTTCTCTGGGAAGATTTTATCCGTACCCAATATGAGAACATTATTCCGCTATTAAACCGGGATGGAGAGAGTTATAGCCGTATTTTTTCCTCCGAAGATGTGGAAAATAGATTGAAAGCTCTTATGGATACGGGGGGGAACCTAGAGGAAAAAAAGAAGATTCTAAACGATTTTAAAGATAGAGAAATATACCGTATAGACCTGGACCACATCATTCATGGAAGAGATTTTTTTTATCTCAGTAAAAAACTGACTCAGTTAGCGGAAGGTATAATCCGGACAGCCCTTAGACTCTCTGTGGAGGAAATGGTAAACCGTTACGGTCATCCAAGAACAGCAGCAGGCCTTGAGGCTGCGCATGCAGTACTGGGTTTAGGAAAACTCGGGGGTATGAGTCTCGGTTATGCTTCAGATTTAGAACTATTGTTTGTCTATGGGGACAATGGTGAAACCGACGGACCAGAAGTGGTTTCCAATTCTATATTTTTTGAACAGCTTTTCAGACTATCTGTCAGTTTAATAGAAGCAAAACGGGAAGGGATTTTCCAAATCGATCTCCGCCTCCGTCCCCACGGAAAATCAGGACCTGTTGCGGTAAGTCTTGATCAATTCACCCGTTATTATTCTCCCAATGGGGAATCGAAGAGTTATGAAAGACTGGCACTGACAATGCTGCGGGAAATAGGGGGAGATCCGGTTTTCGGAGATCGGGTGGAACGCTTACGGGATAATTTAATTTATTCTTACGGAAGCATTGATCTTGAGGAGTTAAGGAGCTTAAGAGAAAAACAGTTTGCAGAAAAAACAAAGGGCAAGTTGAATGCAAAGTTCAGTCCCGGTGCATTGGTTGATTTAGAGTATTCCCTGCAGATACTGATGATCCGGTACGGTATGGAAAATCCAGCGCTACGGACAACCAGCATGCATCAGGCTCTTACCAATTTCGGTAAGGCAGGGATTGTTTCTTCCGGGGATGCTAAACAACTTCAGGAAGCCTACTCATTTTTAAGAAGTTTGATAAACTCGTTGAGGATGCTCAGAGGTAATGCTCAGGATCTCTTCCTGCCGGATCCGGATTCCTCAGAATATATTCATCTTGCAAGACGTATGGGTTATAGCGGTACCGAATCTATGTCCGCCTCAGATCAGCTTCATCTTGATTTTCAGCGGAGAACAGCAGATGTTAGAAATTTCATTGAGCAGTATTTGGGCAGAGAATCTATTCCGGGACCTCCGCAAGGTAATGCCGCGGATCTTGTGTTGACGGAAGCCCTTCCGGAAAAGGTGCGGGACACCATCATCCGGCTAGGGGGATTTTCCGATATTGAGAAGGCTTACCGGAATATCCGTAAACTTGCAGGCACCAATGAACAGCGGGAACAATTTGCTACAACGGTACTATTGGCATGGGATATTTTTCGGAGACTGCCGGATCCCGGAATGGCGCTGAATAACTGGGAAGCCTTTGTAAAATCAATAGACGATCCTGTTAAGCATTTCAGGCGGTTATCAAAACAGCCTAAAAGACTGGAGATCCTTTTAGAGATCTTTTCCGGTTCACAATTTTTATCGGATATCCTCCGGAGAAATCCCGCATTCATTGATTATGTAACCAATCCTGATACTGTTAAATCGATCAAAAGTACTGAAGATTTAATAAAAGATTTTTTCCATTTATCCTCTGTTAAAGGATCGCAGCACGAGTGGCTTAAGGACATAAGGGAATACAGACGGCGTGAGATTCTACGAATAGGTACTCGGGATATCTGCCTTTGGGCTCCTATTGAGGAGGTGGTAATCGATCTTTCTAATCTTGCGGATGCAGTACTGAACATTTGTATGATACGTTTAAAATCAGAAAGTTTTGATCCTTCAGGTATCTGTATTCTGGCTTTTGGGAAACTTGGAGGACAGGAACTCAACTACAGTTCCGATATCGATTTACTGGCTATATATGATCCGCTTAAAACAGATGAAAAAACCTGTAGAAAATTAATGGAACGGCTTCGGGATGATTTGAGCAAACACACAAAATGGGGTTACGGATATCGTATTGATTTGCGTCTGCGTCCTTATGGAAGATCCGGGAATCTAGTGGTCCCTATTGATGCTGCCATTGGGTATTACGAGAAAAATGCTTCCCCGTGGGAACTGCAGGCTTTGATTAAAACAAGACCTGTTGCAGGGGATGTTGATTTAGGAAATTATTTTTTGGAATCCGTCTATATGAAAATTCAATCAAGAATAGATTATCCGGCTTTTCTTAGAGAGAATCGGGAATTGAGGAAGAAATCCATAGAAAAACTGGATTCTAGAAGAATTACCGCCGGGATAGATGTTAAAAACGGCAGGGGAGGGATCCGGGATATTGAATTTTCTCTTCAGGCTCTGCAGATGAAAGCTCTTCTGGAATTAAATGAAAATCCTGAAGGAAATACCTTGGCTGCTATGAACATGATGATCGATCGAAAGATTTTATCGGAAGCCGCTGTTTCAAAATTGAAATGGAACTATATATTTTTAAGAAGAATAGAGCATTATCTTCAGCTTTTTGAGGACCGCCAAATTCACGCTGTTCCTAAGGAAAAGAAAGCTGTAGAAACATTAGCCAAACGGCTTTTGTCCAATTCGGAATATCAAATCTCTTCTCAGGATCCTGATGAGTTTATTGATTTTATCTCGAAACGGATGGATGAAAATAGATCGTTTTACAATTCCGTTACCGAAAACCCGGCAGAGAGTAATTACTCCATTAATTCGGGGAATTCATAATGAATGGCGCCTTCCTGGTCCACTTCCATCTTGACCCTTACGCCATCCACTAACGACTGTAGTAATTCTTCTGCTTGAGACACATTTAACCCTGTCTCCACTATTACATCGGAAACGGTTAAAACACCCCTTTTTCGTTTTGCTAAACGGAAAACTGCCGCTTCCGGGGAAGCGGATGCTGTATTTGTAAATCGGCTTGGAATATACCAATTGTTTTGATCATGACTAACCCTTTTCCAGTGACCCCGTAAAAATATCCGGAAAATTCTGAATACAACTAGAAAAAAGAAGAAGGGAATTAGGAAAAAAAAGAATGGAAATATAGTCATAAGAGTACTCCTATCATTAATATATCAGAGAATAGGCGTTTTGTAAACTAATAGGGACGGATCATAAGTATACGGTCATCTTCCGGTGCCGGATTCCCCCTGCCGTCCCTATTACTGGTGGCAATATAGATAGTTCCATCCGGACCCACCAGAACATCTCTCAGTCTTCCGAACTCATTCTCTGAAATAACTTGAACAAATTTCGTTTCGTTTTCATCTGATATTTGAACCCGTAAAAGAGAACTTCCCTTTAAGGTGACAAAGAGGAAATCTCCGTTCCATTCAGGGATCAGCTCTCCGGTATAGAAATCCGCCCCCGCTGGGGCTATTGTCGGTGTCCATGCGGCTATGGGTTCTGTTACTTGGTTTTCCCGGCAGAATTCCGATTCACCGGATATATCTTCTTCGCAGAAGCCGTGAACATCAGGCCAGCCGTGGTTTTCTCCCTGTGAGACAACTGCAATTTCATCGTTGTCCCGGGGACCATGTTCCGTGATAAATAATTCATCCCTTTCCGGATGGAATACCAATCCCTGGGCATTTCTGTGACCGTAGGAAAAGACTTCATTACCAAAAGGATTACCCGGCGCCGGGTTTCCATTCCGGTCGATTCTGAGGATTTTCCCGGCTAAAGATTCTACATCTTGGGCCCAGGATGATCTTCCCGCATCTCCAGTTGTCATATAGATGTAATTATCGGGACCGATCACCAGTCTTGCTCCGTCGTGATAGGTATTGCCTGGAATATTGTCGATAATAACCGTGCGGTTCAAAAGGTTATTGTTATCGTATGTGTAACGGACCAGCTGATTTATTATCCTTCCGCCTGAAGCATGGGATTCCGCTGTAAATAAATAACCGTTATCTTCAAACCCGGGATCGAAGGTAAGTCCCATCAAACCGCTTTCCCCACGTTCGTAGATGTTTATATCTTCAACGGGAATCCGCTCTCCTGTATCCGGGTTAACCCGGGAGACGCTTCCGGGGCGTTCGGTTACCCATATAAAACCGTCCGGTCCCCAAACCAGGTCCCAGGGAGTGTCGAGACCAGTCACGAGGTTAGAGACGGTGAGACCGAGCTCTTCAAAGGTGGAATTTTGGCCGCTGAGCTCCTGAGGACCAGGTGTCACTATCGGGTCCGGCAGCCCTGTGGCACACGAGACTGCGGTTATAAATAGAATTAAGTAAAGGGTGGTTTTCTTTTTCATATTTAAAAGGTACAAAGGAATGGTTGAGGTGGAAAGGGGTTGATGGAACAGTAACAATAATTGATAAAGAAAGGACGTAACTTACTATGTCTGATTCGGAAAGCTATTTTCCCATGCGGAGATTTCTCTGTGACTGGCAAATTCCGGATTTTCTGGATGAAGCCGTTCTTGACGTGGATTATTTCCTCGATCAAGCGGTAAAAGCCGGTGCCCAGACCATTGAGTTTGGACTTAAAAATGCCTTCGGGAACAGTTTGTTCCCCGCTGAAGTAGGAAAACAAAACAAAGCCCTGAAGGAAGACTATTTCGCCGAGATATGCGAAAAAGCTCCGGAGCGGGGACTTGCTGTAGTCGCCTACTACAACATGCTTTTAGATGATCTCATGGGCAAAGAACACCCGGAATGGCTTCAGCGAAACAGTTCCGGAGAAGGATTAAAATTCGAAAGCTACCATATGTTCTGTATGAACTCTCCCTATAGAGATTATGTATTTTCTAGTTTGGAAGAGATTGCCAGGAAATATAATGTAGCTGGATTTATGTTTGATATCCAGTATTGGCATCGGGATGGCTGTTTCTGTTCCTTTTGCGCGGAAAGGTATGAAAACGAAGCCGGCCGGTCCTTTACGCCGTATTCGTTTTCTTTAAAGCAATGGAAACTTTTTGAAGACGCAAGAAGAAGATGGAGAAGGGAATTTATTCTTACTGCACGAAAACGGCTGCTCAGAGTCAACAGCGGGTACCATTTTACCTGGAACGGGTCCGGCAACTTTTCCGATGATCCGGAATTGGAACAGTTTGTGTCTCATTACGGTACGGAAGCCCATCCGCCCGCGTACACTTCCTGTTCGGTTAAAGCACGGTGGCTTAATTCTTCGGGAAAACCCTTCAGCATGTGGATGCCCGAATCGATCGGTTCCTGGGGGCATTTCACCGTTACGACAGCCAAGACTATGAAGGCGATGTGCGCTATGACTTTAGCTAACGGCGGAGCGGTTACCGCGAATCACATCCCTATGCCCACAGGCGGCTACGCCGGTAAGGTGTTTCCCGGCGTTTACAGGATGTTGTCCGAAGTTATGCACTGGGTAAGAGAAAATGAGTCCTTTGCAGGAGGTGAAGGGATTAAATGCATAGGGCTCCTGCATTCAGTAGAAAACACCTCTCTCTACAAAACACGTACCTTAGCCAGAAAGGAAGGTGTGAATGTCGCGGACCGTGCTTTGGGAATACCCAATTCCCTTGCCGCGGGTCAAATTTTGGAGGAACTTCATGTGCCGTACCAATTCATCCACGGAGAGAAGGGGCTTTTAGGGACGGCACCGGAAGAATTAAGTGAATTCGAAGCATTACTCCTTCCGAATATAGGTTTCTTAAGAGAAGAGGCAGCGAAGAAAATACGGCAGTATGTATCTGAAGGCGGCAAGCTGGTCACATTCTATAATACAAGTCTGCTGGATGATTTGGGGGAAGAGAAGAAAAATTTTTTGTTATCCGAAGTACTTGGTGTTGATTTTCTCGGGTATTCAGATTATTCAGTCACTTATGTTGACCGTTTCAGTCCTGCGTATCAGGATTTCCTGCCGGAAATACCTATTTTAATAAAGGATACCGGTTATCAGACTAATCCTTCGCATAAATCGATAACCTGTTCCCTTAGAAAAGGCGCAGAAGCGCTTGCTTTCTTTACTGACCCGGTTTTGGAAGCGGATTGGGAGAAGGGATACCATATCTATCATGATCATGCCCCTCCCGGCAGAATTACCCAAAAGCCTGCTATAGTCCGTAACCGGTTTGATAAAGGAGAATCGATATACTTTGCTTTTCCTTTGCTCCAGGCTTTTGCATTTCTGCCGAATCCATGGCACAGGAATATACTCCGCAGTTCCCTTAAGCTTCTCGGAATACCGGAAAAGGTTAAGATTGAGGCACCGGTATCCCTCAAAAGTTATGTTAGAAAAAAAGGCAGCCGGCTCCTCATTCACCTGGTTAATCTGCACAGGGAGGGAGATTCTATGTTTCTTGAAGAAAACCCTTCCGGTGGTCACGTAAGCTTTTACTTAAAAGGGACGCCTGCCGCAGTTAAGGCCTGTTACCCGGCTGATGACGAACCGATTCTCATGTCAGCAGATGCGGAAGGTGTTCGTTTTACCGTCGAAATCGCCGGTATACACCGGGTAATAGCGATAGAAGGATGGAGTGGTGTATAAGACAGAGATCGGACCTGTTATTAAATGGCGGGAAAGTTCCGGTGATGAATGGTCGGTGCTATTTGCCGGAGATCTATGCCCGATCGGCAGGATAGAGGCTCAACTTCTGGAAGGAGAAACAGAATCAGTGTTTACTCCTCCGGTACTAGAACAATTCCGGGAAGCAGATTTTGTGTGCGTCAACCTGGAATCTCCTCTTTGCGGTATCGGATCTCCCATAAGGAAGATAGGTCCTAACTTCCGGGCCTCTCCAAAGATTGCCGGGCTCTTAAAAAAAGCCGGAATCCATTGTGCAGCCTTAGCGAATAATCACATTATGGACCAGGGAACTGCGGGACTGAAGGAGACGTTGGAATACTTGGAAAAGGCATCTATCCGGTATCACGGCGCAGGGCTGAGTCATGCGTCCGCTGCATTACCTGTCGTTATTGATGCTTCTGTAGGCCCGGCAGCTTTTTTCAATGTGGCGGAGGGAGAGTTTGCCCGGGCTCAGGGTGACGGTCCGGGAGCAGCACGTTTTTCCGCGGTTGAAAACCTTCCCATGGTGATGCGTGCTTCTCAGAAATACCCATTTGTCATTGTTACAATTCACGCGGGAAATGAACATATGCCGTTTCCCGCCCCGTATTACCAGGAAAGATACCGAGCCCTTATCGATGCCGGTGCGGATATCATCATCGCCCATCATCCCCATATCGTCCAGGGAATTGAACGGTACGGGAATGGAATTATCTGTTACAGCTTGGGAAATTTCCTTTTCGATTATCCGGGACATACAGGCCTGTCTCATACAGAAATCGGTTTTCTTGCTAAAGTGAGTTTTGATGCTAAAGGTCCATTCAGATTGAAAATAATCCCATACCGGAAAAGTAGAACCGCAGGAGCAGATTTACTTAGAAAACCAGACGATGTAAAAGCATTTTTTGATTATCTCAACAATGTATCATCTCCCCTTAAAAGCTCTGAACGGTTATCTGTATTGTGGGAACAAGAAGCCGTCAAAATATTTAGGTCTTCCCACAGTGGACTGCTCAAAGATAATGCTGATATGTTTTTAGAAGACCGTGAGAAGGCAGGGTACCGACAGACACTGTTTTACAATTTATTCCGATGTGATGCTCATAGGATCTCTATTCAGACAGCTCTCAAGATACTTCATGAAGGGAGATGGGATCATGTTAGCGGCTGTGCTGAGACGGAATTAGAAATTGAATCTCTTAAAAAGAAAATCAGTAATCTCGGCCTTGGTAATCAATCAGAATGAACTTATTCAGTAGGCAGAATCCCGCCGATTTCCATATGCGCAGTGAATAGGCGGGCAGGTACGGGGCGTCCGAAATAGAATCCCTGCAGCAGATTGCAGTCCATCCGCGAAAGTATTTCGGCATGTTTTGCTGATGAAACCCCTTCGATGATAATCCTCTTTCCTCTAGCTCGTATGCTTCCGATTATACTCTCCAGGTAACGGCGTTCTTCCTCTGATAACAATATGTCCTCAATAAAACCCCGGTCTAGTTTAAGGGTGGTTACCGGCAGACGCTTAAGGTAGCCTAAAGAGGACTGTCCGGTCCCGAAATCATCAATCCATATCTCCACACCAATCCGCTGCAGAGCTTGAATTCTTGCTACCGCCTGATCCAGGTTCTTCATGCATCGGTTTTCGGTAAGTTCCAGTTTTAATTTTTCCGGATCGATTCCGGTATTCTTTATGGCACCTTGTATAACTATAATAAGATTCTCATCGGTAAGGTCTCTGGTGCTAATATTCATAGAACAAAATATATCATAATTCTCAGACCATTCCTTCAGCTGTTGGCATACCTGGTAAAGCGCCCATTTATCTACAGCCTGAACCAATCCGCTGTCTTCAGCTAATTCAATAAATTTACCGGGAACAAGCATGCCAAGTGTAGGATGGTTCCATCTGATAAGAGCTTCCGCGCCGATTATTTTTCCTTTTCCCTGTTCTACCTGGACCACCGGTTGGTAATAAACTTCCAGCTGTTTACGCTCAAAGGCATGCCGCAATTCACTGAGCAAAGTCATCCGTTCCATGGCTTCTTGATGCAGACTGCGGTCGTAAAGGAGAAAGGGGTCGTTCCCTTTTTCAGCTTCCACACTGGCAGAATTGGCCTCATGAATTAAAGTCGCAGCATTAGCACCATCTTCCGGATATATCGAAACTCCTATATAACAGTTTACTGTTATAACCATTCCCTTGTAACGATAAGGTAAGCTTATGGCATCCCACAGTTTCCAGGCAACCACAGCTGCATCGGTAGTTTTAGATACATTAGTAAGAAGCACGACCAAATTGGATCCTTCAAAACGGAAAACTAAATCACTCTTTCGTAAGCATTCTTTTATTCTTAGGGCAGTGTTTTCCAGGAGAAGATCGCCGATGGTATGACCGTGAGTACGGTTTATCTCTTTGAAGTTTTTAAGGGCAATAAACATGATTACCCGAAGTTTTTCGGAATTGGAACGTTTAGCTTTCTCTATCTCTTTTTCTAAAAGACTTGTAAGCGATCTTCGGTTAAAGAGACCCGTTATAGGGTCTTTGTTTGTATAATCCTCTAATTTTGATTCAATTTCGCTAAGTTTGGTGATGTC
The DNA here is from genome assembly GCA_964618265.1 of uncultured Spirochaetales bacterium. Taxonomy (GTDB): domain Bacteria; phylum Spirochaetota; class Spirochaetia; order CAYLLE01; family CAYLLE01; genus CAYLLE01. Next base: position 27,430 of record CAZUAE010000027.1, on the reverse strand, counting down.
ATGAGAAAAAACCAAGGCGTGGGAAATACGTCCGGCAGAATTTTCTCTGTATGGGTAAAAAGAAACGTGCATATGTTTTTTGCCGTTACCAAATCGGAACTGATCGATATAATGAATTTCTTCACCTTTAAAACATTGGTCTAATTTTTGTCTAATTATGTTGTCAAATTGTTCTTTACCCCATATATCCGCAACTGTTTTCCCAAGAATTTCTCCCCGCAGCATATCCATTGTCTTACAGTACGAGTCGTTTACAATTTCATAGCGGTAGTCCCTGTTAATGAGGGTGATAAAATCCCGGGAATGATTTACGATATATTCGTAGGTATTACCCATTTCATAGGAAGTTTAGACTCTTTATTATTTCCCGTCAATCCCGAAATTCCAGGCTTTAGATAGGTAAAAAGGCTATTCTAAATTGAAAAATTAGAATAGCTGTCCAGATGCTTGAATTTATGAGAGTTTTTTTTTTGCGGTAAGTACTATATCTATTTAATTTTCACCGATTTTATATCGACATCTTTGACTGCTTCGATTTTATCTGGAGATATAATCTGTTTTACAATTTTCTTTGCATCCGCAAGGGTAGCATCCTTTAAGCTAATCTCAACTTCAAATGTAACTTCAATTTTCATTTATCTTCCTTTCAATAGAAATATACTACATAAATTATATAATAAGCAATCATATAAAAACCACCGAGGATTTTTAATTCTAATCCGTCAAGCAACAGAAACAGCATAATTCTCTAGAACTATCATCAGAATTTGAACCCTCAAAGTTCACCCCGGCAATTTCCAATGATCACATTCGCATTAAAATTTATAAATTGTTTTATTACAAGCAATTAAAAAAATCGGCATCACCGGAAATTGCTGAGTTCACCCGATTATTTCAAGGGGTCTAAATTCCGATATTTTTTTTAAAAAAACTATAGACACCATGACCTTTCTATTGTATAAATCCTTGAATGTGCTTAAGACTAGGTTAATACATCTTTGCGGATTACTTCTTTAGTAAAACCTTTGTCTGAGTATTTGCGCGCTGAGCGGTTAAATAGCCGCTTAATTGCCCGCTGGTAATCCAGCGGGCTTTTTGTTTGCCTTTTCCGTTATATACCTCGAAATTTTATTAAAATGATCTTAAGTTAAATAAAATCTCTCTTTGGAGGTCTACGATGGTTATAAAACGATTAGGAAAATCCGGATTAAAGGTTTCTTCATTATGTCTTGGAACAATGACTTTTGGTTCCGGAGCTGATGAAGGCGAATCCTTTAAAATCATGGATAATTTTTTCGATAGGGGATACTTTTTCTTTGATACTGCTGATATTTATAACAGCGGCAGGACTGAGGAAATTGTAGGGAAATGGATAAAGGAACGTTCGCGGCGGGATGATATTGTATTAGCGACAAAGGTTTATGGAAGAACCGGGAACCGTGCTAATGACGCCGGTTTATCTAGAAAACATATAAAGAAAGCATTAGAGCAGAGCCTAAGTCGCCTCGGTACTGATTATATCGATCTATACCAGATACACAGATGGGATTACGGTTCTTCATTTGAAGAAACACTTGATACTTTATCTGGGCTTATTGATGAAGGAAAGGTCAGATATTTAGGATGCTCGAACCTTAAGGCTTGGCAGTTATCTGAATATCTCCATTACGCAGAAACATCGGGGAACTATCCTTTTGTTTCGATCCAGCCCCTCTACAATGCACTGAATAGAAGTATTGAAGCAGAGGTGTTGGATATATCTCAGAAATACAATCTTGGAGTAATTCCCTACAATCCCTTGGCGGGCGGGATGCTTACTGGGAAATACCGGAAAGGAAAAGAGATGCCGGAGAAATCCAGATTAAAGGAAATGAGTTTCTATCAAGACCGTTATTATACGGAGGAAGCCCTTACAATCATAGAAAAATTTGTTGCGTATGCTGAGAAACTGAAAGTAACACCCGCTCAGCTTGCACTTGCATGGGTTCAGGCGGATCCCCGGGTTACCAGTCCCATTATCGGAGCCCGGACCGTAGAGCAGTTATCAGATACTATAAAAGGCGCTGAACTTAATTTGAGTCCTGAGGATCGAAATGAAGTTCCATCTGTTAAACCGTGTAGCTGGGTGGGGAAGGACCCGGTGTACAATCGGGAACCCGAGTAAGCTTTAGGGTTTCTTCCCCTATCACTCCTCGGAGTAGCCGGAGAAAGGTTTCGCATTATAATTAACACCTTTCCGCTTAAATTCCTTCTTAAACATTATATTACCGGCAAAACAGAACAAGCGGGGAGGAAGGACCGGTTTTACGGATTCAGGAACAGTACCGTTTCCCGTTAACGCCGCCGCGGTTTTGTCGAGATTTCTCCGCAGTTTTTTTGTAAGAAAGCCGGCTTCATTTAAGGGGTTTCCGCCGATTGGGGATGTTGTTCCTGCGGAGAAGCCTCCGGTCCAGTGCCATCCAATTGTCTCAATAAAGTTATGGACGATACCAATAGCATTTTTACTATGCACCGGTTCGGGATACCCGGAGTGAATCAGCACCGCTGCGGGAAGATCCTTTGGAAGATCATCCTTTCGGGAGTAAAGATATTCCATTAAAGAAATTGCCGGATAGCTAAGTGTGTCATGATAGAGCGGTGATATGAAAAAAACACCTTTGCTCTTATCAAATTGTTCTGCGATAGTACTCATGTCCTTATCTATCATACCTTCGGCCGCCAAATCGATTATTTTAACGGCAGATCCCGTTTCCGCTAATTTTGTTTTCAAGTATTCAGCAATGGAACGGGAATTACTCTTTCTTCTGCCGCTGCTTACCAGAATAAGCCATTCACTAATCTGATTATTGTGAGAACAGTCCATGGACGGATATTCAGGATCGGTGTTTTTTATCCATTTACCATGGTATAAGCGATCCATAATATCAATTATTGATCTAGTTAAATAATCCGGATCGAGTTTTCCGGAAAAGACACGGCTTGCATAACGATTCGATAAAAAGTTGGTTGCATTCCGTTCAGCAAGCCGGTTGAAAAGGTTTTTCTCTTCAGTGTTTTTTTCCTTCTGCCATCCCAATACCAATAGGTCTGGGTGGTTTTTATAGCGTAAACGGTGATGCAGTTCTCCACGATGCATCGTGAACAGGGGATGGATGTTCGGGATAGTTCTTTCAAACCCTTTTTTTGTAAGAGCTGAATAACCGCCGAAGGATATACTGGATATAATTACAAAAAGATCGCACTGTGCAGTACCGTGGACTATTTCGTTGCCCCGGTCTTTCCGGACACAAACCCCCGGATTTTTTTCATTACAGTAATTACAGATAAGACAGCGTCCAATCTTGTCTGTTTTTATACCGATACTCTGATACTTCCAACCCTTTTTATCGAGAACAGCTTTCAGGGTCTGTTTTATTAAAAAGGTCTCACTATCTTTTTCATCATGAATTATATAACCATACATCGCCCATATGCTCCCGCAATACTTTTTATCTTTTAACGAAACGTATTATAAACGGAGTACCGTAAACTATAATTGCGATTATTGCAATTGCTTAAAACCAGGTTGGAGGAATTCGAAAGAGACGTGGTTTCTAAAAAATGCCGTAAAATAATCGAATACAGCAATTTCCGGTGATTACATTCACATAATAAATAATTATATCAATCGGAATCGCCGGAAATTACTCAATCGAATAAAATGAGAATTTCAAGCATGACATTAGCAAAAAGGCAATTCTAAATCGCAAATTTGAAATTACTGCGATGACTGTTTTTAACTAAATAACTTTCCTTACCGATGATGTCAGTGAATGCGATGGTGATTAAAAAGGCAGTTTTAATATTATTTTTCATCTTATTTATGACTTCTGTCATTTCTCAATCCGGAAACATGAGTAATGGAATACTTCCAATTCCAAAACCGTTTACTCTTAACTATTACGATGCCCTCCAGGCGGAAGCTTTCATTCAGCGTGAGATGCTTCTAGTTATCTTTACCGGGAAAAAACGGTGGACCGAAAAAGTTAATGAGTCACAGGTGGTTTTTCACAGTGTTGATCCTAAAATGCCTCCGGGACATAAAGCACGGTTTGATATTGTAATAAACGGAACACCAATCGATTGGAAAAATACTTTTATGGAATACAATGGGGAGATGATAAATCTTAAGCTCCTTTTTACATACCGGAACCAGCGTCCATTGGATGATCTTCTTTACCGGTTCCCATGATAAAAAAATATAATCAAGTAAACTATCCTCGGTTGCTATGTCTCTAATCAAGCATATTGACCCTGCCGGTTAAAAAGAGTAGGGTGTCCTCTCCTAAAAAAAGCATCATAAAAAAACTGAAGCAATTGCACAAATCACGACCGCAATTCTATTACACAATCTAAATACTTTTGGTTGAACTTGTTATTTGAAGCGGGGTCACCCCTGTGCTTGCATAGCCGGATGGTAAACCGGTAAGGAAGAAAAATTGATATCCGTAAAAAATCTTACAAAACATTTTTATGTGTTCCAACGCGGTAAGGGAATGAAGGGGGCTTTCACCGGTCTCTTTAGGCGGAACCGAAAATGTGTAAAAGCTTTAGATGGGATTTCTTTTGATATTTCCAAGGGTGAACTGTTAGGCTATATCGGTCCTAACGGAGCCGGTAAATCCACAACCGTGAAAATACTCAGCGGCATTCTCCATCCTGATTCCGGTGATGTAGAGGTTTTAGGCAAATGCCCCTGGAAAAACCGAATCGATCATGTCAGAAACATCGGTGTTGTATTCGGTCAGCGTACTCAGCTGTGGTGGGATCTCCCGGTAGAGGAATCTTTCGATCTGATCAGAGATATCTACCGGCTTGATGCTGCAAAGTACAGATTAAGGCGGAAAAAAGTGGTGGAACTTCTCAGGATAGAAGAGCAGCTGCGTACTCCCGTCAGACAGCTGAGCCTGGGGCAGCGTATGCGATGCGATTTAGCTGCCGCTCTGCTTCATGAGCCGGACATTCTTTTTCTTGATGAACCTACCATCGGTTTGGACGCTATTGCAAAACTGGCGATTCGGGATTTTATCAAGCAGCTTAATTCACTGGATAAGGTAACCGTAATCCTTACAACGCATGACATGGATGATATTGAAGCTCTTTGTGAGAGGATAATCATTCTAAATGACGGGCAGATTGTATCCGACGGAAGTATCTCTAAGATCCATGAATTAATGAAAGGTGACCGGCGTATTACCGTAGATGTTTCGGGAACGGATTTGATACTCCCCGATAAAAATATGCGGATAATTGAGAAAAGAAAACACAACTTTGTGGTTTCTTTTGATCCGAGAGAAATTAAAACTGCTGATGCAGTAAAAAAAATTGTGGAATTGAATGATGTGCGGGATCTGTATATTGAAAACCCCCCTGTTGAGGAAATAATTGCTGATATATACCGGGAGCAAGGATGAACCCCTACCTAACACTGCTCAAAACTCGATTTTCTATGATGCTTCAATATCGGACGGCTGCCTGGGCCGGATTCATGACACAAGCATTTTTTGGATTTGTCATTGTTATGAGGTTTATCGGATTTTACGAGTCGAGTATCCAGCAGCAGCCTTTAGCACTTCATGAAACATTAAGCTATATTTGGCTCGGACAGGCCATGTTCTCCCTTATTCCGTTCAATTTAGACGCGGAACTTGCGGAACGTATTAGGAGCGGAAACATCGCCTACGAATTAGTACGGCCGGTAAGAATTTATCCTTTTTGGTTTGCCCGACAGGTAGCCAACAGAGTTGTCCCCTTTCTGCTTAGAGGGATCCCGCTATTTCTTTTTGCCATTCTGATTCTTCCCCTTGCGGGGCTGGATTATCTATCCTTGGGATTACCGCTAAACGTAGAATCCCTCTGTTTGTTTCTGATCAGTCTTGTTTTTGCTGTTTTGATATCATCATGCTTTTCCATGATATTAAATATTTCTCTCTTCTGGACAATCAGCGGGGAGGGAATGGTATATCTTGCTCCTGCATTTTTTACCTTTTTATCGGGAATAATAATCCCAATACCTTTTTTTCCGGACTGGATAAGACCGCTTATCAATCTCCTGCCGTTTCGAGGGCTTATCGATATTCCTGTACAGATTTACTTAGGCCGCATCAGTTTTATAGAATCGGTGGAAACAATGGCGCTTCAAATTGTTTGGATTATAATACTGGTGTTTATTGGAAAAATGGTCCTAAAGAGAGCCATGAAGCGTGTGATTGTTCAGGGAGGTTAGATGAATAATTTAAGGATGTTTTTCCGGTATGCTTCTGTCTCCATAAGTATACAAATGGAGTATCGCTTAAGCTTTTTTATTCAAATAATTGGGCAATTTCTGGTTACACTCATCGATTTTTTAGGGGTGTGGGTACTATTCGGCAGATTCGGAACTATTCTGGGGTGGGAGTTATATGAAGTTATGGTCCTCTATGGGACAGTGAGTTTATCCTTTGCCTTAAATGATTTTATTACCCGGGGATTTGATATAATGCCCCGGCTTGTCCGTTCCGGAGATTTGGACAGGTATCTCCTTCGTCCCCGGTCTATGCTGCTTCAAATTCTAGGGTATGAGTTTTCCACTAGAAGATTAGGAAGGTTAAGTCAAGGCATTCTATTTCTGGTAATAGGATTTTCCAATCTGAATGTTGGTTGGACGGTTCTGTATATAGTTCTCTATGTTTTTACTATCTTGGGCGGCGGGGCGCTCTTCGTCGGATTGATAATGATACAGGGGGCAGTCTCATTCTGGGTTCCCGCCGGGCTTGAGTTCATGAACATTTTTACGTACGGAGGTGTAGAAACTGCTCAATTTCCCATTACCATTTACCATAAATGGTTCCGCAGGTTTTTCACCTTTATTATACCTCTCGCCTGCATCAGTTATTTCCCCCTGCTGGAAATACTTGGTAGAGATGATCCTTTAGGGAGCACTAAAATCATACGATGCGTTTCCCCCGCGGCGGGTTTCCTTTTCTTAATTGCAGGATATCTTTTCTGGATGTTCGGCTTAAAACATTATAAATCCACCGGAAGTTGATGCAGTGATGGGGTTTAAAGTGTGTCTGGTGCCATGAAACCGAATCGGTACAGTAGGCAACAATGAACGACAAAAACATACGGATTATTAAGATGGGTTTAGCTGGAAAATCCCCACAGCATCCTTTAAGCGGAAGACCCGAGTAAAGTTATACTATTGCTTTAAGAAGTACCTCTTCGTCGTTCCACGGTCCGACCCACACAGTATTTCGAGTTTTTTCCTCTACCCACCGTCTGTGAGTTGAATCGTAATAACTCAGTTCTGAGACAGGAATTGTAAGATGCACCTTTTTTTTCTCTCCGCTGTCAAGATAAATTTTATTGAATTCCTTTAATGAACGGACCGGGCGGTCTACTCGGGAATCTATCCATCCGATGTAGCATTGAACAACACAACCCCCCGATCTTTCTCCGGTATTTTCAACTCCCACTTCTATTTCTACCGTTTTATCCTTCCTCCAGCAGGATAGATTCCCAAATGTAAACCGGGTATAACTCAAGCCGTATCCGAAAGGAAACCGCGGTTTAATTCCTTCTTTATCTAAATACCGGTAGCCGTTGTAATAACCGTAGTGAACCTTCCCGGATTTATGATCGAAAGGGGGAAGGTCCGTTTCCTTCCGGGGAACAGCAAAGGGGAGCCTTCCGGAAGGATTGACTTTGCCAAAAAGGATATTGGCCAATGCGGTGCCGCCTTCCATGCCGCTGTACCAGGTCATGAGGATAGCTGCAGCTGAATCTTCCCAGTCCGAAACGGTTATTGCACTGCCGCCGACTAATGCCACAATAGTGTTCGTATTTGCCTTACCGACTTCTTTTATTAAGCGAATATCGGGTTTATGGAGTTTTAAACTATCCCTATCGCCGCCTGTGTTTAGAATTTTGACACCCCCTTCACCCTCATCCCGGTGATCCATTCCGGCAACAATAATCACCGCGTCAGCTGCCTCCGCAATTCGAGCTGCTTTACCCGGGATTTTACCTGAATCGTATAATATTTCGATTCCTAACGATGCTGTCTCTTTGAGTATCCCGTCATACGGAGTGATTACATAGGGGGGATATACACTGCTGCTGCCATGGTCGCCGGTATTTTGCGCCTTTGCCAGTCTCCCGATTACGGCTATTTTTCTGATTTCCGTCGTATTGAGGGGAAGTGTTCCTTCATTGTTTTTCAAAAGGACTATAGATTCTTCAGATACTTTTTTTGCTAACAGGGTATGTTCCCGAGAAGCGGCTACTGTTTTAGGATATTCCTGAGGGTCTGTACGGTTTTCGTAGGTAAGAATTGTACGCAGGATACGTCTTACAGCGTCATCAATTCTTCCCATCGGAACTAGTTCTTTCCGAACAGCGCTGCCGAGTCTCAGGTTATTAAAATGTTTAGCACCACCCATTTCCATATCTAATCCGGCATCAGCGGCGCGTACAGCATTCCGAATCCCGAATCCAAAATCAGATATAATGAATCCTTTAAAATCCCATTCGTTTTTAAGAATGGTGGTAAGAAGGTAACGATTTTCACAGCAGTGTTCCCTCCTTACCTTATTGTAGGCCGCCATAATAGAAGCCGCGCCGGCCTTAATGCATCTCTTAAATTGCGGCAGATATATTTCTCTCAGCGTTCTTTCATCTACTTCAACATCCACCTTAAAGCGGGTGTCTTCGATATTATTCAACGCGTAATGTTTAACACACGCCATAACATTATGTTTCTGAACACTCTGAACCAAAGAAGCACTCATCTCTCCCGCTAAATATGGATCTTCTCCGTAACTCTCCTGAGCTCTTCCGCCCCCGGGGTGATAAAGCAGGTTTACACATACTCCTCCGTAATAATTTGCTCCGTTCGCCCGGCACTCCATACCTATTACGTCTCCCACCGCATGGTGAAGCTGAGTATTCCAAGAAGCTGCTCTAGCCATAGCGACGGGAAAACAGGTAGAATTTCCTGCTGAAACCCCCCTTGGGCCGTCTGAAAATTTTAACGCAGGAATTCCTAAACGTTTCAGACCCGCTCCTTCATAGGGTTTCCGATTATAGTGTCCCATTATCATCATGTCCCAGAATAGAAGAAGAACCGATGCTCTTCCATGCATCTGCTTGATTTTTTCTTCTAAAGAAATTTCTTTAAGGGTTTTCTCGACGAAGTTATCAATCTCTTCCTGGTCCATTCCCGTTTTAAACTGCATTATTTCATCCTCCACTGAAAGTATTTAAATATTAGATGTCTACGGCTGGATAATCTTAAGGGGCACAGCTATGATAAAATATTAGTATATCATAATCCGAGAAGTTTTTTCAGAAATATTACAGCAGCCGGTTCAGTTTGAATGCGTTCAGAAACCTTCAGCTGACAGAGGATAAATTTCCCTTTTCCATAACATTTTTCGGCCACCGCAAAGGTTTTTCTCCAGGAGCTCCGCCATCCGCCGTTTCCGCTTGACAATACTTCCGTCCAGCCGGATCCCTCGAAATTCGCTTCCAGCAAAGGAGTCACATATCCTGATGATTCATCATACCAGAACTTAAAATCATCCGGATAAAATTCTTCGACTGCCGGATGACCGGTTTTCCGGCTTACAAAGTGGACAGGTTTCATGCCGCATTCAGTTATGGTTACGGTATCTCCTGCGATCCGGTAGGATCCCGATGGAAACGGGAGCAGAAGGCAAACAGCTCCGGAAGTAACTGCATGCTCTATTTCTTCCCGGTTACGTTCAAAATAATCGGGATTATCTGTAATCAGAATATCTTCAGGTCCGGGATTACTTCCTTTACTGGGGGTGAGGCCTAAACCGTTAGTGAGTTTATAAGCGTTCCCTTTTTCAGATCCGTAAACCCAGATCCCCTTGGCCGGAATTGATTGTTCAGGAAATACGGTGATGGTCATTTCTGAACCGGCAACTGTTTTGCCCTCCGGATTGAGCAGAGCGGTTTGTATTTTCAGCTCTTTACGGGTTGTTACATTCGGTGCTTTAAACTTCACCGTACCCGAACAAAGGCTTGAACATGATGGAATAGCCGCGGATGTTTTACCGGACTGTATAACTTTCCCCTCCAGGATCATGCGGTATCCGGCAGTATATCCTGCCGGAGCTTCGGATAAATCGTTACAGATCCACAATTCCAGGGGAATCGGCTCATTTGAAAAGAATCTATAGCGGTCTGTTCTGAAATGGATGAAAAGGGGTTCCAGACATTCCCGGTAGGTAAAATATGCAGGTTTCGGCTGCCGGTCTACATCCATAATGGTTTTCATCCAACCGGAGGGAAACGCGTCGATGAATAGGTGAATTGCAAAAGTGTTCATCCGGTAATCCCGGCGGAACGCTTCAGTCATAAGGCGGTCAGCCCACTCCTGGTGGGCCAGACTGTTAGCGATCCACTCATTCACGCTGTCACCGCGATCATACCACATGTAACTGAACTTGCCCGACTGTGCTTTCACGATTGCATCCGGCGTCCATTCTCTTTCTTCTTCAGGTGTTTGGGGAAGCCATTCCCTGGGATAATACTTCCGCATCACCTCTTGCGGGTCCAGCCCTTCAGCACCGAATTCCCCGCATCCATACATCCACCCGGGTTTTACTTTCTGCCAGTACCCCTTATGAAGCTTACCTATGTCCAGCCCGTGACCGTTATACCAGCCGCAATAACAATGGTTGTCGGGGAGCCCTTCCGCCGGCGGATTATAATCACCGTCCACGTTTTTTATTACTCTATCCGGATTCTGCAGAAGTACAGCTTCACTGCATGCCCGGAAGAAACCTTCCATTTCTTCACGGCTCATGTTTCTTTGGGGAGATCTGTTGTTCCGGGGAAATGGTTCGTTGATGTAGGTGACCATGATGCTGCATGGATGAGACCGCACAAGCCGCTCCATCTCCTCCGCCTGTTTCACTCCTTCGGCAAAGCGGCTTTTCCGGACTTGTCCGAAGTAGGGGAGATCGGTCTGGGTCATCATCCCCAGCATGTCGCAGTACTCGTATATCTCAGGCTGCACGGGACGCTGGGTAATCCGGAAAAAGTTCATGTTGCATATTTTAGCCAGAAGTATATCATCCCGAAGCTGATTCCAGTTTTTTTTGAACACGCACTGCTGCATGTTGCCCATGGTGTTTGTTCCCCTCAGGCGTATTTCCTTTCCGTCAAAGTACATCCTGCCTTTGGGGATGCTTTCTCCATCCATAGTGAAACTCCGCATTCCAAAAGGAGTTTCCCGGATGTCTAAAAGTTTACCGGCATCATCCTTCAGAATGATGCGGATTTGGTAAAGCCATGGCTCATCATTGCTCCACTTCCGGAAATTTTCCGGCATTGATAGGGAAAACTGGTAAAAATTCAGTTTAGGTCCCGCCGGAAGGTCCTGTTCAAGTTCCATATCCTCTGTCAATGTCTCTTTAAAGTTCCGGCCGTATAAGGAACAGTAAAGTTTTAAAGGGCGGTTATCGGGAAGAGCGTTCCAGATTTCCGCTGTTAGTTCTATTCTTTTCTGATCGGGGAGCGGTCTGACAAACAAATCATTAATAAAAAGATCCGGCCGGGTTTCGATGTAAACATCCTGATAGATACCCATTGCCGGCGGACAATGATGCCATCCCGATTGAGGATTGTCATAACCGAGACCAGTCGCGGCATAAATCTTATCTCCCTGAATAGGTTCTTCATCGGCGACCCTGAAGCCGTGTTGCGTGTAATCGTTTTCCACTTTTACGACTAAGGTATTTTCTCCAGTATGTACTGCTTCGGTCATATCGAACTCAAAGGGTGCGAAAAACCCTTCATGGGAACCTAAATAATTACGGTTCACAAAGACATGAGCAATATAATCTACTCCTTTAAAACAAATGAAAATCTTTCCTTGAGAAAAATCTGATTCCTCAAGGACAAACGGAATCCGATAATAGGTTACAGCTCTTCCTAAAGGTTCATCGTAATGGGGGAGAGACATTTTTATCCAATCACCTTTTCCGGAAAGAACCCGGTTGAAATCCCGTTTGTCCAAAGAATTTTCAATTCTCCAGTCTGCCTGGGTGAGTGTTTGCTTCATACGGGTGATTTTTCTAGCAGGAGTATGATTCTCCATAAAGCAGCGGTATTTCTCTCGATATGTTTCCAGTACGCGTAGGAGTTCCTCCTGTGTTTTTATAGGTTTTCTGGGGATGAAGTCAGCCGAATTGTTTTCCGCAACCGGAAGTGAAACAGGGGGTATTTCCCTAGGCTTGGGTTCTTTTAAGGATTTACCCCGTTCCGTTGCCGATATTGTGCCGATGACGGCAAATTGATCCGCACCTTGAGTTTTGATTTTCATAATTACACCTCCAGTTTGGGTGATGGTATCATCACTGCAAACTGCCCGCAAGATGTTACCAGCTATTTTAAATTTGCAATTTAGAATAGCCTTTTTACCTATGGTAAACCCGGCTTGCCCTATCGGTGAGGGGTTATACCCGAACATACTGCCCACGATATGGGCATATGGCATATGATTTCGGAATATCTTCACGGAAACATATAGGCTCTTACGTCTTCGGTGAGCAGGCGATTCAGCCGCGCTGATTCGCTTTGGAGACCGGAAGCGGCTATGCCGCCCCGGCTTGTCCTAACGGTGAGGGGTTATACCCGAACATACTGCCGGAGACCGGACTTGAACCGGTACGGGCATATTATACCCGGGGGATTTTAAGTCCCCGGTGTCTACCAATTCCACCACTCCGGCAATAATATTACTCTGCGGGAATCAATATAACCTTTTGAATTGCTTCTGGTCAATACGGACGGACAAATGTTGTTGGAGGATTTCTCCGTCATCTTCACATGCGTAGAGGATTTCTCATTTTATTCCATGCGTAAATATTTTGATTTTTTTATCTGAAAATTGAAGTATTCAGCAAAAAAAATCAGTTATTAAAGGTAGAAATATAAATATTTTGAGGAGGTTATATGTTTTTACCGCCGTATTGTCCGAACAAGCTTTGTATTAATCATTTCAAAAAAACCCAGGAAAAGGATTGGTTTATCCGGTTTGGATATCATAAGCTGAAATCCGGAAAGAAGGTTCAACGGTATTTCTGCAAAAGTTGTGGTAAAAGTTTTTCTGAACAAACATTTCAAATAGATAGATACGTACATGTTCAGGTCCCCTATAAGTATATAATGCGGCGTCTACAATCCGGAATGGGAATACGGGCTATTAGCAGGGAATTGAACGTAACCAGCCGTGTCATATTAAACCGATGCTGCAGATTAAGCCGGGAGTTTATCTCTATCAATAGTAAGGTGAACAGGGAGTTTAAATTGCCGGTAGAAATGATTACTGATCTCTATAAAAGTTTTGTGTTGTCTGATTATTTTCAGCAAAAAACCCGTGCTCTTGCCGCGGCTGAATCCATCCAGCTCTATTTACCGAAACAATTGGTATCATCATTAACCTTCCCGCAACCAGCTGAAAGTTCCGAACAGGAAAGGTCGGGAATCACCGGAAATGAGGCTGTTAAAACCTGACTAAATCTTCAACTTGGACGGGCTCTCCGGACGCGATAGATTTATTAGCGGCTATCCCGGTAAGAATACTCATAGCGCCGTCCCTGTACCCGGCGGTGTGACCGTATGGATCATCCTTGACACCTAAGAAAAGATCATCCAGAAGTCTGGTATCGCCTCCACCGTGACCGCCTAAGGCTGCCTCGTACTTAATTTCCCGGGGCTTATCCCAGTGCTTCTGCAGTATAATATGGGGAACCTCGGTTTCGACAATGCCGTCTTTGCTCCGGTTTTCCGTCAGGTTTATATCGTCGGCGGAACCGGAGACATAACTTTTCTCCTTTACGTTTAGTTCTAACCGCCCTTTAGTTCCGTTGAACATAACACGGTAGCCCTCCCAGGGAGAGTAGGCGTTAAGTGAATAGGACATAATTGCATCATTTTGGTAACGAACGAGAACGCCCATTGTGTCTTCTATGGAGATGTTGTACCCGAACACACTCTGATCACGATGATACCCGTCTTCATGTTCTGCTTCGAGATAGAGATGTCGAAGGTTCTCATCAGCCCGGAGATCAATAGCAAAAGGGTCCTTTTTAGCAAATTCCGAATCCAGAGCGCGGTCGTAGAATTTCTCCACATCACGTTTTTCAGCATTGTGTCTTCCGTAGAAAGCAAGTTTACCCATAGCAAATACAGTTTTTGGATAAGTATCGAGCCACCAGTTTACCGCATCAAAATGATGCGTTGCTTTATGAACGAGGAGGCCTCCGGAGTTTATCTTGTCCCGGTGCCACCTCCGAAAATAATCAGCTCCATGTTTGGTGTCTAATAACCACTCAAAATGAACCGAGAGAATCTGTCCAATCTCCCCGTTCATCAAAAGTTCTTTCACCTTTGTATTCCGGGGAGAATAACGGTAATTAAAAGTAACGGTAAGGTTTTTTCCGGTTTTTTTCACCGTGTCGATAATGGCTTGTGCTTTTTCCTCATCCACCGTCATGGGTTTTTCAGTTATCATGTCACAGCCGGAGTTCATACCCCTGATGATATAATCATGATGTGTCCGGTCCATGGATGTGACTATTATTGTTTCACATTTCGTTTCCGCAATCATTTTTTCAAAATCATGGGGTTTGTAAGTCGGAACCGGTTTATGATCATGTTTTTTCCCGATATTTTCGTTAGCGTAATCCATTCGGGTTTGATTTATATCACAAAAAGCAGTAAGTTCCGTTCGGTTTGAATATTTACCGCATATCGCATTGATATACATATAACTTCTGCCTCCGGTGCCGACTAAGGCGTGTTTTTTTTTCATTTTTTTCTCCTCCTGCTAATTTTTCTCCGGTGCCGATTCCCGGTATACAAGTTTGGCCGGGAACACTTCCCGGCGAGGCGGAATTTCCGGTGCCTCAATCCGAGATTTTAAAAGCTCCAGTGCCTTTTCAATGCACTCCTCCAAGGGTTGTCTGACAGTGGTCAAGGAAGGTGAAGTGAAGGATGCAAAGTCTACATCATCAAATCCTATAAGAATTAAATCATCAGGAATTTTTACACCCATCTCCTGGGCAGCCCTCAGCACTCCTAACGCCATATGATCGTTATATGCAAAAAGCGTATCCGGCAGCCTTGTTTTTATAATTTTCATAAAGGTGTTATATCCGGTTTGAAAACTGGAGCCGCTGAAATAATGAAAATATTTAGATTCAGGTGTTTTATTATATTTTCCCAACCCCTTAGTAATTCCTATTTTTCTTGGGTCTTTCTCTGATATTCCTTCAGGAAGTAAAAAAAGCGGATTATCACAGCCGGAACTGAGAAAATGACATACAGCCTCCTCCATACCGGACTCCCGGTCTATATCTATGGAATCCAGTTCAGGTATGCCGCTATCTATGGCAACAGCGGAAATACCGTGAATATTAAAAAAAATAACGGGCGCTTCTGCAAATTCACTCCCCAAACCGCTCAAAACAACGCCCTTGCTCTTTGAGCGGGTAATCTCGTTTATCACTTCCCTTCCGTTTTTGTGTTCCCCTGAAAGAACCACGGTTACGGTATCAAAAACGTCTTTCCCTTTTTTAAAAAGTATATTGTTTCTTTTATTAGTTATTTCCGTCGGATGAGTTAAGGTGACAATGGTTAGTCCATACCGGTTGCCCGTTCTAAGGGCACTTGCGGAGACATCGGGAGTATATCCCAGTTCTTTAGCTAACGCTATTATTTCCCCGCGTCTTGATTCAGATACTCCAGGTTTTCCAGATAATGCCCTGGATACGGTGCTGGGAGCTATACCCAGCATGGATGAAATTTTTTTCATGGATGGATTTTCCACTACCGTTTCCTTTCAGAGTAACGCAAACGTTTGCGTTACTCTGAACTATAGGCAGAATAATAAAGTATGTCAAGGAAATTATAATTATAATATCGCAGACAATTCCCGATCAATTCAATTTAATTTATTCTATTTATAAAGACATATGACGTTTCCTATATTGGAAATCGTATTGACCGGGAATTGCTGTAAAATTTCTAAAAAATTCACTATGAAAGCGTTTGATAAATTTTATAATACTGGTATTGTAGATTTGGAATCTTTAATATACGGTCCCCGCATAACAACCGAATTTTTTATAATTTTTAGGAGAAGCCAATGTCTTTTGAATCCGGATGGAATGCCCTCCATGGAATAAAACATCCATACGTCCCGAGAACCGAATATTCCGCCCAAGGACACTGGAAACTGGTAAAAGAAGTTACCGGTATTGACACCGATATTCATGAAAACCGTGAACGGGCAAAGCGGGAGTTCATTAAGGCCTGGGATTACGCGTTTATGTGGAACATCCTGGTTCACCGCGGGTATCTAGGGAAAGGCCGTACGGTGGATATGGGACATGCGGTATACAGCGAGAATGAGGATGGAAAAGGAGACTACCGGGAGAAAGGCAGTAACGTCTGGGATGATCACGATGAGGCGTATGATCTTGATTTCTATAAAGAGTACGGGGCTGTGGATCACTCAGTAATGATTCGTCACTACAATGAACACTTCAGGCGAAGCTGTAATGAGTGGCCGGATACGGTCAATATGACAGGAATATATATCACACTTGTGTCGGGATTAATTGAAATATACGGATGGGAAACTCTTCTGCTGCTTTTAGGAATGGATCAGGACCGGTTTGCTGCATTAATAGACAGATATGCTGAATGGATAAAACCGTTTTTTGAAGCCCTGGCTGAATGTGAGTCTCAGGTTGTGATGGTCCATGATGACATGGTGTGGACTCAGGGTCCCTTCTTCGATCCCGGATGGTATAGGAAACATATTTTCCCCCACACAAAGAAGCATATTCGTTTGCTGAAGGATGCCGGTAAAACTGTAATCTTTACCTGTGACGGAACATTTACCGAATTTATCGATGATATCGCGGATTGGGGAGTAGATTCCATGGTGATGGAACCCACAACCGATATGGAGGCCGCAGCGAAGCGGCACGGTGACCGTGTCGGTTTTGTGGGGGGAGTCGACACCCGGGTCCTTCTTTCTGGAACAAGGGAAGAAATATTCGGAGCAGTAAAAAAAGCAATGGATATTGGAAAGAAATACCCGGGATTTATATTAGCAGTGGGAAATCACATCCCCTCTAACACACCGGTTGAAAACGCTCTTATCTATCAGGAGGCATACTTAAAGTACCGTGATCGATAAAAGCCCCATAATTGACCAGGTCAAAACCTTGGTTTATAGTTTTTTACCTAAAGGAGGAAGTGGATGTACGGAGACGGAGAAGCATCGAATTTAGATGAGTTACGCCAGAACACGATTGATAAACTAACGGAACTATACTCCCAGGATAAAATTACGGTTGAGGATTTTGAGTCCCGGGTTGATCAGATAAATCATGCTGAAAGTCCGGGTGAAATCTACGGTGTTATTTCCGGTCTTCCAATGCCGAAGACACCACCCACCCCTAATGCTGGAAATAAAAACCTGCCATACCGTATTAATACCGGAGCTGCAAAAGCTTCCTCCAGTGTTATTAATGTTTTTTCAGGCAGCAGCAGAAAGGGAATGTGGAAGCCTGCGAAAAGTATGAATGTTATAAGTGTTTTTGGGGGAAGCGACTTAGATTTCAGGAATGCCGCTATTCCCCCCGAGGGATGCACCGTCAGGGCATATTGCGTATTCGGCGGTACAAACATAATTGTACCGCCCGGAGTAAATGTAAATGTAAACGGTTTTGCCCTCTTTGGAGGTTTCGACAGCAAGGGTTTAGAGGGGGATTATCCTGACGCACCGACGATCGATGTCACCGGTTTTGCAGTGTTCGGCGGTGTGGACGTAAAAGTCAAATAGATGATGCAATAGCCGGCGTGAGGATTTTTCATTTTATACCTTTTAGGTAACAGAAAGAGGCATGATTTATAAAAAATGCCGTAAATAATCGAATAATATGAGAATTCCTCTACGAAATTGCAACCCAGGAACCTTTTTCTGAACTTCGATGAACTGCATCGGTAAACTGCATGTACTGTAACCCGGTATAAAAATCTGTCTTTTTTATCTTTCCAATACCCCGTATGGCGTTGATAAATTCCTCTTCCACCTGCCATCCGTCACCTTCCGGAAAGGAAATTGATTTAAATTCCGGCTTATCCGGGGTTCGCAGCATAATTGATCTTCCCGGTACAACCTTGATGACTCCGCGGAATCCGCAGATATAAATCTCATTCTCCTTTGGTATTCCTGACGGTTGATGTGAATACATGCAGAATGCCGCGTTGTCTTTAATAAGTGTACCGAGAATAACCGCATAATCCGGAACATGGACGGGTATGGCTTTTCCCGTTTCAGGATCCTTTGCCGTTTTCTGAATAATACGGGTATCCGCAAAAATACGGGAAACCGGACCTAACCAGCGTAATATAATTTCGTAAGCAATACCCACGCTCATCAAATTATTCCCGCTGAATTTTTTATCCCGCCGCCAAGTGAGCGGTTTCTGAAGCGATGGGAAACCGTTGCCCGTTAAAACGGCACTTACCGCGGTTATCTGACCAAGCTTTTTAATTAATGATTGTACCGTATCATCTTGTGCAAGAGTCATGGGGGCTGGAACGATCTGTGCAATAAGGTTGGGATGTGTCTTTGAAACCTGAACCATTTCCTGTGCTTCCTGAGCGTTCATAGCCATACGGGCTTCGCACAAAACATGTTTTCCCGATTCTAAAGATCCAATGGTAAAATCTCTGTGCCGATAAGGCCATGTTCCGATTAATACTGCATCTATTTCGGGATCCGTAAAAATTGCTTCGGGCTTTTCTACAGGATTAGGTATTCCCGTTTCCAAGGCAATCCTGCGGGAAGAATCAATAGTCCTGTTGCAGACACTCTTAATTCTTACGTCGGATATTTTTCTAAAACCGGGGATATGACGGCGCTGTGTATTGCCTCCGGCACCAATTATACCAATAACTATCTTATCATTTTTTGACATCGCTTACACCGTATACGGACTGAATCGGATGTCTAAATCCTGATGAAAAGCAATATCCTCCAGTTTTTCCCGCAATTCGGCCACGCTGACATTGGCTGGTACGGCTATTCTGGTACGCATGTGAAACATTGGAGCACCCGTCCATGGTGCGGCGCTGGTATCGGTTTCCAAATCATCGACGTTGATCCCGAAATCCTCAAGCAGAGCGGTAACAGAATGGACGATACCCTGGGTATCTAGTGAAATAGTTTCAACCATATATGGTCTGCTTGTTTTATCGTTTTCATGAGGCGAGGTGATTTTTACCTCACCATGCAGACCAAGTTTTCTGCATTTCCCGGGAATGTCTTCTACAAAGGAATCGAAGCTTTGATCCGTGCCTTTAATGAGAATAATCATAGCAAAATCACCGCCGAGAACTGCCATGCGGCTTTCCTCGATGTTACAGTCATATTCCAGTATGAATTCAGTAATATCCTCGATTAATCCGACCCTGTCGGGTCCTATGGCACTTAAGACAGCAAATTTTTCCATCCGAAGCCTCCCTGTATTATTTACTCCATGTACTATGAACGGCAATTTCTAAATTTGCAGTATAGAATTGCCTTTGTATTAATGTTAAGATTGAAATCCTCATTTGTCAGTCTAGAAGAAAAAGGATATATCCTTGTAAGTTAAATAGTTATGTTCTCCAGTCCTTTTTAAAATGCTTTTTCATTATAATATTATTTTTTTATTTCCGTCCACCACCGTAATGCAAAGCTCAGTAATTCTAAATTGTAAATTTAGAATTACCTTCTTACTAATATAGAAGGAGGAATTCTCATTTTATTCGATTATTTTACAGGATTTATTAGAAATCACGCCTCTTTCTGTTGCCTAAAGGTATATAATGAGAATTCCTCCATTTAAAAAAAATTATTGTAGAAGAACTATATAGATGATATTCTGATACTGAGTCTCTCTCTACAAAGAAGTTGATGTATGAATGATATTGGTGATTTACGTACTGATCAAACACCTGGTACTCAAAATCAGAGAACGGAATCTGTTTCACCGCTAATGGCTGATTCAGGTCCTGAATATTCTCTTACGGGAAAAAATATCCCCCGCGGCGCCCTTATCAATAAAATCAATCTTCTTAATTTCGAAAACAACCCCCTTTACGCCAGTTTCCGTCATAATGAGTTTCCTAACGTTATGATGGTTCCCATGGACCCGCTTCCATGTTCCGATAAAAAATTGGATTGTCTTTGGCATGAGCATCCGGAATTTGAGTTCAAGCGGTACCACATAGAGTCGTTAGTCATAGAGGATGGACCGAACATCATAATAATCGTACCCGAAGGAGTTTATATAACTGAAAAAGGGCTTTGCGCTGATCTTCCTGATTTTGGTACTCAGCGAAGCTTACGAAAGAGAAAACGTTTTAAAGGAATAGGGATTATTGTACAAGTCCAGCAGGACGGGCTTTCTTATTCCGGACAGCTCATCGATTTTTCAGTATGTTCTTTCCGGATCGATCTTTCTCCGGGAAGGAACTCTTACCGCTGGCTTAATCCTGACCGTATTGTACATGTGAGTTTTTATAAAAGCGGGGGGAATATAGGGTATTCCGGAGAATGCCGTTTTATTTCAATGGAAAAGCAGGGAAAAACTTGCCGATGCATCCTGCAGCCCATTGATAACAACCGTCCCCGTTTTCAAGCCAGGGAGTTTAGGAGTACCCGATACCGTTTGGAAGTAACCCCTGATGTCCAGTTTCATCATCCTCTTTCCGGAACTATAGGAGAGCGTAAAGTATTTGATATTTCCGGTACCGGGGTTTCGGTCCTGGAGGGTGGTGTTGAAGCGCTTTTAATTCCCGGACTGATGTTACCTGAGTCAAGGATTATATTGCCGGATAGGACCGAAATTCCGTGTGGTATTCAAGTCATTTACCGTCAGGAATTAGGTGACGGCAAAGCTAAATGCGGTATGGTAATTCTGGAGATAAGTCCGAGGGACCATTTAGTACTCCTTTCTGCCCTGCACCAAGCACATGATCCAAATTCCTACCTATGTAAAAAGGTGGACATGCGGGAATTATGGAGGTTTTTCTTTGAATCCGGATTTATCTACCCGGAAAAATATAATTACGTTCAGAAACACAAGGACCGTATAAAATCGGTATACGAAAAACTTTATCAGTATCATCCGGCTTTCGCGCGACATTTTACCTATCAAAAGGAACAGCGGATCCTCGGGCATCTCGCTATGGTGAGGTTTTTTGAAAAAACCTGGCTTATACAGCACCATGCTTCGAGTTGTACGAGTAATCTTCGGGCGGGAATACATGTATTGAAACAGGTAGGAAGTTTTACCAACGATGCTCACCGATTCGATACCATGAATCTGGATTACTGCATGTGTTTTTACAGGCCGGATAATCGGTTTCCCCATAAAGTTTTCGGCGGGGTTGCGGAAAACGCTTCTAATCCCAAACAATGCTCCTTAGATCCCTTTGCCTATTTCCATATAAGAAGAAGCGCGGAAGCGGAGCCCGATGCGGACAATTTATGGGAACTTAGACCTCTGAATGAAGAAGACATACAGGGGCTTCGTTTCTCCTACGAGCGTCAATCAGGAGGACTTCTGCTAGATGCCGTTATGCTTCCACACAGTTTTGAAGATGAATCTAAAATGATTCGGCAATTTCGTGAAATAGGAATTGAACGTTCCATAAAGCCCTACGCCCTTACCAAAAACGGTTTGTTGAATGCCGTATTTATTCAGAACCGTTCTGATTTAGGTCTTAATCTATCGGAATTAACAAACAGTATTATGGTCTTGATGATGCAGAATTCCGATGTGTCATCACAGGTATTACACAATATCTTAAATCATTTGACTGAACCCTTTGATATGGCTTCAATTCCTGTTTTACTTTTTCCTTTAAATTTTGCAGATGAAAAAGGAATTCCCTACGAAAAAATATACAACTGCTGGGTTTTGGATAACCGGTATGGCGATGTCTATTTTAGATTTCTCCAGAAATTGATACGAAAGGCTGTATGAGAACATTAAACGTTGCAGAAAAGGTACAAGACGATACCCTTCAATTTCCTTACAATTCAAGGATAATTGACATATACATAAAACTAATAAACGATCGTTACCCGGATTTGAATGTTACGGAAATCCTGGATTTTGCCGGTATGAAGCCTTACCAGATAGCGGATCAGGGTCACTGGTTCAGTCAGGATCAGGTAGACCGATTTTATACTAAACTTGTTCAGTTAACAGGCAATAGCACAATCGCAAGGGAAGCGGGAAGGTACGCCGCCATTACAGAGACCGGAAATATTTTTAGACGTTATATACTCGGTCTCCTCGGCCCTGCAAATGCCTACATGGTTTTAGAGAAAGCTTCCCCTTATTTGACCCGATCCACAGATTTCAAGTCCCGTAAACTGTCATCCAATTGCATTGAAGTAATCGTTACTCCCCGTCCGGGAATAGAAGAGAAGAAATACCAGTGTGAAAATAGAATAGGTATACTTGAAGCTATTTCTATGATTTTTCATCATAAACTGCCGGCGGTGGAGCATCCGGAGTGTATCTTTGACGGCGGAGATAAATGCCGCTATGTGCTGTCGTGGGAAAAGAACAGCAGAAGTCGAATAAAACTTTTTAGAGCCGGATTCTCATTGTTCCTCATTCTCTGCACTGGTATTTCCTTTATTCTTAATCCGGCTGCTGCTTTCCGCTGGGTATTGCCCAGCGTGCTAATATTAGGCGCCGGCTCTATAGCAGCGACATTTAAACATGAGGTCACCAAACTAAAGCAATCTTTAAAGGATTTTCAACATTCAACGGAAGAACTAATTTTGCAGACAAAAATTAATTACAATAATACGCTGCTGGCCCATGAAATCGGACAAGCCACCAATAAATATATGGATATAAATATAATCCTGCAAAAAGTAATAACCATTGCTGAAAAAAGACTCGATTATGACCGCGGTATGATCATGTTGGCTAATGAAGACCGTTCTCTTTTAGTTTTCCGTTCAGGGTACGGGTATTCCGATGATGATCTTAAACTTTTAAGAAGGACACGGTTTCATTTGGACAATCCTTCATCCCGGGGTATCTTCGTAGTTAGCTTTCGGGAAAAAAAACCGATGCTGGTTAATAATATTGAGTCAATTGAGAGTACTCTTACTAAAAAGAGCTTGGATTTTATGCGGAGGATAAGGACTCAGTCGTTTATCTGTTGCCCAATTGTTGGAGATAATGAGTGTCTCGGTATTTTAGCTGTAGACAATTTAGCATCCAAGCGGCCGCTGCTCCAGAGTGATATGAGTATGCTCATGGGAATCTCTTCTGTAATAGGAATCAGTATTCAAAACGCAAGGCTGATCGAAGGCCGGGAGCAGCAGTTTCAATCAATTTTAAAGGTATTAGCATCCAGTATTGACGCCAGGGATTATTTAACTGCAGGCCATTCAGAGAAAGTTACAGAGTATGTGCTTGGTATCTGTCAAGAAATGGATCTGGATCAGGAGTATCAGGGCATGCTTAAAATTGCCGCGCTGCTCCATGATTACGGTAAAATTGGGGTCCCCGATTCTATACTTAAAAAGAAGGGGAATTTGACTCAAGTGGAATATGAAATCATAAAAACGCATGCCCGGAAGACAAAAGAAATTCTCGATCAGATTAAGTTTGAAGGTATATACAGTCAGGTTCCTGAAATCGCCGCAGCTCATCATGAACGTCTTGACGGAACTGGCTACCCAAATAATATGAAAGGAGACGAAATACCCATAGGAGCTCGAATCATTGCAGTGGCGGATTTTTTTGAGGCAATCACTTCCAAGAGGCATTATCGTAATCCTATGACTTTTTCAGAGGCTGTGCATACAATTAGAAATGAAAGCGGTCATCATCTTGATCCTGATGTTGTGGAAGCACTTTTGAGATATTTAAGCAGGCAACTATCCGGTATTCCTGAATATTCGTCCATTATTCAAAATTAAAACAATACCAGACTAAGGTGCCGGGGGTTTTAGATCACCTAATCTAAAATCCTTAATAATCCGCTTAGCTTCTTCATATGCTTTTTTAAGCGCCATCCGATCAGATTGGGTAAGATCCTCCCGTTCCAGTACTGCTTTTGCGGAAACGATGAACCGATGAAAGAAAAACGCTGCTTCTGTAAGGGATCGTTTTACTTCCCGTGTAAGGTCTGATTCATCGCTGTAGCGGTCGTTTAACAGTGTAATGTACCGTTCTGCCGTGATGGGGGGTCTGCCTTTCATTCGGGAAACCAGATTAAGCATACTATTATCCAAGTCGGTTCTTGTAAAAGACAGTTCCCGGGGAAAAAAATTCCTAAATATCGAATCTGCTTGCGCCCAATATACCTTCTCAAATCTATCAAGGGCGCCGAAAAGATATTCTATCTCTTCAGCGGCATCAGGATGAATCGGAAGATGCGGATATGCTTTAATCCGGGCAGTTAACTTTTCCAAGACTCTGTCGGCAAATGATTTTTTGCTACCCTTTTTCCCGGCGGATTTTTTTTCTCCCGCATCTTTTTTTTCAGAATTTTTATTCTTCAGCTCCTTGATTACGGATATTTCAGCAGATAAAAATGTAGTAAGATCTGTACGGGAACGAAGAGCATCTATATATCGGTCTTCAAAACCCTGTTTAAGGGATTTCGGTGCTCCTAATTCATACTGAAGATTGTCATATTCCCTACGGAGTTTAGAAAGTATTTTATTTTTTTCTTCGTTTGAAAGTCGTTTACCCGCCATTATTTTCCTGAACCGGTTTCCGGTTTTATCCCCCGGCACATGATAAGGGGAGTATAGCTGAAACGCCTCGGGTCCTTTAAAAATTCCATAGTATCTTCTTTTATTTTATTAAATCCTCCAGGATATTTTTCGAAGGGGAATCCGCTTTTTTTTACAGCTATATCGAGTTTTTGTGACCAGTTATATTCATCTGTTTTAGAGAGGTGCCCCCAAAACAGATGATGGGGCTCCAGTGAAACATCGATAGATTCAAAACCCAAGTCAAACAGAAAGGAGTATAGTTTGCGTCCCATATAGGGATCCCAATTTTGATGTTCCTGAACCAATTCGAACACTCGCGGGAAGAAGGAAGATAAATCGGCAGGTACCGGATAATGATTCATGCAGTTATAGTCCAAGTCCGCAAGGAAAAGAATTCCCCCGGGCTTTAAAAGGGTGGCTATGTTTGTAACAATACTTTCGGCATTATTTTTGAAATATTCCAAGAGAAATCGAACCCAAACAAAGTCGAAAGTCTCTTCCAATTCATCGAAAGGTTGGGTTATATCCCGTTTAAGAAAGGTTATTTTCGGATGGCGGGACCGGGCAAACCGGATTCTATCTTCAGATCCATCAATACCTACCACATTGGAGGGAGATCCTGATAATTTTCCAAGAGCTGCGGAGGTAACCCCGGGGCCGCAACCCACATCAGCTGCCTTCATACCTTCTGTTAAGCCAGCCCATCGGGCTTGCCGGATGACTTTCTGTTGATCAGTCTTCATAATTAGACGTTGATGTTCGTCCTGGTGTTCCATGAGGTAATCAATATCAATCATGTAATTGCTCCATTTACTGTTATAATAGTTCCCTCAATCATTGGCAACACCAAACTTTAATAACCGAGGAATTCTCATTTTATACCTTTAGGTAACACAGCAATTTCCGGTGATCTCATTCGCTAAGCAATTACATGAATCGGCATTACCGGAAATTGCCGTTTTTCCGGGAAATAAAATTGCTGTAGGTAACAGAAAGAGGCGTGATTTCTTAGAATTGCTAAATAAATCTTGGTTCTCTTGCGTTATCTATATCATTTCATTATTCTGGGAAAAAGATTGGAGGACTTAAAAATGAAAATAATAATGATCGACATCGACACGCTTAGACCAGACCATTTGAGCTGCTACGGATATCACCGAAATACATCTCCAAATATCGATAGAGTATGCGGTGACGGAATTCGGTTTGATAATGTGTATGTCCCGGATGCTCCGTGTCTTCCCTCCCGGTCGGCACTCCATCACGGAAGGTTCGGTATACATAATGGCGCGATAAACCATGGCGGTGCCTATGCGGACCCCTATAAAGAAGGTGCCGGCAGGAGCTTTCACAACACGGATCCCTACAAAAATTTTATTCATGTTCTCCGGGATAACGGATTCAAGACCACTACGGTAAGTTCTTTTGCCGGCCGGCACGATGCATGGTGGTTTCT
This sequence comes from uncultured Spirochaetales bacterium, assembly GCA_964618265.1. Taxonomy (GTDB): domain Bacteria; phylum Spirochaetota; class Spirochaetia; order CAYLLE01; family CAYLLE01; genus CAYLLE01. Next base: position 1,088 of record CAZUAE010000027.1, on the reverse strand, counting down.
CGCGGGTTTCAATGAAGTATATGACTGCGGTAAGGGCGGAATGGAAAAAGCTGATGAAGTACTCAGCGAGGCGATGTACTATATCGAAAAGAATAAAGAAGAAGAAAATTGGTTCTTCCATTTTAATATTTGGGACCCCCATACCCCATACCGGACTCCGGAAGACTTCGGTAATCCCTTTGAAGAAGATCCTCCCGCTGACTGGTTTACACAAGAGCTGCTGGATGAACACAGGAAAACTTTCGGCACCCATTCCGCTGTTTTCCCGCTTCATATTCCGAGCAAGAATAAGCCGACAGACCGGGAAGTGGACGAAATACGCAACCTTACGGATTATAAAAAATGGGTTGACGGGTATGACTGCGGAATAGCCTATTCCGATTGGGCTGTTGGTAAAATTTTGTCGAAGTTGGAGGAGCTCGGTCTCTATGAGGATTGTGCAGTGATCATCACTTCCGATCACGGAGAAAACCAGGGAGAGCTGAACGTATATGGTGACCACCAGACCGCCGACGCAGTAACCTGCCGTGTTCCTATGATTTTAAAATGGCCGGGGATAAAGAACGGGATCAGGAAAGGTTACTATTATCAGTTTGATATTACAGCAACAATCCTGGAAATGCTTAATATCGATATTCCCGGGAAATGGGATGCTCTTCCGTTCAAAGAGGATATTATGACGGATAAAGAAACCGGAAGACCTTATTTGGTGGTAAGCCAGGCAGCATGGAGCTGCCAACGGGCGGTTGTATTTCAGGATCATATATTGATAAAAACATACGACAGCGGGCTCAAAGATTTCCCGGAGATAATGCTCTTCGATTTACAGAATGACCCGCACGAAACGGTGAATCTTGCAGATATAAACCCGGAATTAGTGGAAAAGGGGTTATCTCTGCTGCAGCGTTGGCACGACACGGAGATAATGAAGAGCGATCATAAAGAAGATCCCATGATGAAGGTTCTTGAAGAGGGAGGGCCGTTCCATGCCAAGGGACGTTTCGACGAATATTTAGAGGCATATAAACGTAAAGGTCGGGATGACATACTCGAAAGATTGAAAAGTTATTACGGCGTAGAATAACGGG
>CAZUAE010000026.1:16679-43327 GCA_964618265.1 uncultured Spirochaetales bacterium | reverse complement strand
TTAAGGGAATGTACGACTACTGGGATCATATCCGCAAAGAAGAAAACTGCGATGCAGACCTTCGGGTGACGGAAGATTATTTTGAGTTACAAATGAATAAGTGCCCGTCCCTTTCCAAGAATCTCGATAATGATGCTGGAGCTTTCAGCATGTATTGCGACCATTGCGCCGGCTGGATTGGTCCGGTGGTAAATAAATATTCCTACCATCTGGTGTACGATATAATTTCTCGAAGCGATCCGCATTGTTTAATCAGGATTTATAAAGATAAAAATAAGGCTTTAGAGTTTGCGAAGTCGACTCACCTTTTGGCCAGACCCTACGGTGACCGTTACCCAAGTATATAAGGAGCGAGAAATGAAGGAAGGATACATTGCGGCATTGGGAACACCCCTCGATGATACCGGGTCCCTGGTGGAAGATAGTTTTAGACGGCACATAAAAGATCAGATTAACGCGGGAAGTGCCGCTTTATTGGTGATGGGAACCATGGGAAATGAAGCCTACATCAAAAGCTCAGAATACCTGAAAGTTGCAGAGACTGCCGCCGATACAGTTCGTGGGCAGATCCCTCTTTTGGTGGGCGTTATGGACAATGCAATAAGCAGGGTAACTGATAGGATTGAACGTCTTGAAAGGCTTAACATAGACGGTGTTGTAGCTACCACCCCTTTTTATCTAAAGACCACCCAGGAAGAATTGTCTTCATTTTTCGCCCGTATAGCTTCTGCGTCGAAATTCCCTCTCTATCTATACGATCTTCCGGTGGTAACGCAATCGAAGATACAAGTAGAAACGGTACAAGATCTTATTCGGGATGCCCAAATACGGGGTATTAAAAGCGGAGATCTGCTGTTGTGTAAGCAGCTCCTTCATCATCCCGGCGGGGGAAATGATTTTACCGTAATGTTCAGCGGATTGGATTATTTTGATATCGCCTATGCTTACGGGATAAAGAGAAACTTAGACGGTATGTTCAGTTGTACACCGTCGATTAACACCGCAATGTATCAGGCTTTGAAGGACGGAGATATCGATACCGGCCGTAAAGAATTGGATAAGATACTCAGACTGCGGAATCTATTTATTTCTATGGGGGTTTTTAAAGGATTTACCGCAGCGATGAATCTGCTGGGCTACGAAGGCAGTTTTTCTCCGGATTATGTAGAACCTGCAGCCCCGGAAGAGCAAGACAAAGTCCGCGGCTGCATGACAGAAATAGGGCTCTTATCCGGATAAGCTGATATCACGATATCACCGCAATTGGAGCTGCTGTTATTCCCCCAATTATTTCAGCAATTCTAAATTTGTAATTTAGAATTGCCTTTTTACTCATGTCATGCTTGGAATTCTCATTTTATTCGATTATTTTACGGCCTTTTTTAGAAATCATTCCTCTTTCTGTTGCCTAAAGGTATAAAATGAGAATTCCCCCAATTATTTATTTTAACTTGACTCATTAGAATCTATACGCTACAATAGTTTGTTATATCAATATTACATAATTACCTGTCAAAGATGAGGGGATTTTATATGGAGGAGTTCACTTTCGAACCGTCCCGGTGGGTGCCGTTTCGAAATACCGAGGTTCTTGATAAAGTTAGAAAGATAAAAAAGGAAGACATAACAAAGCACCCAAATAAAGATTTCAAAATACATCTTGTTCCGGATGTTATGGTGGAACATATCTTTGTAAGTGATATGTTTTACCGGATAAAAAAGGCAGCGGAAACTGAAAGTCGTATCGTTTTTCTTCTGCCCAATCCGAACCGGGGATATATAAAGCTGGCCCATCTTATAAACCGGTTTCAGCTGAATTGCTCCCATCTCTATACGTTTAATTTAGATGAATATGCCGACCAGGACGGTAATGTTGCTCCGGAGAGTTATCCCCAAAGCTTTCTCCGCTCCACTAAGAATTATCTCTACGCGCAGATCGAGGAAAAACTCCGTCCTCCGGAGGATCACATCATAGGCCCGACCAATCAAAATCTTGCCGACTATGGGAGAATGATTACCGATATGGGCGGCGCCGATGCGTGTTATACCGGTCCGGGATGGACGGGACACATAGCATTTATCGAACCGGATGCCCCGGAGTTTTCCGCCGAACTGGAAGAATGGAAACAGATGGGCCCCCGGATTGTGACCTTAAGTCCCTTTACCGTTGCTCAGAACTCACTTCACGGCTGTTTCGGCTTAAGCGGGGATATTTCCGCAGTACCTCCCAAAGCGGCAACAATAGGACCTGCCCAGGTGATTGAAGCAAAATACCGTATGGATCTCCATGCCCTGAATACCGCCGGAACACAGGTTTCCTGGCAGAGAATGGTGAGCAGGCTTGTTCTTCATGGACCGGTTACTCCCCTATTGCCGACTTCGATCCTGCAGACGTTGCCGACGGATGTGTACATTTCAGAATCCGCCGCTAGGGATATTGAACCGGTGTGGCATCATGAATATTAACGGTAAGGGCTGGTTTAATAGAGGTTTTCGTTTTTATACCGGAATCCCGATACGATGAGGGAAGAAAGCAAGCCCAGCACTAGGGCAATTAAAATCGAATAGTGGTAGTTCCCGGCCGAATCATAAATATGACCGCTTAAAAAATTTCCTAAGGCAACCGCTCCTCCCGAAGCAAAGAGAAGAAGGCCGTAGATGCGGCCAAAGGCTCTCCCCCCAAAGAGAGAATGGACTAACAGAGGAAGGACCGTTGCAACAGAACCTTGAAAGAAACCGTAAAAAATAACGAAGATGATCCTGACAATAGCAATGGACGGAAAAAATAACAGTAATACACTTACTGCCATCCCGCCGACGGATACGGTATATAGGATTCTCGGCTTTATCTTGTCGGACAGTTCTCCCACCAGGAGCCTGCCCCCCACGCTGATCCCAAGAGTTATCCCAAGGTAGGCGCTTGCGGTACTCAAAGACAGCCCGGTGTCCTGCAGTAGCGCCGGAAGATGCATGCTGATAAGTCCGACAATACCATGAGCAAAGGCGGAACAGATCAAAACCGCATAAAAGGGATATAATTTTACTGCATGTTTTAAATACAGCCCCCTTTTTTTTTGCTGCGATTTTATCCGCCCGGGGTTTTTTTCTCCATCCGGATACTGCCCTAAAGATGAAGGTGAATCCTTTATTAAAAAGAAATTCACCGGTATGCAGATGAAAAGAATCATCAATGCGGTAATAAAAAAGGCAGGACGAAACCCATGGGTTTCTGTAATCGTTCCCATAATCCATGGCAGAATCAATCCCCCCAATCCCACACCGGTACTGACGAGTCCCATGGCTCTTCCTCTCCTTCGAATAAACCATCTGCCTATGAGGGCTTGATTAGGCAGCCCGCCGGAAAAGGGAAGGAACACTCCCTGGATTATTACCAGGATGTAGAGCTGCCACAGGGTGGTTATAAAGGATAACAGAAAGAAAGTAGCAGTAAGGCCTGCGAAACCGAAAAAAAGACATTTTCTCGGTCCCCATCTATCGACCAAGGTGCCTACTAAGGGTAGGAACAAACCATTTAACAGACTGATCAAAGCAAAGGCCTGGGCAATGGCACCCCGGGATGAGTCAAAATATCCCTGCAGCGGTACGAGATAGATGGAGGTAGCGTAAAATGTAGTTCCGGCAATAATAAAAATAAGAAATGAGCCGGAAGCGGCAATTATCCATCCGGAAAAAGATAAATTGTTGTGTAAGCCTTTACCCTTGCACATATTGTTATATCATTATAATATTAAAGGGTTGAGTATTCAATAATAAAAAGGGGGTAAATATGGCATCTAAAATAAATACAACGCTTATCGTGGAACTTCAGAAGTACAGCAGGAGCGGATCAGGATCGTTCCTCGAGCTGAAAAACGGCGATATTATGTATGCCTACAACCACTTTGTAGGATCCGGCTGGAACGATGATCATCCGGCCCACATAGGGGTTATCTATTCAGAAGACGGAGGATACGCCTGGACAGAGGAAGGTGAAAACCTTATAACCTATGATGAACATCCCGATGCGATAAATGTTATGACCCCCTCGCTTTTACGAATGGGTAACGGTGATTTAGGCTTGTTCTACCTGGTAAAAAAGGGATTCCATGACTGCCGTCTCTTCCTAAAACGTTCCCGTGACGAAGGAAAAACCTGGAGTGATGCGGTCTGCTGCATTCCGGCTCCGGGCTATTATGTGGTGAACAACGAGCGTCCGGTCCGGCTTTCCTCCGGCCGGATAGTTGTGCCTGCAAATTATCACCGAATGAGGGGTGAGGACCCCGGCGACTGGAGTTCCGCGGATTACCGGGGAATCGCTTGTTTTTATCTTTCCGATGATGACGGAAAAACGTGGAGGGAGGCCGCGCAATGGTGTTCCATAGCTTCCCCGAACTCAAAAAGCGGACTTCAGGAATCAGGCATCCTGGAGCTGAAAAACGGAGCCCTCTGGGCATGGTCCCGAACCGATATGGGTAGACAGTACGAAACATATTCTTTTGACCGGGGAGAAACCTGGACCACAGCGCAGCCCGGCATCTTTTATTCCTCCTGTTCTCCTTTGAGCATGAAAAGAATGCCCGGCACGGATTACCTAGTAGCATTATGGAACCCGCACCCCTATAAAAAACTCGATTGGCACGGCGGAATCTATACGCACGGTGAAGGAACCTATGTAAAGGAGGACCGGAATCCCCTTGTTATGGCGGTAAGTGAGGATGACGGTAAGACCTGGAGCGATTACAGCGTCCTTGAAGATGATACCGATAAGGGGTTCGATTATACATCCATTCTGTTTTATAAAGACAACATCATTTTGGCCTACCGGGTTATCTATACCGATGAAAAACGGAACACCCGGATTCGAATGATAAAACAATCAGATTTAATTGACATGGTTGATCGATAGATCTGTATTGTTCCTATCCATGCTCGAGCCGGGAAAACACTTCCGTCATGTCCTCAGCCTCCCCTGCTGATTTGAGTACGGAGATCATATCTTTGAGTTTTGCTTCCGGAGGATTTACTGAATAACGGATATTATCCTTAAGCTTCTCCGTCAGCTGTTCCTCTGTAAGCGGATTATCCGGACTTCCCAGAGGATGTTCCACCCGGGCGGTAACGGTTTTCCCGTTTTTTAATTCGATGCGCATCTCCACCGGCACGAGGGAGGAGCTCTCCTCGGCAAACACCTTGGTGGAAAAACGTTCTGCCAATGCGGTTATTTCCCCTTCCCGGCGTATACGGTCACCTTCAAAATCGGCAAGAACGGGGCGTCCTTTGCGAAAGGCAAGGGCAGCTGTGTATTGGGCGCTGAACTGGGCATCCACCGTGGGATTCTGCCGTACGGCAAAGGGATTCCCTATCTGCCCCATGGAGGAGGGCGGCAGCAAGATAGTTCCGGATTGTATTGCATCCCCTTCGATGGAATGTTCTTCTTTTATTTTCAGCGCCGCGTCGATAACGGGGTGGCTGCACCTGCAGCTGGGATACGGTTTGATGCTGATGGTATCAGTTTCCCACCGCCCTCCCAGACCGCCGGTGATTTGCTCGGTGTCGGCTTTTCCGCCGGTGTACAGGGCGGGTAAGCCGTAGTCTCCGGAGATTACTCGGCGCCCCGCGGTAAGCCCCTGCAGGGCAAAAAAAGCAGACTTGAAGCCGGCAACCGCACTAAAGGCCGGCTGCATCCGTTTTGCCAGCGTACCGTCGATTAAGGCCTGCCTGTTCCCGTGAACCTGTGCGTAGGCGAACCCGAAGGCATTCTGCATCTTTTCAGGGCCGAGACCTAAGAGCCTGCCCACCCCGCAAGCTGCTCCGAAGGGTCCCCCGATTGTGGTGGGAAGCCAGCCCACATGCAGGTAGGGTATAACACAGAGGGCGATACGGTTCGTTACGTCCAGGGCTACAGCCATGGAGGTGAGAAACTCTTTCCCGCTTACGGGACGATACGGGATAGGGTCATCTGTTTCCTTTTGATAGTTCAGTACCTGGAGGGCGGCGATCATGGCGGGTAGTACGGTGACACAGCCGTGGTTCACCGCCGGATCATGGGTGTCGTCGTAGTCCCTCGCGTGCATCATCACCGAATTGAGAAATGCCGCTTCCGGAGCACTGGTTTTTAACGAATGGGCAAAAACCGACGCTTGGGAGGATGCGCCCCAGCGGAGAGCGTCCTTCAGGGATTCCGCCACGCCGTCCGCCCTGCTTCCGCCGTAGATGCAGCCCATGCTGTCTATAAACAGGTCCCGTGTCTTTTGAAGGGTCGGTCCTGGAATTTCGTTTGCTGATGCCGCATGAGCAGCCAGAGCATTAATAGGATCGCTGTTTTTCATATATGCCCTTCCGGTTTTTCTATAAGGTTGTGAAAATGATAGAGAAAAGACATGATTGTATCAAGGAAGAGGTGCATTAATTTGTCCGTCAGGATATAATTCTTTTAGAAAAGGAGTGAACTATGCCTCTTGTTGACATGCCCTTAGAAAAGCTTAAAACTTACCGGGGAATAAATCCCCGTCCGGAAGATTTCGATGTGTATTGGGACCGGGCCTTAAAGGAGATGCGGGATACTAATCCGGAAATCTCGCTGGAGCCGGCTTCGTTTCAGGTTCCCTTTGCAGAATGTTTTGACCTGTACTTTACCGGAGTAAAGGGGGCCCGGATTCATGCTAAATATCTCCGTCCGAAAAAGGGTAATGTTTCCCATCCGGCGGTGGTTCAGTTTCACGGGTACACAGGAAACTGTGGTGATTGGTCCGATAAACTCGGGTATGCAGGATTAGGGTATTCCGTTTTTTCTATGGACTGCCGCGGACAGGGTGGACTCTCCGAAGACGCCGGGCAGGTGAAGGGAAATACCCATCACGGACATATTATCCGGGGCTTAGGCGATTCCCCTGAGAATCTGCTGTTTCGCCACATTTTCCTCGACACCGCCCAGCTTGCCGGAATTGCCATGGATATGGAGGAGGTGGATGAAACCCGGGTGGGTGCCCTGGGCGGCTCGCAGGGAGGTGCCCTCACCTTGGCCTGCGCGGCTCTCGAACCCCGAATCAAGCGGCTTGCTCCCGGATTTCCCTTTCTGTGTGATTATAAGCGGGTGTGGGAGATGGACCTGGCCCAGGGGGCATATGAAGAACTCCGGAAGTTTTTCCGGCTCTTTGATCCCCGTCACGAACGGGAAGATGAGATTTTTACCGCTTTAGGCTACATCGATATCCAGCATTTAGCTCCGCGGATCAAGGGGGAAGTACTGATGGGGACAGGTCTGATGGACGAAATCTGTCCGCCTTCAACCCAGTTTGCCGCGTTCAATAAGATAACCTCGCCGAAAAACGTGGTTATATACCCGGATTACGGTCACGAGAATCTACCCGGGTTTAACGATACGGTGATGGAGTTTATGCTGGGGCTAATAAGTGAGAAAAAGCAGGAGTAAATGTTGCAGAATAAAAGCATAAGAACAATCACTGGATTCAAAGGAATCTGGTTTGATTTGAAACAGTATTCGGAATACGGGTCAAAGTATTCCGGAGGTTTAGGGACCTACACGGCGAAGCATGTTCCTCTGGCGGTGTATTCCGAAAAAGCCGGCAAAACCTTCTTTGTCTATGGCGGGACCACAGCACCGGAGGAACGGCACCTTCTGGCTATGGTTTCCTGTTTCGATCATAATTCAGGAAAACTGGCAAAGCCTGTGGTTGTCCATGATAAAAACGGGATAGACGATCCCCATGATAACCCAAGCATTTCCATCGATGAACACGGATTTATATGGGTATTTGTAAGCGGCCGGGGGCAGCTCCGTCCTGGGTATAAATACCGGAGTATATCACCCCTTTCTATAGAAGGATTTGATCAAATTTCAGAAGAGGAGTTGACCTATCCTCAGCCCTGGTGGATCATCGGCGAGGGGTTCCTCCATCTTTTTACCCGGTATACCAGAGGCCGTGAGCTCTACTGGAACAGTTCGGACATCCGGGGAACAGGATGGAGCGAACCGAGGAAAATGGCGGGTATGGGAGGCCACTACCAGATGAGCGCCTGCTCCGGAAACCGGGTCATAACCGCGTTCAACATGCATCCGGAAGGGAATGTTGACCGGCGGACGAATCTGTATTTCCTCCAAACCACCGACCGGGGAGAAACGTGGCGGAACGCGGCCGGTGAAGCAGTGAAACTGCCGCTGGAGAAGCCCGAAAACGCTGCCCTGGTCAGGAACTACGCTGCCGAGTCTCGTCTGGTCTATATGAAGGACATAACCTTTGATGACACCGGCAATCCGGTACTCCTGGTAATAACCAGTGCGCATCATATGCCCGGTCCCGGCGGCAACCCGAGAATCTGGACCATCGTCCGCTGGGACGGATCGGATTGGCAGTTCAGCGAAGTTACCCGCTCAACCCACAACTACGACATGGGATCTCTTTACAACGAAGGAAACGGCAGCTGGCAGCTTATTGGCCCGACCGAACCCGGCCCTCAATACCATGGAACCGGCGGAGAGATGGCCATGTGGCAGAGCAGCGACGACGGGAAGACCTGGCAGCGGACAGCTGAACTTACTTCGGGAAGCCCCCGGAATCACGCCTACGCCCGGCGTCCGGTCAATGCTCATCCGGACTTCTACGCCTTCTGGGCTGACGGTAATCCTGATGAATTTTCCGAATCCCATCTGTATTTCTGCACCCGGGAAGGAGCAGTGCAGGAAATGCCGTATATATTGTAAGCAGAAAAAGCCGCAGGCCCGGGTTTCACCGTAATTTACCTGAAAATTAAATAAATTCTAACATAATCAGCTCAATATAACTCATCAGATCTCTAGAGGAATATACATGGCATTGGATCGATACCGGTTGACCGACGAAATAGCTACTGCTTTACAGCAAAAAATAACGGAAATGGGGCTTCAGGAGGGAGACAAGATGCCTTCACACTCTGTGCTGGCGGAGGATCTTTCTATTTCAATACCTTCCCTTCGGGAAGGATTACAGGTGCTCTCCACTTTGGGAATAATCCGATTGGAGCATGGGAGAGGTACCATTGTATCACGTCCCTCCATCTCCGATTATGCCGGAAGTGTGGACCCGAGCCTGCTTTCCCGGAGTTATTCATTAGACGAGAGCATCTCCGTCCTTATAACTGCCCTCAATTCACTCTTGAAGGACCTTTGCAGAACTCAACGGAGGGAGTATCCTCTGGAACCGGTTCTGGAAAAACTCAGATCCGTGACAACCCCCTTAGGAGCTGCGATTACTATAGGCGAGTTTTACCGAGTACTCGTTGCTCCCCTAAAGCGTCCTCTTACTTCGGATATCATCATGCTCGCAGTTAAGCTTATTCTTTCCGCCCCCTATTTAATGGAATCAATACACCTTAGATCGGAAGAGTTTGGTAATACATTTTTCCATTTTCTAAGAGTTATGGAAGAAGGCGATGCCGATGCAGTGCGTAACTTGATCAAGGAACAGGAAAAATTACTGCGCAGCCTTGTACCGGTGGAAAGAAGGATGAGTTGTGTAACGGGCTCTATCGGCGGAACCTTTTATTCTGCGGGACTGGAGCTGGAATCAGCATTGCGAGACCATTCCGGAGTGCTGTTACGGGTTAAACCGACGGCAGGGGGAATCGAAAATCTCCTCCTCCTTGGGGAAGGGAAAACAGATATCGCCTTTACTCAAGCCCATGTCGCACAGGCGGCATGTAACGGTGAGGAACCTTTTGATAAACCAATGAAGAACATTTCGGTCATCTGCCGAACTCATTCACTGGATCTCTGGATTGTGACCGCCTTTTCAAGCGGGATAGCTGATCTGAAAAGTCTTCGGGGAAAACGGGTTTCTTTAGGTACCCGGGGCGGTGAGACTTCTCGTATCGCTGCGGAGATACTAAATGCCTACGGTCACGACGGTTCATCCATGGAACAGCGGTTTCTTTCCATATCACAGGCCGCGGAAGCCCTCAGCCGGGGAGAGATCGATATACTGTTTTATCTTACCGGAGGGATGGGAACAGCTCTCTCCAGACTTTCTGAAACTCACGACCTAAGGGTGATCGGGATCGATCCGGAAATACTAAAAGGTATTTGTGAGGCGGAACCGAGCTGGATCCCTTCGACCGTTTCAGCCGATTCACAAGAGGAGGGTGTACCTACGGTGCGAGTCGAGACGCTTTTGGTCTGTCAATCTTCCTTAGCAGCGGATAGGGTTGCAGAAGTCCGCAGGGCTTTGGATCTAGCAGCAAAAACCAGTCTGATACTGGACCCGGCCGTTCCGGAGAATCTTGATTCCCTGCCCCTTCATCCGGGGGTCTTAAATGTTTGACCGGATGGGATTACAGCAGATGCCCCTGGTTACCGGGCATCGCGGAGCAGCGGGTGTTCGGCCGGAGAACACCTTGGCAGCTTTTACCTATGCTGCGGAAATTGGATGTGACGGGGTTGAGCTGGATATACACCTTACCCGGGATGGAGTACCCGTAGTTCTTCACGATTTTGAAGTATTTGATAAAGGACGGAACATTGCCGTTGCGGAAGCTGATGCGCAGGAATTAACCGGTATTTGTGTCGGGGAAGGGGAAAAAATCCCGACGCTAAATGCTGTGCTGGAACTGCTCGAACCGACAAATCTTTATGTACAAATTGAATTGAAAGGAGTGAACACCGAAGAACCGGCGGTTGAAATCATCCGAAAATACGCCATGGAACGCCGGACGATTTTTACCTCCTTTATTCATAAGCGGGTATTAAAGGTTAAGGAATTGATGCCGGAAGTACGAACGGGTGTCCTGTTGTCTTCAGTACCGGTCTGTCTAGTGAAGGTGGCCCATCATGCTTATGCTGATAATATTCATCTGGATCACAGAAGAATTACACATGAAATTGTAGAAAAGATTCACCGATGCGGAAAAATCCTCGCAGCATGGGGGAATATTGGAGAAGATCACCAGTTTGATCGGTTGTTTAATCTGGAAGTAGATATGATCGGATCGGATTGGCCGGAACGGTTATTGCAGCGCCGGGATCTATTTTTTGGAGGTTAACCTAAATCTCACACTGGCTTTATGAAGTTTTAATACCCATAACTCATAAAGTCATCAGATGAGTAATGAAACCCGGTATTCCGGGGAATAGGAGGAAAGTATGAAAAAAGTTTTATTGGTTGCGGTTATGTTTTTTTTACTAGCTGCATTAGGTTTTTCAAGGGGAACTTCTGACCAGGAGGGAACGGGAGGGATTATTACTATATATACCTCTGTTCCTCAAAGCATCATCGATAAAATCCAGAGTGATTTTATGAACGAACATCCCGACATCGAGTTGGAGGTTTTTCGAGCCGGAACCGGATCGGTTATCGCAAAGATAGCAACAGAGATGGAAGCCGGAGAGATCCAAGCCGACCTAATCTGGGTGGCTGAACCTTCGACTTATGAAAGTTTTAAGGACCAGGGGATACTACTCAAGTTCACCCCCGGAGAAGCTTCTGCTTTGGCTGATGGAATGGCCGATCCGGAAGGATTCTACTATGCAGGAAGACTAATTAACATGATCATCGGATACAATACCGGTATGGTTGACGACCCCCCTTCCACTTGGCAGGACCTGATTACGAATAAGTATGGTGGACCGAAGGCCATGGCATCTCCCGTTACTTCCGGAGCTGCTTTAGCTGCTGCATACGCCATTGGTAAGGAGTATGGGGAAGATTATTTTGTACGGCTCAAGAATAACGGAGCTGTTCAAGCAAAGAGTAATGGTTCGGTACGGGATGCCCTTTCAACGGGAGAATATAAAACCGGAATCGTTTTGGACTACATGATGCGGTCACGGATAGAAAGCGGTGCGCCGGTAGATTATGTTTGGCCGGAGGATGGTGCTGTGTTTATCCCAAGCCCCATAGCCATCATCAATACAAGCGACAACATAGAAACTGCTAAGGTGTTTGTCGACTACGCACTCTCTGCAAACGGTCAGCGTACTTTGGTGGAATTAGGAAGTTTTATCCCGGTACGGAATGATGTAGATCCTCCCGCAGGGGCACCACGGCTGGACGAAATAAATGCTTTGAAAATTGATTGGAAAGAATTGTCTCAAGAAGCGGGCGGCATCAGGGAAGCCTGGACTCAACTTTTTGCCCAATAAAGAAAATGATATTGCAGAATGCAACCCGTCCCCACGAAGTATTGATGGGGATGGGTTGATTTTTTAACTAAGGGTATGAAAAAAAAACGCATCGATTCACGGTTCATCATCCTTTTTTTAACGGTCGCTTTTTTGGCGATTGTTGTGGTTTATCCGCTTATACGGATCGTGATACAGAGCTTTGAATATAACGATAAAGCTTCATTAAAAAATTATATAAATGCGGTTACTCAAACCGGTTTTCTCAAGTCCATGGGGCACACTTTTGAGATTGCGCTTTGGGTAACCCTGTTTTCAACGATTATCGGTTCTCTTTTCGGATGGGCAGCTGCCCGGACTGATATTCCTGCCCGAAAGTTTCTAAGAGGAGCATTGCTTTTTCCGTTTGTAATACCACCTTTTATCGGGGCAGTAGCATGGAAACAGCTCCTCGGTCCGGTGGGTCTTTTGAACCAGTTGTGGAAGTCTGTAACCGGCAGCGCCGAACCCCTTTGGAACATGTACGGTCCCGACGGAATCATCCTGGTGATGACGCTTCATCTCTACCCGTTTGTTTACTTGAGTGTTCTTAGAGCATTGGACCGGATGAATCCGGAGCTGGAAGAGGCGGCGCAGATATCGGGTTCCTGTTCCTTTTCGGTAATGCAGCGGATAACACTTCCCCTGACTATGCCTGCCATTGTTTCAGGAGCTTCCCTGGTCTTTATAGCCGCCGTGGCGAATTTCGGCATTCCGGCTGTTTTAGGATTCCCCGAAAACTACTACGTTCTCACCACTCAGGTATTTGCCGCGGTAACCCGGAGCGCGGAGCCTAACAGCCTTTCTTTGGCGGCTTCCCTTTCGGTTATATTGGCCCTGATTGCCAGCGCGGGACTCTTCTTACAGCGGTTTATCATAAAAGGAAGAGATTATGCGGTCATTTCAGGGAAGAGTATGCAGCCCAACATGGTCAAACTCGGTAAGTCCCGGGGATTGGTAACGGGAATTATAGGATTATTTGTTGCAGGAGCGGTTGCAGCGCCCCTCATTGCTATACTCCTTACGGCCCTTACTAAAGCGTATGGGCTTCCCCCTGTTCCGGGCAACTGGACTTTGGATAACTTTTATCACGTCCTCTTTGTAAACCGTGTCACCAAACGGGCAATCCGGAACAGTCTTTTCTTGGCAGTTACCGCTGCAACTGTTATTTCCATAATCGGCGCTCTTATCGCATATTTGGTGGTCCGGACAAAACTGAAGGGACGGTCTGCCATCGATTTTATCTCCAATATGCCCTATGCCATGCCGGGTACGGTGGTTGCCGTGGCTATGATCCTTGCATGGCTTCGTCCGGTGGCAGGTATCGGGCTTTACAATACCATTTGGATTCTTTTGATTGCATATACCGCCCGGTATCTCGCCTTCGGTGTCCGGTCGTCCACTGCTGCATTGGCACAGGTGCATGTAAGTCTCGAGGAGGTGGCCCGGGTTTCCGGAGCCGGTTGGCTTAGAACTTTTCGGGATGTAGTGGTCCCTCTGATTAAACCTGGACTGATAAACGGCTGGTTCCTCGTTTTTATGCCGGCATTGCGGGAGTTGACCATCTCTGCACTTCTGTGGTCTTCCCGGAACGAGACTATCGGGGTGATGGTCTTTAACCTCCAGGAGGCAGGAGACGTAGTGGGGTCTGCGGCTTTGGCGTCTGTTATGATGGGATTCCTGCTTTTGGCAAGTATAATCACCCGGAAAATTTCCGGGGGACGAATAGGAGTATAGGTATGGCTCATGTAAATTTGTCATCCATTTCAAAACATTTTGATTCCACTGTTGCGGTGGACCATTTATCGCTGGAGGCTCAGAATGGAGAATTTGTAAGTCTTCTAGGGCCTTCGGGGTGTGGAAAGACGACAACCTTAAGAATGATTGCCGGATTTATAGAGCCCACCGCAGGTAGCATCGAAATCGGGGGAAACATCTTTTCAGAGCCTGAAAAAAGGATATTTATTCCGCCGGAGCGAAGGAAACTGGGTATGGTTTTTCAATCTTACGCAGTATGGCCCCATATGAATGTGTTCAAGAACATCGCTTATCCGCTTCGTGTGAGAAAGTTTGCAAAAAGTGAAATCAAAAAACGAGTGTCCAAAGTAGCGGAACAGGTGAAGATGCCGGAACTCCTCGCACGGTATCCGAGTCAGCTCTCCGGCGGACAGCAGCAGCGGGTGGCCCTGGCCAGAGCACTTGTGGCGGAACCGAGGGTGCTTCTTTTAGACGAGCCTCTTTCGAACCTGGATGCCAAACTGAGGGAAGAGATGCGGCTGGAAATAAAGGAGCTGCAGCGAAGATTGGGGATAACCATTATCTTTGTTACTCATGATCAGGAGGAGGCCATGGTCCTTTCGGACCGTATAGCAGTGATGAAGGACGGCCGGATTCTCCAAGTGGGGGCTCCCCGGGACATTTATGAAAAACCAGCCGATGAGTTTGTTGCCCGGTTCATTGGCGCTGCAAACATGCTTCCCATCGAAGCGGAGACTGGACATGTAGTGAATGATCCTGAGTTTATTCTCCCGGTAGACGGAAGAACCGGCTTTGCCGTGGTCCGTCCGGAAGATGTTGAGGTGCGTCAGGAATCCTGCTCAGGATTTGTATCGATGGAAGTGCAGACATCGATGTTTTTAGGTGACGAAGTTCTATGTTTTCTGAAGCGGAAGGAACAGAAGGTTGTAGTCAAGCTCCGGCGGAGTATGAACCCCGAAAGGGGAGAGACCCTTTTTATCCGGGTAACTGCTGCTGCGGTAGTACGAAGCGGAGAAGTATAGATGCGGATTGTCCAGATAAGCGACCTTCATTTAAGCCGGGAATATGGATATTTTTACGATAATTGGAAGGCAGTATTAGAGGAACTAAATGCGGATCCGCCGGATTTGGTGGTGATTGACGGTGATGTAAGTTTTAATGGTGCGGACCGGAGGGAAGACCTGGAGTTTGCCCGAGAGGAGATAGCTAATATTACTGTAGACCACGTTATTCTACCGGGCAATCACGACATCGGGGATCACCCAAAATCCAAAAAACTTGATCAACCGGTCAATAAGGATAGATTAAAACGATGGCATGAAGTATTTGGCCCCGATCGGTTCTCCCTGGATACTGATTCCTGGAGGATCCTGGGCTTTAATACCGAACTCATGGGGAGCGGATTACCCGAAGAAGAGGAGCAGTGGCAATGGCTTTCCGATAAATTAGCGGACAGTTCCCGTCCCGTCATTCTATTCCAGCACAAACCGCTTTTTGCATGGCGGGATGACGAGACCGAATTTATAAAAAGCTGTGTCGATCCGCCCAGCAGAAAACGGTTATGGCCGCTGTTGGAAAAATCAGCCGTTAAAATTATCGCAAGCGCCCATGTGCATGTATATAAAAATGTCTTTGCCCGGAGCATTGAGTTTGTCTGGTGTCCCGCCACAAGTTTTATTGTTTCCTGGGAGGGAAAGGATGTGTACGGAGGGATCCGGAGGGCAGGATACCTGGAATATAAGCTCAACCCTGAATCCGCCCTCCATGGTGCTGTCCACAAATGGATCGAACCGGAACGGTTAGTAAATTATGACTTGAGAAATTGGTTTAAACGGTACAGTTCCACTATAAATCTTCCGCCCAATCCCCGTTGTCCCTAAACTCTATTCAGGTAGATTCAGACAGAGTTCCGGCGTTGACACCCGGTTCGAGCGCTTTTATCATGGGGGGCTGGAGGTTTATATGGAAAATGTCTACCCCCCCCAAGATGCGCTGAAGATAATTGCCGCCGAAGGTTCCGGCGGCACACCGGAAAAGGTTGTTATAACAGCACCCGCAATAGTCAAACCGGGAGAATCCTTTTCCCTCAAAATCGCCGTAACAGACCGTCAAGGTTTAGCACCAGTCGGTGTTTCCGGTTCATTGGAGATTTGGTTGGAAGATATCAGGCTGCAGGAGATCCGTTTTCCACAGAACGAACCGGCTCTGGTTTCGGCAGAAACCGCAGTCATTCGGGATGAAGGTTTTTACCGGTTCCGCGGGGTTTTCCAGGACAGGACGTTTTATAGTAATCCCGTTTACTGTTCTTCTACAGGGGGAAACATCTTTTGGGGTGATCCTCATATCCACACGGCCTTGAGCAATTGCAATGCCCAATACAGCCGATCATGCACGTTTGCCTATTACGCCGCCCGTTACTTAAGCTGTCTCGATTGGATTACCGCAGCGGACCATGTTTCCGGAGGACGGTGCGAGCTGGCCCGATGGAAAGAGGAAAGCGCAATATCGGATCTTCATAACGATGCCGGCCGTTTTGTTACCCTGCCGGGATATGAGGAATCCCTTAAGGGAGGTGCAGGCGGAGATAACAATGTCTATATGACCAAATTCCCCTCGATGTTTGTTGATGAGTTTGAAGGGGGGAACACCCTGACTCTAGTTCAAGAGCTGGAAAAACAGGCAGAGGAGGAACAGTTCGATTTTTTCATCGTTCCCCACCACACAACCAGGACGGTAAAACACGGTGAGATCACCGGTGATATCTACCCCGGTCCTGAGCGGATGCCTCTTGTGGAGATTCACTCCAAATGGGGCACTTCGGAGTATCGAGGGAACCCTACACCGCTGCACAAGATACATCCCGGCCCCAGTTATTCGGACGACCTTCTGCATAAAGGTTTGCCTTTAGGATTCATGGGAGGTACTGATACCCATGCCACATTGACCTTCGGCACCGAAATTGAGCCTGGCCACATCGACCGTCCCGCGGGGATCACCGGAGTGTACTGTGAAGACTTAACCCGGCAGAATATTTTCAAAGCCCTGAAAAACCGCTCCTGTTATGCTGTAAAGGGGGAGCGGATATTTCTCGAGGTAAAGGTAAACGGTTCTCCCATGGGATCAATCCTTAAGGATGACGGTAGCGGCCGTATCCTCACCTGGAAGGCTGCAGCGGCAGGAAATATTAGAACGGTAGAGATTATCCGTAACGGAGAGGTAATCCATCGAGAAGAACCTGAGAATTGGCATACCCAAGGCGGTTACCGGGACAATGACACCTTTCGTTTGGTTATGCTGAATGCTCCGCCTCTAGATAATTTCATCTATTACTATATTCGCCTTACCTGTGTGTCCGGTGCTATGGCCTGGTCCAGTCCTGTTTGGGTTACCGCTTAGGAACACACCGGGGAATATACCGTGCTGAACTTACATGGTATATCGGCAGGCATTGCAGCTACGGGTTGATTTTTTAAACATAATCGAGCGAACTGTTTTCAGGAGGATCAGCAATGGCAATGACGGAAACGAGACCAAAACCCGCGGCAAATATAGAAGGTAATAGGGAAAAAACCAATATAATCGTCATTTTAGTTGATGATATGGGATATTCCGATATCGGATGCTACGGATCGGAGATAAGGACCCCTAACCTGAACGGACTTGCCCGGGACGGGGTCCGGTTCAGTCAGATGTACAACTGCGCCCGGTGCTGTCCAACCCGGGCAAGCCTGCTAACAGGACTTCATCCCCACCAGGCCGGTGTCGGACACATGATTTCCGACCACGGTGTTGGCCCTGCGTATCAGGGCTTCTTACGGCAGGACTGTGTCACCATCGGGGAAGTGCTGAAAGATGCCGGTTACCGGACCATGTGGTCCGGGAAGTGGCACACCTCGTCAGGACTGCCGCTGGCGGGTGAGCCTGAAGCTGAACCCGGATCGCTCCGCAACCCCTATCCCCTCTCCCGGGGATTCGACCGGTTCTACGGCACCTTGGCAGGCGGAGGGAACTACTTTAACCCGGTCCGGCTTATGGACCAGGACAGGCGGATCGAGCCGGGAGCGGACTACTACTACACCGACGGAATCAGCGATGCCGCCTGCAGGATGATCGAAGAAGCCGCGGACGGAGATGATCCGTTCTTTCTTCACGTCTGTTACACTGCCCCTCACTGGCCTCTGCATGCCCTGCCCGAAGACATCGAACGGTACCGGGGAAAATACCGGAAGGGATGGGACTATCTCCGTACTTCCCGGCACGAGGAGCTGAAAGGGTCAGGGATTCTTGATTCAAAATGGGAGATCTCGCCGCGGGATACGGAGTCCCGGGATTTTACCGGTGATCCGAAGGACCGGCAGGAGTGGGAAGACCTGCGCATGGCCGTGTATGCCGCTCAAGTTGACCGGATGGATCAGGGGGTAGGGAAGATACTCGGGGAACTTTCAAAGCAGGGGATAGAAGATAACACCCTGGTAATGTTTCTTAGTGATAACGGCGGATGCGCCGAGTTCCTGAATGAAGACGGCGACATGTCCAAATGGCCCCAGCATTACAGTATAACTGCCAGGGAGGGTGAAACCTGCAAGGTTGGAAACGTGGTGGGGCTGGACCCTGGTCCCGCGACTACGTTTATGAGTTACGATCTTCCCTGGGCGAACGCGTCGAACACACCCTTCCGGCTGTACAAACACTGGGTCCATGAGGGAGGTATTTCCACACCCTTTATCTGCCGCTGGCCCGGAAAGACCGGTTCCGGATTTATCTATCATCAGCCCTGCCACGTTTCGGACATTTTGGCCACCTGCATCGAAGCTGCCGGCGCCCGGTATCCCAAGGAGTACGGGGAACACGAAATTCAGCCCATGGAAGGGGAGAGCTTTGCGCCCCTCCTCCAGGGTGACGCGGAATGGCGCCGAGAACGTCCGATATTCTGGGAACATGAAGGCAACCGGGCGGTTCGGGACGGAAATTGGAAGCTTGTATCAAAAACAGTGGACGGCGAAAACGGTCCGTGGGAACTATACGACATGAATGAGGACAGGACGGAACTCAGCGATTTGGCAGCCAAGGATCCCGGACGGGTTAAAAACATGGCTGCCATGTATAAACAATGGGCGGAACGCTGCGGTGTTCTGCCCTGGAAAAACGGCCCTGTAAAAAGAGAAGGGTAAGATCGTTGATTATCTATCACCTTTAAAGAAGCTGTTTTTCCGTTCACTCTGTTTTTTTGCTAAATTTAATTCCGCGATATCTATGAGGCTCTTCCTCGAAAGGTTATTCAGGGTTTCTTTGAACTTATTAAAAGCCTGATCGGCGTCCCGGCTTACGTTTTCTGTTTTTTCCATTTTGTACTCCTTTTTACGTAGGTTTCATTATATACTACCCTTTAACTATCGGTTCGGTTGCATTTCTTTTTTAGGAAATTCAGGAGTCTCATCATCGCACGGTTCCATACCAATCAAATACTGCAAATGCCGATTCTCGAGTATCTGCACTACTGCTTCGATGAGCGAGACGAGTCCTGCTTCACCGGCGGGAACGGGTATTATTTGCCTCTTAGCGATACATGACGTATAATTTCACCAATGTGGAATTTATTCTCTCAGGCGAAGCATTCCTACAAAAAAAGGGCTTTTTATCAGCTATTCTTCTCCTTTCTTGCTATAAGCGCGGTTATTCTCTCTATTACCACCCTTTTTCTGTTCTGGAATTTTGAACGTCTGACGGTGGAAGAGATAAACCGGAAATCCCTGGAAATGCTGCGGCAGTCCCGTTCGGTGTTTTCTTCGGTGCATCAATGGATGATGTCTTCATTCCTCAGGATGAGAATAAGCGGCGGAGTTCGTGATCTCCTTCAGGAAGAGAAGGTGAGCTACGCGGTAGCTGCAAAGGCAATTGAAGATTTGGATTCAATCGTCGGTTCCAACCTGCTTCTCCATTCTGTTTACCTGTATAATAAGCGCTCCGGCAGATTCTACTCCACCGTAAGGGGGGTTGAACCCGAGGGAAATGTTTCCGACCCGGCGCTTCCCGGTCTTATCGCTTCCATAAAGCAGAATACCATATACACATACTTCCCCCCGGGAAATTTCTCTGGATATGAGCCCCCAGGCAGCGGCGCAGCTTAGTCCGTCTACACTCAACTCTCAGGTACTCACTTTTGTTATCGGGGACATCGGGTACCAGAACCGTAGTCTTGGTAGTGTTATTGTGGCGAATCTGCAGATGAAGAAGGTCCGGGAGTTTATTCTTGACAGCACCTCTACTCCTGAAGACAGGCTTTGGATTCTATAAAGAGACGGGTCTACTGTTTCAGCGCCTCCTGGATACGCCGAAGGCGATTACGTGAACCAGGGAGTGGCAGCATACTTAAACGACGTTATTGCAGAAGAGAAGGAAGAGGGTACTTTTCTTGGAACTCTGGGTGATGTAAAGGTTCTTATTTCATACACATCCTTTCCTGAAACAGGGTGGTACTTTTTTTCTGTTACTCCCTACAACAAGGTTTTTACAGGAATTGCTCAAGCAAGAAATGCAACCTTGCTGTTTTACTTTTCCCTGGTGCTGCTTTCTTCAGGTGGGATTTTTATCATATCGAGAAGAATATACCGTCCTATGTCCGGCCTCTTTGATGTGGTGGAAGATCTCCGGCTTCAATTTCATGAGGACAACCAAGAGGGAAAGGGGTATGAATCAGGTGTAGATATGACTATTGAGACAGTCCGCTTTCTTTCACGAAGACTACAGGAGTATGACCATGAACGGGTAGAAACCCTGGCGGAGGAATCCTTTTTTCGGGCGGTGGCAGGCGATAAAGCAGTAGAGATACACGGCGTTATATTCTCCTTTCCCGTAACCTTGGCCATATTGGCTATAGATCATTTTCGGGAGATACAGGTCCATGCGGGAAGTATCGCCCTGCGCTCTATGGTGCACTCCCTTGCCCGAATTGCCTGCGCAGCGGGTATCACCTGCTATCCAGTAAACGGTGTACATCTTGTCTGCCTTCTCCCTATCCATTACGAATCGGTAGTCGAGAATATTCAGGAAGAAGCTGTGAGGATGTTGGGAATTACGGTTACTTTTGGACTCGGATCCCGGGTAGAGAATATAGGTGCCCTAAAGCGGGGGTACAGAGAGGCCCTGCGAGCGGCGAGTTTTCGGGCTTATCACCACTACCAGGAAAACAGTATCAAATCACCTAATGATCAATGGGATTATCCTTCCATGATGGGAGGTATCATGGAAGAAGTCTAACCAGAACTGATTACGTTAGAAATTCCATTCGGAGGTGGAGAACGTATCAGTCAGGTGCTTTCCGCAGTGAAAGAGTATGGAGCTGAACAGGTTATCGTAACCGGATACTACGACCGGTCCATGCCTCCCTGTGGAGCCGCTTCAGAACTCATGAAACTTGAGATTCCTGTTATTCTTATTACAAATACTCCCTACACTATTAATGGAAAAGGCGGCCTCCTTACCGGGGCTGATACCGTCATTATTAATATGAATCTTACTCCGGAAGGCCGCCGGGTAACCCGAGATATTCTAACTGGAAGTTTGAAACCTAAAGGACAATGGCCGCTGAAAAATTATAACCCGTTTAATGAAAAGGAGCCTGATAATGATTCCGAATAAATCAATTTGGTTTGCAGGGACCATTATGCTTATTCTGTTGTTGTTAAGCGGGTGCAGAACTGTAGATTCTCCCGATAACCCAAAAATCATATTCAGGGATGATTTTACCGGGGACAATGTCCAGATGGGTAAACCGGTGAATTGGCATTGGGTGCCTTCTGCTGCCGATGTCTGGGTGAATGATGCTAATGACATTCCGAAGGGGTACGGACCCAATGTTTTAACCTTAGGCAGGACATCGACAAGTAGCGCCCATATCGCGCTGAAGCCGGAACTCCTGCAGGGGTATACCGATTACCAGGTAACCGTGCTCTGGGTGGACAGAAAGGTTGTCGGCGCCATGGGGGACAGCGATTTTCATGTCGGCGTACGTGCGCAGAAAGTGGACTTTGGCATGGAAGCGCCGGATAATTGTTATGAAGTTGAAATAGAGGGTGATGACGCGGATGCTACCAACTTGATGCCTGAGGACGGACCGATTCATTTCCATCTCTTTATAAGAGGGGATTTACAGAAGCCTTTGGATCATGCAGGCGAATCCGAATTCCCGCCCCCGGTAAGAAACACCTGGTACTGGACAAAACTGCTTGTTGCCGGAAATTCGCTAAAAGCCAAACCTTGCGTATACGGTACAGAAGAACCGGATTGGCAGCTTGAAGGTACTGATGAGTCTGGATTGTATACGGGGGGAACTGTCCGGATCGGAGTCTGGTCAGGAATCGCTGAAGTAGCTTATCTGGAAATCGAGGCGGTAGAAGAGATACAAAATGATTCAGCAGTATCGGAAGAAACGGAGGATGAAGAAAAAGAAATTACCGTTACCTGGGAATCTGAATTATTCAAGATAGATGTAAACGGAAACTCGGTTTACGGCCTGGACAAGGAGGGAAACCGAATTCCCGATTTCAGTTACTCCGGATACCGGAACGGAAATGTTCCACTGCCCCGGGTGCCTTCTGTTGTGCGGCTGGCTCCCGCCTCGGGGGACCGGACCCTGGATATCCAGAAAGGGATTGATGAGGTCAGCCGCAGGGAACCTGATGGAAGCGGGGTTCGCGGGGCAGTCGAACTCGCCGCCGGAGAATATCAAATCTCAGGGACGCTCTACCTTCATACCTCCGGTGTAGTACTTCCCGGTGCGGGAACCGGTTCTGACTTCGCGGACGTAACCCTGTTAAAAGCTGTCGGATCCGAACCGGCGCGCCGGGACGTGATCGTCGCCGGAAGCGGCAAGCCTACTTCCTGGGAAGGTACGGCACAAACGTATGATCATGAACGATACCGTTCCTCTCGGAGAACGTTCATTCCGAATTGAAAGTACCGAGGGATATAAGCCTGGAGATAACATCATCATATATCATCCGGCTTCTGAAGAATGGATTCAGCGGGTGAACCGAGGAGATACCGCGGGGGACACACCGTGGAGCGCGGGAGAAGTACCTCTTGTGTTTAATCGGTATATAGAGAAAATCTCGGACGATGAAATCACGCTTGATGCTCCGCTTTAAGCTGAATTAGACCGTGGGCTCTCTCAAAGTTTTATTTATAGACATGACCGATTCGGTATTGAGGTGAACATTGGTATTGAAGACCTTCGGATCGATATAATTCCTGATGATCCTTATGCTGATGTCCATGCCGCTAATGGTATCTCATTAACCGGAATAGAAGATGGCTGGGTAAAGAATGTCTCAGTATCGGGTTCGTTGGGACAGAACTTCGGCATCGGTGTACGCGGCGGCCGGGTCACCGGCCGGGGACCCTTTGACCATCCTTCCGGCTATTTTGAAGGTTCCGGAAAATCCGGACTGATGCCGGAATCTCTCTATGAAGCTCAGCTCCGCGCCCGGCACCTTGCCAAGAGTTTATCTTTAAATGTTAGGAACTGTCACCATTTGGCCGTACCTCCTCAACTCTCCTGATGCCCCGCGCGTCGACAACAAGTCTGAACCGCCGCATGGTAGTTCTCTCCCTGGTCTGGTAGGAAATGATAAGGTTGATGTGATAAATGCGCTGCACGTCAATAATGTTAACCCGCTTTTTTCCTCCGGCAACAGGGATGCGGCCATACTGCATGGTCAGGTAGTGAAGAAAGTTCTCGAGGTCGATGATGCTGATGTCCGCAAGGCCCCGTATCCTTTCGTGTGTCTTCATGAGAGCCTGCCTCTTGAGCTTCACCGTTTTCCGGTAGGACAACACTACCTCTCCAGCGGAAGCAAAGAGTGCCTGTTCGAAACTGCCCCTGTTCCGTAACGTGCGAACCGGTGTCTCGAGTTTCCACTCTTTCTCAAAAGCCACCCGCTCGCGCACAACCGCGAGTTTTTTATCCTTAATTGCGTCGTAGAGGCTTTCCTTGCGGTCCGGGTAGCGGGTGCCGATAGTTCGAGCAAACAAATCGCGAAAGAAATCTTTCAAGCGGTCTTTTACCATGTAACTGACCACAAGGAGCAGGAAAAGGGAAGTGGTGATGTTGCCGAAGGTGGTCTGGCCGACAAATGCAATGGCGGTAGCAAAGACCATCGCGATTCCAGCGGCCAGAGCATAAAGAACATGTTCTGCGCGCTTTGCTTCATCCGTTTTCTTTACCCGGAAAAAGAGAACCTCGGACACGTACCGCTTGAGCATCTTCTCACGGTAAACGTACTCCTCGAGCTGGCGTTTAACGTCCGGGTTCGGCTCAGAGGTTGAGTAACCTGCTTCTCCGCGGTACTGCATCTCCTTGACTAATATCCAGGCAATCTTCTTGTAGGCACTCTGTTCGGCCTCCTGGTACTCACAAAACTCGAGAAAAGAGGTAAGATACCGTTCAAGTAGAAGTGAGAGATGCTCGTCAATCATTCTGGTGTGGGGTAAAAGGTTTTCCAGCGAAACTTCCTCTGCCGCTGCCTTCGTAAGTTTGTGAAAGCGTATCGGGACTTCGTGCAGCCGTTTTGCAATACCTGAGGCATGTTTACGAACATAGGTCTCGATATCTTCTTCGGGCATGTTCCGGCGTAAACGACGAACACTTTCGCGAAGAAGGGACTTATAAACTGCGCCGAGTATTTTTGTCTCATAGATGAATCTCTCCTCGGATACAGGACTTTCCTCACTCGCTCCGCGGATCATGCACTCGGCGCGTGACAGTGGAGACTCACTCGATTCAGGATCTAAGAGATCGCTGGTTTTGAAGAACGGCGTATTGAAACGGATATAGAGTTTTGTGTCTTCGTAAAACGTCTCGCGGGCATAGGTATCAGGATTTATGTGAAAAGAATGCGGAAGAAAAAGGTAGAGGCCTAACCGGTAGCCTTCCTTTCTCCTTTTTTTATCGTCCTGACGCTCGAGCAGATAACGGAGCTTCAGCTCAACAGAGTGTTTATCCCGTTGTTTGAACGTCAGGTCTTCCATTTGGTTCGCCTCTTCGCGTAATTCTATCATAAACTGTGATTAGCAGGAATTCCCCCTCCATAATGTCTTCCCGGTATGCAGCTTAAGCGCTTATCGGAGGAGGGTTATCAGTGTCCGGAATCGGTAATTGTTTCCCGGGTGCTATGTCCGGGTTACCGCCTTAGCCCGGATTGCCGTCATGGGCTTCCCGGGAAGCTCAACGGTAATCTTCCCGGAAAAGGTGCCGGATAAAGGGGTCACCGTCATTTCCCAGCAGTCGATGATGTCGACAGCATATTTGCGGTCTTCTGGAAGATCAATTTCTTTCTCGGCGAGCTGCTGGTTAAGATCAAAATAGGTCAGGTAATATTTTGGTTTGTCAAAGCAGTAGTAGGAATCATTCCACTTGTTGCGTAACGGTTCCAAAATAGTAAAAGCTCCTTCTTTAAAATCGTTTTCAATCAATTGCCGAAGAAATCTGATCCGTTCCGGGCTCTCTCCGAAGAGCTCACCTCCTTTAGACCACCAGAGTTTATCTTCAGGATGCTGATAGGTTTCTCCATGACCGACATAGCCGCCGAGTATGATCCCCTTCCAGAATTGATCGGTCATTTTTTTGGCAGTTATATTTCCCCAATTAAAACCGATATTACCTTCGTACCTGCATTCATCCAGTATTACCGGCTTACCGTATTGGTCTTGCCACGAAGGTATATGGTTCATTTCACTATGCTGAATGCTGCAGTGGGTCACCCACGGCTTCCCGTGATCGTAGAATCGGTTACAGTTGTGAATTCCCCGCATATGCTGAACCGGGTCCTTTTCCTGAATTAGCTTAAAAAACCGGTCCCAGTCTGATTCCGACTTCTTTTTCATCAGATCGAATTCATTGGACAGGGACCACCAAACATTTCTAAAAGCGGAAAAACGGGCAATAATATATCTGAGATACCGGTCATCTTCCTCCGCGGTCATCCTGTCAAAACGCCAATGCCCGTCATCATAGGGATGGAACAGAATGAGATCGGCTTCGATTCCAATTTCCCCTAGCTGAATGACTCTATTCTCGAGGTGTCTGAAAAAATCGGGATTGAATCTGCTAAAGTCCCAGCGGTCCGGAGGATCACCTTGAAATGGATAGTATTCCGGTTCCACCCGGTTGAACGGATACCATTTCGGAAAGATACACATTCTGAGTTTATTAAAGGGTGATGTTTTGAGTGTCTCCAGTGTTTGCTCCTGCATTGGTGCGGGCTGGTGAACCCAGGCGTAACAGGTTGTGCCGAAAGAAAAATACGGGGTCCCGTCCTCATATTTAAGATGATACGTGTCCCGGATTCGTACCGGTCCGAGGTTCCCTGGTGCCGGATCAATGCAGGTGAACGATCCGGTTTGTCTGTCCAGTTCTGCCGCGTTGCTGGAAGTTCGGTAAGTCCAGGAACCTTTCCGGTCCGGCATGAATCGGATTTTGTATCTTCCGTCTCCATCATAGAAACCATCAATACTTACTGTTCTATTCCCAATGGAAAAGCAGCCGGTTAATGATACCTCGACAAACGGATTTTCTGTTTCAGGTCCCTGAAGGTCTATTTCAATATAATCCCATTTATTTATATCCATGCATATTACCTTTATATATTATAATCATATATTATGGAATTCACTAATTCAACTCTATTACTCGTTCCTGTTTTTTCTAAAAGTCGAGAAACATGTGTCCGGGCAGTGGTCA
>CAZUAE010000026.1:0-16579 GCA_964618265.1 uncultured Spirochaetales bacterium | reverse complement strand
TTACTCGTTCCTGTTTTTTCTAAAAGTCGAGAAACATGTGTCCGGGCAGTGGTCATGGAAATATAAAGCTGTTCTCCGATCTCTTTATTAGTATATCCCTTACGGACCAGTTTGAGAACCTCCCGTTCCCGGGGAGATATCCCGTAATGCTCCATTAAAGATACATCAACAGTTTCTTTTTTCGGAATGGTCCGTGACTGGGATAAATACTGGAGCATTATACCTAAAGCAGTAATGCTCCAGAGTGCGAGATAAAAATAATCGAGTGATATAACGATGTATTCTCTTAGGCCGGTTATGAAGAAAATGATATAGAGAGCGGTAGAGATAGGGGCGAAAGCTACGGTAATAACCCCCAGACGTTTGATGAGGAGCTTAACCGCAGGGTTCCAATCAGAATTAATACCATTTAAAAAATGGAGACCTACATAAAAGATGTATAAGGAAATAAGACAAATGAAGGGTATGTAGAGTGTATCTGAAACAGCCGGAGGGGCAAAAAGATATAGGATCAGCCTCCCAAGCTGCAGCAGGAAAACTGCTGCTGTCGGAACAGCTGCCTGGAAAAATGTCACTTCTTTCAGCGCCGTAAGACTCCGGAAAATAGCCCAGTAGAGTGCGCCTACCATTATGACACTGAAACCGCTCCTCAGCCAAATCGGTATCCTTTCAAAAACCCCTATAGACGACAGATAGTACCCGATTAAATTATAGAAGAGATTGGCCAGAAAAAAGATAAAAATCCAAAGAAGAGCTCTGGTGATAGAAAGGCTGAGAGACCTGTGGAGCAGGATCAGGACTGCTGCTCCGGCGCATCCCAGGGAGAAGAGCAGGATATTTACAATTAAATACAGGCTTTCAACCACCCGGAAATAGTAGTATGACCGAAGAAGCCCGTCAAGGTAAAGAAGTCGACAGCAGGATCCTGCCTTTTACTGCTAATAAACTATGAAATAACATATAGAATTACTCAACCGCCGGCTTTCCACCGGCGGTTTCTAATTGAAATTAAGAGTTTATGATTTATGTACTGGTGGGGATAGAATGAGTCTTTGCCTGTTTCCGTAGTTTCGGCAGAAACATTCCGGTACGGCTCTTGTACTCAATATATTCCCGGCCGAATTCAGCAGTCATCTCCCGCTCTTCCTTCTTGGCCAAGCGGATGTAGGTAAACAAAATCACCGGCCACATAATAAGCAGCGGAATAGTCATCCACTCGAGGAGCATCCCCAGAGTGATCATGAAAAGTCCGGTATACTGAGGATGACGGATGTAACGATAAATACCTGTTTCCACGATTTTACCGTCCCCCTTTTTTCTACTCCAGTACTCCCGGTAGATCCTGCGCCAGCCGATCAGGATTAGAGTTATTCCGCCGATCATAAATAACCCGCCGATATACATCCCCCAGTATCCGATTGTATCGAAAAATGTGTGTCCCCAGAAAACCCCTTCCGGCATGGTAAATCCGAAGATCCAGGATATAACATAAATACTGAAGGGAAGTCCGAACATCTCCAGCGCAAAGGCTGCGATAAAGGCGATGTAGGTGCCCTTCGGTTTAGTTCCGCACTTTTTATAGAACGGCAGAAAAAATATCAGCAGTCCATACAGGACGATCCAGATTACTACAGCGCCCCAGTTATTAAAGTGATCCATAATGTTTTCGTTCATGAAATTCCTCCGTTTGTCTTGGCGATTACAGATTTGAATCTAACGAAGGTGGAGGTAATTGCCTATGCTACATGTGTACGATTTTGCTTGTTTAGTAATAACCGCAAGTAATATGTTTACCCGATATTAGAAAAGCTAATCAAATGCGGCTTTCCGGGACTTAGAGCGTGTGAGTGACCTGGGGAAAGTCGAACTCCTTGCGCTGACAACAATTCCCTCCGGAAAGATCATCGGGTAAGCCATAAAACTGATTCTAATTGGCCTGATGCATTAGAAAGACTTTGTGTGTTTGCGCGTATGTCACGATTAAGATCACCGACTATACGGGCTGTAAAAGAGCAGAAACAGTATCATTGTGGTTGTTCAGTAGATTTTGTGATCCCAGAGGATCCGTGTCCTGTACGGTTAATTGAAGTAAAATGGAATGAGGAATTCGGTAAAAGACATCATCGGGTCGAAGTAAAAACGGGTAAAAAAAAGCGCAAGGGTTTCCCTGCGCTTCAGTTAAAAAGAACTGTTTTTTAAGTTACCAGTTGTTGCGGTCTCTTTTTGGGCGGTCATTTGCTTCATTTACCCGAAGCTGACGGCCGCCGACTTCCTGTGAATTAAGAGCGGAAATTGCTGAATCCGCTTCTTCAGCGTTTTCCATTTCAACAAATCCGAAACCTTTAGATCGGCCGGTATCTCGGTCGGATATAATTTTAACCGATTCTACTGTTCCATACTGCTCAAAGAGATTCCGCAGATCATCTTCGTTTGTGTTGTAATTTATGTTACCTACATAAATATTTTTTGACATTTTGCCACGTCCTTTTCCGGTTACACCCGGTTTAATTAGTTTTGTAATTCTCAGAAGAGAATAATAATTAATTATACCTGTTTTTACTAGAGATTCTTAACGAAAAGAAGATGCGGAAGTTTCAGATTTTTTTGAAAGGATTGTCCAGCGATCTAAATTGAGAAAATTACCTATTATCTAAAAAGATACGGTACTATTCTTTCTCATTTACTTTTCCGAGAGAGAAAATTCTATGTAAAGAGCAAGTAATCCTCATGGAAAAACCAACGGCAATTCCGTGAGCTTGATTCATTTAACCAGATTCAAAATAAAATGTCAAGCTTTAAAATAAAAATTGAACATAAAAATGCAGCTGCACTTATTCAGCAAAGAGAGGAAGGGCCCAATTCAGGACAAGCCGGGTATCTTCCATGGCTTTTTTTGCGTCTGTGGATGTGTATTTTTCGGTAGGGATTAAATCTATGTCGCCGGAGAATGAGAATTCTCTTTCTTTACGAAGCCACTTTGAAATTTGAGCGACTGTTTCAACGTCTGTGCTTTTAAGGAAAACTAATTTTTCTTTATGTTCGATGATAAGAGGCCCGACATCATGTAGCTTCGGAGGTTCAATTCCAATTTTTCGAAGAACTCCTTTTAGAAGAAGTTCGACAATTTCCTGTGCCTCACGCACCACATCGGAGTAGTCTTTTTCTTCCATGAAAAGGTCAAGTGCCTTTATTCTAGTTCAGCAATTTCCGGTGATCACATTCGCATTAAAATTTATAAATTGTTTTATTACAAATAATTATATAAATCGGGATCACCGGAAATTGCCGTTTTTCCGCGAAAAAAAATATGCGGCAAATCCCGGTCAACCCGATCTAAATTAATATATTATATTGTAATTATGGCCACTTCTATATCACACAAGGAGTTGACCGGGATTTGCTGATTCTAGTTTGTGCCTTAATAAAATAACTTTTTCCTAACAAGTCTCCGGTCATATTTGGATCACCTCATCGGGTTTAATGTCAGGTTTTATTATCCAGTAGTAGCCGCCTTTCCACTTTCTTTTCTCCGCTCCGTATTCATTCAGACGTTGTTTCAAGTCTTCTATAAAATTGAAAAAGAAATTTCCTTTATCATAGAGAATTTGAGCGTCATCTACCATATCGAGATAGAAGTATCCACCAGTTTTTACTTCCTCCGGTTTTCTAATAACAGGCGAGAGATCAATATACCATCCCTTTTCCCTGGCATCCTGCAATTTACCGAACATTTTTTTTCAAGAACGGCAAAATCGTTCATCCGGTTCATCCGTCCATTTGGAAGATCGTTTACAATGAGTAGAAGATCGATGTCTGAATAGAAGTTATGTGTTTGTCTTGCAACTGAACCGTAGACAACAATAGAAACAAGATCCGCACCGTAATGATTTTTACAGCGGATCGTAAATGTATCTAAAATATTATCTGCTAGGTTTTTTA
The DNA here is from genome assembly GCA_964618265.1 of uncultured Spirochaetales bacterium. Classification (GTDB taxonomy): domain Bacteria; phylum Spirochaetota; class Spirochaetia; order CAYLLE01; family CAYLLE01; genus CAYLLE01. Next base: position 12,640 of record CAZUAE010000026.1, on the reverse strand, counting down.
GAATTGCCATGTTTTATTATATCATATGATTCATAATCGTAATATACCGCCCGCGGCAAATCCGTCCCGCATGGTACCGGCAAGTTCCTTTGCCGTTTCCGGCTCTTCATGAACACGGTTTCTGAGTTCCTGTGGATCATCCTGCATGTTATAGAGTTCGTTCCAATCATTGTAGGTATCGATGTATTTCCATTCTCTGGTCCGCATGGCTTGATACGGACGTTCGATAGTGAGTACATAATCCCGGTGTCCGGTTTGGCTGCCGGTAAGTACGGGAAGAAAAGACCGAGCGTCGATATTCGGCGGAGAGGAAATGCCTGTTAAATCACAGATCGTCTCACCCACATCCATGAGTTCGATTAAAGCATCTGAATGGTTTCCTTCGGGAAGGCCGGGTCCGGATACGATAAGGGGAACGCGCCAAGAAGGTTCGTAGGCTACATGTTTTACCGGAAGACGGTGGTCACAGAGCCTCTCTCCGTGATCGGCTGAAAAAATGATGCAGGTGTTCTCTCCGTATCCCCGGGATTCCAGGGCATCGATGATTTCTCCTGCCGATATAGATGTCTTCAAAATCCTCCGCGGGAAGTATGGAATTGGAATCATCCAGGAAGAACCCGTTCTTTTTTACGTTTCTGATAATCGGCATAGAAATCCTTGAGCAATCCTTTTTTGTTCAGATAATTAGTGTAAGGACCGAAAGGTTCCGGTCTGCTTCCGGCATGCATTTTCCCTTCGCACTCCACCGGATGGGTGAAGCCCCAGCTGAAACAGCAGGGACGGTCGCCGTTTAATCTGTTGTAATGGTGCGGTTTTGCCAGATCAAACTTGCCTGCACAGCCTGCGTAGTAGCCGTTATCCCGGAGCCGTTTGTAATAGGTAGGAATGTCCGCGGGCAGGTAGCTGTGATTGTCCAATGAACCAAGCCGGTGTGGGCGCAGCCCGGATGCTAGGGATATCCGTGCGGGAGCGCAGAGAGGACTGTTGGTTTAGCAGTGATCGAATACCGCTCCCCGGGCTGCCAATCTGCTCCAAGAGTTCATTATTTTGAAAATCTATGCTATCTTTTGAGCATTATGAAACGTCCGAATATCCTGTTCTTGTTTACCGATGATCAGCGCCGCGGCACCATTCACGCCTTAGGCAATGAAGTTATTTCCACACCGGCCATGGATTCTCTGGTCCGGAACGGCATCGCTTTCACCAACGCCTACATCATGGGCGGAACCCACGCGGCGGTTTGCATGCCCAGCCGGGCCATGCTTATGACGGGAAGAAGCCTCTTCCGTATTCAGGGTCAGGGTGAGGCTATACCCGCGGAACAAAAAACATTTCCCGAAACGTTCAGGGAAGCAGGATATCATACCCATCATGTCGGGAAATGGCACCAGGACCGGGAATCCTTCAACCGCAGTTTCATCTCCGCCGGCAGGATTTTCGGATTTACCCATGGCTGGTATAAAGATTACGGCGGTCATTGGAATGTTGCTGTGCACGACTACGATCCTTCCAGCAAATATCCCAACGAGACCGGTTATATGCTTGCCGCCGATAAAAAGACCAAAGTGCCCATCGGACCCGGTGCCGGAGGTGTTCATTCAAGCGAGCTTTTTGCGGACGCGGCGGTGGATTTTCTGGATGGATACGATAAAGATGATCCCTTTCTCCTCTATGTTTCTTTTGTGGCGCCCCACGATCCCCGGGAAGCGCCGAATAAATTCGAAGAGATGTACGGACCCGGGAATGTTGCGGTTCCCGGAAATTTCCTGCCGAATCACCCTTTTGACAACGGTGAACTCCGGGTACGGGATGAAGCACTCGAAGCCTGGCCTAGAAGGGAACGTGCGGTACAGGACCATCTGTCCGACTATTACGCCATCATTTCCCATGCCGACGCGCAGATCGGAAGAATCCTGGCTGCGCTGGAACAAAACGGTTTGACCGGCGAGACCATCATCGTTTTTTCAGGAGATAACGGGCTTGCCGTGGGGCAGCACGGGCTCATGGGTAAGCAGAATCTGTATGAACACTCAGTCGGAGTTCCCCTGATTTTTTCCGGTCCCGGAATTCCCCGGGGGAAAAAGACTGAAGGCTTCTGTTATCTTTTCGATATATTTCCGACCCTGTGCGAGGCGGCCGGGGTGGATCTGCCCAAAAGCGTGGAAGGTAAAAGTCTTCTTCCGATAATAGAAGGAACTTCCCGGATGGTCCGGGAAACAATGACCTTTGGTTACCGGAAGTGGCAGCGTGCCTTAAGACAGGGACCGCGAAAGCTGATCGAGTACTCTGTCGAAGGAGAGCGGTATACCCAGCTGTTTGATGTTGAAAAGGATCCGCTGGAACTGGAAAATCTGGCCCGGTATGAGGATGAATCACCGGAGACCAGACAAACCCTTAAAGAGATGCGGGAGCTTCTCGCGGAACAGCTGATCGAGTATGACGACCCCTTCCGGAAAACTTTTGCCGGAAAAGGAACCGCGGTCTCTTTTTCTTCATGAATGGGATGCCTGCCTGAAATGTCGGCGGAACTGACAGCACAAAAAGGTCATCCAGTCTTCAATTCCTTGACGAAAAATAGGATTGAATCGAATATTACCTTTATACCAGATATAGAAAGAGGTTATTGAAATGCAGAATATGAGCTCAAAAGAAAGACTTTTAACGGCGATCGCAGGAAAGACACCGGACCGGTTACCCGTCACTACCCATCACGTGATGCCTTACTTTTTAGACAAGTATATGAACGGGATAAGCAGCGATGAGTTTTTTGACTATTTCGGCCTTGACCCCATCGTGTGGCCTTTTCCGCTTAAGGCTGATGAAAACCGGGGAGAATATGCTGATCCTGATCAGGGTGATGTGGGGTTTCTGGAGGGTAAACGTATATTCAGTGACAATTGGCGGATGGAATTCAAAGAACTGCAAGATCCCGCCTACAAAACTACTAGAGCCACCATTGTAACACCGAAAGGGAACTTAAGCGCGGTAATCCAGTCTAACGATTATACCACTTGGGTTTCGGAACATCTTATTAAAGAAAAGAACGATATCGAATTGATCGCCGAATACGGTACCCATCCTATATGCGACGTGGAGGAATTGAACAAAATCGCAGATCGCTATGGCGATAAAGCGCTGATACGGGCATTTCTGCCCCCCTTTGACGTTTTCGGCCAGCCCGGGTGCTGGCAGGATGCTGCCTGCATGGTGGGAATAGAAAAGCTGATAATGGCATCCTTCGATGATCCCGAATGGGTCCGTGAACTTTTAAAAATACTCCTGGAAAGGAAACGTGTTTATGTCCGGTCTTTAAAAGGGGCAAAGTATGATATTCTTGAATTAGGTGGCGGGGATGCCTCTACTACAGTAATTTCTCCGGATATCTTTGACCGGTTCGTTGCCCCTTACGATACGGAACTGATCCGGGAATCCCACGAGGCGGGACAGCGCATCGTGTATCATACCTGCGGCGGCATGATGCCGATTCTGGAAAACATCACCGCGATGAATCCTGACGCCATGGAGACCTTCACCCCCGAAGCTATGGGGGGAGATACTGATATCGCGGAAGCGAAGAGGCGGATTGGGGACAAGGTTTGCATGATCGGCGGATTTGACCAGTTTCACTTTTTTAAAGACACGACCCCGGAAGCTGTAAAAGATGAAGTGCGCAGATGTTTTGATGCCGCTGGAACAGGAGGAGGATTTATCCTCTCACCTTCCGATCATTTTTTCGATGCTGATGTAGAATTGATTAAAGCTTTTGCGGATGAAGCCCATCGTTGTACTTACTGAGGTTATTAAGGAGTTATCCTGTTCCAACATAAATAGACGCGGAATTCGCCGCGCCGTTCCTGATTTTTTTTAAAGCCTACCAGTCGTTCCGTTTTTTCCGGGGACGGTCCATAGCTTCGTTAACCTTGAGCTGCCGGCCGCCCATTTCTTGAGCGTTAAGAGCGGCGATGGCTGCATCGCCTTCTTCGTTGTTTTCCATCTCCACAAAACCGAATCCCTTTGAGTTTCCTGTGTTCCGGTCGGTAATTATTTTGACCGAGTTTACCGTTCCGTACTGTTCAAAAAGATTCCTAAGCTCATCTTCACTTGTGTCGTAGTTCATGTTTCCTACATAAATGTTTTTAGACATTCATTTGCTTCCTTTTTACCGGATCATTTCCCGGTAATATTCTGTTTTACTTATCCTTTTAGAGGATAGCAATGTCTACCTCTTTTTACTAGATTAATTTTACGAAAAGATGATGCGAAAATTGCAGGATTTTATGAAATAAACCAGCGATTCATTTTAAACATGCTGCTTGTTATCTTAATAAATCCTGCTGTGCTGCTTCTCATTTACTTTTCCGAGAGAAGAAATCCTATGTAAAGAGCAAGGTAACTAATGGAAACTACTTAATCAAATTTTATATGATTAGTCAAGACGCTTCGTCTTGGTTGTCTTAGTTCGTCTTGACAGGTGGACCGCCGGCGTGATTGCTGATTTGTCTGTAATGGGCTATACTGGGAGGCATCATGAAAACAGATCCTTCTTCAGAACAGACCGCAGCGGGGGCAGTCAATTTCCATGCCATCAAAAACATGAAGAAACCGACTGCACGGGAAAAGCATTTACTCCGGGAACTTGCATAGAGGTTTGCGGAACTTGCCGCCCGCCCTTTGGAACAAGAAAAAAAAGAGCCCTGGTACCGGCATAACAGCCTCCAGAATACCCCGGCCTCTGGTGTTTATAGATCCGGAAAACGGATGGAACGAAATCATCACCCAGGACATTATTTTGTGTGAAAATCCCCTCTACCGAATATGGGAGATGTATCTTCGAAAGGAAATCCATTGGGGGTCGGTACTTAAGAATGATAAGGTAATCCGTGCAAAGTTCCCGGCAACCTACGATTATAGCGACAGCGGGTGGGGGCTCTCTGGAGAAAAGATAAAAAGTGATGCTGCCTTAGGTGCTTATACCTGGGAAGCACCCGTAAAGGGTTTCGGTGTCTCCCTGGGCCGATAAACATGCCATGAGTGATATGCTGGGAAAGGACTGCATCTATTCCTTAAAACTGAAGCCTTCCCCATTAGCCCAGCCAGTTCTCGACGAAGATTATCTCCGCAGAGAAACGCGGGAATATCTATCCATCACCAGAAATAATCATACCGAAATCATCATGAAGGACAATCACACCCAGCGGCAACCCCGAGAACGCCCGCCGCTGGGTGGAGATCCTCCGGAAAGAGATGGACCGGATTTAAATACAGCGGCTTTCCCGGTTGTAGTATCCCGGAGGCGAAGGTTTCTGGTCTTCGGTTTTTAAGAGCCAGTCTAAAAGGCGCAGCCGCATCTCTGTAATAATTTCTGAATATTCCGCTAACCCGAAGAGATTGTTCTGCTCCCCCGGGTCTGTTTTTAGGTCGTAAAGTTCTCCCGGCTCCCCGGCATAATGGACGTACTTCCACTTTCCGGTACGGACTGCTTTTACGGTCCGGCAGGGGGTCACGTCCAGCAGGTCCTGGAGATTCCCGCTTAGGGCATGAGTAATCCATTCGGAAAAAATCTGCTCCTTATGGACAGTTGTTTCTCCCCGCAGCAAGGGGAGGAGAGATTTACCCTGAACGGTCATAGGATTATCAATTCCGCAGAGTTCTAAGAGGGTGGGCATAATATCGATGTTTTCCACCAGTGTGGAATAGCGTGAGCCGCGGTTACCGTTGGCTGTCCGGTTCTTTTCAGTTCTGGTATCCTGTTTCGCCGTCATCCCCGGTAACCTCATGATAAGGGGTACCCGCAATGCGCCGTCGTAACATTCGCCTTTCCCTATCAGACCATGCTCTCCTGCGTATTCTCCGTGGTCGGAGGTGAATATTACTATAGTAGAATCTTTCAGTCCCGCGTCTTCCAGGCACTGAAGGATCCTTCCCGCATTGGCGTCAACCTGAGTGCATAGGGCGTAGTAGTGGCGCCGGGCTTGTGCCAGTTCTTCTGGGGTAAGATCGTGGCGGCCCGTCAGTGCCGGTGTTGCAGGAATTCTTGGCGGTATAGTTGACCACTCTTCCCTGGAAAACGGCGGCGGCGGAACATCAACATCCTTATATAATTCCGCGTAACGGGGCAGGGGAGAGAAGGGAGTATGAGGTTTTTTGAAGGAGGCATAGAGGAAGAAGGGTTCATCTCCCGCACTCTTAATATAATCGCATGCCCTTTTCGACACCCAGTTCGTTTCCTCGTACTCTTCCTCCATCTTGCAGAGTCCTGTTACATTTTTCCGGTTTATCCACTCTACATTATGATTCCGGTATTCCTCCAGTTTTCCGTGCTTTTTAAGAAATGTTTCGTATGCCGACAATGGTGAATCCTTAGGCAGTCCCTCCTCGTGAAGTTCTTCGTAATGGAAACCGAAATCTTTACCGGGAGGCCAAAAGTGAAGTTTACCCACCAAGGCAGTGGTATACCCGTTCTCCCGCAGGATTCGGGGAAGAAGGGGAAATCTATCGGAAATGTGAATGCCGTTCCACCAAACACCGTGGGCATGGGCGTACCTGCCGGTAAAGAGTCCTGCCCGGCTGGGTCCGCAAAGCGGCGCCTGCGTAAAGGCGTGTTCGAAGAGGCATCCATTTTTAGCCAGGGCGTCCAGATTCGGGGTGATGACATGCTCGTTTCCCATGATTCCCATGCAGTCAGCCCGCATCTGATCAGCCATTATCCATAGCACATTGGGTTTTTTCTTATTCGGCATGATGGTTTTTCTCTTTCGTTCTGTTCCAGCCTTTCTGTAATTTTCCGGCTATTCTAAGTGTTTTTATCTCATAGGGCTTTAGGGTAACGGATACTGATGAACCGTCCGTTTTTAACGGTTGCCCGTCCTGTTCTAAAGGTTCTTCCAGCAGATCACATTCCCAAAGACTTTCAATTTTTACAAAGTACAGTTCCAGGCGTATATCCGCGGTGCTCCCGTGGTACTCATGAATACGGACCACCGTATCGCCGCTACCGTCTGCGGCAGGCTTTACCGCTGATACATAGACACCGGTGCCGTTCAGTGAAAATGCCGAGGCTGATGCTGCTGAATTTTGAGGCAGACTACGCTTTTTCTCTCGGAAGGACAGCAGCGGTGTGTTTACAGCTAAAGCTTCCTTGTCGATCTCTGCGATTTTCCAATCTCCCGGGTGGGGAAAGATGGAGTAGGTAAAATGATGTTCCCGACGGTCGCTGTCAGGATCCGGAAAGTTTGATGACTTAAGAAGACTCAAACGCATCCGGTTGCCCCGGATGTCCCAACCGTATTTCTCGCGGTTTAAAACTGCGACACCGTAAGATCCGTCGGATAGATCTGCCCATTTGTGTCCGGACACTTCATGTTTGGCATATTCCCGGGAGTTCTTAGGATTCACGGACCTGCTGATGGTTCCGAAGGGGATATCGTAGACCGCTTCTTCTGCATCGGTCCGGGGATAGACAGCTGCCTTGAGGAGTTTTCCGTTTTCCTTCCAGTCTACCCAGGTCTCGAAATCGATACGCCGGGAATCCCGGTAGACCCGGATACGCTGCTTAAGCCTGGAGTTCCCGAACCGCCGTACCATTTCAATTGTAATCTGCAGCGGATTCTGCACGGTCACCCGCGCGGAAACAGCTCCACCTAAGGGTTGTCCTCTTTCAAGGGTTTCTTTATGCACGTTCCATGCATCGTTATAGGTGTAGACATCATTCAGAAGTTCCAGATCGCAACCTCCGCCGGTAAGTACTTCCCGGTCTGCTTTCCTGTCGTAGAGGGACGTTAGGGCACCGGAAACACGGTTCAGTACTGCTGTAAAGTACCGGTTGCGTATGGTGATTTCTTCCGGAGACTCTTTTATCCGCAAGGCTGTAAGGTCACTTTGATCATCCCGGCTGTTTTCATCATTGCCTTTTTGCGGCACGATACGGTAGGATTTGAATCCGAATGCCGGAATGTTTTCTACCTTGATTAAAACCTTTCCCCGTTCCGCCGGATATGCCGGAATTTTTGCCCCTGAAATCTGATCAATTACGCTGACCGGTGAATCAGTGTCCAGCATAACATAACCGTTACGGGTAAAGGAAAGGGAGTTAAATACCGTGAGATAGCCGGGGTGCTTATCGGATGTACCCCTTTTCTCAAAACCTTTTCCGCCGAAAAGCCTCTTAAGGCAGCCTTCCCGAAAGAATTCAGCTTCCGTTAATACTTGTGATAATTCCGTTTCCGCTGTTGCCGCAGCCTCGGCGATGCAGGATCCTGTTAATATATCATGAAACTGATTGATTAAAACAAGCTCCCACCATTCGTCAAGATTTTTCCGGGTCTCGGCATTATTTTTATCCGATAGTACCGTAAGGAGTTCCGCCTCCTTCAGGGTCTCCTCGCATCTTCGGTTAAGCTGTTTTAATCCGGCCTGGGATGTATAAACTCCCCGGTGATACTCGAAGTAAAGCTCATCCTTCCACACCGGTAAGTCGGGACCGGAGCGGTGAACCGAATCGAAGTATCCCTCCACCGAACCGTTTATAAGTTCCGGAGTCAGTCCCAATTCCGGAAGCCGTTTTTGTTTTTCTATCATTTCCCTGGTTACACCACCGCCTCCGTCTCCATGACCATAGGGATAGAGCAGTCCACTATACCGGTCCATTTCATGATTTGTCCGGATACCGTACTGAATCTGTTCCTGCTCCATGGAACCGCTGTAAGCACCGAAGCTACCTGCCACTGTGAGGATCCGGCTTGTGTCTATTCCCTCCCAATAGAAGAGATTATGGGGAAACTCGTTTGTGTCGTTGGCCATCAGTTTTGTGGTGTAAAATGAACGGAACCCCGCCTTGACGAGTATCTGAGGGAGGGTAGCACAGAACCCGAAGGTGTCCGGCAGCCAGCATACCGATGTGGAGTGTCCGAACTCCTTCTGGATAAATCGGGAACCGTAAAGGAGCTGTCTTACGAATGACTCGCCGCCGGGGATATTACAGTCCGGTTCTATGTACATTCCACCGGTTACTTCCCATCGTCCCTCTTTTATTCTCTCCTTTATTCTGTTGTAAACTTGAGGATAATATTTCTTGGTGAGTTTATAAAGATAGGGTTGACTCTGTGAAAAGGTAAAGTCCGGATATTCATCCATCAGGGCCAGCATTGAAGAAAAGGTGCGGGCACACTTTCGTACTGTTTCCTTGACCGGCCAAAGGTAGGCCAGATCAATGTGGGAATGCCCTACTGAAGTTATGGTGACTGGAAGTTTATCCTGTAATTGGTTTTTGTCTCCGGGATAACCGTTTCTACCTTCGAGGGTTTCAGCAATTTTTAATGAAAGCCGCTCAGCCGATTGAAGGAATCCCGGAGGCGGGTCCTCCGGCCTGATTTCTGAAAGAATTGTAAAGGTGAGTTCATCTATTATCGGATCGTTTCCAAGGAGAGACCGTTCAAAGACCAATTCTGTATCCAAAAGGAATGTCTCGATCTTCCTATCCATGGAAACCAAGGCGGCTTTCTCAAAAATCAGGGGCAGCGGTTCTATACCCCGGTTTTTCCCGTGTTCCTGTTTCTGTCTGGGGATGGTAGATTCAATCACAATTTCGTATTGTTCGTCCCCGACTGCGCGGGGAGACAGGAGAAGCCGGTCATGGTGCAGATCGAGTCCCCCTGTAGGTTTCCCGTTAACGTACGCCAAAGATTCGCCCTGATTTGCGAAGAGCAGCCAGACACTAAGGCCGGAAAACTCTTCCGTCAGCCGGACCGTGGTACGGAACAGCACGGTTTCCCCGTCCCAGATTTCCCGTAGTCTGATGGGTCTCCAGGTCGACCGGTATTTTAGCTGACCAGGAGCTGTATACTCTGCATCCCTCGCTTCCCATTCTTCGATGTTTTTATAGACGCTATATTTTTTCGGGTCTAATTTGTTTAAAAAGGATAGCAGGCTGTTTGCCTTCTTCCGCTGGAGCCGCTGCTCTCTGGTGACCATGTAGTTTCTCCAATCACCCGCCTTTTCCTTAAATACAGCTCTTCTGTCCGGACGAGCTCCGTAATTATAAAAAATTCTGCCGCCGTGGCGCAACCCTGAGTAGAACAGAGCCTTCTCGGGCAGCAATTCTGATATGTTGTGACCCTTGTCAAGCGTTCTACAGTAAAACCAGTTCACGCGCAATTGCCGCAGCCACCTTCTGTGAAGGTTTTCAAGTATACAGGGGGTGTTTATATCGTCACGAAAGTCTTTTCCCTGCCTTGTCGGCATACACTTTTATTTGCGGATCCACCTCCCGTCTTCGATGTATCAGTCGTTTTGGGGAGGGATCATAAACGCGACAATGCCATGCGCTTTCTACCAATAGTCGTCTCAGACGCTTATTTCCCGCTTGTGTAATACCATTCTGACGACGACGTTCTCCACTGGAGTGTTCACTTGGTACTAATCCGATATAACTCATCAGTTGAGTGGGTCTTCGTGCCGCCTCATCCGCTTTGGTAGGAATGTTGACCCCCGTTAACTGTCCGGACCGTAAATTACGGGCAAGCATGTCGGCGTCCCGTTTGTCGGTCCAAGCATTCGATAGGTGCTAAAACCGCTAAATCCTGTTTCATAGCAACACAACAGCTCTCCCTTCTGTTGAAGTTTTTTAAAATACTTGCGCAGCTCATACTCTCTGTTTTTCTTCTGGACGACTATCGACGGGATTTGTTCGGCATCCTTATATCCGACGATAAATACCGTTTCCTTGTGGGCATCCATTCCCGCATAAATTTCATTGTTCATAGCGGCCTCCTGTTTGTATGTGGCGTGTTTGCCTTTATTGTGCAATCTAATCCACGATTTCACAAACACGGGGGTCACTTTATTGTCTAAATCTGCAATTTAAAAGCCTTCTTCCTAAGATGAAAGGGGGAATTCTCATTTTATTCGATTAGTTTACGGCTTTTCCTGAGAATCATGCCTTTTTTCTGTTGCCTAAAGGTATAAAATGAGATTTCCTCCTTCTCAGGAGGCCTCTTTTTTGAAAACGTGCATTTCTCCGGAGTAGCAGTTTTTTGTTATCAAATTGCTTCTTATTCGCAATCTGCGCATGGTAAGTTTTAATGAGAACGTTGGGTGTCTGGTAATCGTGTGCCGGTACACCGGGGTCCGGTAAGAATACAGAGAGTTGCTAAAATTGTTGATTTCAATGTAGAATATCGGCATGTCAAAAACCATAAGACGGTACCGTCCCCGTAAAGATAAAAAGGCGGCACAACGGATGTGGCAAGAGTGCGGCTGGATTTCTCAGGAGAAAAACGAGCTGGATGCCCAGGCAAAACTGATAAAGGCCTCAGACGCGTGGGTGTTTGAGTTGAACGGTGAAGCGGAATGTCTCGTCCTGAGTACTCCGGGAACCCTGCACCATACCGGAACACCTCTTAAGCTGGCTGCTATAACGGGGGTTACCACCAGCAGGATCGCCAGGAATTTGAATGCTGCGTCTTCAACTCTGGCCCGTTGTTTGGCTGCCCAGGCTGAAGAGGGTAAACAGCTGAGCGGACTCGGAATCTTTGAACAAGGGTTCTACGACCGTCTCGGATACGGCAACGGATCATATGAACACCTCATCCGTTTTGATCCGGCATGGCTTAAAAATATGGGAAAACCTAGAACACCGGTTCGACTAAGCATTGATAATTATAAGGAAATTCACGAAGCCAGGCTGAACCGAAGGAAAACCCACGGCGCTACAGACCTTCTTCCTGAAGAAATCACTCAAGCCGATATGCTTTTCAGCAAAAAGACCTTTGGACTTGGATATCGGGAAAATGGAAAACTGACCCATTTTTTTGTTGGTCATGGAGATGGTGAGTTCGGTCCATATCACGTGGACCTTTTGGTTTACTCCACAATACCTCAGTTCCGGGAACTTATGGCCCTGATCCGGGGGTTAGGTGACCAGGTTAGGCAAATACGTATGCGGGAACCTCGGGGCATTCAGATTCAAAGCCTGATCAAAAAACCCTTTCAGCTCTATACTGTAACACAGCAGGCAAAGTATCAGGCCCGATCTGCAGCCATCGCCTATTGGCAGCTCAGAATTCTGGATGTTATATCTTGTATCTCCGCATTTAAGATTCGAGACAGGCTGGAATTTAATCTTACCTTGAGCGATCCAATAGAAAAATACCTAGACGAGAAAACAGCCTGGCGCGGCTGTAACGGTGATTATATTATCAGCCTTGGTGAATCGTCTCATGCTGAACCGGGTCACCGTGAGGGGCTGCCAATCCTCTATTCAAGCGTTAACGATTTAACCCGTTTTTGGCTGGGAGCAGTTTCAGCTGAAGTTCTCTCTGGACTGGGGAGTTTTAATGGATCGGCTGAATTGATTGAGGAGCTTGATTCGTTTGTTCAACTTCCAGCTCCTGCTCCCGATTGGGATTATTAGGGTACTGTTGCCAATTTTCTTGTTGCACCTCATCTCTTTGTTAATTGTTAAGTTTAGCACCATGGTGGCCTACGCCAATAGGTGTTTAGCCAGGTGACCCGGCGGGAGCGCCATAACCTTGTCGCTGAGTTTCATTTCACCAAAATTAAACCCCGGAGGATTCTCATACTGAAATCGCCATATCCGCCGTATCCATCGAGCAGGTTTTTTCAGGTGACCGAAGATGTGCCG
>CAZUAE010000025.1:0-43937 GCA_964618265.1 uncultured Spirochaetales bacterium | reverse complement strand
GCCGTACCAGCCGGCGTACTTGTTTACACAGACACAGGAGAAAAGGTCCAGCGCCCGGTTTTCTTCAGGCTTAAGAAACCAGGACGCGAAAACCGAAGGTCGGGTCGAATCAAGCCGGGTCACCCCACGCTGTACCGCCGCCATGGCGGATACCGTCTCATCCCGCTGGGTGTGGATTTCGTTTCCCAGACCCCACACAAAAACAGAAGGATGATTTATGTCCCGGGTCACCATCTCCTCAGTCTGCTGGAGATAGAGCTTCCGGGTTTTTTCCAGGGAAAAATCGGCATGCCAGTAGACCGGGGGTTCACACCAGACCAGCAGTCCCAGCTGATCCGCCAAATCCAGAACCTTCGGATCATGGGGATAATGGACCAGCCGCACCGCGTTCAGTCCCAGACTTTTTATATCTTCCAGATCGGACCTGATCTGATTCTCCGGCACCGTCCGGCCGCAGGCCGGATGTTCATCGTGCCGGCTTATACCACGAATGTATATCGGCTCTCCGTTGAGAGAAAATCCGTCTTTACTCAGCCCAACCGTCCTGAATCCGAATGTCTCGGTTATCCGGTCGGAGGGCACCGCCGGCCCGGGATCGTTGTCTCCGGCGAACAGCTCCAGCTCCAGCCGGTACAGCACCGGGTTTTCCGGCGACCAAAGCTCCGGGCCGGAAACAACGGCGGTGAAAACAACGTCCCCGTCCCCGGCGATCGAAGCTGATCCGGAAACTTTTGTACTTCCTCCCGGACCTTTTACCGTGTACTCCGCCCGGTACCGGTCCGGCTCTACCGCTCCGTCGGCCCTTACGGTTACGGTTATTTCTCCCCGTCCGGATTGGTCAGGAGCCGGAGAGACGATGGTAACCCCGGTGATTTTTCCTGGTCCCGTGGAATAAAGACTCACATCCCGTATAATCCCGCCGTAGTTCATCCAGCCCACCACCGGTACCGTGGAATCCCGGGGCATCCGGTTATCGGCACTGACGCACAGATAATTTTTCCCGGTCCGGACCGCGCCGGTGCATTCAAACTCAAACGGGGTATATCCCCCTTCATGGGTTCCCAGAAGACTGCCGTTGAGCCAAACCGAAGCCCGGTAATTCACCGATTCAAGCCGGATAAAGGAGCGGCTCCCGTCCCGGAAATCGTCGAGTTCGAAATGACGGGCATACCACCCGATTCCCTGATACCACTCCAGGCTGGTGCCCTCCCGGTTCCAGGAAGACGGCACGGTCACCTGATCCCACCGGATAACGTCAAACCCTTTCATAAAGGCATGGGACGGATCGGGGTGTTCTTTCCAGTATTCAGCCCAATCTTCTCCCCGGTCATGGGGATCGATCACGAAATTCCAGAGACCGTTCAGACTTGCAGAGTTCCGTTTCATTCTGTCATCATAGATAGATAAAAGGGTTTAGTAAAGAGGGTGCCGGGTTAGTAATTCAAAATCCGGAACTATTCACCCGGAAACCCCAACCAAGCCGACACGGTTCAAAACGGGAAGGGCGGTTACAGTGAGGGTCGGTGATGCCTCTTTCTTGTTGGCAAAATCTTCCTCTTTATAGAAGCGGTACATGCTCTCCGGAAAAAACTGAAGCTTCGGATCTGCTTTATTGAGCACTGTTTCTCCCATCTCCCTGATCCGGGGGTATTTTAGTTTTTTGTAATCCGTTCCGATGCCGAAGAGAAAGTGCTTCACCCTGCCCCGCTCCTCCCAATGCCTGAGCAGAGATTCGGCGGAAGAATGGGCGGCCTCCGATTTCCGGGTCTCTTCATCCTGGTTCAGGGCCTTGAGGGCGTAAAGACTTGCGATAGGACAGAAATCATCCGCCGGTCCGGGTCCTCTAAACTTCGGCATGTCCGAAATACAGGGGTATCCGTTTTCTTTTCCCCATCATGCTAAATACTCAAGGGAAGCGGTTGTTCTGCCGTTCTTGACCCCCATCTTGAGCAGGGAATATAGGATCTGCGGATAATCACAGATGATCCAGGTTTTTTCCACTTGCCCGGTTCCGCGGAAGACTTTCGGTATCAGTATATTGATAGTTGGGGTATTCCTGCTGCCGAATGATTCTAAAATGATATCAATTATCGGCTTTAATGGTTCAAAGTCCGCGGTGACCCCGATATCAGATAGAAGGCGGAGCCGATGCATGAAGAGATCCGGTTTATTATGCTGCTACAGGATTTCATCATTCCATCCCTTCAAGGATTCGGTAAGCCTGTGGACTAAGCTGTCCGAGTAGAGTATTTCACGCTCCGCTTTTAATCCAAAGAGCTTTTGTGCCATGTATGTAACCCTAGGGATGTTTGAGTCAAGAAGCCGCTCCCGGGTTTTTGGGGGTATTTCCTTACTTCCGGTCATTTTTTTTCCTCCATTTCCAAAATCGGTTTATAAAATTCTTCGGCTTTCGGCTCCACTGCTTCCTGCCATTTATTGAATAAAATCCGGAGCTTTTGTCCCGGCCAATTTGCCGGGAGCATTTCTTTCGGCAAGAGGGGATCCGATGAAAGTGTCTGAATGACGGTCTTGCCGACAATCATCCTTTTTTTAAATGCTTCCAGCGGTTTTAAGTCATTCACTTGAGACAGTTCCGCTTCAAGATCGTTCTGAACGGTTTTCATCGTCTCTGCTTTCTTGTCCAGCTTCCACATAGAATAAATATCCTCTTTACTGAGAGGAAGACGGGGTCTGAACTTCAGTAATTTACAGAAACCGTTATTTCCAAAATCATCCAGCCCATTATAGGGCTCTTCGTTTTCGAGCTCAGGCCGTATCCAAAGACCTGGAATCCATGAAGCATACCGGTATGCTTCTAATTTAGTACGTATTTTATGCCGTGCCGGACTTTGTGATTCCGGCACGGAAAAACCTATACCCCAGTAAGCCCCGGTCCAGTTTGGATCCGCATTCCGCGTAAATCCGGCAGCGACGTTTTTGCCGATCCTTCTGCTTCTTCCGGTAAGAGAATAAAGAGCCGTTTTTCCTTTTCTATTTACCTCTATAAGTCTATTACTCGCCATTCGTGATAAGTTCGTACGGAGCGTAGTTTCGCTTATATTAAATGGAGCACACAGAGCGGCCAATTGATTAAACACGGCTGCATCCGGCCTAAGAGAGATCATGATTCCGTACAATAATTCCTTGGTAGAAATATTATTATTCATTACAGTTCTGTTTTTTATAATGATATAGATGTGACTTTTAAACAAGAGATATTTTGTGATGTCTTAAACCATATATGTTTATCGTCAAAAATTAAAATCCGTACGGTCCCACAAATCGCCGGACAGAGATTCAAGAATACATCCCGCCGCCCAGGGGTGGTACACGAACCAGGTGGATGCCGGTTTCCCGTCCGGGTAGGGAAACTGTACGGTAACCCGGGACGCGTCGAACCGCTCGGAAAGCCAGCCGGCCTTCCCGTGACCATATTCGCGGAAGCAGCGGTTATAGGTCTGCAGCCCCCACAGAACGGTGTCTTCAAGGCGGGAACGGTAATATGCATCACCGGTACGGTCCCAGCAGTAGAGGATTTCATCGGCAATCATATTTCCCATGGGATGCACACACTGATTAGCCGTAGAGGTAACCGAACCGCCGGATGAGGACCAGTTCAGACCGGACAGGGGCGGGATTCCCGGATCGGTGTTATAGCAGTACTTCCAGGTGAACTCGTAATCAAGGGCTTCCCTGAGGCCGTCTAGGAATTCGACATCTCCGGAATATTCGTGGAGCAGTCTGGCCGCCTTCGCGAAGGCAAGGATGCCCTCCTCATCCGGAGCTTTCCAGGTGTCGTGAGGGGCGCCGTAACAGAGCATCTTTGTTACATATTCCATCCGGTAATGGCGGAAACTTTCCCGGCAGCCCGGCAGAAGGTCCTTGTTTCCGGTAAGCACAAGCAGATAGGCCCTGGCAGCCAGACACCAGGCTCCGCAGAAGGAATCGTACTCCTCGGCGGCGCCCGTCTCTGCCGACCACCGGTACGGATATTCACCTGACCGGTTTTTGGTTCCCTCAATCCGTTCGATCACCTCTTCCGCGAATCCCAGCCAGTGCTGCCGCGGGGTATCTCCGATTTTCCGCTCCCAGTGGTACCCTTTCAGGATATAGTATAGGGCCTGGCCGATAAGATAGGACGAGTGCCCCCGCTTCCCTTCCAGGGACCAGACATACCGGCTCCACCACCCGTCCACCGTCCATTCGCCGCCGCTCCAGGCGTCAAAGGGAAGTCCGGAATCTGGGTTGAGCCCGGTTTCCACGATGTGATCGATACACGATGCCGCCTGAGCCCGCATCTCCTCATTACCCAGTCTGAGCCCTGCCAAAAGCAAAGGACACGCGGCCTGGGTTCCCCCGGTCCAGCTGATGCTGAAGCTTCCGGTGTCCTGTACCGCATTCCCCTCCTTCTCGGTCAGGGTGGTGCAGTAGTTCCGGGCCTCCCTGTTGAATGCGTCCTCAAAGAGCGGCCGCACCAGCTCCCGCACCCCCTCCTTTAGGGAGGCGGCTTTCCGGGGAGTCTGATGATAGAACCGGTAAACTTCTTTAATCAGGGGGGCAAATATCCCGTGGTTCTCCCGGTTCCCGCACCCTTCACTGAAGAAGGTGATTCGGAAAACAAAGAACTCACCAGGCGGTATCTCAATCAGACCTTCCCCGGAATTATCCTGTTCAATCCGGGATCCCTTATACAGCCACGGCTGATTCCTGCAGCCCGCCGTATATATAACACCGGCGCCGCTTTCATCCCAAAAACAGCCGAAACCGGACGGGACAGTCGCGTCCGCGCCGGGAACAGAAAGTGATGGAGGACCGGTCACGGCCGCGGCGGCCGAACCCGCCCGGACGCAGGCAGCCGGATGGGTCAGCCGGTCCGCGCGGACGGTAAACCGGGGAGAGAACGGCGGGTCGGGATCACCCGGCCGTATCCGGGGCCACATTTTCGCTTTTTCATGGACAGGCTGGTCCGACCGGTTGGTACCGTATATAAAGGACGGCAGGAGAAAGAACGGGTCAGGACCTCCGGATTCCAGGGAAGCCGTACACACAGCCGTTCCCCGCCACAGACCGGTTCCGGTATTCCGGAGGGTAACGTTATAGGAGACGCCGGAACCGATACCGGCGGGTTCGTCCGGCAATTCCGCCGACAAATCAATAGAGCCTCCAGTGCCCTGCGCCTGTATCCGAAGGACCGCGTGGTCTTCCCGGAATTCTATCATGCCGGTCAGTACTGGTATCCCAGGGACAGGGAAAAGTAGTGATTCAGTTCCAGCTCTCCCTGAACAAGACCGGCGTTCAGAATCCGTTCAAAGGTGTAGCCCAGCTCACCCCGGAGGCGGCCCCATTTCTTCCACAGGGTGTAATCAGCATCTAACCTGAGCTGCAATGTTTTTTCCAGCACATCCTGGGAGAGGAACCGGGTCTCGGACTGGAATGTCGGGCTGCCGGAATCGTCGTAGCCGTCGTCGAATATCGTTCCGTCCCCGTCAGTGATCCCCGCGGAAGCGTTGCCGTGGCGGATGGTCCGGAACCGGAACCCGATATTAAAAAACGGAAGCGGCGAAACTGACGCGTCCAATGTAAACCGGTCTGAATTGGGGTCCAGGGACGGCCCAAGGGGAGTACCCATATGGGTGTAGTTCGAGTAGTTAGGCGCCCCGGCGATCTGGTCACGGTGGGAGTAGGTGTAGGGGGTCACCATCAGATAATCGGCGGAGAGTTCCCGGAAGGGACCGGTAAAGGGAAACCAGGAAACGCCTGTCTGGAGGGCGATTTTGTACTTGGTCTTGAAATCGAACCGGGCGAGATCGTTAAAGTGCACATCATCGGTGTAGAGGAGGATGGGAATCCGCATGTTTTGGACCGGTTTGAACACGGCGGAAAGACCAAGGCAGGAATTGTCCGAAAAACCGCCGAAAGACTGGCTGTGAAAGAACGCGGACAGCGGAATAAAGTAGAGCAGTTCTGCCCGTCCTCCCCACACCACCGATTCAAAGAGGGAAAGCTCCACCCAGGACGCCGGCCGTATCGTACCGGAATGCATGATGAAATATTTCTCCGGGTAAAAACTCCCTTCGCCGTCATCGTCGGTAGCGGTTATGGGAAGCAGGGTAATGGTTACCCCCAGGGGCCCCGAATCCCAAACAAACGAGAACCTTCCGGCGAAGGGGGCCTGGGGACTAAGAACCGCACCGTCTTCCCAAAAAGGCCCGAACGAAGAACGCATGATCCCGGTCTGAAAGTACAGATTTGGAAGCCCGACAGAGAGGTCTGTCACAAAACCCTGCCTGACCAGCAGATTCCGTCCGAATAGATCGACATCCGACCAGTCCTCGATCCAGTCCATCATCCGGCGCTCTCCTTCCGGGAGGAGATATCCGGCGGCCCGGTCCACAAGGAGCAGGTTGAACTGTCCAAGCGCGGAAACGATCGGGTGAGGCGCGTACCAGAGCCGGATCTGGCCGCCGGTATGGGCGTAGAAACCGTCCGTGCCGAATCTGTTTTCGTGAAGGACCGAAAAACCGAAATATGCATCATCCTCAAACCCGGAAAGATAAGCCTCGGCTATTTCCGCCTCATCGGCCGGTCCGTTCCCGATCACCTCCTTAAGCAGAAACTTGACCGTCTGAAGGGGATAGGGCCGAATCGGCGGAGGCGTAATGAGCCCCAGCCCTTCCCACCGGTCAATGTACCGGTAGAGCTGGTCATTCGGATCCTGCACCGTCTGGGCAGAGAGAAGAGGCGGAATCAATAGAAAGAGAAAAACATAAATAAAAACAAAACGGCGGGGCATATATTCTCCTAAAAACTCTTATTTGAGTGAGTATTTTATACGCAGCAAAAACTGCAGGTCCAAAAGAGAAGCACCGGCTTCATGGCCGGGGTTCTTGATTCCCTGTAAGAATATACCACCTCCGGCGGTTATTCCCAGGGGAAACCGGTACTCCCCGGACAGAGAAACTACCGTTTCTGTTTCCGGTATCCCCGTGGGTGAGGTCATGGCTACCGCTTCTTCGCCGGTTTCGAGGGGGGTACCCAGATCAATCTCACCCTTGCGCTTAATCCGCAGAGCGGCGGTAATCTGCCAGGTAAATCCAGCGGCATACTGGATAAAAAGATCGTACACTGTTCCGTCGGGTCCCAAAGAATATCCCAGGGGCAGATGAATGAGCATCTTTCTGCCGAGATAATTGGAGATGAATCTCCTGGTCAGAGTAAAATCGGGCTGCCCCTCCGCGATGTACATCCAGGGATCGGTATACGCCCACTCGAATCCGCCCCGGAGACTTCCCTTTCCAAGCGGTACCGAGCTTCTGACGCCGGCAATGTAGCCGAACGCGTCGGGAACCGCCCCGGCGCCGTACCGCTCTTTCTCGTACCGGCTGGTGATAGTGTCGGCGCACAGCTGGCCGTACACGGAAAAGTATTTCCAGGGGGTATACTCCGCCTCCAGGGAAAAAATGATGTTTCCGTCCCGGTCGTTCAGGAACCAGTTATGATACACCATCAGAGGATTGAGATACCGGAACTCGAAATATTTCCCCCGGATGGAAATCCCTTCAGTAACAGCCAGATTAAGACGGTCCCAGAGACGTACTTCGAACCGGTGGCTTAAATACATCCGGTACTCGTCAGCGGCGATTCCGTCATCGTTCCACGATTCCAGACTTAAAGCGGCGGTGGTGAACTGGAAAACATCCCAGAAAAACGTCAGTTCGGCGAAGTCGTGGTAAGGCGCTGTATCCGACAGAATCATATTCCCGGTTCTGCCGTTCCCCCAGGAGAGCCGGTCCCGGCCGAAACGGAGAAGCCAGTGACTCCCCCCGGCATTCAGAAACGCCCGGTAGGGATAGTGATTGTCCACGGCGCTGAACGTGGAAGGGACGTTCAGCGCACCCCAGGATTCCCGGGCGGCGGAAAACGGATCCTCCCGGAGAGACGCTTCCATTTCCGCGTAAAACCACGGCCCCAGCCACAGGGAGAGGGGCAACTCTACCGCGGGAGTCCGTTCCTCAGGACGGACAGCCCATCCCCCGAACTCCCTGCCGGTCCGGAGGGATGCTTCCAGAGTCAGGGACGGAGAAATACCGATGCTCAGCCCGTCATTAAAGGTAAAGAGCGCTTCAGGAGCGAGCTGGTCCCGGAGCCGGGCGCGGAGTATTCGCCCCCGGGAGTCGAGAGCCTCCGCCGGGATATTATCCAGGAAATCCAGTACTTCCTCACGGCAATAAGGACCGGAGCCGCTTATCGGAGCGGTCCCCGCCTGGAGCGATAAGTCCTGGAGCATCATGAACTCTCTTGAGTCTTTGGCAATCATGTCCAGGTTGTTCAAACCTGTGACGGGAAGAGCTAAGAGCAGCATCAGAGGCAAAAGGATAACGCGGCGGTTCATCAGGATACTCATGGGTTTACTATAGTAGAGGAAAGGAAGGGAATCAATCCCGGACGATGGGCTCTGTGTTCGGGTGATCTTCCGGATTTTCCGTGGTGAATCTGCCCAGGTAAGAGTTTAAAGAATCCATCCGCTCCTTGCTTTCCCGGCTGGTCTGTTCGACCTGCTGTACCGACTCCAGAATCTGTTTGGCTCCGGCGTCAATCTCCTCCATGCTGTGTACGATTTCCGAAGAAACCGAGATTATGTCCTGAACCGCTTTTCCGATATCGGTGCTTCCCGAATGGAGCGATTCAGTCTGTTCCCGGATCCCTTCGGTTATTTCCCGGACCCGTTCGGTGACCCGGAGGATCTCCGAGGACCCCACGGAAAGCTCATCCATTCCCGCGGAAATTTCGTTGAAGGAACGGGTAAAATCGGAAATGCCGCCGTCAATCTGATCGAAGGAGCTTCTGCTCTCATCACTGGCCTTAAGACCATCCTGAATCTTTTCCACCATGCTGTTGAGCAGCCCGCCGATTTTCCCCGCGTGTTCGGTAGTGCCCTCGGCCAGATTCCGTATTTCTTCCGCCACCACGGCGAATCCTTTTCCCGCCTCTCCGGCATGGGCGCTTTCGATGGCCGCGTTCATGGACAAGAGGGAGGTTTGATCGGCTATTCCGTTAATTATTTCGATAATTTCCGAGATGTTTGCCACCTCCCTGGAGATGTCGCGGATTTTTTCGTTGGTAAGCTGTACCTTGTCTCCGCCGTTCCGTACCGTATGGAGCAGGTGAACGGACTGCTTCTTCCGTTCCTCGATGATGCGGGCCACACTGCCGATGTTTGCAGTGATCTCCTCGATGGAAGATGATGTCTGTGAAATCGCCCCCGACTGCTCCTGCATATATGTGTTCAGGTGTTCGTTCTGATCATTTATCTCCTCAACCCGTTTGGCGATGGCGTTTATGGAGGAATCCAGATACCGGAACCGCTCCTTTATGGATTCGATAGTCCGGGAAATTTCTTCTACCTCCGACGCGGACTGCTGACTACCGGCAGTCAAGGTTTCTTTGAGGAGCCCTACATGTTCAGCTGCGTCCTTGACGGACAGGAAAAACTGCTGAATCTCCTCTAAAACATGATTTATATGATTTCCCAGACTCCCAATTTCATCCTTCGTGCCTACACTGGTGCGCGCGGTAAGATCCCGCTCCGCCACGGTCCGCATGGTGGATTCAATCCCGCCGATCCGGGACGCGATTCTCCGGCTGAAAACCACGGCGAAGATGAAAGCGGCCACAGTAAAAAAGGAAGCGAGAATCACCGCTAGAATCACCACGGTACCGGCCATCCGTTCCCCCCGGTTCTGGATATCCGTAATAATATCCCGCATGATGAAATTGAAGGACGCCCCTGTCCGCTGAATATTGGCAACATAATATTGAAAGTTCCGCACCAGGGTAAGATCATCTTGATCCAGTAATTCCAGCTGCAACGCTTCCAGGTAAAAATCGATAATACTCTGGTTATCTCCCCGGTAGGTACCGAGCTGCTTTTCCAAAGCTTCCGCGAGAATGGCCTGTATTCCGGTGAGGGGTTCGGCAATTTTTACATACTCCTCCTCGGTCCAAGACCAGCTCTGAACCGCCTTTCCGAGCTTTTCTTCGATTTCTCCGGACAGCAGAGAAATAACCGGGGACCGGATAAATTCGGAAAAATCATCTCCGAATTCTTTATAAACTTCTTCCCACTCCGCGACCAGTTCATCGATGTTGTCTTTAGAGGTCAAAAGCTGCTGGGTCTGGAGATTCAGCTCCTGCCACGTCATGACGATTTGCATTCCCTGGTCTTTTAGAGTATTGATGCCAATAAATGTACGGAGGGTAAAGAGGGCGGCTACAAGCACCGATATAAAACCGATGATGATTAAAGCCACGGCGCTGATGAGCTTGGACTGGACTTTCATAGAGCCTCCAGTTCTTTTTTTATATAACAGCCGCTTTCAATATTTATTAATTTTGAAAGCGGTTCATAAAACTAGATTATACTTAATGATTGTTAGGTTTGTGTTAGGCTTATGTTAAGAGACATACCCTTTCTCATCATTTTGCATCATGTATGGTATCATGAGACATGCATCCTCCTGAAAAATACCTTTTTCCCGAACAGAAAAACAACGCGCTATTCCGATTCGAGCATCACCGGGAGTACAAGGAAACGGTTTTTTATCACTTTCATCCGCAGTATGAGCTCAATCTGACCGAAACCGCGGGAGCCCGCGGATATGTCGGCGACAGTGTTGAGGAGATATCCGGGCAGGATCTGATCCTCATCAGTCCTAACCTGCCCCACCGCTGGGAAATAGACGCGGCCGGAACAGCCCGGGGAACAGCGGAATTCTGGGTGCTTGTCTTCTCCCGGGAATCATTAGGGATAGACCTCCTGAGTAAGTCTGAAATGGCCGGATTAACCCGGTTTCTGCATCACGCATCCAGGGGATTCCGCTTTTCCCAATCCGCCCGTAAGAAGGCGGCTGAGAAAATTAAAACAATCGGAGAGTTCCGTGGGATACCCCGGGTAAACAGGTTTCTGGAAATTCTGGAAATTCTTATCGGTGATGCCGGTAAAGAACCGGTCATCTCGGGAGAATACGCGTCGTCCGGATCGGAGGAGAATTACCGGCTCCTGGCCCGGATTGTGGAAACTTTTTCTCCGCTGGACCCGGACAACCAGGGAGAGCCTCCCTCGCTGAGGAAGGCGGCAGAGTACGCCGGCATGAGTATCTCCACGTTCACCCGCTTTTTTAAACGGATGACCGGGCAATCCTTCATCTCCTACATGATCGACCTGCAAATCCATTACGCCCGGGGGCTCCTAAAAAGCACCGATTATTCGGTCACCGAAATTAGCCAGCGTTCAGGTTTCAGTAATCTTTCCCACTTTAACCGGCAGTTTTTAAAAGCCACGGGTACGCAGCCGAGAGAGTATCGTAAACAATAGCAGTACTTTATTCCGGAATCGATTTGCCCTTGTTCCGCAAAGGCCCTAAGGTGCAGGGAAAGGTAAGACAGGCAGTAGAGCTCCGCCAGATAGGATCCACGGTTCCCCGGATCAGGTTCACAATCAGTTTTCCCGCCGCCGCTCCCGGGTCATGCAGGGGCTGATACACCGTCTGCATCAGCCTTTCAGGTTTGATCAGTTCCAGCTCCTCGAAGCCGTAAATCAGAGGCGGATCTTCAGGACTGTCCCCGGGCACCACTTCGAGAAGGGCGTTGGCAACACTGGAATTAATGGCGAAAACAGCGTCCGGCTTCAGGGATAGAATTTCCTTAAGCCTTGCATGCTGCTCCTCCCGAACCCGTGCGGTGGGAAGGTGCACAATCCGTTTCTCCGCGTCCTTGAACCCATGGGCGGTCAGAACTTCCTTAAACGCCCGTTCCCGGTCTCCAATAATTGATGAGAAATGCAAACTGACACAGATGGGATTTTTACATCCCAAAGAAATCATGCTTTCCGCGAGCTCCCGTGAGGCGTCGTAACTATCTATGGTTACAGAAGAACTTTGAATGGATGTCAATTTTCGGTCAAACAACACATACGGTTTTCCGGTATCCTCCAGCACTTCAATTATTTCTCTATTAGTATTTTCGTATTCTTCTTCAGTGGGCATATCGATAGGCACAAAGATAAAACCTTCTATTCCTTTCTGGGACAGCTGTTTTATGTACTGTAAAGCCCGGTCGGGGTTATGCTGACTGTGGCCGAGAACCAGGTGCATTCCCCCGTCGGTTACAGCTTCTTCGATATCGGCCACTACCTGGGACCAGTAATACGAAACCGAGGCATCAAATACGATAGCCCCCACCAATCCCGGACTGGTCTGCTCCGCCAATGTCTCCCGCCAATAATCTCTCAGATTTACGAAACTGCCGCTTTTTGCCACCCGCCGGATATAACCCTCTGTGACCAGAAGACTTAAGGCCCGGTCCACCGTCACCGGCGTTGTGTCGAATTCCTCGGCAAAGTCTCTGGTGGAAGGTATTCGGGAATCTTCGGGATAGACACCTTCTTCTATCCGGTGTTTAAGGGTATGGTAAACAAGCTGATATCGGTGCGTAACTGCCAAACCTAATTCTCCGTGGTTGTTTTACAGCCCCGGATCAATTCCGGGGCCGCAAACAAACTATTTTTTTATATTGCGGTATATCAATCTATACCATGAATTTCTTTATACCATGCAGTAGCACGTTCGGTAACGGTTTCACCGCCGTTTTTGTACCACGCATCTACATAATCATTCCAGTACTTATCGATAGACAGATCACCGGTTATGAACTTCGACGCGTATTCCCTGTACAGGGGCGCTGAGTTAGGCATGTAATCTTCAAACCCTTCATAGACGAGCAAGGGCATTCCCTGATTATCCAGAGGAACTGTTTTGCCTTCAGCCGCGGAAATAAATTCAAACTGCATTTCCCCGAAGGGTGCGCCAAGAACAATTTCTTTTACGCCTTTGGAATATCCGAAGGCATAGCTCATCCAATATGACGGCCGCTGCTCGAGGATTTTTAGTTCTCCATCGGTTATTTCCCAATCTTTACCGGGGATTCCAAGTGCTTTATAGTACCATTGATCTTGCTCGCTTCCCCAATCGAGCCACTGAACAATTTTAGCCGGATCTTTCGCGTGTTTCAGAATCATGAAATTCGGTTCCTGCATTGTCGGATAATAATTGGACTGCTGGGGTACGCCCGGTGCTTTGGGCGGTCTTACCATCTGCGCCCAGAACTCAAGACCGGTCGGATCCTCTATGCTGTAATTGCCGGCAAAGGCTGATTTTCCCGGTACGGCGAAAATCAGATGAAAGTAGTGACCTATCTTTTCCGAAGCAATCTTAGCAGTCCAGTCCGCGTTTGCCTGTACCGGCATCACTTCGTCCATAAGTCCTTCTTCATACAGCCCGTTGATGAATTCCAGAGCCATCTTCATGCCGTCAGAAACCTGGGATGACTCAAGGATTCCTTTCTCTTCATTCCATTTCCATTGGGGATGACCTTCCCACATGGAGACTCCATGCATTACGAAAAGATCATCAAACCACCGGAGCTGTTCTCTACCGGAGACAGGAATTTCATCATTGGGATTACCGTTTCCATTGGCATCCTGAGTCTTGAAAGCCCGGTATACCTCCACCAATTCTTCCCGTGTTTCAGGCACATCCAAACCTACACGGTCCAGCCAGTCTTTCCGGATAAATCCGAACCGTGCCGCGTCCAGCGGGGCTACCTGGGGCAGATAATAGATGTCTCCTCCCTGAGAGCTGCGCAGAAGTTCGAGATCATCTTCGCGGAAAAAAGAAAGAACGTTCTGACCGTATGCTTCTAAGAGATCACCCATAGGAACTGCCATTCCCGACTGGATCAGTTCGTTAGCCAGCGTATCGCTCCAGGGCCGGCAGAATTCGATTTCTTCTCCTCCGGCCAAAGCTAATCGCAGCCCCTGAACATATCCTTTCGATCCTTCCCATTCCCAGGAAATAATTTCCGGAACGATTCCAATCTGTTCTTCCACATACTGAAAATACGGATCATTGTGCTGTTTTTCCGGCGGGATTCTTCCTTCACTCAAGTCCCATGGTCCCCAGGCCATTAGAAAACGGTAGGTACCGTCTTCATCAGCTGCTCCTTCTTTTTCACCCGTTGCCCAAAGGCTCATTCCCGAAAGCAGGAACACCAGGCCCAGTAAAAGCAAATACCATTTTTTCATAAAAACCTCCTTAAAAAATTGTTGGTTCATATTTTTAAGACGCCGGAAATCCGCCGTCTTACTCTCCTTATGATTTTAACGCTCCTAACAGTGCTCCCTTAACGAAGTACCGCTGGAGAAACGGGTACACAATAATAATTGGAACAGTGGAAATCATTATTATCGCGCTCTTTGTTGACTGGGCCGACTCATACGGGTTGAACGTAAGAGACTGATTAATCTTGGAATCGGTTGACCGCATGAGTATGGAGCGTACTATGGGCTGCAGCGGCATAATTTCCGGGCTGCGGATAAACAAAAGCGCGTGGAGAAAAATATTCCACAGCAGCACCGATGTATATACCGAAATCGTCGCCAGAACAGGCTTCGATAACGGCAGAGCAACCTGCCACACCAGGCGGTAGTCGCTTCCTCCGTCGATTCTGCAGGAATCGAACAGGTCTTCCGGAAGCCCGCGGTAAAAATTCATCACCAAAATGAGATTGAACGGCTGAATGGTGTGGCAGAGGATAATCGCCCACAGCGAATCCATGAGTCCGTAGGAGCGGACTACAAGAAAATAGGGGATTAACGGAGGAAAAAATATGATACCGAAAATCACGAATCCCATCAGGACCGGTCCCAGCTTGAACTCACGCTTAGGCCGGGACAAGGGATACGCCATGATGGCGGTAAAAAAGACACTCCACAGTGTTCCGACTACCGTCAGGAAAATCGTATTAAGAAAACTCCTCCATAAGTTTTTATAAGCCGAATCCATAAAATAGGCATAGTTTCCCAGGGTGATCTTTTTCGGGAGAAATACTACCGCTCCCCGGGTAACTTCGGTAGGAAAACTCAGGGATTTCGCTATTTCATGGATAAACGGAAGCAGCATAATAAGGCCGGTCAACGTTAGAGCGGTATAGATTACAGCTGTCCAGAAGGGCGTGCCGCCGAGTTTCTTATAATTGTTATGCCGAAACAGCCGTTTTTTCGGAATGCTTCTTACTACCGGATCTTTCATCAGAACAGCGACCTCCCTGTAGCTCTCTTTGCCGCGGTATTCGCGCCCATAAGCAGAACAAACCCAACCACCGTCTTAAACAGGTTAACCGCGGTGGTAATACTGTAGGCTCCGTCCAGCAGTCCTTTCCGGTACACATAGGTGTCGAAGATATCGGCCACACTCCATACCAGCGGGTTGGCAAGGGTATAGATCTGATCGAACCCGATTTCCAAAAACCGCCCGACTCTAAGAAGCAACAGAATAACGATCGTGGGAAGCAGACTGGGGAGAGTTATCCGGCGTAGCTGCTGCCACCGGGACGCGCCGTCGATGGAGGCCGCTTCGTAGAGGGAATTGCTGATGGCGGCGATTCCCGCCAGGTAGATAATCGATTCAAATCCTGATTCCTTCCAAATAGAAGAAATCACCACTACCGGGCGAAACCACCGCTCCTTACCCATAAAAAATATGGATTCCATACCGAAAACTTTTTCCAGCACAATATTCACCGCGCCGCCTTGGGGACTCAGAATGTTTATGAAAATTCCGCTTACTACTACCCAGCTCAAAAAGTGCGGCATGTAGACTAACGTTTGTACCGACCGCTTAAACCGGATGCTCTGCACTTCATTCAGCAGAAGGGCGAGGATAAGAGGAGCCGGAAAAGTAAAGATAATTTTATAAAGTCCGATGATTAAGCTGTTCCGAAGAATCCTGGTAAAATTATAATACCGGACCATGTTGATGAAGTTCTGCCATCCCACCCATTCGCTGTCAAGGATTCCGGCAAAGATATTGTATTTCTGCCAGGCTATGACACTTCCCAGGCTGGGAACAATCCTGAACATAATAAAGAAGAGGATCCCCGGAAGAGCAAGGATATACAGCCGGTGATGTTTCCGGATGTTCTTGAAGAGGCTTTCCCGGGGCGGCCGCAGATAATCGACTGATTGTACTGTTCCGTTCTGCTTCATGGTTGACTATCATATGTGATATATGTCAGTATGTCAAGTGTTATATGTCAATTATTTTGTTTTCGGTACATTGGAGTGAAGCAAACGGAGAGTAAAACGGATATAATGGGAAATAAGGGAGTATATTACCATTATGTGACCTATGACACATGAAAAGGATAAATATGAAACAATGGAGGGACATGATGGGTAACACGGTACGGTGGGGTATTATCGGCGCCGGCGACGTGTGCGAACGGAAGTCGGGACCGCCGCTTTATAAAATTGACGGTTCCGAACTGGTTCTGGTTCACCGGAGGAACCGGGCAGCCGGGGAAGACTTCGCCGTCCGCCACGGAGGCAGATACGAGGAACAGCTTCAGGATCTGCTCGGGTCGGAAAAAATAAACGCGGTGTACGTGGCCAGTCCCCATCACCTCCACGCCGAACACACAATAGCCGCCCTCGAGGCGGGGAAACACGTGCTTGTAGAAAAACCTATGGCCCTTGCCGATTCAGACTGCGGAGAGATGATCAGGACGGCGCGGCAAAACGGCAGGTCCCTGGCCGTGGCGTATTACCGGCGGGCGTATCCGTCTGTCATTACAATAAAATCGCTTATAGAAAGCGGAGCGGTCGGAACGGTGACCGGAGCGGGCATTAACGATGAGTTTCCTACCAGCCACCGGATCGATCTTATTCACCATCTCTTCGGCGAGATAGATTCCGTCCGAATAAATCAGGGATCGTCCGGCGGGTATATCTTCGAACGGATGTCCGGTACGATCCGGATCCGAACGGCCGGCGGAATTTTGGTCGTCATGAACAGCACCTGGACTGAGACGGGAATGCCGGAAGGGATGATGATAGAGGGTTCGGAAGGATCAATCTATTTAGCGGATTTAAAGCAGGGGGTTCTGCTTTTGAACCGGAACGGCGGAACCGAAACGGTACAAACCGGGGGACTCCCCTACACGCACTGGGGAATCATCGAAAACTTTACCGCCCATCTTAGGACCGGCGCTCCCCTCCTGTGCGGCGGCAAAGAAGGAAGAAAATCTACGGTGATTCTGGACGCCCTCGGGAACGCGACACCGGACACATGGGAAAGGATTGAATACTGATGGCAAATATAGCGTTTATTCAGAATAAGCTGGGGAAGACCGACGGTGTTTCCCTGGAAGTAGACAAATGGAAAGCTGTCCTGGAAGATATGGGGCACCGGATATACTATTTCGCGGGAAACGACGATGTTCCGGGAATCCATACGGTTCCGGAATTGTCGCTCTTCCATCCGGTTATAAACCGCGTCCTGAAAAACGGAACGGTGGAACTGACCGGGTACGCCTCCGAGACTGAACTGATGGAAGAGATCCGCGCTATGGCGGATGTGATTAAATCAAAACTTACCGCCCTCATAAAAGAGCATAATATCCAGTGCATCATTCCCAATAATCTGCAGTCGGTGGGATATAATATACCGGCCATGAAGGCACTGTACGAAATAATCGAAGAAACCGGAATTCCCGCCGCGGCTCATTCCCACGACTTTTGGTGGGAAGATTCCGGAGAAGTTTCTCCCACCTGTCAGGCAGTCCGTGATTTTTATAAACGGTACGCGCCGCCGGACCTTCCCGGAGTCAAGCATGTGGTAATCAACAGAATCGCCCGCAACGCCCTGCTGGAACGGAGAGGGATCGGCGCGGAAATAGTTCCGAATGTGTTCGATTTTTCCCAGGAACCATGGCGGATTGATGAATACAACCGTGACTTCCGCCGGCAGATCGGCGCCGGCCCGGGCGACATCATCCTGCTCCAGGCCACCCGGGTCATGGACCGGAAAGGGATCGAACTGGCCGTTGACCTCGCGGGGATCCTGGAAACGCCTAAGTACCGTTCCCGGCTTGAGTCAGCTCCGCTTTATGACGGCAGACGGTTTACCCCGGGGGACCGGATAATCCTGGTATGTGCCGGGTATGTGGAGCAGTTCGGAATAAGCGGAAGCTACGTGGACTCGCTCAAAAAACGGGCCCGGGATAAAAACGCGCGCCTGGTGTTCACCGGCAGCCGGGTCCAGCATACCCGGAAAGAGGCTCCGGAGGGAATACCGGACAAAAAGATCTACAGCCTCTGGGATTCTTATGTCCACGCCGACCTGGTTACTTATCCCAGCTGGTGGGAAGGTTGGGGCAATCAGTTTATCGAGGCGGTATTCGCCCGGCAGCCGGTCTACCTTTTCGAGTATCCGGTGTACCGCACCGATCTAAAACCGGTTGGGTTCGACGTAATCTCCCTGGGATCAAAGCTGGGGCCGAAAGATGAAAACGGACTGGTAACGCTGCCGGACGGGAAGCTGGAGCGGGCCGCCGGGGAGGTTATAACCTTTCTTACCGATTCTTCCCGCCGGAAAGAGGCGGCGGATAAAAACTTCCGGCTGGCTGAAGACCGGTTCAGCTGCCGGATGCTAAAAGAGCGGATCTCCCGGCTCATCGATCCGCTCTTATCCGGTACCGTCTAAGCCGCCGAGCCGCTCCTGATTACCTGCCGTCCCGCGGTGTTTTCAGGAAACACTCCCGCCACTGCTCGGTCGGAAACTTCGGGGTTCGGTCGTAGTAATACACTCCGTTCTGTTCCTGTTCCACATCGGTGAGCTGGGTATAGCACCATCCGGCAACGAAATTCCGGGAATTCAGGGCATCAACCTGAGAGCGGAGCCTCTGGAAAAAAGCGTCTCCGCTCGCGGGTGTATCTCCGTACCCCCAGGAGGGGCCGGATTCCTGCCGGGATTCCCCGGTCCACCGGATACCGCCGAACTCATCCACGATATAGGGCTGCCCCTGATAGGGGGCGGAAACATCGGCAAGATTGCGGAAGGGATTCTCCCGGCTGCCCAGCTTTTCCGCCAGTGATTCTCCGCCGCTTTCGTACATGTGGACGGTATAGAGATCCGTCAGATGATGGATTCCGCCGCTTGCCCCGTTCACCGGACGGGTGGGATCCGCGGCCTTGCAGAGACGGTAGGCATCATCATGATTCAGTTCGTGAGCCCGGGCATTAATAAAATCCCAGGTTTCGTTGTACGGGGTCCAGGCTATTATGGAGGGATGATTCCGCAGGTATGTTACCGTTTCGGAGACTTCATTCAGGAACGCGCGGGCCGCGTGATAGCCGTTGTAGTCGAACCCCCAGCTTGGCCATTCCGCCCAGGTAAGATAACCCAGCCGGTCCGCCCAGTAGTGGAACCGGTCCTCGAAAACCTTCTGATGAAGCCGCGCGCCGTTGAACCCGGCAGCCATGGAGAGCTCGATGTCCCGTTTGAGCTGCCGGTCCGAAGGAGCCGTCCACCCTCCGTCGGGATAATACCCCTGGTCCAGGACGAAGCGGAGAAAAACCGGCTCTCCGTTTACACACACCTTTCCGCCGCGGCAGGACACCTCCCGCAGGGCGAAGTAACTCCGGACCGTGTCTATTTCTTCGCCGTCCCGGTACACAATCAGGTCCAGACCGTACAGCTTCGGGTTTCCCGGCTGCCAAAGGACAGGGGCGGGGATCTCAACCGACGCGGGATGACCGTCCCGGCAGGGGAACCGCTTTTCCGCGATCACCTTTCCGCCGTCCGGGTTTTCCCGGACCCGGAGCACCAGCTCTCCGCCACTCCGGGGCGCTAAAAAGCGGGGAACCGCGGTGAGTCTGCCTTCCCGGACATCGGGGAAAAACTGAACATCATCCAGCCCTCCCGGCATTACCCCTTCCAGCCACACGGTCTGCCAGATTCCGGTGGTGCGGGTATAAAAACAGCCGTAACTTTCTCCGTAATGGGACTGTTTTCCTCCTCCCTGATCACCGGAATTGATGAAATCCCGCGCGCTCACATCGAGGGACGTGCTGCTGCCGGGGGATACGAAGGGGGTGATATCGATATTAAACGGGGTACTTCCTCCGGAATGGGAACCCGCTCTTCTGCCGTTAACGTACACATCGGTATGAAAGTCCACCCCGCCGAAGCGAAGGAAAATCCGGAGTCCTTTCCACCCGGAAGGAATGGTAAAGGTCCGGTGGTAATCGATGTGGTCAATAAAGTCGGTATGGCCCGCTCCGGAACAGGCACTCTCCGGGGCGAAAGGGACGGTAATCGTATCCTGATACGGTCCCCGGGGAGGTTCCTCCGTCCACCGCCGGTGGGGCGCGCGGAGAACCCCGCCCTGCAGAATGGGCATTTTTCTGATACGGCAGGTCCATTCTCCGTTCAGATTGATCCACCGTTCCCGCGTCATCTGGGGGCGGGGGTGTTCCTGCCTGGGTATATCCTGCATCAAGCTCCTCCTCGGATAAAACCGTACCGGAAGCGGAAGATTACCGCAAGGGTCCGCCCGGTCACTTCGTTCACTTACCGGAAAGTCCCTTGGCAACCTTCCGGATTGCCCGGGCGGCGTCCTCAAGTTCCTCCTGCCCGGTCTGTTCGTGAATCCTCACCACATTGCAGAGCTGGTTCATCACCCGTTCGGCATTGGGACAAAGACCGGGGCGGTACGGTTCCACGGTCCGGCCGGCGCCCTGAAAGGGCCACTGGGAATCACCGAAGGTAATCCGTTCAGCCAGGGCGTCGTAGAGATACAGGGGTTTTCCGATCCACACATCGGTCTTAATCCCTTCGGCGGCCAGCGCCTCTCTGAACTGATCCCGGGACGCCCCCAGCTCCTCCTCCACGACTCGGAGGGGGAATCCCCAGTACCCGTGGCCGTACTCTTCATCGGGTACCGGCGGCGGTATTACTCCGGAAAGATCCTGAAGCTCTCCCGCCAGCCACGCGCCGGCCCTGCTCCGGGCCTCCATCCGGCCGGGGAGCTTTTCAGTCTGGGCACAGAGCACCGCGCCCTGCAGTTCCGTCATCCGGTAACAGGGAGCGATAAAGGCGTAGGTTTTCCGGTACACCCGGTCCTCGGTCCAGTCGCACCCCTTGTCCACAAAGAGTTCCGCCCGCTGCAGATAATCCGGATTGTTCACCAAAGTAACCCCGCCGTCGCCGCAGGTGGTATGCTTGGACTGCTGAAAACTGAAACACCCGAAATCTCCGATGGTTCCCAACAGTTTCCCCCGGTATTTTACGTAATGTGCTTCGGCACAGTCTTCTATCAGGGCGATGTCCTTTCCCTGTACCGCTTCCTTGATCTTTTCCAGATTAGCCGGTCTGCCCCACACATGCACCGCCATAACCGCCCTGGTCCGGCCGGTTATCTTCCGCTTTATGTCCTCCGGATCCACGTTGAAGGTATCAGGCTCCACATCCGCAAAGACGGGAATCCCGCCGCTTAAAACGATCGGGGCAATAGAACCCATATCGGTTACCGGCGGGACAATAACCTCGTCTCCCGGATTCAGGTTGACCGCGCCCAGTGCCACGTGCAGTGCCGCGGTTCCGGACGACGAAGGGACCGCTCCGGAAACGCCGTACAGGTTCCGAAATTTTTCCAGGAACCGGTACACCTTGGTGCCTCCCGCGTAAAACAGACTGCCGCTGTCCAGGGCTTCTCTCAGTTCTTTCAGTTCAGCCTCGTCGAAGGGTTTCCGTTGGGGAAGAGGCTCCTTCCGCACCGGAGTTCCTCCGTGTATCGCCAGTTTATCACTCATTATTTTTTCCTCCCTTTGTATTTTCAATGCTATTCAGCCGCTTCCGCGAGCAGCTTCCAGGCAGTTTCTTCTACTATCCGCTGTGCTTCCCGGGTAAGCATGTACAGCCCGTAAACTTTCGAGGAGAACTCGGTCTCGTATCCTCCCCGGTCAAAGGCTGAAGCTGTGGGAATATAACAGAGACTTCCGTTGGTCAGTTCTGAAATGATTGTGGTCCGAAAGGGTGACCGGGATTTTATATTCATTCCGATTTCGGTAAAGAGTTCTCCCGGGAGGGTCACCACAGCTGTGTCTCCTATTGCAAGCACTCCCATTTCCATCTCCAGATGACTCTGCTGGTTTCCCGCGGTAACCACTTCCAAGGCTTCCCGGGCCCATTCCGCTTTAACCAGGGCATCTTCCCGTTTGTGGATGAGTCCCCGCGTCCCGTAGTCATTAGCTTCCCTGCTCCGGATTTCCTTTTCCAGTTCCAAATCCCGGGCAGACGGCAGATCCTTGACGGGCAGACTTACCCGCTCCGTCTTTACCGTTACGGTTACATCCTCCCGGGTGCTGAGGGAGGCGCAGACCGCCGCGGCTTCTCTTCCGATCATTTTTCCGTATCTCCCGGCCAGTTCCAGCCGGTGAAACTCTACGGGATTCACGTCGCCGCATGGACCCAGCATAAAAAGGCCATCCGCTTCTTTGTACTGCTCCTCTAGAAAGCGGCGGGCGAACCCGGGATAATCCGCGGAAATTAAGTTCCGGTCGTTATGGGCTGCCACCGGATGGCATGAATAGCTGAAAAGCACCGCCAAAGGGGTTCCGTCCTGCCGGTCAATTCGAATCACCGGAAGAGACTCATCAACCATTTTTATCCGGTCGTCCCGCCGGTTATCGCATATTCCCTGCACTGTTCCGCTTCCGGAACCCGCCCGGCACGGCTCCGCCCGGTTCAGCGCCCTTTCGGCAGCATCCATGATCTTCTGTAAAGCGGAAGCCAGATACCCTTGATCCACCGAGCCCCATCTCCTGAGCTTCATGGCCCCCGGGCCTGAATGGGTATGGGAACAGCTGAATATTACCCGTTCAGGAGAAGTGTTCAATTTCCCGGCGGTTTCTCTCCGGAAAGAATCGGCATACCCGGTACCCAGTCCTATAAGATCAGCCGCGATCAATACCACCGGACCGGTACCGTCATTAATCATCAGGACCTTGGCATAAAGGTCGTCATGCACCCCCTTGCTCGGACCGAAACTCCAGCCGGAAAGGTCCAGTCCAACCGGCGGCGTTATAACGGCGGAAGCCGTGCCGGCGCTAAAGACTGCCACTACAGTCCCGCCTTCACCGGTTTTCCCGACCCGATGGACCGGTACACCGCTTCGGTGAAGGCCGCGGCGGTAAGCCCGCCGGCTATCCCCGCCTTAAGATCCGCCTTTCCCAACACGGCATCGATAAAATTACTGTCCGGGTCCGCTTCAGGGTACCCGGTATGCTCCGTGATGTTTCCGTCTTCACCGATTTCTCTGCTCCACTCCCCTCTCCAGGCATCAACCTCGATCCGGCCCTTTTCGAAAATAAATGCCGTAAAGCTGCCGTCGGGAATGCTGTTCCCGCCCACAGTGATGGACGCGAATACATTGTTTTTAAATTTTACGCTGATCACACTGTTTACATCCACCGCGGCTCCCGCATTGGACGAATAAGCGAACACCTCATCCGGCGCTGCTCCGGATAGAGAAAGGAAACTGTGGATCAGATGGGCGCCGCTGTCGACAAGCTGCCCCCCTCCGGCTGTTACCGGATCGTGTCTCCATGTTCCCCGGGTCAAGGTCCTCCAGTTTTGAGCCAGATATCCGGTAATCAATTCCAGTTTTCCGTATCTGCCGTCTTCCATGGCGGACCGGACCGGATTCAGGGCGGGCGCGTAGGCGGTGTTGTAGCAGACCCCCACCCGCAGGCGCGGATTTTCCCGGCTTTTCCTGCTAAGTTCCTCCGCTTCTTTTCTGGTTATTACCATGGGTTTTTCGATAAGGACATGACACTTCCGGTCTATAGCTTCTATTGCCTGCGGGAAATGCAGATTATGGGGGGTGCATATCACCACACCGTCCAGCTCAGCATTCTCATACATAGTCTCTGTTGAAGTAAACCTTCCTATCTTGCCGGGATAATCGGAAAGTCTTCGGTTAATAAGGTTTTTGATACTTTCTTCATGACGGCTGCAGAGAGCTGTAATCTCCACATCTTCACGTTCTTTCAGTCTCCGGGCGTGTGCCCCGGCATAGCCCCCGCATCCTATAATTCCCATCTTTACTTTTTTCATAGTAATGACAGTATACGCCCTAATTCAGCGGTGATCTACGCAATATACGTCAAATTTTTGATACTATCCGGTCAAACAAACTATTAATAAAAAAACAATTGAACTCTAAACAAATATCATATACAATCATGATAGGTTAGTTGATTGCATAAACCAACCAACGGAGGAATTATGAAATCGCGGGTTGAAGAACGGATAAGAGAGAAATACGGACAAACTACTACGGAAAAACAGAACCGCGTGGTGGTGATCGATAACTTCCCGTCCCTCGGCACCATTACCGCCCTCCGGTTTCTCGAATGGGTACAGAAAAATCCTGAAGGTGTAGTATCACTTCCCACAGGAAAGACCCCGGAGTATTTCATCCGGGAGGTAAACCGTTTCCTCGCTGGGTGGGAACAGGGAGAGACCCGTAAAGAACTGCAGGATTGGGGGATCGATACTACCGAAAAACCGGGAACGAACGGACTGCGCTTTGTCCAGATAGATGAGTTTTATCCCATTAATCCCCGGCATCAGAACAGTTTCTACTATTATGTGAACAAATATTATCTGGAGGGATTCGGAATCGATCCGGAACGCTCCCTCCTTATAAACTGCGAAGAGATCGGAGTTCCCGATTCCCGCAGCTTAGAGGAAATTTGGAACGATGAGCCGGTGGACCTTAGTCTAAGATACCGGCCTCCGGAATCTAAACTGGAAGAATTACGTAAAAAAACTATCACCGCCGCGGACCAGTGGTGTGTCGAGTACGAAGACAAAATCCGCGCCATGGGCGGTATCGGTTTTTTTCTCGGGGGAATCGGTCCGGACGGCCATATCGGATTCAATGTACGGGGTTCGGATATGTATTCCACTACCCGGCTTACCAAAGTAAATTATGAAACCCAGGCGGCCGCGGCTGCTGATCTCGGCGGTATCGAAGTCGCCCGGAAACGGCTGGTAATAACCATCGGCCTGGACACCATTACGTATAATAAAAAAGCGACAGCCATTATCATGGCGGCTGGAGAAGCAAAAGCCAAGGTGGTAGCGGATGCAGTTCAGAGCGGGCGGAACATCGAATATCCCGCAACGTGTCTCAGCGAACTCAAGGATTCACGGTTCTATCTTACCGAAGGCGCGGCAAAACGGCTTAGTAATCGCAGCCTGGAGATCCTGGAATCCCGGAATGATCTGACGGAGGAAGACGCGGAACGGATTGTGGTGAATTTGTCTTTGGAAAAAAAGAAACCAATCCGGGAACTGAAGCCTTCGGATTATAACTCCTCCGGAGAATCAAAAATCCTTTTAAAGAAGCTGGAAAAAAAACCTGAAGAACTCAACAATCAAGTATTAGAATCCCTCAGAAAAAAGATCAACGCGGGAATGAATAACCGGGAAAACACCCGTTTCCTGCACACAGAACCTCATCACGACGACATTATGCTGGGCTACATGCCCTATGTGGTCCGGAGTATCCGGGTCCACAGCAACTATCACCATTTTGCCACCATGACCAGCGGTTTTACCGCGGTCACTAACGCCTACATGCTTGCCCTGTGCAGAAAGATGCACACCGCCCTTAAGGAGGACCGGTTCGGATTCGCGAATCTGCTTGAGGAAGGCTATTTTTCCCAGGAAAGCGACCACTTCCGGGACCACGATGTTTACCGGTACTTAGACGGAATCGCCTCCCGTTCCGACGATCTGCAGGAGGAGGGAACCCTCAGGAGATTTCTCCGGGACCTGATGATTGTTTTCGAAGAGATCAACCTGGAGGACATTGAAGAGCGGGTGGAGGAACTGATTAACTACTTCGAAACTCAGTATCCCGGGAAGAAAGACCTGCCATATATTCAGAAACTTAAGGGAATGTGCCGGGAATGGGAATCGGCATGTCTCTGGGGGTACTTCGGATGGAACTCTCAGTCCGTGGAAGACCTGCGGCTGGGGTTTTATCAGGGAAAAATCTTCACCGAAGAACCCACTGTTTCCCGGGACGTACTTCCCGTGCTGCATCTCCTCCGTAAGGTAAAACCGGACGTCATCACCGTGGCTTTCGACCCGGAAGCCAGCGGTCCCGACACACACTACAAGGTGCTCCAGGCGGTATCTGAAGCGCTCCGCCTATATGTGGAGGAAACCGGCCGAAACGACTTGGAAGTGATTGGATACCGGAATGTATGGTACCGGTTTCATCCGTCCGAAGCAAACATATTTGTACCGGTTTCTCTGAACATGCTGACCCTGCAGTATTCCTCCTTCATGAACACCTATATCTCTCAAAAAACAGCCTCCTTTCCCAGCTACGAGATGCAGGGCCCGTTTCCGAAACTGGCCCAGAAAATACAGGTGGAACAGTACGATATGCTGGCAAACTGCTTAGGAAGGGATTTCTTTTATGAACACCAAAGCGCATTAATCCGGGCTACCCGGGGATTTGCCTTTATAAAATCAATGACGGTAGAAGAGTTTCAGACCCATTCAAGGAAAATCAAAAAGCAGACTGAGAACCTATAGAGGCGCTTATGGCACAGACAGGTACTAAAGGCTCTTTCCAGAAAACGGTAAACATCGCTCTGGTTATAAAAACTCTTCAGGAACGTCCTCTTATAAGCAGAAGCGATATCGCCAGGCTTGTGGGCATCGATAAATCCACGGTAACAAACCTTGTTTCGCGCCTTACAGAATACCGGCTGGTGGAAGAGGTCAAGGAAGGGATCTCCGCGCCCCGGGGCGGAAGAAAACCGCGGTATCTGAGGATCCCCTCCGATGCTTTCCGAGTTATGGGGGTAGATATCAGGGTCAATGGATACCGGGTTGTCCTGGTCGATCCTGCCGGGGAGGTGGTCCACCGGCAAACTATTTCAGCCTCCACCGCACCGGAAAAGTTCCCAACAATTTTTCAAGAAATTAGTAAGGCGATGAAACGCCGATGCAGTATCGAAGGAACGGTACTCGCAGGAACCGGATGCGGGGTTCCCGGATATACGAACACCGAAACGGGAACTGTTATAATTTCCCGGAGCCTGGGAATGGAGAACTACCCTGTACGCAAACTTTCCCAAGCAGCTCCCGGAACAAATTTTCTGGTAGACAACGATGCTAACTGCTGTACCTGGGGAGAGCTGCATAATCCGGGACATCCCCCTGAGGATCTGCTGTTTCTCCTGGTAAGGTTCTACCCGGAGGAATACCGGGCACGGACCGGACAGACCGTCGGAATCGGCATGGGTATAGCGTTAAACGGCACGGTTCATACGGGCCGTGATTACCGGGGAGGTGAGTTCAGGAGTTTTAAGTGGCGGAACGGCTCAAAGGACGCGGTGGGAATAGAAACAAATCTGCTGGAGACAATTGAGGGCAACGGAAATGTGCGGGACCGGTTTATAACCGAGGTAATGGAAACTATTTCGGTCCTTACCGCGGCCCTGCGCCCGGACAACATAGTGATTGGGGGGGATCTCAGGATATATACCGACAGGATCAGGAATCTTATCGGCACCGGTCTATCGGACCGTTACATCGGTAGCCGGGACTGCCGGTGCGGAATCAAAATGTCCCGGTATGGCGAAGACGATGTGGCGGCGGGGGCCGCGCTTATGTATCTGCGGCAGCTCTATAAAGTCCCCTCCCCGGAAGAGATTAAAAAAGGTGTGCCGGGGTGGCATACTTTGATTCCCCGTCTGGAAAGGAGCGGACTTGCCGCTCCGTCCGGTATGCGGTAATGCTTAAATTGTTTTTTTAAAAATCCACCGTTGCTTTGCCGTTATCAAAACGGTATTCGTTTCCTTCCCACTTTATATAAAAATCCTCGCCCTTCTTGTCTACAATGGTAAAGTCCGCTTTCCGGTGGGTCACTTCAACATCCACAATGTTTCTCCGGTGCATCATGCGGAACTTTATCCTGTCCCAGTCTTTAGGAATAGACGGAATCATCTCGATATGATCCCGAAAGAAATTAATACCGGCAAATGTTTTCAGGACCGTGTCCAGGGATCCTCCCATCACCCCGGTATGAATTCCCTCTAATGTGGTTCCGCCCTGAATATCGTAGAGATCGCTCTCTAAGGCCCGCCGGTACCAGCGCATCTGGTCATGATGATGAGTATCCAGATATTTAAGAATTGCCGAATGGACCACGTAGCTCAAGGTCGAGCCGTGGGTTGTCCTTTTTATGTAGTACTCGTAGTTAATCCGCATCAGGGTCTGGGGATTCCCCGGCTCGTATCCCAGCCGTTCCAGTATTGCCGCGACTTGACCGGGAGACAGCAGATAGAACATCATCAGTACATCGGCCTGTTTAGCCACCTTATAGTTATTCGGAGAATCCCCTTCTGCCTTGAGTATCCGGTCCATCCGCTGGATGTTCCCGTACTTCCGTCGGTATGCTTCAAAATCGAGTTCCTCCAGTTCCCGATAGCCGTCAAACTGTTCGATGATATTATCTTTGCCGATAACCACCTTCATCTTATGATTAATATCTTCCCATCTTCCCAGTTCATCTTCATTAAAATTGATTTTCTGCTTCATCGCTTTCTTGGTATCATCCGGAAGATGCTCATATGTCTCGATAGCCTTATGAAGCAGCCAAACCGCCATCACATTAGTATAGGCGTTATCTCTGAACCCACCCTCTTCGGCATCGGGATACTTTTCATGAAACTCGTCGGGGCCCATAACCCCTTCGATGTGATACCGCCCGTCCCGCTTATCGTATTCGGAAATACTTGCCCAGAAACGGCAAATCTCGAGAAGCATCTCCATTCCGTA
Source organism: uncultured Spirochaetales bacterium (assembly GCA_964618265.1). Lineage (GTDB taxonomy): Bacteria > Spirochaetota > Spirochaetia > CAYLLE01 > CAYLLE01 > CAYLLE01. The sequence goes on along the minus strand of CAZUAE010000025.1, from coordinate 15,168 downwards.
ATCGTGGAGAAACTTCCAATCATCAGCCACATAGAAATAACTCCAAATATCATAGGCGATGGATATGGAAATGTGACGCTGATTACGGCTTAGGTCGGGGTCCCACTCTCCGGAGTTTGGATTATAATGAATTCTTTGAGACTCCTCCTCTCCTCCGTCGGCAGTCTGCCATGGATACATTGCGCCCTCATACCCGTTTTCTTCGGCGAGCTCCCGGGCGGCATCGAGCCGGCGGTACCGGTACATCAGGTGGGCCTTACTCGCCTCCGGTAAACGCACATTATAGAAGGGCAGAAAGAAAACCTCGTCCCAGAAAATATGTCCCCGGTAGGCTTCTCCGTGGAGCCCCCGGGCAGGAATTCCCACATCAAAATGCTGGTTATGCCGGGACGCGGTGACCATAAGATGATACGCATGCAGCCTGAGCACCTTCTGGGCAAACCGATCCCCCTCAATTTCCATGGCAGCCCTTTCCCAGAGTTTCTTCCATTCCTGCTCGTGCATCTTTATCGCATCGTTATATCCGGGAGACCGTTCCAAAGCCTTAACAGAATCTTTATCCGGCTGATTAGAATCACCCGGCAGAGAGGTAAAAATTGAAGTGACTTTATCCATCAGTACGGGCTTATTTTCCGCACCATTAAAGGTATACTCCATGGCGATGTATCCAGGATCGCGGACTACGTTTGTTTCCGCTTCCCCGCTGCTGCTCAGGTAATGTCGGCTGCTCATAAAAATATCTACTCCGGAGGCAATCGTCCGGCTCCCCAATGTGATGGTTGAATCCCGTTCGGAACCGCCTATCGGTTCAAGATGCTGCTGTTCCAAACCGCGGTACCGTTCCACCAAATAATTTTTCACCTTAGCGTCAATCCCGCTCTGAATGGTTATTTTTTCCGAATAGTTTAGAGGAGTGAGTTCATACCGGAGATAGGCGATATGCGGGTCAGTCATACAGGCGAATCGGCGGGTGTGTATCCGGGTTTTTCTGCCGTTTTGGTCCTTAAGAATATAGGAACGGCTCATCACGGCGTCCAGCATGGAAAGGTTGTGACTGTACTCCTCCACTTCCATTTCAGATATTTTCTGGAAAGGTCCGTCTCCTATTCGGAACCGCACGCGGAGCCAATTAGGGCAGTTCACAAAATCATTGTTAAATATCTTTTCTCCATGAACCTTGGTAGGCCGTTTGTCAAACAGTCCGGCAATGTAGGTACCCGGGTAATGGATATCATCATTTATATTTTCATCCACAATACAGCCCCGGGTACCGAAATAACCGTTTCCAATGGTTGTTAATACTTCCCGAAGACGCTCTTCCTGAGGTTCGTAAGCCCGGTAAGAGAGGTTCCAGCTTTCCCGCTGGATCCCTGTAGAGAACCATTCATTGATGTCTTTAACGGTAATGTCACCCAGGTCTCCTTTTACAATATCCGCTCCTTTATTGTACATCTCTTCTATAGCGTACCCATCGCGGTTTATACCAATTACGAAAGCGAAGTTCCCGTTTCTCCCCGCTTGGACACCCGACAGGGCGTCTTCCACAATGAAGCATTCTTTGGGTTCTATACCCATGTTTTGAGCAGCCACGACGAATATATCGGGTTCCGGTTTTCCCTGGAGTTCCAGCTCTTTGGATACGATTCCCCCTACAACTGTATCAAACAGATCAAGCAGATTGGTCTCCTCCAGAATAAATTTGCAGTTTTTACTAGAGGAAGCCACCCCAACCTTTGCGCCTTCTTCTTTGAGTTTTTTTATCAACGCCACTGAGGATTCGTATATTTTAACACCATCGTCCCGAACCAATTCCCGGAAATACTCATTTTTTCTGTTTCCTACACCGCATATTGTTTCCTCCTCCGGACCGTCTGAAGGTTTGCCGAAAGGAAGATCGATGTCACGGGATTCCAGAAAAGATTTAACCCCCTGGTATCTCGGTTTACCGTCCACATAGGGTAAGTAATCATCCTCATATTCAAAGGGTTCGAATTCCCCGCCCTTCTTTTCTTTTAAATACGCGTCAAACGTTTTTTTCCATGCTTTGTAGTGTGTTTTCGCGGTCTGGGTTATAACCCCGTCCAGATCAAAAACTCCTCCTTTACATTCATATCCGCTCATCTGTTAACTCCTTTTTTAGATAACTCGTTCATTATTGTTACCAGGGTGTCAGGTTCATCAAGAAAAAGGGAATTCCCGCACACCTCACTGACTTCTTTTTTCAACTCATCGTCTTTTGTAACAAAGACAGCGTAGGTATCTCTTGTTCTGGCCATGGACGCCCGAAGCATCGGCACATCCGAGCGGGTATCCCCGCAGATTAAAGTAGGACCGTCCAAAAAGCCGAGTTCTAAGGTCTGATCGATAAACTCTATACCGTCACCTTTATCGAAATCCCTTTCCCCCTCCTTCACAGTCAGGAGCACCTCGATATCTTTCCCGGTATCTTCAATGCGGAAAATGTCACCACCCGGATCCAGCTCCTTCACCAGATTTTCCACCTCCGTAAGAAACTTTTTGGACTTCTCCGCGTCTACCGAGCCGTTCATATCCTGTCTGGCCACCGTAGTCTGACCGAATTTAAACTGCAGCCCTGAACCTATCATACGCAGATTTCTATACTGATCATTATCCAGGAGTTCTGTTAATCTGCTGTTCAGCACCTTTAATTTCTCCTGCTTTTCATCTTCTATGGGATAACTGTATTTGTTTCCTTCAATATCCACCATCTCCCGGCCTTTAGAACCGCCGAAAATGACACTGTACTCCGGCATGGCGCTAAGATCTATTATCCCGGTATTTTCCAGGGGAGCAGAAGTCAGCACCACACCGTTTATTACATTATTCTTTATAAACCGGGTAATAAAAACGGCGTTATAGGCCGATTGGACCGAGGTATTATACCGGGCACAGTAGTTATTGACCGTGCCGTCCCGGTCGCTGAAAAGATTCCTGATTTCGATTCCGCTGAGAGCATTGACGCCCCGCTTTACCTCTTCTGAAAAACCGGAATGTATTCCTTCGAGATAGCCGTACAATTCCTGATCTCCCCCTTCAAAAAATAGAATATCTTTTTCCAGTTCGGATATTTCATAGTCCAGATTAAAGGGGATTTCTCTTCCATCGACTTCCAGCAAAACACTTCCGTGCCGGCGCGGCAGCGAAGTGATGAAATTATACGCGTTCTGCAGACTATCCGAGGCAAGGGGCTTTACTGCGCCTGTAAGGCAGTACTCCACCGCCGGGCGCCGCACGGCGAGGGTCTCCCTCATAAAATCGATAAGCTCCTCCAATGTCATATAGTCTCTCCTAATAGCGAAAAATCGCTGCCGCGGGATCCGCTTCCGGAAATTCTTCCGGATTTACGATATGTACCGATCCTCCATGCATCAATGTTTCTATAACAGCTGCATCTACTAGATCCGTGTCACGAGGGCCTTTTTCGGAATGGATTTCTGCCTTTACCGCTTCAGGCGGAATTTCACCCCATACAGCAGAAGCGCCGTCTTTAACGAGAAGAGTATCAACTCTGCTGTTCAACGCGGAAGGGGCTATCACCTTCAGATCATTTGAGAGTTTATCTGAACCGGACATATCTCTGAACTTAGCAATACTCTCCTCCCTCGAAGCAAGGAATACCGGTTCCACAATTTTCCAAGCCTCTTCATGTATCTCCCCGGGTTTTAATCCTTCCGGATTTTTTTTCACCCCTTCTTCGATTAGATTATTGTAGGAGTTTGCCTCACGATAATGACCGAGATCTTGTTCCATACCAATAAGCACCAGGGGTTCCTGCTTGTCATCCAGATAATCATCGACAGCTTCCGCGATTTCATGAAAGTAACGCCGGGACTGTTCATGCAGATAATTATCTTCCGATTCCTGCCCATGGAAAACAGCCTGCCGTTGACCCTGTTTCTCCGGTCTCCGCGTATGGGAATGGAGCTCCCGCTCCGGATCATCATATTTTAGGGTTTCATGAATAGACTCAGGCATTCCTTTAACGCCGGCTTTAACTAAGTTATACCGGTTACCGAGGAAAAACCTCGGCTCCTTAAGGCTTACCGCCAGAACGTAGAACCTGCCCATCCCGGCAAAATAGTGTAGAAGCTCCTTTAGATGGAAACGGTTTCCTACATATACGTTTTCAGACAAGGTGACGGGTAACTGATACGCCCTAAAAAAATCCTTGGCCACAAACACTGCTAATCCGTGATACTGATGAAAGGGCATTTCCGGATTATTCAGGTAGTCGAAAGCCGGGTTTAAAAGCTCCTCAGCTTCACGCCGTCTCATCGTATCTTCTAAAACATTTAGAACCCGGCCTAGACTGTTTTTTAAGCGAATCCGGTTTTTATCAACTTCCTTTCCGGCTCTTTCCGCCGGTATATATATTGATATAGCCGGTTCCGTCTCCATTTCCGAAAGTTCTTTTAAATTGTTTTTTGTAATTCCGTCCATAGTTGCTCCTCCTTAAGAAGTAATTTATTTACGCTTTTTAGGCTTATATACACTGGTACTGGTCCCGTAAAAGGCCTCCGCCGCTTCCATCATAGTTTCCGAGAGGGTCGGATGGGGATGTATAGTCCAGGCGATATCCGATGCTAAGGCGGCCATTTCTATAGCCAAGGTTCCTTCACTGATCAGCTCGCCGGCGTTCTTACCTACAATCGCACAGCCCAGGATGCGTTCAGACTCTTTATCGATAATCAGCTTTGTCATACCTTCACTTCTCCCAAGAGTAGCAGCCCTTCCGGATGCTCCCCAGGGAAACGAAGCCACCGTCACATCCATTCCCCGGTTTTCCGCTTCGGTCTGGGTAACACCGCTCCAAGCTATTTCAGGATCAGTGTATTCCACCGAAGGGATAGACCTTGGATCAAAAACGGTGTTTTTCCCGGCTATCACCTCAGCCGCGACTTTTCCTTCATAGCTTGCCTTATGGGCTAAAAGCGGCGGTCCCGTTACATCTCCTAAAGCAAAGATATGCTCTTCCGCTGTTCTTCTCTGCTTATCCACCTTAATAAATCCCTTTTTATCAGTCTCCACATCGGTATTTTCCAACCCGATGCTTTTGGAATTCGGCTTACGCCCGGCAGCTATAAGAATTTTATCAAATGTTTCATCCGGGGGATTGTCTCCTTTGCTGTTTTCGTATTTGACCTTGATTCCTGATTTTGTTTCTTCACTCTCCTTTATAACTGTATTCAGATATATGTTTTCGAAGAGATCCTTGTTTTTTTTCTGAAATATTTTGATGATATCCCTGTCGGCTCCGGCCATGATTTCCGGAAGCATCTCCACAATTGTTACCTTAGAGCCTAACCCCCGGAACACGGTGCTCATCTCCAGGCCGATGTAACCTGCTCCGACAACTAAAAGTTTATCCGGAACATTACGCATATCCAGAGATTCTTCAGGGACCACAATCCTCTCGGGATCGGGATCGAGTTCGGGGATCACAAAGGGGTAACTTCCCGTGGCAATGATGATATCGTCGAACTCCTTTTCTTCATTCCCCCCCCCGTTCTTCTCGATTTTTAACTTTCCCGGTTCAAGAAACTCTGCTCGTCCCTGGATATAATTTATCTTTCTTCTTTTAACAAGCTGGCCCAACCCGCCGGTTAATTTTTTTACAACCGAATCTTTCCAGTCAAAGAGTTTGTCAGTATCCGCGTGCACATCCTTCGCGGTAAGCCCTATTTTCTCCGCGTTCTGAAATTCGTCTTTCAGCTCAACCGCGGAGAGGAGCGCTTTAGTGGGAATACATCCCCGGTAGAGACATACCCCTCCGGGATTCTCATCCATGTTTATGATGGTAACCGACAATCCAAGGTCCGCGGCGAGAAAAGCCGCGGTATATCCGCCCGGTCCTCCGCCTATTACGGCTATATTTTTCTGGTTTTCCGCCATTATCTTCCTCCCTCCAAATACATCGATAGGGGGTTCTCCAAGGCTTCACAGGCCCATCTGAGAAATCTTGCCCCTTCGGCACCGTCGATTATTCTGTGATCATAGGTAACGCCTAAGGGCAGGATGAGTCTCGGGACAAACTGCCCGTCCTTAAAAACAGGCGACATCTTTGCGCGGCTGACCGCGAGGATAGCTGTCTGGGGCGGAAAGATCACCGGAGTAAACCCGCTCCCGCCAATTCCCCCTAAGTTGGAAACGGTAAAATTGCCGCCCTTCATCTCGTCGGGGGTTATTTTCTTGTTCCGGGCTTTTTCCGCCAGTTCGGAGAGTTCCACAGCTAGCCGGGTCAGCGATTTCGCGTCCGCGTCCCTGATTACCGGAACAAGCAGACCCCTTGGGGTATCAACCGCGACACCTATATTTATATACTTTTTATAGATGATTTCCCTTTTCGCCATATCGAGACTCGCATTGAAAGAAGGAAATACTTTCATGGCCTCCGCCATGATCTTTACAATTATTGCGGTCACCGTGAGTTTCCCGCCTGCCTTCTTTACTGTATCACCGTACCTTTTCCGGAATGATTCCAGTTCAGTCACATCCGCTTCATCAAAATGTGTTACCTGCGGAATGTTTCTCTGGGAGGCGGCTGTGTTCTCCGCGGTTATCTCCTTGACCCTCCCCATGGGTTTCCGTTCTATAGATCCATACTGAGAAAAATCAGGAAGCGTTATTCCGGCACCGCCTCCTCCTGAAGCTGTTCTTTCCTTGGCGGTTTCCTTTACATCATCCATACTGATTCTGCCGCCCGGTCCGCTTCCCCGGACCGAATGTATATCAACTCCGATTTCCCGGGCAAACCTCCGGACCGCCGGAGATGCCGGGACCGGTTTTATTTCTTCCTCTTCTTCAGGCTCTTTCTCTTCTTTTTCCGGTTTTTTCTCCCGTTTAGGTTTTTCTTTCTCTCCTTCCTTCGCTTCCGGCTTCTCTTTAGGTTTTTCCTCCTGGGCTTTTTCTTCCTTTTCGGGTTCTTTTTCTGCTTCTTTTTTTTCCGTTTTTTCTTTACGCGCTTCTCCGCCTTCTTCCTTTATAGAGGCTATTTTCTGACCGACCTTGATCTCATCACCGTCATTTACAAAAACATCTTCTATTGTTCCGGCAATATCGGATGGTACTTCCGCTGCCGCTTTTTCAGTTTCTATTTCAATTAACGGCTGATCTTTTTCTACTGAATCGCCTTTAGAAACCATTACCTCTATAACCGTCGCGGATTCCACATTTTCCGCAATTTCCGGCAGTTTTATTTCATGGGCCACATTATCCTCCTTATCTATCCAAGGGATTGAACTTCTCGGGATCGATATCCATTTTTTTTATTGCCTTAGACGCTGTTCCCTTATCAATTGTTCCGTTTCTCTCCATGGAAGCCAGCGCCGCGAGGGTGATGTGCCGATCATCCACCTCGAAATAATCTCTGAGAGAAGACCGTTCTTCACTTAGACCAAACCCGTCTGTTCCGAGGACGGAAAAATCACCCTTTACCCAGGGAGATACGGAAAGCGGAACGTTCTTAAGGTAATCGGTGACCGCCACCACGGAAGAGTCATCATATTCGGACATACATTCTTCGACATAAGGAACCCGACGGTCCTCCTCAGGATGGAACCTGTTCCATCTTTCCGCGTCCAAGGCTTCGTAGTGGAGTTCTTTATAACTGGTTACACTCCAGACATCGGCATGAACGTCGTACTCTTCCACCAGCCTGTCCGCGGCTCTCAGCGCTTCATTGAGGAGGGTCCCGCTGCCTAAGAGGGCAATCCGTTTTTTCCCGCTCCCCTTTCTGAACCGGTAAATGCCCCTGAGGACTCCTTCCTCCAGGTCTAGAGGTCCCGTGTCCTTCTTCGGCATGTCCGGCATTTTATAGGTTTCGTTCATGATTGTTATATAATAGAAGATTTCTTCACCATCCACATACATCCGCTTGATTCCGTTTTTTACGATCAGCGCCAGTTCATACGCATAGGCAGGATCGTAAGATTTTACCGGAGGATACGCATAGGCATAGGAATGACTCTGCCCGTCCTGGTGCTGTAATCCTTCACCGGGAAGGGAGGATCTGCCGGATGTGCCGCCCGCCAGAAAACCTTTTGCCCTGGCATCTCCGGCAGCCCAGATAAGATCACCGATCCGCTGAAAACCGAACATGGAATAGAAGAGAAAGAACGGGATTGTATTGATCTTGTGTATTGAATAGGCAGTTCCCGCTGCAATGAAGGAAGAAATGGATCCTGCTTCCGTAATCCCCTCCTCCAGGATGGAGCCGTCGGTGGCTTCGTTGTAGTACATCAGATTCTCCCGGTCCACTGGTTCGTAGTTTTGCCCCGGGTGAGAATAAATCCCGGCCTGTCTAAAAAGGGATTCCATGCCGAATGTCCTTGCCTCATCAGGAACAATCGGCACAATGAGTTTTCCTACATTTTTATCCTTCAATAGTCTTCCCAGGATCTGCACCATCACCATGGTGGTGGCAACTTCCCGGTCTCCGGAACCTTTAAGGTATTCTTCAAAAACCTTGTCTTCCGGCATCTCTATGGGATTCCACTCTTCATTCCGATTGGGCAGGAAACCGCCTAACTGTTCCCTCCGCTCTTTAAGGTATTGTATCTCTTTTGAATCTTCATCGGGCTTGTAGAACGGAGCTTCCGCGACTTCATCATCGGAGATTGGAATATTAAACCTGCTGCGAAATTCGTAGAGTTCCTTTTCGTTCAGTTCTTTCTGTTTGTGGGTAATATTTTTACCCTCACCGGCTTCGCCAAGTCCGTAGCCCTTAATGGTTTGCGCTAAAATGACCGTAGGCGCACCTGTATTCTCCACAGCCTTCTTAAAGGCGTTGTACACCTTCACCGGATCATGACCACCCCGGCGGAGTTTACTTATCTGTTCATCGGAATAATTTTCCACTAATTTCAACAGTTCCGGGTACTTACCGAAAAAATCCTCCCGCACATGGGCGCCGGAAGAAACCACGTACTTTTGAGCCTGACCGTCTAAAAGCTCATCCATCCGTTTGACCAGAAGCCCGGAGGTATCCGCGTCCAAAAGAGGATCCCAGTCACTTCCCCACACAACTTTAATCACATTCCATCCGGCACCTTTAAAGGCTGCTTCTAATTCCTGGATAATTTTTCTGTTTCCCCTGACCGGTCCATCTAAGCGCTGCAGATTGCAGTTGATCACGAATATCAGGTTATCCAGATACTCCCGGGCCGCAAGCGTGATGGCACCCATTGCTTCGGGTTCATCCATCTCACCGTCACCGAGAAAAGCCCAGACCTTGCGGTCTCCTCCCTTTTTAAGACCGTTATCCTCCAAATACTGTATGAATCTTGCCTGATAAATCGCCGTAATCGGGGCTAATCCCATGGACACCGTGGGGAATTCCCAATAACCCTTCATCAGCCTGGGATGAGGATAAGAAGGGAGGCCTCCCCCTTCCTTCAATTCACGCCGGAAATTTTCAAGATCCTTTACCGTAAGCCTTCCTTCCAGAAACGACCGGGCATATACCCCGGGACTCGCGTGTCCCTGGAAGTAGATAATATCACCGGGAAAATCCTCCTTCGGTGCTCTGAAAAAATTATTGAAACCCACTTCGAAAAGGGTAGCCGCGGAAGCATACGTGGAAATATGCCCCCCGATACCCTTGCTTTCCCGGTTCGCCCGGGTCACCATGGCCATGGCATTCCAGCGGATAATGCTTTTTATCCGCCGTTCCAAGTCACGGCTTCCCGGATACGGTGTCTCATCATTATGCGAAATTGTATTTATATAAGGGGTATTTCCGGGACAGTAAAAAACTATTCCGTGTTCCTGCGCCCGGGTCTGGAGCTTCCGGAAAAGCTCCCGCACCCGCTCATCGTCTTCGTTCTGAATTACATATTCCAATGACTCAAGCCATTCTTTGTCTTCCTGACGGTACTTTTCGTTCATATCGATTCCTCTCGCGTGTTGTTACTAAGAAAGATGCAAAAAGTATGCCAGCAGACGGCGAGTCCCGCCCCTGTTATTGACCTGCCCGGGGAATATTGTTTATCTATTAACATAAGGAGCTCATGATGGAACAATTAGGGGTAAAAAGGACCGCTGCCTCGGTTTTGACGCTTTTTCTGCGCGGAGAAGAACACCGGTACTGCCTGGCAGCAAATATTCCGCAGCATGATAAACCTTACATCATCCGGGATTACCGGGAGTACGGGAACTGAAGGTTCCGGCGGAAGGAGATCTCCGATTTCCCGCTCTATCTTCCCGGGGTCCTTAGTGTCTTCCGTAAGCAGTCCCAGCCGCCCGCTCAGCCCGCGGCTTCATAGAAGATGATGCCGATTTTGGGGAGCAGATTCCGGAGGGCTCGTTCCTGTTCTATCGGGTCCTCGATATCCGGATCGGGGAAAAGGAGCATCACCTTGGCAAACCCGGGGCTGGCCGACATATCCCGGACATAGACGGTCCGGTTCTCCTGTCCTAACCGGTATGCGATCCAATATCCCAGTCCGAATTCTCCGTCATGATAGGCAATGGAAATCTCCTCCTCCATTTTGACGTCCTGATCGGCGCCGTAGTATTCCCGGATCACCAGAAGGGCATAAAGCTTGGGGCCTAATCCCATGTTTCCCGAGTCGTACACGATTCTTACTTCTGTTTCGTTCCCGTCCGGTCCGGTGATGCCCAACTTGTCGCTGTTGCTGTACCCTTCCGCGATAAGACCGTCCTTGAAAGAAGACAGATGATACGGTTTCTCCACGGCGATTCCAAATCCGTCGATGAATTCCAGCTCCCTGGTTTCCTCGGCCCCGGCCGCCGCGGCCGCGGTAACTATCAATATAATGAAGGCAATTTTTTTCATGTTTTACTCCCAATCAATACGGATACTTTAATTGTAGTAGAAACCGGCGGGATTGCCAATAAAACGGCTGCCTGCAAGCCATTCGCCGGGGACGGGAAAGCGCCGGTCTTGACTCAGCCGCGTATAAATCTGTATACTTTTACAACAATTCCGGGATGTTGCCTAGCGGCTAAGGCGCCTGCTTTGGGAGCAGGAAATCGGAGGTTCAAGTCCTCTCATCCCGATCCTTCCGGCAAAGTTTTTACCGGACCACGCGCCCATAGCTCAGCTGGATAGAGCAACGGCCTTCTAAGCCGTAGGTCACACGTTCGAATCGTGTTGGGCGTATTAAGCGGAGGCCCCTTGTAGGGGCTTTTTTTGTGGGTTGGCGGTTTGGGCTTGCGGTGGGGGGTTGTGGTTGCGGTATTAATTCTTCTTCTTTAGACCGTTATAAAATCTCATTTATCTTTCTTTACTTTTCACCCTAAATAAACCAAAATAGATATTATGAACTAATATAGAATCTTAATTAGTAAAAGGGAACCTGCCGAATTGAGTTGGGTAGATAATTTAAACTTTGAGGTAAAAATGAGCATTCAAAAATATTCGGTTAATCAACATCCAATTCAAACTATTCTAAGTTGGATTAATTCTGATGAAATTGCTATACCAGAAATTCAGCGACCATTTGTATGGAGTAACAGTAAAGTCCGTGATTTTATTGACAGTCTTTATCAGGGATACCCTGTGGGTTACCTTATTGCCTGGAGGAATCCTAATGTAAAATTGAAGGATGGCACTACGTCAACAGGAAAACGTATTTTAATTGATGGACAGCAGCGGGTTACCGCATTGATGGCAGCGCTACTTGGAAAAAAAATAATCAATAACGAATATAAGAAAGTTAATATAACAATCGCCTTTCATCCCATTGATAGGCGATTTGAAGTAAGTAATCCTGCAATACAAAAAGACAAAGTCTGGATACCTGATATATCAAAAATGGTATCACATGAAGTAAAGTTATATGATTTTGTCAGTGAATATTGCCAGAAAAACACCAATATTAATAATGCATCGATATATGACAGCGTTGAATTACTCCGTGGTATTCTAAACAATCACATCGGCCTGATTGAATTGAATTCCGAACTTGATATTGAAACTGTCACAGATATCTTCATCCGAATTAATTCTCAAGGAGTTGAACTTAGTCAAGCCGACTTTGCCATGTCCAAGATTGCTACAAATGAAAAATATGGTGGTCATGAACTGCGGAAATGTATTGATTATTTTTGCCATTTAGCAACAGCCCCAGAGTTTTATAGTCAAATAGCTGAACTTGACAAAGAATTCTCCTCTACAGACTATTTTCAAAAAATGACATGGCTTAAAAACGAAAATGACGACCTTTATGATCCAGCTTACAAAGATATGTTGAGAGTATCTTTTTCTTCTGAATTCAAAAGGGGACGACTTGAAGATTTAGTCGCTTTATTGTCGGGAAGGAATTTTGAGACAAGGACCTTTGAAGAAAGCATAGCAGAAAAATCTTTTGCTTTGTTAAAATCCGGAATCATGAAATTTATGAACGAAACTAACTTTAAACGCTTCTTGATGATCATCAGGTCTGCAGGATTTATTGATTCCACAATGATCCGTTCACAGAACGCTCTGAACTTCGCATATATACTCTACCTTGTCCTTATCTCACAAAATGAAAGTCCTTCAACGATCGAATCTTATGTCCGTCGATGGTTTGTGATGTCATTATTAACCGGTAGATATTCAGGGTCACCTGAATCACAAATAGACCTAGATATTCGTCGCATTAATGAAAACGGTATCGGAAAGGCGATGTCCGATGTTGAAAAAGCTGTATTAGGGGAGGCGTTCTGGATGGCAGGTCTACCCCAACAAATGAACACATCCGTTGCATCAAGTCCATATTTTAAAGTATATCTTGCTTCCCAAATAAAGATGAACGATAAGGGCTTTCTTTCCCGAGATATCACTGTACGTGATCTCATAACTCATCGAGGGGATGTTCATCATCTGTTCCCGAAAAACTATTTGAAAAAAAACGGTTTAAACAGGGCTAAATATAATCAAATAGCTAATTACGTAATGATGCAAAGTGAAATAAACATTGCAATAAAGGACCGGTCTCCCTCCGATTATTTTACCGAGCTGTTGGTACACGCATCAAACGGTAAGGCTGCCTATGGCGCCATTACAGATCCTGAGGAAATGAAGAAAAATTTCACGCTCCATTGCATACCTCAAGGAATGGAGGATAAGACAATCGAACATTATGAAGAATTCCTTGAGCAGCGACGCCAACTCATGGCGGAGAAGATGAAGAATTATTACAGGAGATTGTAGGAGATATTGCGAAAGTTTAGTTACAAGAAAAATCTTTCTTTCCTACTGAAATGTTCTGTAGATTATTAGTCAAATGTACCGTGATAATGTAAAGGAATTCTATTTCCAACACCATACTCACCTCGAGTTTTTGTATGTGATGAGACAACGTGCAGAAGAAGTTGAATCTCGGATAAACAAACCCGGAAGATGGAGATGACCTTTCACTATCTATTACACAGGAAGCTGCCCGGGGCATTTGATAATCAGAATGAACCAATAGAGTGAACTGAAAGATACTAATTTTATTAGAAGCAAACATTTTAGCCGGATTGAGCTATAAAGCATTGCTTCCGTATAATCTAAATCCGGACACCATAAAAATTTAGCCCAGGTGGTAAGATTTAGCGCTTACCATTACAGAATGCGAACCTATACTTTATCAAAATCCGTGAGCATCAATTAGCTAAATACAAATTACCTTCTGGGCAAGTATATTTTGAAGAAATGACATCGGTAAAAAATCCGGCGTGAAGAATTATAAAATATTGAAACCTCCAGATAACTTGCCCTATCTATAGGTGCTTTTTTAGATTGGTATTTTTTGTCTATTTCCCTTGTAACGCCTTGCTGAGCAATGAAAGCACATTAACCCAATGTTTAAGCTGCGCCATTGCAACTTCATAATCCTTCAATTCCCCTTCCTGGTGGGCTACAAAATGATTACGGAAATCATTTAATTCAGCGATAGCTTCCAGCATGTGTTCAGCCCCTTGAAAATCGAATTGTTCTAAAACTGCATCAAAAACTCCGGAAAGAATAGGTGTACCCTCAATTGCATATTGTAAGCAACCTCGAAGCAACCCTGTAGGTGATAGTCCGTTTCCGAAAACCAATGTCCGTTTTAAATTATATGCCATCTGTTCAAAACGTTTCTTTTCACCACGTTCAATACCCGAGGTGAATTCCGGTCTAAACCATTCTTTTTGTTCTTCTGTGGTCTCCGGTAAATAATCCAGCAACTGTTTTTCTATGACCCGAGTACATACATCATCTACAGGACCTAATAAAGCGGTAAATGCCGGAGCATAGTTTGCCTTTTCTTTGTTGGACAGGAATTTAGCCAACTCTCCCGCTTGAATAACGGCATCTTTGTACCGATTTGGAAGATATTTCACCGTACCTTCTGCGACCCAATCTAGAACTTCTTCCTCTTTGTATTCAACCTGACTTGTTTGCGCAAATAACGGAAGATCAGGTAGCCGCTCTTCATCAAGTAGTGATTGCAAAGATGGTGCACACGACCGAGCTAATGATTTGATTTGAGAACTTCGTTCACGTTCAAAAACTTCCTGCGGTACGTAAAGATATGTCCATTTATCTCCTGATTGACAGGCCGATTCACACCATGATACGGCAGCTCTTGCTTTTCTTGGAACATCTCTGTCTTCTCTTCCTTTGGTTTCGACAAGAAAATACTCATGCTTATCGACTTTTACGATAAAATCGGGAGTATAAAAAGAAAGCATTCCGATAGTTGAGATATAATCGATACGTAATGATTGAGGACCGGCGTTTTTTGCGAATGCAATGACATCTTCCGCTTTATCTGCAAACTGTGCAAAAGCCTGTTCGAGGCTTCTATTGCATGGTACAAGATTAAATAGGGTACTGCTCGCTCGAATTGTTGGGTGCTTTTCACTTTGTGTAACTTGAAAGGGCTTCCATTCCGAGAGTTTCATCGATTCAGGCAGATGTGACCGCTCCTGCCTTTTCGTTATTTTGCTTCGAATCAATGGAACAAACACTGCCCGAACGTGTTCTGCAACATCAGAATCACCGATACGATTTCCCAGCTCTTCATCAAAAAGGTTCGTTTTCTTTTCGAATAGAACAGACTCAAAGTAATATTGTAAAAGGGGAGCTAGTTGTTTATGGAGCCCCCGAATACGACAAATTTCTTCTAATTCTCGAACATAGTAAGAAACTGCTCCAACCCCACTGCTCAA
>CAZUAE010000024.1:17187-45941 GCA_964618265.1 uncultured Spirochaetales bacterium | reverse complement strand
TTTTTTTTTCTGCCTGCTTCAAAAGTTTCTTAGAAAAAGAATTTTGGCATTAGTAAATTTGAGAAGTTGATCCTGCCGTCTTATAATAGTATACTTACAGTAAGGAGGAAAATTATGGCACCAGCAATTGATCCATATGGTCCCATGGCATCACCCCCTCCCTATAATCTTGGGTCGGAAGAAGTTCGTTCCCAAAGGGAAAATCCGCCGCCGGAGGTACAGGAAAATCAACCTCCCGCGGAAATGATGACTCGGGAGACGGAAGAGAACCGTCCCCCCGAGGAAACACCTTCCCGGATGAACGTGGGCATAAAAAAACCGGGCGCACTTCCCGAAGATGTAGGAAACCGGATAGACAGATTCACCTAAAGAACATCCCCATAAAATAGAGTAGTTCTCATTTGAAACCGTTGGGCAGCATGTTTCAGAAGGTGTCCGTTGAATAATAGGACCATTTCTATTATGGTAACACTCACTGGAGGAACTGGTGATTATAGGTATTGATGTCGGCTCTGTTACCGTCTCTTTAGCGGGTATTAACCATAATTCTCGCGTGGTCTACAGGAAAACTGAAGAACATGCCGGTGATGTCCGGGGAACCGTTGAAAGACTGCTGGAAGAATTGCCCTTCTCGGAAATAGAAGGGGTAGCATCCGCTGCTCCTAATGCGGTATTCAAAACTACTATACCTGTTTATGATACTACGGTTTGTGTGATTTCAGGTGTTCGGATGCATCATACCGGTTTTGGTTCTATACTTCATGCCGGCGGTCAGCGTTTTTTCCTTGCCGAATTTAGCGGAGACGGAACCTACCGGCGTTCTAAAGGCAGTTCATCCTGTGCAGCCGGTACGGGGAGTTTCCTGGATCAGCAGGCAAGGCGCCTCGGGCTGCCGGGAAGTTTTCGGATTGCGGAGCTTGCTGAATCCAATCGGGGAAACCGCCCGGAGATTGCCTCCCGATGTGCTGTTTTTGCCAAGACCGATCTGATTCATGCACAGCAGGAAGGATACACTCTGTCGGAAATATGCGATGGTCTCTGTTACGGTCTAGCACGAAACCTGACGGATACTGTTAGCTCCGGTAATCCCGCAGCATCGCCCTTGATTCTAAGCGGTGGAGTTGCATTGAACAAAACTGTCGTCCGCTATATCGGGGAACTCCTCGGTGTTGAACCGGTGGTAGGCGAGTATCCGCAGTACTACGGTGCCGTCGGAGCTTGTCTCGAATATCAAAAAGAAACCCATGAGAGCCCTTCTTTATTTTCGCCCCGGGATATACTGCGTCCCCGGCAGGAAGATAATCCCACCTTTTATAATCCCCTTCTGCTGGACGCCGAGGACTATCCCGATTTTTCTTCCGGTAAACTCTATTCGGAGGAAGGGATAGAAGATCCGGAAAACATCGTTGAAGTTGAAATCTTTCGGGAATCCCGACTTCAGCCCTATAGAAGTTCTCAACAAAGGGATGTGATTATGGGGTTTGATATCGGTTCCACCAGTACTAAAGCAGCCGTGACAGATGAAAATGGAGAAGCACTGTTTGGTTTTTACACGAGAACAGCAGGGCGTCCTCTGACGGCAGTCCGTTCCATCCTTCGCTCCCTCCATCATCTTTTGGAAAGAGAAAAACTGGACATGAAAGTAAGATCAGCAGCCGCCACCGGTTCCGGCCGGAAATTTGCCGGTACGGTTCTCGGTGCTGATCTAATTGTAGATGAAATTACCGCTCATGCTAAAGCAGCCTATCAGCTTAATCCTGAAACAGATACTATCATTGAAATAGGCGGGCAGGACGCCAAGTTTACTACTATGCGGAAGGGGATGGTTACCTTCAGCCAGATGAATACGGTATGCGCGGCGGGAACCGGAAGCTTCATCGAAGAACAGGCTGCATCTTTAGGGGTTTCTCTTGCCGAATATTCCGGTATTGCCGAAGAAGCGAAAGCACCTATGGCTTCCGACCGCTGTACCGTATTCATGGAACGTGACATAAAGCAGTTTCTTACTACCGGATATACGGTACCGGAAATACTCGCTTCAGTGCTCCATTCGGTTCGGGAAAATTATCTGCAGAAGGTTGCTGCGGCCGGGGCTATCGGAAAAAAGATTTGTTTTCAGGGAGCAACCGGAAAGAACCGTGCTTTGGTTGCGGCATTCCGTCAAAAGCTGAAGAAACCTATCTATGTATCCAGATTCTGTCATTTAACCGGAGCTTTAGGAGCGGCATTGCTTCTCAAAGAAGAAGGAAAGGATGCGGGTTCCTTCCGGGGGATTGATATTTACCGAAAAGAGATATCCGTTAGAACGGAACGGTGTCAGTATTGCCGGAATCACTGCCGTATCCGGATTGCCCGGGTGGGTGATGAGGAGGTGGCCTACGGATTTCTCTGCGGTCGTGATTACGAAACGAAAAGGTATGTTACCCGGAAGGAAGAAGCCTTTGATCTTCTGGATGAACGGAGGAAAGCCCTTAAACTGGCAGCCCAAAATTATCCGGAACTCGAAAAAGAAGAAGAGAGAAATCCCGTAATAGGAATCCCCGCGGCGCTGCATCTGCTCGACGATCTGCATGTGTGGGAAAGATTTTTTCATAATCTCGGTATGACGGTGGTAACCAGTATCAATTATACAGAGGGGATAAAACGGGGACGGAATTTAACGGGTGCCGAGTTCTGCAGCCCCATTACGGAACTGCATGGTCATGTGATGCATCTTCTGAAACGGGCTGATTTTGTCTTTCTCCCGGAGTATTTTCAGTATCCAACTCACGCGGCATCCATAAAATCGACCGGCGAAGAAAATCCCAATTTTAAACCGGGTAGTTACTACTGCTACTACACTCAATATGCTTCGGTGATGATGGAAGAAATCGGCGGGGGAAAGCACCGCCGCCGGATCCTCCGTCCCTTGACGGGGTATATGAATTACGGAGAAAAGGGGATGATTCGGCAGCTCACCGGTATGCTTAAACGTCTCTCCGTCGAAGGCATATCACATGAAGTTGTATATAACGCCTACCGTAATGCTGGGGAACTGGATACCGCCTACCGTTCTATTCTCAAAGATTGGGGAGAATCCTTAGGTAAAGGTGAAGAGGATATCAAGATTGTCCTTACCGGAAGACCATATACGATAGTATCACCCCATGCCAATAAGAACATACCCGGTATCATTGCGCAGCAAGGTTTAAAACCGATCTTCCAGGACATGCTTCCGGAGGAAACCTTTCCCTCGGAAGAACAATCGATAATGCTTTCCCTCGTTCCCTGGGCATTTGCCTATCAGATCCTGAAAACAGCATACCGCTGTATAGAAACCCCGGGACTATACCCGGTGTTTGTAACATCCTTTAAGTGTTCTCCCGATTCCTTTATAACTGAGTATTTTAAACGTATTCTTGATCAGGCGGGAAAACCGTATCTGATTCTCCAAGTGGATGAACACGACTCCAGCGTAGGGTATGAAACCAGAATCGAAGCAGGAGTACGGGCTTTCCGGAACCATTACCGGCAGGAGCAGCCACCGAAGAAGATTTCTGCCGGCCCGATGACGGTACATCCCGAAATGGATAATACTATAATGGATAAAACGGTGCTCATACCCAACTGGGACCCCATCACCAATCCGCTTTTAGCTGCCAACCTTCGGGAAACGGCGGGAATAGATGCCCGGGTATTAAAGGAAACACCGGAACTCATATCCCGGGGCATGCGGCACAATACCGGTCAGTGCATACCCGCCAATGTTATTGCCGAAGAGGTTATGGACTACATCGGTGCTGAAGGTCTTGATCCGGAAAAGACAACCCTCTGGATGCCCAGATCCGGTCTGGTTTGTAATTTAGCGATGTATCCCGCTTTTATCAAAACGCTGTTGGAAAATCAGGGTGATGATTTCCGCAAAGTCGGAGTTTTCTCCGGGGAGTTTACCTTTGTGGACATCTCCCTAAGGACAACCATAAACGCTTACTTCGCCTATCTTTTTGGCGGTCTCTTAAGGAGAATTGCCTGCATGTTAAGGCCTTATGAAATTGCGGCGGGCAGTGTTGATAAGGCCGTGGAAGACTCCGTGGAGGAGCTTATCCGGGCGTTTCAGGGGGATGAGAAGAAACTCCAGGCGGTGAAGAATACCGTGAGCCGGCTGGAGGGTGTCGCGGTTATCCCGGAGGAAGAACGTCCCTGCCGGCCGAAAGCAGCAATATTTGGTGATGTTTACATCAGAGACAACGAAGTAATCAATCAGAACATTATAAAAACCATTGAATCCGCGGGAGGGGAAGTAGTGACCACACCCTACAGCGATTATGTAAAAATTATTGCAGGTGCTTACTTTAAGAAACTGCGGAAGCGGAAGCACTACCGTGAATTAGTTATTTACCGGAACATGCTCAGGGCTATAAGTCTATTAGAGGGAATCTATTACCGTCATTTTTCCCGATTTAAAATAAGTCCCGCCCCTCATCGCAACCCCTATCTCCGGGAAGAAATAGGGTCCTTCGGATTAAGAATTGAGCATACCGGAGAATCATTCGAAAACACCCTTAAAATATTTCATGTCCTTAAAGCCCATCCCGACATCAGTCTCTTCGTGCAGCTGAGTCCTGCCTTCTGCTGTCCCTCTATGGTGACGGAAGCAATGGCCCCCCGTATCGAATCGGTTACGGGGGTACCGGTTGTTTCGGTTATCTATGACGGGACCGGAACTCCGGTAAACGATGCAGTTGTCCCCTATATTGTCGCAGCCAGGGAGCGGGTACGGAAGGAAGAGGTGGAAACCAGGAGGTAGTAATGAAGAAAGGTATTGTGTTTTTTTCCAGAGACAATAATACAAGGGCTGCAGCATCTATGCTGGCGGAGCAAATAAATGCAGAAATTGTGGAACTGCAGGAGACAGTAAGCCGAAGAGGGCTTTTCGGATTCCTCAGAAGCGGCTCCCAGGCTATGCGGAAAAAATCATCCGCGCTAAAAGGAGATCCCTGGAAAGAATCAGCAGATTATGATGTCCTTTATCTAATGACTCCTATATGGGCGGGTAATGGAACTCCGGCAATCAATGCTTTTTTAGATAATGCTGATTTGTCGGGGAAAAAAGTGTATGTAGTGACGGTGCAGGCGGACCCTCGTTTTGAAAAAAGCGGCGAAGTCCATGAATACCTTAAGAACCGGATTACCGAAAAGGACGGCACTTATACTGAAGGCTATGCATTAAACGGTTCCCGTCCCGGCTCGTTTGCCGGAGAAGATCATATACGTAAGCAGGTTTCTAAGATCACCGGTGATGAAGCGGAATCCGGCAAGGAAAAATGAAATGGCGAAAGACATGAACCGAACAATGGGAGATGCTTCTACAAATTGGGACGGTAATACCCTTACCGTTTCTACCGGAAAGGTATCCCGCACCTGGAATCTAACAGAAGAAGGTTTATCCACGGTTACGTTTGAGAATCTATGTACCAATTCTAATTTTGTCTTAAAACACTCGAACCAGTGTGATTGGGACATTCGGGGATTCAATGACATTTCTAAAAAGGCTCAGTTAATAGATGTACGCGTTAAAGAAATATCGAAACAGCAGCTTGTTTCAGATTCTCTGGTCACAGAGGTGGAATTCGAGTATCCTCATGCAAACCTGGGACTTATATGCCGGATTACTGCATATCCCGGAGCTCCCGGTATCCGAACCCAGCTGTACCTAAAGCTTCTCAAACCGGTCCCCCGTCATGAAATACCCGGGTCCTTGGAAGGCTCCCGCCCCGAGAGGATCCCAATACAAAGTGATGCCTTTTCCAGGCGGGCGGCAGGATACTACAACGACACCCAGCACAGAAACACGGACGATACACCCATCCTTAAGGAGGAAGTTAGAAACGGACCGGTAGGGAATCGGGAAATATATGACTGGGCGAATCTCCTCATTCTCTCCTCCAATGCCGAACCCGGAGGGATTATTCTTGTGAAGGAATCCCATAAGTGCGTCAACCAGCCGGGACTGGACGGCGGAGCTTTTATTTTAAAACCGGAAGCTGTCGAAATTACCGGTTTAGGTTTAAACAACGTTCCTTGGAACTGGTATAATCCGGAAAGTTCTCCCGCGGTTACCTCTGAGTACCGCAAGTGCTGGGCTTCCTGGGCCGTTCTTTTTACAGGTGATATGGATCAGGCAGGATTGGCACTCAAAGTTTTTGACCGGTTCCGTTTCCCGCCACAACTTGCAAAGGATAACAAGGTACGGGCAAACACGTGGGGAACCCGTTTCGAGCCGGGAAGGGGTGCCGCGGATGCCGCCGAAGAAGAGAATATACAGAACGAAATAAAAAGCTGCGCAGACCTCGGCATCGAACTCCTTACCATAGATGCCGGCTGGGATAAGCCGCTTACGGAATCATCCGGAAAGGAGCCTCCCCGCCATCATCCTGCTCCGGAGCGTTTTCCGGGGGGATGGAAAGCCTTACGGGATTATGCAAAAAAGAAAAGGATAGCATTGGGACTTCACTTTCCCGTTAATACTTCTTTAGAACCTCTTATAGATAATTATCGGGAAGGAGGATTTTCGGCCTATAAGCTTGATTTTGGTAATTATGTAAAGTATGCGGACCTGCATGATGTTCTGGATAAAGCCCATCGCTTAAGCGAATCTTCGGATAGTAATGTAAGAATCAGCTGGGACTTAACGGAAAACATGCCCCGGGTGGGTTACTACCTGGGGAGGGAATACGGTACACTGTATCCTTCCAACCGACGGGAAGTACATCTAAATCGAATCCGGCACGTAGCATATATACCCCGTTTAGTATTCCGGGATGCATGGCATTTTTCTCATTACCTTAATCTGAATCAGATCGAAACGACCATCCAGAATCCGGACCGCATGGAACCGGAATATTCCAATGCTTCACTCTACAGCCACTCTTATACCGCGGCTGTAACTTTCATGGCACAACCCCTCTTTTTTCTGGAAACCCAATTTTACAACGAAAAAGCAAGAGAAGAGCTTCGTCCGCTGCTCAAGCTTTACAAAGAACATCGGGATAAAATCCTACAGGGATATGTTTTTCCTTTGGGGGATGAACCGGATGACCGGAGCTGGAGCGGGTTCCAATGTCATTTTGCGGATACTGAGGAAGGATACATAACTCTTTTTAGAGAGCTTTATAATACCGAAGAAGATCAGCAGATTCGCCTTCATTTCCTTGAGGACCGTGATATTTCCTTCCGGAATCTCGTAAGCGGGACGTCGTGGAATACCAAAGCTTCTCCCGCCGGAGAAGCCGGGTTTAGCCTCTCGAAAGCGCCGTCCTTTTTGTTCCTTCATTACCAGCTGGACTGAAATCAACGTACTATTGCTAAATTTATTGTTATCCTCTTACAGAGGAGATAATTCCTTACAGGAAACCTCTGAATTTAGCCGAACCACAATTTTTGCATTAGTAATATTTTTACACCACCTCCAGGTAATCCCTGTCCGGAAGACCGGGAAACCGGTTGTGGGGTTCCCGCTGATACCAATAGGCCACAGAGGAAATATCGTCCTGAAGCGGCAGGAAACGTCCTTCACTTCTCCAGCCCAGGGCCTGCATTGTAACCTTTAGATCCTCTTCGAACCGTATGGGATCCATAATGTGAAAACGGTAAAGACCATGCCTGTTTCCCGGTTTTCCGTCGGTTTCTCCCAAGGGATATCCCAGGTACGGCGCTGAGAAATTTTCCATAAATCCCCAGGCGCCGCCGAAGTAGTCTTCCGTTCCGGTTCCGCATAAGGTGGGGAACTCCTGATCGCCGTCAAGGTAAAATTTGATTTCTCCTTCTCCCCACCACCCGGTGGAATTCTGCTGCCAGGCCATGTAGGTTCCGGCATAATGACCTTTTCCCTTTACACCATCCACGATAACATAATCTTCTTTATAGGGAAGCGGGTTAGTTCTCCTGAATTGGGCGTGGAATCTTCCGTCTTCGGGAGCGATTTCAGTTTCCGCATAGGTTATCGCGTAGAAAAAATGACCCAGCTGTTCAGGGCCGCGGTTTTCTACTACTATTTTAGCATGCTTTTCAAAGGGCATAGGGAAATAGCTGTTAAAACCTCCGCTGGGATTAACATTTATGGGGAGTGCATTTATGTTCACCCTTTTTAAAAAACCGTTGCAGAAAAAATCACCCGCCGGTACCTCCACGCTGGGATTCTCTTCTCCGTCCCAGTACATTCGTATAATGATGTCCCGGTAATATTTGTTATCCAGAGTTATCCATATATGCTGTATTACCCCGGGACCTTCCGCGTCAAGGATGGTTATCCGCTGTCCGGAAGGTAAGGGTATGCACGGACGTACTTTCCAGCCTTTTCCTAAATCCCTGGCTGGCCGGGGATCATGACTTTCCTGTCCAATCCGCTTTACAGACTCCTGAGGTTCTCCCGAGACATCGGCCATTCCTCCTTTGCCTTTCTCACCGTAAACATTCTCCGCAGTCACAAGCCGTGTTTTTGCCCCGGAAAGTTTTGATATCGTAGATAGACTCGGTTGATGATACATGCTTCCTCCTTTGTTATTGATATTATCTTTCCCATACTATTCATGCAATAGCGGCAAATAGCTGGAAAGCTTGTCATAGAAGACCTATGCCGGAACCCCTGAAAGGAGCCCGGCATAGGTTAGTTTTTACAACAAGACTTTTGGTATCAGTATACATCAGTTAAACAGTACCAAATACTGAGTGTAGCCTTCTTCTGCCATCTTCTCCAGGGGCACGAACCTCAGAGCAGCTGAATTGATGCAGTACCGGAGGCCGGTAGGCTCAGGTCCGTCCCGGAAGACATGACCTAAATGGGACTCTCCGTAATAACTGGAGACTGCAATTCGCTCCATGGAAAACCGGGTATCCGTTTCATACACTATGTGGTCCGGTTCAATGGGACGGGTAAAACTTGGCCATCCTGTTCCCGAGGTAAACTGATGGGTAGAGCTGAACAGAGGTTCACCGCTTATAATGTCCGTGTATATACCTTTCTCTTTGTTATCCCAATAGGCATTATCGAAGGCCGGTTCGGTTCCTTTTTCCTGGGTTACGAGATACTGCAGGTGATCAAGTTCTTTTAGACGGGCTTCCTTGTCGAAACTGCCGTATCTACTCTCTTTCGTATCAATACCGTCGATTTTATCGAAACTCTCCCAAACATCTTTGATGAAGGATTCCCTTCCGGAACCGGAACGATACCTTTTATAATTGAAAGAACTCTTTTCATAATAATCCTGATGATAATCTTCAGCGGGATAAAACGGTCCCGCCTCCAATATGGGAGTCACAATTTCATTCTTGAATCTCCCGGAAGCTGCCAGCTCCTGTTTTGATTGTTCAGCGGTCTGTTTCTGTTCCGGACTGTCGAAGAAAACCGCTGTAGCATAGTGTTTGCCCCGATCAATGAATTGACCGCTGTCATCTGTAGGGTCTACATTCCGCCAATAGATATTTAGAAGCTTAGCGTACGATATCACCTCGGGATTGTAGTACACCTTTACAGCCTCAAGATGATTTGTTTTACCGTAAGCAACATCCCGGTAGCTTGGATTTTCTTTTTCCCCTCCGGTATAACCGGATGTTACCTCAGCAACGCCTATGATTTTTTCGAAAGGCGGTTCCATGCACCAGAAACATCCCCCCGCGAATATGGCCGTGGAATAGCCGGTCAGATCTTCCAGTTCTTCTTCTGATAAAGAGACTGCCTGCTTGGTGTTGCCTTCATCTGCAGTCATGGGGCTGGTGTTTTCAGGTCTGCCGCCCGCTATAAGTAATCCTATTCCCGTAAGCAAGATGATGGGAATTAAATATATTGATAATTTCTTTTTTGTGATCATTATTTCACCTCCGTAAAGTCTTTTACTCCTCGCCTGCTGAAAAAAATTCAGCTTGCGGTTGGAACGCGTATGCGGAAAACCAGAAATTCTGAATACCCACATAAGGTTCGAGGGAGGCGCCCTTCAAAGGTCCATCCACGGCCTCCCCCAGGATATTCCATTCTGATCCGGTTTGGGAATCGATTATTGATCCGTCTTCAAGGGTAAAGGTAAGTTTTTTTTCATCCACTATGGGGGAAAAGGCATTAGCCGAACCGACATCTCTTCCTGCCGGAATCGCGGATGCATCCAAAGCAGAGGCAGTTCCTTTTTGCCAAAAGACGGTTATCGGTGTTCCGGAAATTTCGTCATTCAGGACACCAAGGGTTTCCAGCGTGGAATAAGGGTATACTTCGGTTTCATCATCCACATGAACCACCAGAGCCCGTTCCAACGGGCGGTGTTCATCCGGGGGCGCCGGTCCCTGGTAGAGAAACGGGTCGGTACGAAGATCATCATATCCCACATAGGGGTTTTCACCATAAGGTCTGTTGTAACCTGTCTCTGGAGAAAGTACCTGAGCTTCCGGATGCGATTCCTTTGCGTCCCCCCAGGAAACATTAAGAATTGGTATGAGTTCGAGTTCTTTCCCCGCAAACCGGCCAATCAAAGCTCTTCCGGTGGCCTGCTGCCACCAGGTTTCGGTCTGACGGTCGTACATGATCAGGTTACTGTACCTGAGCCGTCCGGTTGTTCCGAAATCCAATGTTCTGCCTTCCACCTCACGGTTAAATCCAATCCCTGTATTACAGAGGGGGCAGTAAGTGACGGCAATTGGTGTATCTGTTAACGTATCGTTAACGATTTCATGCCACATGAGGATACGCAGGGGATAAATTTTCGATGTATTTTCCAGGGTTGCGACTAAAACCGGTTCCTCCTCCGCTAATATTCTGTCAGCCTCTGAGGTTGAATTAAATCTTGGATTATCGATTGCCGGGATTCCGTCCTTTCCCACACCGCCGGACATTATTTCGCCGCTGAAATCAATATACCGATTGTAATCGGTGCTGAACTCTCCCCGGGCGAACAAGCCGCTGTACGGAGACGGCTGGGATGAAGTCCGCGGTGCCGGGTCTTCACCGTTCCCGCCGGCGGGAAGCATTGAAATTATTATTATCAGCGTGAAGCTGATGATTATCATTTTTTTCATATACATCTCCTTATCTTTAAGATAGAAAAATTTAAAAGATGAGTCAAAAGGTAAGGTATCTTTGACAGAATTAGGATTTGACCCGGCAGGCGATTCGATTTAGTATATAAGCGTATATGAAGCACGCGCAGAGAAGCCGGAGCAGTGTCTTCCGGAAGATATTTCTGCTCTTTTTGATCCCGGTAGGTTTAATCACTGCCGCGGGTGTGGCTAATCTTTTCTATTATAGAGCCCACTTTAAGACGGAAATCGTGTCGGAATACCGGAAGAATCTAGAGCGGTTGGGTGATAATTTCCGGATACAGCTTCAGGAACTGCATCAATCCCTCCTCCTTATCTCATCCATTGACAGTGTGGAAACTATTGCCAATCAAAAAGATCCGGTGGAACGGGACGATATGATCGATATCAGGAAGATGATGGATATCTTCGCCGCGTTCCGGTCTTCCCGGGTAATCATCGCGGACAGTTATCTGTACCACCGGGAGAACGGAATCATTATAAGCGGCGCGGGGATTAATCAGGCGCAGTTCTTTTTTTCGGAGACCCACACATACGCGGATTACGATGCCGATTTTTGGGAATCCTTGAATCCCCAGACACGGCAGCTTAAGGTGCTGGATCCGACGTTTGTAAACTCCTATTCCATGGAAAAGGCGGTCCTGCCGGTGGTATTAAAAGGGGTGGGCAATATCAGTTCCAATTCGCTCTTTGTTGTGGACATCGATATCAACGAACTTGCGGAGTTCTTTACCCCGTATATCTTTACCGATGATACCGTGCTCCTCATGCTCCGGCAGGGGAATCCCCTGTTTTCCGCGGGGGCTCGTGTATCGGACGGACAGGTTCCGGGCGATCGGTCCATAATCCCAGTGGTCCACCACGACGTGCTTTTCAATATGGATGTATCATATACCGCCCTCATTCCTTCCCGGGCTGTGGCTGAGCGGATGGCTTTCATTACCCTCGTCACCTTGCTCATTATTGCAATCAGTTTTCTCCTGGCCCTGATCTTCGCGTACTTTCTCTCGAAACGGGTGTACCGGCCGATCAGGGGACTGGTCAGCCTTTTTCCCGAAGAAGTTCTTCCGGAATCCCAGAACGAGTATGAGTTCTTGACGGGAAGGATACGCCAGATGGCATCGAAAACCCAGCGGCTGGAACGGGAACTCTCCGAAGCGCTGCCCCTGGCGTATGAACGGTGCTTTCTGCAGGTGCTTAAAAACGGGGATCTCCGCGGACTGAATGACCTTCGGGCGTATCTCCGGAAGCAGGGGAGGGATTTTATCCATCCTGTGTTCCAAACCGGACTAATCCATATCGTGTACAGCGAGTCCTTTTTTAAACGGTATTCGGACCAGGAATTCATCGCGGTGAGCAGTTCCTCGAAAAAACTGCTCCGGACTAAACTGCCTTCAGACTGGCAGGTTTACCTGGTGTCTCTTGAACCGAACCTGATCTGTGTTGTGGTTAATATCCCGGAAGATGTTCCTCCCGAGTCCCTTCCGGGCCGGCTGCGGTCATTTTTTGAGGATGTTTCGGAGGACGGCGGCGATGTCCGCTTTTCCGGGGCATGCGGGCTGCCGTTTAAAGAGCCGGAGGGGATGATTCGTTCTTACGAACAAGCCCGATCGGCGAAATCCCGGATTGTGGATCCGTGGAAAGGGGATGTAGCCCTGTACCGGGAGCTCGCGCGGTCTCCTTTCAAATACAGCACCACCGAAGAAAACAAACTCTTTAATTTGATTTCCGGGGGAAAAACCGATGACGCGGTACAGTATATCCGGAAAATTATTTCCGACAACATCGATTCCGGTTCCGATCTCCGGATATTGAAGATGCTCTGCCTGAATATTTACAACACCGTGCTCCGGGCGGCAAACTCCCTTCATACCAATCCGAAAACGGTGATGGGAAAAGATTTCCTCGACGTAAGCGCTAGGTATGAAGAAATCGATTTTCACGCTTTGGAAGCGTACCTTTTGGAGTTAACCAGGAATCTGGCTGCCCTGAACGAAGGGGGAAACCGGAAAGGCGATACCAGAAAAGTTATCGAATACATCAACTCCCACTACCGGGAGAGCATCTATCTGGAAATGCTGGCGGAAAAATTCGGCGTCTCCTATAAGTATCTTTCCCGGCAGCTCAAAGAAGATCTGGGGGTCCCGTTCCACACCTACTTTTCAGGACTACGGATTGAGGAAGCGAAACGGCTCCTCCGGGAGACCGATGATCCCGTCGCGGAGATTGCCTGTGATGTAGGCTACGAGAGCCTGAATACCTTCTACCGGGTTTTCAAGGCCCGGGAAGGGGTAACGGCGGGTGAATACCGGACCCTTTCTTCAACCGTTAAGGAATAATGAAACCAAAGAGGAGGATTGAGACCTGTTCCGCTCAGCAGGAGCGGGAAAAATAAAACCATCCGGAATAATAGCACCCCTCTAAAGTAGAGATCTGTTGGTAAAAAAGAAAACTGCAACTTGACCCGGGAAAATTCCTCTTCCAATAATGACAGTCATGAAATTAGTCAGTATATACAGGCCGGCTGCCTTGGGCGGGAGTTCCCGGCTTAAAAGAATCATGCGTAAGGACATCTATTTCTACGGAATGTTGGCCCTTCCTCTGTTATACCTTCTGATTTTCCGGTACATCCCCATGTCCGGAGTCATTCTTTCGTTTCGGAGATTCGCGTCCCGGTCGGGAATGTGGGGAAAGACCTGGGTCGGATTCAAATACTTCGAACACTTCCTGAATAACGATGTCTTCTGGCGCGCGTTCAAGAATAATCTTATCCTGAGTATATTGAGTATTCTTTTTTCCTTTCCTGTCCCGGTGGTCTTTGCCCTTCTGCTGAATGAAGTACGGAATCTTAGATTCAAGAAACTGGTACAGACGGTATCATATCTGCCTCACTTTCTTTCTATAGTAGTGGTTGTGGGTCTTATAAAAGGGATCCTCTCACCCTCCATTGGGATTGTAAACGAGTTAATAACTTCCCTCGGCATGGAGCCGATTTTCTTTCTGGGAGAGCCGGGCTGGTTCAGACCGATCTACATTGTTTCGGACATTTGGCAGCACATGGGATGGAACGCCATTATCTACATTGCCGCGCTTTCTAATATTGATGAACAGCTCTATGAAGCTGCCATGGTAGACGGCGCCAACCGATGGCGGCAGACCCTTCATGTCACATTGCCCGGAATCGCGCCTGCGGTAATCATCACCCTGATATTAGCGGTAGGGCGCATGCTGATGATCGGGTTCGAGAAGGTGCTGCTCCTCTATAATCCGGGGACCTACGAAACAGCAGACATACTTTCTACCTATGTATTCAGGATGGGGCTGGAACAGGCAAACTTCAGTTACGGAACCGCCGTGGGGCTGTTCAACGCGGTTATCGGACTGGTTCTGGTTACCGGGTCTAACTTTGCCGCCCGGCGATTCACCGGCACCAGCATTTATTAGGAGCGGAAGAATGAGGCATACAACGACCAGAGGTTTTACCATACTAAACACATTGATTTTGCTTTCAGTGGTTTTTATCACGCTCTATCCAATAATCTACGTCACTTCCCTTTCACTGAGTGATCCAAAGGCTATCATGCAGATGCGGGTAAAACTGCTTCCGGTGGATCTTTCGGCGGAAGGGTATAAACTGATTCTGGAAGACAAACAGTTCTGGACCGGGTACAAGAATACAATCATTTATACCATCACCGGTACACTCACAGCCATGGTCTTTACTATTCTCTGCGCTTATCCCCTCTCCAAGAAGTGGCTCAAAGGACAGAAGACAATCCTCAAGCTGTTCATATTCACCATGTTTTTTAACGGGGGACTGATTCCCAATTTTCTGTTCATCAAGAGCCTGGGGCTCATCAATTCCATCTGGGCCATTATCATCCCTCTGGCGGTGAATCCTTTCAATATGATCATCATGATGACGTTCTTCAAATCGCTGCCGGAAACGCTGGAGCAGGCGGCTGAGATAGACGGGCTCAATCCGGTGCAGATACTCATACGGATCGTACTACCCCTCTCCCAGGCAATCCTTGCCACCATCGGACTCTTTTATGCCGTGTATTACTGGAACGAATGGTTCCGCCCCATGATTTTTCTGAATGACAGCAGTAAGCAGCCGGTAACCCTTTTTCTCCGCAATCTGGTGATGGGACATCAGCTGGCGGCTCAAAGCGGTGTGCTGGATGAATCGGCGGGACAGATGGTGGCGGAGAACTTAAAATCCGCGTCCATTGTGGTGGTGAGTTTGCCGATTTTGATGATTTATCCCTTTATCCAGCGGTACTTCGTTAAAGGGATAATGTTAGGTTCGGTTAAAGGGTAGGGAAACCTGCCTAATAAATAATTAAGGAGGCTTTTATGCCGAAAAAAACAATCGTAATCATCCTTACCATGATTCTGGCAGCGGCAGTTACTCTGCCGGTCATGTCGGCTGGTCAGGAAGACAAGGAACAGACCGAAGCGGGGCCTGTGAAAATGCAGGTAATGATGTCGGTCAACGTAAACTATCCGTACAAGGAAGATTGGCTGGTGTTCAATGAACTGGAGGAACGGGGAAACGCGGAACTGGATTTTATCCTGGTCCCGGACTCGGACTACGTTACAAAGAAGAAGTTAACTGTCGCCTCAGGAGACATGCCCGACATGATTCTCAAGGTGGCCACCCAGGACTCAGCGGAATATCTCCAATGGGCGACAGAAGATATCCTTTTTCCGTTTAATAAGTACATTGACAAGTTACCGAATTTCACCAAGCGTGTCGAGGAGTACAAATTTCAGCCGGAAATTGATGAGCTTACCCAGGTGGACGGTAACTACTACATTCTCCCGCAGATGTACGAAACACCCTGGCAGAAGATCGGATTCGTGATGCGGGGAGACATCCTGGAAAAACATAGCCTCCAGGTTCCGGAGACCCTGGAAGGGCTTACGGATCTGCTGAAAACCGTAAAGAGCAAAGAGCCCGACATGATTCCGTTCGCCTGCGCTTATCAGATGAATCTGATGTTTCTCTCCTTCGGACCGCTCTTCGGGACCCAGGCCGGCTGGGGAGGCGGACCGACGCAGTACGATTTTGACGGCGAACAGTGGGAAGCCGCCATGACCAATGACGGTATGAAAGCCATGATCGAATACTTCAATAACTGGTGGGATGAAGGTCTGATGAGCGTGGAACAGTTTGTGGCGGAAAACAGCCAGATGAACAACCTTCTTGATACCGGAAAAGTTTTCATGTCCATCCTCTGGTCTCCGTCGGTGACCAAAAAGGCCTCCCTGCTCCAGGAAAACACCGGGAACAATGATGCCCATTGGATTATGGTGCCGCCCTTCACGGGGGGACCGGGGAAAGCCGGAGTATACGCGCCTAAACGACATGCCTGGGGAGCTATCATGCCCGATTACCTGGCGACGGACAGCAGACTCGATCGGATTCTGGAATTTACCGACTGGGCTTTTTACAGTGATGAAGGGGTCCTGATCAATCTGTACGGAAAGGAAGGGGTGACTTACAACCTTGATAACGGAAAGCTGGTGTTTCTCGACAAGTTTAAAACAGCCGGAATTCCGGATCTGCAGCAGCTCAAGAAAGATTACGGCATCGATACCAACGGCTGGAACCAGGTGGTGACCCTGGATTTCCTAACCGTGGCACTGAATGATCAGCTGAAGGATTATTACAAGATCCTCCAGGATAAGGATATGTATGTATCAACAAATCCGGTGATCACCTTCACTACCGAAGAGAAAGAAGACGCCAAACTCATGGAAACCCCCCTGCAGGACTACCGGAACGAAATGATGATCAAGTTCATCATGGGAGCAACACAGTGGAATACGGGATGGGAATCCTACGTTCGGGAGAGCAAAAAGAAGGGACTGGATGATCTTACCGAAATCTACAACCAGGCCTGGGAACGGCAGAACTAGTTTCAGCTGATTCCTGTGTAAGTAAGGAGCTGCCGGTAAAATGGCGGCTCTTTTTTTACCCTGGAATTCTCATTTTGTTCCAAAAGGCAACATAAAACGATGTAATTTATTAGAATTCCCCTTACAATCAGGTTGCTGCCGCTAAACTATGATTTCATAAGCAGATAGAAGCCGCCCGCCATGCCCGGGGTGCCGGAACCGAAGAATTGGGAGTGACTTGCTTCTTTGATGCATGCGTTGATTTAGATCATTTGGATTTATTTTGTGCTATATAGCTGTGCTTTTATATGGTCAGCATTTTATATAGAAAAAACTATAAAAAGTTGTTGTAAATACTGGAAAATTACTGTAGGTGGACTATAATTTTTTATAGATCTAAAAAACACTTTGTGTGTCAAGAATTTAAACCGGAAAGATCGAAAACAAATACAAGGAGAGTGTGTATGAAAAAAAGCGTATTGTTTATCTTAGGTCTCCTTCTTGTCTTATCCCTGGCATTTTTCGGATGCAGCAGCGGTATGGGACCGGATGGAGACGGTGACGGAGGTTCACAGCCTATTGAATCTCTGTCCTTTAACTTGACAGGCGCAAAAGCTTTAGCAGCCGGTGAAGATGCTTCCCGGAAAGCCGACGCGGAGGATGCCTTTCAGCTGGTAAAAGTGCTGGATGATGGTTCAATTGAACCGGTCATGGAAATAGCTGAAGGCATGGATAACATGTGGTTTCCGGATGTAACATTTATTGCCAAGAGTCCTGTTACCAACGATGTTTACGTGTCTTTCGAAGGACCGATACGGTATTGGGTCGATGGATATGAGGACCCCGATACTGGAGAATGGATTGACGGATACGATCAAAACTTCGGAAGTTTCCTGCATGTTACACCGGAAGGCGAAGTTTATCCCATTATTACGAACAGCGACGGTGAACCCCAGGAAGGAAGGGTAAGAGATAACTCCTGGTGGGGTGCTGAAGATTACAAGCCCATAGATTTTGACGACAACGGCAACATCTACTTTGTATGGGAATACTGGGGCTCCTCGGACAGTGTAAATGTTATGTATCAGTACGATCCTTTAACAAAAGAACCATTGGCTCTAACAGCCGCCGTTGAAGGGTACTACTACGATCAGTTCCAGGTCGATCCTTCCGGAACCTACCTGTTTGTAAAGGGACAACGCTGGAGCGACACCACCCAAAGCACCTTTATGCGGATGTATCCCCTGGCTGATATGACCAGTCCGGTAAATGTCTACTATTCATCAAGTTCCGACATCTGGGTCCGTGGATTTGAAGTAGCACCCGACGGTTCTTTCATGGTACTGAACGGATGGAATGTCCGGGGAATGAACGGTATCTTAAAGGCTGATATTATCGATGCGTCTACCCTGGAATACATTCCCATGTATAACTCCGACACCAACGACTGGTTTCAGCCGATTTACAGCGAATGGTATGACGAATGGGCAGGAAAGACCTGGTACGAAGGTTTCTTCGATGAAATAGATAAGTGGCGGGTTAGAGTATTGGCAACGGACGGTACAGATTTCCTCTATCCTGATCTTGCTGAACTTGAATATAATGCTGCGTTAAACACCATTTACATTTGGGACAGTGTTACCGGTAACAGTAATGAATATGTGATTGGAACGGACATCTGGTTCGCAACCGATGAATCAGATCCGTTAGTTAAAGATGAAACAAATCTGACCTGGTCCGATTTCGAAACCAACGGTACCCCGATCTACAAACTGGAATGGTGGTACTGGGATGAAGACGGTGAGCATACCGAGTACAAAGCTATTCCCGATGAAGTGGTTGATTTCTACAATGATCCCGCTAATTATGATGATGAAGACTTCAAGTACAACACAATCTACATGTGGGATGATCACTGGTATCAGGATTCAGACGACGACGGCGAAGGGGACGTGGCGAGCGGCGCCCTGGACTCAGATCTGATAATGGAATACATCGGTTCTTACTATATTACTGATGTTACCTTTAAGTGGGTTGATGACGCGTCAGCAGAATCCTTTGGCGAAGATGCTTTTGTACAGGCTCTTGCCGATCAGCCTTACATTCCCGAAGAAGTATGGGGATCTAAAGGACAGGGGAGCGATTACTGGTACTTCCTGAATCAACATGTAGTGGAAAGCGCTGATACAAGTATTGCCGCTCAGACCTTCAAGGACTTCAGAGAAGCTAATGACCTTGGATGGCTCAACTTCTCTGATATCGGCAACATGTTCTTTGACCAGCAGGGACAGCTCTGGGGCGTTCTCGCAGGCGGCTGGTGGGGAGAAGGCGGAAGCGACCCGAAACCCATCAAACTGCTTGATGCCAACGGCAACCGGGACCTGGAAGTCGTCAACGCCTTCTCCGGAGATGATTACAAACCGGTCGGCTTCGTGATGAAGGGGAACCACCTCTACTTCAGGGATGCCGTGGTGGATACTGAAGGCTGGGAGTTAGGATTTCATAAACTGCTCCGGTTCGACATAACTGATGAAACGGTTGTTGTGGAAGACTGTCTTACCAATGTTCCAAACAACGGATCCCTGGAGATTCTGGACTTTTCCATCGACAGTGCCGATACATTCCTGTACTTTACCGCGGTATCCGGCATCGAGGTCATCGGCGGAAAGATCGACCTAAACGACGGATTTACCTACACCGAGTTCGATTCAGCACTCAGGTTGAGCAACATCGAGGTGTACTAAACTAAGAATGGTTAGTATGCAGGGAGAGTATGCTTTCTATAACGGAGCGCGGCGGATAAGCCGCGCTCTTTTTGTTTCTTCAGTGGAGCCGGCACACCGGATCAAGTTCAAAGCTTTTAGGAAAACTGTTCTGAGAACGTTTCTGCTTTTGTTATTAGCATCCGTTTCAGGCTGTACTTTCTTTGGCGGAGAAGGTCCGGAAACCCTATCCTCCTTGGGGGAAAAGTTCCACACGCCTGAGGAAATTGAAATCTACCTAACAACAATGGAACGGAAGTACCCGGATTTTGCCTCCTACAGAAGCATTCCCTTGGAAGGAACCGGTCAATCCATCCATGTTATCACAATAACAGATAGTCCCGGTATCCCTGAACAAGAACCGGAACTGCAGATCGCAGGAGGTATCCACGGCAATGAAGAAGCATCCGTGGAGCTGTGTCTTTACCTCATTGACCGGCTCCTTATCAGCTACACCTCCCGGGAAGCAGATATCGTCAGCCTGATTAACCGCGCGGAAATTCACATCATGCCGTTGGTGAACCCCCGGGGATACCTTGCCGGAACCCGGGAGAACCCGGGCGGGGTGGATCTGAACCGGAACTTTTCCTGGGGCTGGGGACAGACAAACGACTCAGGACCGGACCCCTTCAGCGAACCGGAGACCCGGGCGCTCCGGGATGACGCTTTCGGGAACCGGTACAACTTTCACGTCAACATACACACCGGGGCGGAGGGTATGGTCATTCCCTGGGACTACATCGGGACCACCGAATCTCTGGGACTGCCGGGAACTTATACTATAGAAGAGTATGAGGAACTGTATGCCCCGGGGTATCCCCTTCTTTACCGGTGGGGGGAACACTACCGGAACCGGGTCCGGGAGAACGGTATGGCTGGATTTTTCCTGCTTCAGGGATACGACTGGTATCCCGCCTACGGAACCTGGATGGACTGGATGCGGGGGGAACGGGGCGCCAACTCCTTTACCCTGGAAATAAGCCGGTACAAAAACTTCGAATCCGGTGATGAAGCTGTCCTTGATCAGCTGTGGGAGATTCACGGCAAGCCGCTTCTGGCATTGATATCCCGTGCTGTTACCGAAGGAATCCACGGGTCCGTAACCGATCAGTCGGGTAACCCTGTCTCCGCCCGGATTACCGCGGTTCCGGCCGCGGAGGCCCGGGGGCTCGGTCCAGACCCGGTTCAGTGGGAGATCTTCACCGAAACTGATCCGGACCGGGGGGATTATCACCTGTACCTGCCGGAAGGGCATTGGCAGATCCTGGCTGAAGCGGAAGGATTTTCGTTTCCGGATGCTCCCGCTGTAACGGTAGAATCGGGGGTGCGGTATGACGGTGTGGATATACAGGCTGAGTAGGATTACGTCTCTATATTTCTAATCCTGATGAAACACCTCTTCCATCTCCGCCCACCATTCACCTTCAGCGCGGGTTTCCAAGGGCTGCTGCATCGGTTCCATCACAGACCACCATTCCTGTGTCTTTGGGTGATCCGCCATCTTCTGCATGTCCCCTGCAAAATCGTTACCGATATATTCGAAGTAGGCAAAGAGGTAATCGTCCTTTAGAAAAATGGAATAATTCCTGATGTTGCAATCGTGTATTTTATCCGCGATTTCGGGCCAGATTTCACGGTGATATTTCTTGTACTCATCAATTTTCCCCGGTTTTATTTTTAGAACTTGCCCGTGGCGCTGCATGGTACCTCCTCGAAAGAAACCGTATGGCTTCATTATGAAATTTTATTAAAATATCTGAGGAATTTTTATTTTATTCCATCAGGCATTAGAATTGCTGAAAATATCTTGACTAAATTGAAGTATATTATGTTTTTTTTCAGTTATATATTATATACTATAATTATGCGGGAGATGCAAATGGAAAAAATTGCGGATATCCTCGAACATGAACTTGAAAGCGCGGTGGAGGTAAAAAATAAAGAATCCCTCAAGCGCTATATAAAAATACTTGTGGAAAATCTGGTAGAAAAGAAACAATACCGTGAAGAAAATATGGGAATCCGAAGTTCAATAACTAATCTCTCTGAAAAATTTGATCAAAATATAAAGCGAATCGATCAGGGGTTTGCGTTGGTTGACAAGCGGTTTGAGCAAGTAGAAAGGCGCTTCGAGCAAGTGGACAAACGGTTTGAACAAGTCGACAAGCGGTTTGAGCAAGTGGACAAACGGTTTGAGGATTTTAATCACAAGTTTAATATGATGTTTACCTTTATGACCGTCGGATTTACCGTTCTGACCACGATTATGGTTTTATTTAAATTTCTTCAGTAAAAGGATGAATTCCCATCTTATACCTTTAGGTAACAGAAAGCAGCAATTCCCGGTCGACATCTTGTGTGATTTACAAGAGGCCATAATCATTTATAATATATAAATTTAAATCGGGTTGACCGGAAATTGCTGAACAGAAAGAGGCGTGATTTCTAAAAAATGCCGTAAAAACAATCGAATACAGCTTTTCCCGGTTAATCCTGATTGTATCGGTGTAAATTCTTATCCAAGCCGGTGTTCACCCATAGTTTCATTAGAATCAGGTGTTTCGAGCCCGTACTCCTCCATTATCTCCTGATAGGTCACGGGGAACCAGGTTGCGTTAAGACCGTTGTCGTAGAACCGGTACCGGGAGTCGTTCCATTGGCCCTGTGTCATATCTTCTTCTCTGCGGAGGGTTTCTCCGCTATCCCGTAAGGCCCGGGCTTCGGCCTCAGCCAACTCCCTCAGCCCTTCATTTTCCAGCATTCTAAGGCGTATCAAACGGTAAATAAATGATGCCATATTTTTTGTGAACCGGAACCGTCTGATGTCATCGTTAAGCCGTTTTTCCAGTGTTGCATCCTTGCATTCCATCAATGCGTCGTCTAATACCCGTTCTGCCTCTGAAAGAAGATCCATGGTTTCAGTTATAGAAGGTCCGTCATCGATTGCCCGATAGGATGGTCCGTACGAAAAATGTTTGGTTGTAGTGATAACAGCAGGATCGTTAGGAGAGCCTTTCTTTCTAAGATTCTGAAAAAGCGTATGTCTTTTCATGCCGGCATAATGTTTCCAAAGTTTGCAGTTTGCCATGGCCTTTTCGAGGATTTGATAGAATCGCTTCATTGTACCGGCGAGGCGGCCGTACCGGAGAGAGAAGTATCTGTTCAGAATAGTATTCGAGTCTTTTTCTGAATTCCATATCAGGGAAGCGAATTGATAATTACAAGCAGCAAGCAGCCCCCAATGCTTGGTTACGATGTGCATATAGTTGATATGAGCAGCTCCCGTGTTACGGTAATAGGGTATGTCTTCAGCCATGGTATGCATAAAGGGAACAGCCATGGCGGTCACACTCGAAACGTTGTAGTATTCACCAATGTACATATCTCCCCGGAAAGGACATCCAGGATTCTGGGTCCACGCTTTCCATAATTTTATAAGGTCCTGATTTATTTCTCTGCATGAAGGATCTGCGATACCATGGACATAACACCGTTCAATTGTAAAAAATGTAACCAGAATACCTAAGTGATCAAAATCAGCCGGAAGGGGTTTTGAAGGGATTACCAAGGTTTCATGATATGCGGGAATACCAATTTTTACCTCTCTGCCGATGCGTCCCTCTTTCCTGGCCTCTTTCACCGCGGAACGGCAGTCATGGGCAAGGAGCAGCATCTGGTCCGTCGGATTTCCCAGGACGTTGCATTCATCACACTCACACCAGT
Source organism: uncultured Spirochaetales bacterium (assembly GCA_964618265.1). Taxonomy (GTDB): domain Bacteria; phylum Spirochaetota; class Spirochaetia; order CAYLLE01; family CAYLLE01; genus CAYLLE01. The sequence continues at coordinate 22,491 of CAZUAE010000024.1, read as the reverse complement.
TACCGTTATCTAAAGGCCAAATCCTTATAATATCAGTAAACATATTTTGGCCGGAGATAAGGTCTTCCACCATGTTTCCAGCTAAAGTTTTTCGGGCTTCGTCGTTGGATAAGCAGATGTTGTAGCCTACTGATTTATCCAGATTCCCCTTTCTTTCTCCTTCTGATAATGCGTACCATTCCGGATTTTCATCAAAATATTTTTCCGGAGGAAGGTAATCATGAAAGGTGCTGTGACCTCCGCCCTCCATGAGTATTCCCAGCTTTCGGCACATCTTCGGCCGTGAATCTTTAGAAGTCCATAAATTGCATTTGTTTCTTACTATCCACAAAATCAATGCTTCAGAACCCCGGTCGTTGGTGGCATGGAATCCCCGGGTTAAAAATGAGGGTGTTTCGTCCAGGGTAAGTTCCGGCAGCGGGTCGGGGATAGAATTGGGGATCACTGTTTCGTAATCCTCCGGACCGAGCCAGGCGAATCCCAAGAGTTCAAGAAAATAGTAGCACCCGTAAAGCGCTCCTTGTCTATCTGCACCAATAACGGCATAAAACTTACCGGTTTTGCCTGTAATAGTCCGGATGCTGAAACCTTGAGGGTTTCTGTTCAGCTGATCAGCTTCCAGCACCTCCGGAAGAGGATCGTCGACAGTTAGTATGATAACACCGGAAGAGAAGTTACTTATACCTTTCCATTCCTTCAGTTCCGTTTTTACATCCGATATTCTGCTGAGGAATGCCGATATCTCATGCGCACCGAAACATAGCGTCACTGCCCTATGATCGGCTCCTTCCTCAACATTCCAATTAAGTTTCTCTTCACCAAACGCGGCTTCTTCAATCGAATTGAATGAGCCGATACCTGTTGTTACCGTTATATTAAGGTCCATGGAAAGAGTATATCTTTTAATATATCCCGGGTCGATACCATAGCAGCCGCTACAGTAACGAACCCGGATATTTTCTGCCTATTCTTCAGAATAAACCGGTTTTACCGGTGACCCTTTTTTATAGGAATAGGGATTACGGGTCACATATTCTGTATGCAGAAGATGATGAGACTTTTCTCCGCCGGGTTTCCCCAAGTATGCGGAATAAAGAGCTGTTACTTCCTTATTTTCATGGGATTTACGGACTGGAAGACAGGAGTCCTCGAGATACAATCCATCGATCCGCTTTTGTCTGTTATTAAGCGTATTGGGGATGGGCTGTCCTCCTCCTCCGATACATCCGCCCGTACAGGCCATTATTTCGATGAAGTGATATGAAGGGGGTATCCCCTTGGATTTTTCTTCCGCCGCTTTATCCAGCAGCTTTTTCGCGTTATTTAATCCGCTGGCAACTGCGACCTTAAGTACTGCATTACCTACGGGAATTTCTGCTTCTTTAACTCCCTGCATACCCCGGACCATTTTAAGATCGAGGGAAGGCAATGCTTCTCCCGTTTTAAGCTCATATGCAGTTCGCAACGCCGCTTCCATTACACCGCCTGATGCGCCGAAAATGGTTGCCGCACCGGAATATTCTGACATAACCGGGTCAGGCTTACTTTCCGGAAGGTCTTCAAACCGGATTCCCGCCTGTTTGATCATACGGGCAATTTCCCTGGTGGTCAGCACGTAATCAACATCCTGATAACCGCTGTCGTTCATTTCCTGTCTTGAGGCTTCGTACTTCTTTGCTGTACAAGGCATGATGGAAAGAGACACAATAGAGCCTGGATCGATGTTTCTCGATTTAGCGTAGTATGTTTTAATAAGGGCGCCCAGCATCTGTTGGGGGGATTTACATGAAGAGATGTTTTCAGCGAGTTCCGGATAAAAAGTTTCTCCAAACTTGATCCAACCGGGAGAACAGGAAGTGATCAGCGGAAAAGGACCACCCGTTTCAAGCCGGTTGAGAAATTCCGTTCCCTCCTCCATGATGGTAAGATCCGCTGAAAAATTGGTATCAAAAACCGTATTGATACCGAGCCGCTTTAATGCGGTGTACAGTTTACCGATAACAAGTTCTCCCGGCGCAAGGCCGAATTCCTCACCCAAAGCTACCCTTACTGCCGGTGCGATTTGGGTGACTACTCTTTTAGCAGGATCTTCTAAGGCCTGCCAGACTTCGTCTATAACCTCCTTTTCATAAAGGGCTCCAACAGGGCAGTAGGCAATACATTGTCCGCAGTTAACGCAGACGCTCTCTCCCATCCGCAGGTCAACAGCCGGGGCAACAATTGTTTCAGATCCCCGGCCCTGAAAAAATATAGACCCGACATGCTGCACCTCATTGCATACCTCGACACACCTTCCGCAGCCGATACACTTGTTCATATCCCGAACCACTGCCTGGGAGGAACGATCTACCGGAAGGCCTCTGGTTGATTTATCATAGCGCAGTGAACGAACCTCAAACCGCTCCGCGAGATTTTGAAGTTCGCACTTTCCATGCCGGATACATTTGAGGCAATCCTCAGGATGAGTAGCCAGTACCAGTTCTATTATACCCCTGCGGGTTGACCGGATATCCGGAGTGTTGGTGCGAATCCTCATACCTTCTCTTACCTGAGTTACACAGGAACGTTTTAAGTTTGCAACGCCCTCTATTTCCACCACACAGAGTCCGCAGGATCCCCTGGGACTTAAATCATCGTGATAACATAAAGTCGGGATATCAATTCCCGCTTCTGAAGCAGCCTCTAAAACTGTGGCTTCTGAATCAACTTCGGCTTCTATTCCGTCGATATATACTTTTATTGTTTTCATATTACCTCCCGAAGATACTGATGCTGTTTAATGGATGATTCGATCTCGTCACCGAAATGCTTCAATAGTGAAGATACCGGAAGAGCCACAGACTGTCCGAAGGGACAGAAAGAGCCTCCATACATTGTCTTTATGGTATCTTTTATTAAAGGCAGATATTCCAGTTTTCCCGATCCGGAAGCGATGTTCTCCGCCATAAGTTCGAGCTGTCTGGTTCCGTAACGGCAGGGAAAGCATTGCCCGCAGGACTCTTCCGAAAAGAAACGGGCAACAACTTCCAATACATGGGTCATTCCCGTAGCGGAATTCATAAAAACCAAAGCCCCCGAACCTAAAGAACCGTCGGCTTTTTTCATAGATTCGTAATCCAGACTGTAGTCTAAAGCCCTGGCGTCCACTATTACACCGGCTGTACCTCCTATTTGAACAGCCTTGTATGATCCTTTCATGCCCCCTGCGGCCTCGAGAATTTCACGTAATTTAGTGCCCATGGGATATTCATATACACCGGGATTCTGAACATGTCCGCTTACACAGAAAAGTTTCGGCCCGGGGGAAGCGGCGGGACCAATTTTCTTAAACTCCAGTGCTCCTTCCGTTAAAATAATGGGTACGTAAGAAAGCGTTTCCACATTATTGATGATTGTAGGTTTTCCCCATAATCCCTGCTGAGTCGGATATGGAGGTTTAAGCATTGGATAGCCGCGGTGACCCATGAGTGAGTTGAGGAGGGCTGTTTCATCACCCACAACATACGAGCCGCCGCCGATTTTTATTTCGATTTCAAAGTTAAAATCCTTACCCCCGATATTGTTTCCTAAATAACCAACTTTCTTAACCGATTCCAGGGCTTTTTGTATTTTTTCCGTTACTTTTGGATATTCACCTCTAATATAGATATACCCTTTTTCAATACCTGCAGCATAAGCTGCTATTATCATGCCTTCCAATAAAAGATAGGGGCTTTTTTCCATAATGAATCGGTCTTTGAATGTACCGGGTTCGCCTTCATCGGCATTGCAGACGAGGTATCGAGGAGTATCTTTTGCTAGGGATTCCCATTTTATCCCGGTAGGGAATCCCGCGCCTCCTCTTCCACGGAGTCCTGAGTCCTTTACAGTACCGATTACTTCAGCGGGAGTAATGTTAAGTGCTGCTTTTAAGCCGTTCCAGCCGCCCGATTTGCGGTAGGCCTCTATGTCGAGCGGATCATTCTGTTTGGTGTATCTCATAATGCCTAATTTTCCGTTCATGCCTGCACCTCCGCTTTTAATTGAGAAAGGATTACATCAACCTTATCAGGATTTAAATTGGTATAGAGAATGTCATTAATCATCATATTCGGCGCTGTATCACAGCTCCCGAGACAATTGACGATTTCCAGTGTAAATAAACCGTCATCCGTTGTTTCGCCGTTTCGGATACCTAGAGACTCTTTAATATGGTATAGTATATCCATTGAACCGGTAATTCGGCAGCTCAAGGAATCGCATAATCTAATTACATAGGTTCCCCTAGGCTTTCGGGAAAAGAGCGTGTAGAATCCTGCTACACCGTCAGCCTCAGAGAGGGGCATTTTAAGCTTCTTTGCGATATCCTGGATTTCCTCGTCGGGTATAAAATTTTCTTTACCGTGTTCCTTTTGAACGCGGTGAAGCATCAGGAGAAAATCATCCCGACGATAACCGCTGTTACCATTACTGTTCTGCTTTGTCATGGAAGCCTCCTCGGGGCTAGTTAGTTTTGCTGAGGTTAGGCTTGTCGGTGACGCGGGGTAGGTGCAAAGGACTAATGGTGTATGTCACCTGCTGTCCAATATCCGAATTCAGTATACCACAGCTTGTGAAGAAATCAAGTTGTTTCTTTGTGTTGATGAAACAATGTGAATTTATATCCCATATTATGTGCAAATTATCACAATAAAATTAAAAAGAAAAGATTGTGAAGAAAAATAATGATATATCGTAAAGAAAATATGAATAAAACTCCATACCTACTAATGCCAAAATTGTGGTTTTTATGTTACAAAGAGTTCCTGTAGTGATATGATTGAATTTATGAATATCCAAAAGAGCTGCAACAAGGGGAAAGTTCAAGCGGTTAAAAGTCTGAATTTAAAAGTGGAACGCGGTAAAATTTTCGGTTTTCTCGGGCCGAATGGAGCGGGAATGGCGGATATTGAGTTCAAACTCCACGTTTATATTTGAGGGGATTGGAGAGCTGGTGGTTTTCGGAATCATGTACAAATCTATGTTAGGGGATCTCCTGGATGTTTTTCCATCTGCTGTTTTTCTACCCATCTTTCCTCATCAATACGTTACTGGTATATTTCCTGTTGGGCCTCGATCCAATACATCTTTTTTACATTATTCCCGGCGGAATCATAATGATGGGAGCAACATTTTTAGGTGATATTTTTTTGATCTAAAAAGGCCGCTATTGGACTGGAACCATCCGCGGCAAGCCATGAAACAGAATATGAACGCCATCGCCGGAATGGGGATAAGTTTACTGATCTTAGCTGTCTTTGCCGTTTTGGGTGTATTGTTGATTTA
>CAZUAE010000024.1:0-17087 GCA_964618265.1 uncultured Spirochaetales bacterium | reverse complement strand
GGATAAGTTTACTGATCTTAGCTGTCTTTGCCGTTTTGGGTGTATTGTTGATTTACTTGGGTATTTCCGTTGTCTTAACAGGGCTCGTTATTGATGCCATCGGAGTTGTAATTTATCTTATCGGATATCCGGCTTTGTCTATGTATGCTGATAAGAGGTATCTAAAAGAATAAGAACTGACGGGCTAAAGCTACTCATCCGTTAAGAGTGAGCAATTCTAAATTGTAAATTTAGAATTGCTGAGAGCACTGGTCCTTAATTCCTGTGACGGGATTGATTTTTAATAGGTTATACGTAAAATAGATAATCATGGGTAAAAAACGAAAAAGCGGTTGGGAAGAATTTACCGGAGGTTTAGTTTTTTCCTTTGTATTTGGATTTCTTTGGCTAAATAATACCTCCAGCTGGTTTTGGCTTTTCCCCTTTGCTTTTGCTGGTTTGATGCCGGCCCTCCAGGGACTCTCCCGGATAATATCTCAAAGATTTCAACATAGAATCCCTAAGCAGGATAAAAAGGAAATTGAACGCTCCCGGGAAAAGGAAATACTCAAGCTGGCCTCCCGTAATAACGGTACATTAACCGCGGCCCTTGTCGCGTTGGAAACCGACCTTTCCGTTGAAGAATCGGAGCAGGAACTCCAGCGGTTAGCGCGGCTTAGCCAGGCAACAGTTGAAGTTACGGAAGAAGGCCGAATTACCTATGAATTCCCCGATTTTAAGTAGTGCCGCACAATTTTAGTATCAGTACTTTAGTTAAACAGCTTTTTTGGCGATATGATATTATATATATGAAAAATCATATACAATTAAAACGATATTGGATAATCTTTTTTGCATGTATGCCATTATTGTTCGCGTGTAAACCTCCTTTTAAAGTAGGGCTCGGAGATAAGGTTGATCTTGAAAACCCTGAAATAACCATACAGAGCCATGAAAGCGGCGAGTACATCAAAGGTGAAACCATTTTTTCCGGAACGCATTCGGATGATTTTGAAGTTGAAAGAATTCAGCTTTCTCTTGATGGCGGAATCACTTTCCTAAATGCTGAAATAATAGAAGAAAATTGGGAATATTCTATTGATTCAGGGGATTATCCTGACGGATCAACTGAGATAATTATCCTAGTCACCGATAAATCCGGAAAATCACTGGAAAAAAGGCTCCTTCTGTATTTTGATAATACACCGCCCACGGTTGTTGTAAATCAGCCTGTCCAATACGCTTATTCCTCATATAATGGGGACCTTTCTATAAAGGGAGATGCTGCCGATAAGCTTGGTGTCGGTAAAGTTTATATAACTGTATTGGATTCTTCAGGTACTGTACTTGCGGATTCTCAAGAAGCGGAAGGTAAAAACAGCTGGTCCTATCTTTTCCCAAGCGCCGATTATATTGATTCAAATGGTACCCTCAGATTCTCAATTACAGCTTTGGATAATGCCGGAAATGAAAGCAGTATTTTGTATCATAATGATGATCTTTATGCCGTCAACAATAATTCCGGCATTACCGTGGAGGAGGTTGTAAGGTTTGAAGCCGGAGAGAATATAGAAGGTGTCTCTTTAGATTCTTCGGATTTAGCAGGGATTGCTTTGGAATATCTTTCCATCACGTTTGACCAGGATACGGATATACCTGTCTTTGTGATAAGCAATCCTGACGCAGAAGCCCCGGCAGATAAAAATATCCTGCCGGGAAACGCGGCAGCCTTAGGTATGGCAATAGACGATGACGGGATAGATACTGACGGAATTGAGGTAGCTATTGATGGAGGATCATGGGAGGAGGTGGATGAAACTACAGGATCCGGTCTTTCTGTAAGGTTTGAGCACGATTTATCCCATTTAACGGATGGGAATCACACCATTATGTTTCGAGCCGCTGATATTTACGGAGCGGTGGGCGAATCATCCTCGGTACCGTTTCTTATAGACAGAGGCGCTCCCTCAATCACGGTAACTTCTCCAAGGCAGGGAGAATATATAAACAGCCGGGATTTTATCTGCACAGGTACCGCTGCTGATGGAGATTCGGTTGCGGGGGTTGAGGTTAGTATTGACGGCGGACTTACCTACGAAGAAGCTGAAATGACGGGTAATGATTGGTCTTTTCCGGTGTCTTTGCAGGAGGATGGAACCGTATCAATAAAGGTCCGCGCGGAAGACGGAACGGGAAAAACAGCGTATTATAATCTACAGGTTATAGTTGATACCCAATCTCCCGAACTCGTTTTCATAGATCCTGCAAAATCCAGTTCTGTAAATGGTGAAGTGCTTCTAAAAGGAACATCATCCGATAACGCGGGGATAACTAATGTTGAAATAAAAATCGGCGAGACCGAACCATGGCTTAGTTTGGAAGGGTTATACAACTGGGAGTATGCCTTTGATTCTCAGTCTTATACAGGAGATACCCATTCGGAGGAATCACCGCCCGGAAGCGGAGTGTGGAAACTGACTATTCAAGCTAGAGCGTACGATTTAGCGGGTAATGAGGGATCATCCGGGGATTATTTCCTCTATATAGACAACGATTTAGATAAGCCCACGGTCAGTATTGCTTCTCCTCCTGACGGTCAGAGTGTCGGTGGAGCTGTGTTGGTTACGGGCACCGCGTTCGATGATGATGCTGTTTTCCGGATAGAGATGCAGGCGGATATAAATAATGACGGTGACTACTCAGATCAATTCGATCTGGACGGTGATGGCAACACCTCGGATTTTCTTGAAGATGAAGGGATATGGTATGTCCTGGACGGTACCACCCTCTGGAGTGTTCAATTGAACAATTCCGGAGAATTATACCATGTCGAAGCCGGGCATACGGGAAACATAACTTTGAGGGTTAGAGCCGTTGATACAAAGGACGGAATTAATCCTGATACGGCAGGTAATTATCAGGAATTGTCCATCAGGTTTGACGATTCCATACCCCGGGTTGAGAATATGAGTCACGCGTCCGGTGATTACGTAAATGAAGAAGTATCCCTTACCGCGGATATCCTGGATGATGAAGAAGTATCGTCGATTAGCATTAGCTATGATGGCGGGATATCCTATACCGATATCACGGATGATCCCGGCATGGTGACTCAAAATAGTCCCGGGGATTACGATTTCCATGTTACTTTTGATACCGCCCCCTTAATTCCCGACAGCGGTGTTTTATACCTGCGGATAAAGGTAGTAGATAATGCCGATTATCAGACGCTGCAATATATCAATCTTAATGTAGATAACACGTATCCCGCGGGCGCTTATACGGGAAATTCTGATGATATCCACGGTGAAGGTGCATCATCGAGATTACAAGGTACCGCGACGGATTCAGGTACCGTGAGCGGAATTGAACGAATAGAACTGTATTTGATGCGGGATGGTACTGTGCTTTCTCCTGCGGGAGGTATAGACGGAACTGCTTCATTGTATGATTTCGGAACGACAACAGGTCTGTATCCTGATGAATCATCATACATCCTCAATATAAACAATCACAGCGAGTTCGGAGATGATGACGGAGGCAATGGTGATTCCGACGGATTTGATGAATCGATAACCATTTCCGGTTCTGATTACCTGTGGTGGATTGCCTTCAATTCCACTCTCATTGCGGATGGTGAGTTGGACATACACTATGTGGTATACGATAATGCTGAAAACGGTACTCATTTTACGGAAAGCGGTTTTATCAAGAATAACAAACCTGAATTCATGAATGTGGTAGCAGGAACTGATCTGAATGCTGACGGCGATTCTGCCGACGCAGGAGAACGGAGCACGTTTTTACCAGAGGATTTACCGGACACAGGATATACTGCGGTAAATAATACATTATACGTTGAATTAAACGCGCAACCGGGAGGAAATACACCCCTTTCCTATTCCCTTAAACTGGAAGGAACCGATCCGGAACTAATCCAATCCGGGAATTCCGCTGCTATTGATACCACAGGCTACAGCGATGGCCCCGCTGCTTTTACCCTGCAGTTGATCGACAATGTAGGTATAATCACCCAGGAGACACTGGAGATCGAAATAGATAACACTGATGATGTTGACCCTTCTATCATAATCAATCCGCTCGCGTTAGCAAGTGTAAAAGGGCACGGAACTGAGAATCCTGAAGGTCATATAGAGCTTCAAAATGAGAGTCTTTTTGACGGGCCGGATCCTGATGTTTCCGGAACGGTGATTTTTGCGGGAAATGTTTCTGATAATCAGAGAATATCAAATATAACGGTGCAAATTCCGGAATTTGATGCCGGTAACGGAACAGGTGCTTCCCATACAGCAGCTGAATGGGATCAAGGATTGGGAGTTTTGGTGAGTAGAGATGCAAACTTTATTATAACCAATCAAAGCCTTACAGAAGCAGGCGGGCATTACGCTGAGTGGGAGTATGAGTGGAATTCTGCCGGAATATCAGATACCGCAGACAATGATGTTTCAGTCTCTTTTGCCACTGAAGATGCTTCCGGGCGGCTTTCTAGTGATTCTGTAACTGTTGATGTTGTGCCGTATATTAAGCATGTCGAAACAAATCTGTCTACAGCCTTTGGTGATGATTTTTCCAGATCCGCTAAGGGAAACTATACGGTACAGCAGGGGGAAGTTCTAACTGTTGCCGGATATAACCTCAATCCGGAGCAGTCCGGAGCTGACTCTGATGTAAGATTAAGTATTGATCCCGACGCGTTGAATTCGGGAATAAAGCAGGGAGATCCTTTAACCTATTCCGGAGTAGCTGCTGACTATACCAGCCTATCCGTTACCGTAGATGCCGCGGGAAGCGGCTGCCTTACCATCATTACCTCGGGAATTGGAAGCACTAATAATATTAACGAAAATAGTGCTGAACAAAACACAATAGACAGCCAGAATCATCAATCTCTCGCTGATGACACTTTTCTATCGGTTTGGGAATATACCGATCTATCCCTTTCGGTCAGCAGTGTTAATCATGCTGAGTATCCCTCCATGGCTTTAGTGGGAGACACGCCGGCTTTTGCCTATGTTAATAATTCGGAAGGTTTCGGTCAGGCGAAATATATCTTGGGAACTGCCGATAACGGGATCTATAATAATTGGGATCTTTTTACCTATACCGCCATCGATTTCAATGATGAGGGCAGTCATGGAGTTCTCTATGATATCAACGTTGTAAACGGAAATTACGGCGACTACAATTCCGGAAATTACGGAGGCATCATTACCTCATTCTTTTATGATGTCCCTGCCCATTCGTGGAATCCGGGAGCTTATTACTATTGGGACAACTGTGTATGGCTCGATAACCTTGTGGATACTGAATCACCCTTTACCACCGCTGTTTTAGACCGGTATCAATTCCCGGATCTCCATCTGACCGGAACTGATTTGGAAACTACAGTTTTTTACACTGCTTATGATAAGATGGAAAACCGGATAATTTTCCGTACCTACCGGGTCGGGACTGATTCCACTATAGGTGATGTATCCGGAGGAAGAATAAACGACTCCGGAATCCCGCTGTATACCGATATCCCCCAGTATAACCGGAATGGAAATTTCCCTCTTTACGACGGAACAAATAATGATAATAAACGCTTCATAAACAGCAATGAAGCCGGAGAAAATCCTGCAGCGGCGGACGGCGCGCGGGTAACCGTTTTTGATCCCGCCGACAGCTTTGGAAAGCATACCGCCGTGGCGGGAACTGAAGACGGTTCCGCTGCTCTCATAGTGTACTACGATGAAGCCGGTACGGGCTCTCTGGTCTACCGTTACAACGAAACCCCCGGAAATTCCGGCAGCTGGTCTGACCCGCTTGGATTGGACACCGCCTCGGGAGCGAAGTATATAGACATGGAGATTGATTCCTTAGGACGTGTACATATCGCGTATTATGACTCTTACAGCGGTGACGTTAGTTACATTAGGCTGAATTCCTACAGCACCGAAACGTTTACGAAAGTAACCGTCGATTCATACTTGATTGTGGGAGACAAATTATCCATGACTGTAAATGAAAGCGGTGTACCCTATTTAACTTATAAAGGAATCGGAAATTCCGCCCGGGCGGCCTGGCTTACTGTTTCAGATCCCGCGGACGGGGTAGATGACACGGACAGATTTAACGGTAATTGGGAGGTACAGACTCTGCCGGTTCAAATGGAAGATAGTGATTCAAACCGTTTTAGTGTAGGAATACGCTCTTCTGATGATATGCCCGTAGTGGGATATACAGATGACGGATTACAATATCAAAGACTGTATAACAATCTTGCGAATTAACGGTAAATAGAAAGGAATTTCTTTGTGAAGCTGTATGTAATAATTCCGGTGCTGCTGATTATTTCTCTTTATTCATTTCCCGCCGGAAAAACAGAAGAAGCAGATTTTGTAGACACCCAGGGTACTGAACATTGGAGTTATGAATGGGATGTATCAGACTTGGAACCCGGCAAATACAACCTCCTCATTCGGGGGACTGATACCGCGGGAAATACTTTTTATCATGAACCTATTAATATCAGGCTTGATCCGAATTCCGATTTACCCGAAGCAGCTGTTTCTAATCCAAAACCTATGGCCCGCCTTGGTGAAAGTGCCGCGATATTAGGTACCGCGGATGATGATGACGGGATAGCTAAGGTAGAGTACCGAATTGATGAAGGAGAATATTTGCCGGTGGAGGGTACGGAATTCTGGTCTCTTCAGTTAGATACCGGGAAACTGCCGGAAGGATATCATGATTTAGAGGTAAGAGCCGTCGATACGAACGGTACTGTAGGACCTGCTGTTAAACAAAAATTTATTGTAGATACCCGGCGGCCTACGGGGACAATGGAGTCACATACATCAGACGTTCTGCTTAGCGGGAAGGCGGTTTTTCACGGCTTGGTAAAAGACGAAAATAATATAACTTCCGTTAAAGTTTCAAAAGACGGGGGAGAGTCTTTTACAGAAATAAAAACTTCGCGGATGGAAGAGGGGTGTACATTCCGGCTGTCAGTCAATACAAAAAAACTTGAGGACGGTCCGCATGTTTACTGGTTTGAAAATACAGATGGCGCTGGTAATTCTTCGGTCTGGGCTTTTTTGTTTTTTGTGGACAATTCTCCCCCTGAACTTGAAGTCCTCTATCCTTATCCAGAACGCGAAGTTAACGGAAAGTTTCTCCTTATCGGCTCTGCTGATGATAAGTTGGGTATTAAACAATTATCTTATGAAGCAGGGGAATCTTCCGGAGACGCTGATATTTTTCCCGGAGATCCCTATTGGAGTATACCTTTTGATTTTTCAACCCTTACTGCCCGGAAAAAAACAATCCTTCTTACTTTGGAAGATAATGCAGGAAATGTTATCCATAAAAGAGTTTCTGTTAGACTGAATAACCATGAAGATAAACCTGTTGTAACTGCCCTAACCGTATTAAATGATTTGAATATACCCAATAGTGTTTCTCTGCTAGGTTTTATTGAAGATGATGATGGAGTCAAAGGGATTGAGCTGAGTGTTAACGGAGATGATCCAGCCTTTTATTCTACCGGTAACGCTTTTTCTGTTGATTTAACCGATCTTAAGCCCGGGAATTCTGATATTAGAATACGGGGAGTTGATATTCACGGCAAAAAAGGTGATTTTTCCAGAATAAAAACAGTCATCAAAGCGCCGCAGCCTGAAATTAAAGATCTTATTCTCTCTGTTAGAGAAGAAACCGTTCCATATATACCCGGTATGACAGTAAAACCCGGAGAAAAACCCGTACTCTCCGGAACCGTTACCGGTAAAGATGAGATAAACCGGCTGCATTTTGCTGTTCATGAAGTTTCCGGAACGATAAAAGTCAAAGAAGGGTCATTTTTCATTCCGCTCTATAAATATATTGACCATGGACCGGTTCCATTAACTATTTCAAGAGAACTCTATGGGAGTATCTTTGAAAAGCGGTTATTCTTTCAGGGAGAATCCGAAGAAAAAAATTCTGTAGCTCGAGAGACTCAGCTCTATTCACCGGAGGTCAACAAGGCAGGTGTTTTTATAACGGAGCCGGATGAACCTTTGTTTATCTATTCTTCCGCTTTACATGAATCAACCGTTTTCAGGTCTCCTTTACCGGATTCAGAACTGTCAATCCGTAATAATACCGCTGTATTAGTACCATCTAGAACAGGTGTGTACCCCAATACCCAATTCCCCGGTCCCCTAAGGAGTTTCGATTCTATCGATATAATTGTCGATAAAGATGCACCTGTAATTAATCTCGAAACTCCTCAAAACGGTGATTGGCTCGGCGATAGTATAAAAATAAAGGGAAGCGTTACAGATGATACAAAGGTGTTGAGTTTATCCTATCGTTTGTCCGCAAATTTCCCTGAAAAGAACATGAAAGAACAAGCGGAATTTAAAGAGGTATCCGCGGATGTTTTTGCAAATGGTTATTTTGATTTTAATATATCCGCGCCTTTAGATGACGGGAGTGTGTTTCTGCAGCTTTACGCGGTTGACATCTCCGGAAAAGAAACACGTAAAACTCTGGTGTGCGGCAAAGATACAGAAAATCCGGTTATAGATCTTATTACACCGAAAACTGAAGATGCTGTTAACGGAAAGACAACCTTCACTGCTGTTGCCTCGGATAGATTCGGTATCAGTAGAATCAGAGGGGGGGGCGAAGGATCTGAGCTTAGAGAATTCAATGCCGGATTCTTTTCTGAGCGGGTTACCCTTCCGCTAATTGATACGGAGACAATGCCTTTAAACTTGGTTCTGGAAGCTGATGACAGAAGAGGTAATACCGGGACCATTTATCCTGCCATTATCTTAAATTCCGATGAAGATATACCGCAGGTTGTGATACATGTGCCGGAGGAAGATGGAGTCGTTAGGACCGATTTTACAATAAATGGAATAGTATTGGATGATGATGGAATTGCTGTAGTACGGTATCGTATTGATAAGGGGGATTGGATCTATTTGGATTCCGGACCAACATTTTCTATTCCTCAGCTGATTACTGATTATTCCGATGGTGTCCACACAATTGAGATGACTGTAACAGATACCGGCGGATTGGAGTCGCCTCCTGTTAGACGCAGTTTCTCTGTTTCAAAGACGGAGCCTGTTTCTCAATTGCATACTCCTTTTATAAATGAAACGGTGAAAGAGGAAGTGCTGCTGCAGGGCAGTTCTTCTGATCCTAACGGTATAGAAAGCGTATGGATCTCCCTGGATAACGGTAATACCTTCGGGAAAGCGGACGGTAAGGAGGAATGGAGTTATCCCTTTACTACGAATATACTTAAAGACGGAACCCATTCAGTTTATATAAAAACGTTCGATAATGCTCAAACGAAAAGTCTCTGTTCGGGACTCATAACTGTAGATAATACCAAACCGGAATTGATACTAAATGCACCTGATGATGGAGCATCTTTTAAAGATTTCATTTCCCTAAATGGATATGTTAAGGATAATATCCAGCTTGAATCAATGATGATTAGTGTTTATGCCTATGAGGATCCGGAAAATCCAATAAAGCAGATCAATATAACTGAAGAAGGGGTTTTTTCCGATACAATCTCAATTGAAGGATTATCTTCAGGCGGATATATCCTGTCTGCTGCAGCTAAGGATAAAGCTGGAAACACTGTTTCATGTACCCGGAGCATCTTTTTAGAGAAACAAAACAGAGAAAGAACACTGAAGTTATTATCTCCTGTCCCCGGGGAATCGATTCATGGAGATATAGTTATTGAAGGGCAAGCTGAAAATTATAGGGCAGGCGAACTATTGACGATAAAAGTTAACGGCACAGAGACCGCGAATGCTGAGATAGATAGAAACGGATTTTTCCGGGAAATAATACCCCGCAACTCTCTTTCCGATGGAGATCATGTTATTGAAATAAGTTCTTCTGCTGAGAATCCTGAAGATAAAGTGATGTGTACCGTGGAGTATATAAACCGGGGAGGCTGGGTAGTTATCGACTCACCAAACATTGGTTCCTTTGTAAGCAAACGGCCTTATCTTTACGGTTCGGCAGGCTTTCAGGGTAATAAGGATGAAGAAAATATTCCTCGGCTGCAAAAATTGGCGGTTAGCCTGGATGGGGGGAAATCATTTGAACCTATTGCTCCGCGCGATGCATGGAAATACCGTATTGAACCCGGAGAGCTGCCGGCCGGTAAAATATCCATTGTTGTAAGGGCGGTGTTTAGCGATGCTTCTGAAGCATATGCCAGAACCATGCTGTTTATTGATACCGTCGGTCCTTCAATAGCGGTTAAACATCCCGGAGAAGGATTTTTATTTAATGATAATCTACGGGTCGAAGGGAGTGCCTTTGATCCTAACGGTTTGAAGAATGTTCAGGTGAATTTACGCAGAGGAGATAAATCGGCATATGAGGTCCCTTCGTTTATACAAGGGTTGTATTTAGACACTCATCTGTTGGGCGCGGATTTCTGGGAGGTTGGCGCGGGTCTGAGTTTTTTCGATGATAATGTAAAACTGCAAGCTCAGATAGGAGCAGCACCCGCCGGAAGGTTTTCCGGATTAGTGTTAGGCGCAAAACTTCTTGCAAACATTGTTCAAATCCCGTTCTCATACTTCTTTGGGCCGGATTGGAGTTTTTTTTCCATGTCGTTATCAGTGGGGGCTAACTTTTCCTACTTTACTATGAGTGATGACGAAATTAAATTCACGGATGAAGGGCTTGTTCTCGGAGCATTGATTGGTCAATATGAGTTTGCAAAATTTGATATTGCAAAATGGAAAGCCTTTATGTCCTATTCATTTTATACTGAAGGGCAGCTATGGTTTGTCTCTTCCGATATACAGGGAGGGCTGGTTCCTCGGATAGCATTTGGAATGAGGATTCGATTTCTTTAATTAGCCAATATATAGTAAAAATAAAGAGGACAAAGATGATTATCGGGGTTGCCGGCCAGTACTGCTCAGGGAAAAATACGGTAACGGATATTTTGCTGGATTACGGCTTTAAGGAAATAGATGTTGATTCTTATGGTCATCGGGCCTTGTCAGCAAAGAGAGAAGAAATAATAGATCAATTCGGAGATAAAATTGATGACGGAAAGGGCGGTATAGATCGGAGAAAACTCGGGAAAGAGGTGTTCGGAAATCCGGAAAAATTAAAAAAGCTGGAAGATGTTGTGCATCCCTTGATGATTAAGTGGATTATCACGGAGGTGCGTGAGAAAGATTATGATCAGGTGATCAATGCGGCTCTTTTATTTAAGATGGGGCTTCATAAGGTGTGTGATTTAGTAATATGGGTTTCCGCGCCTCTTATTATTAGGATCATGAGAGCAGGGAGAAGAGATAAGCTTAATTTGACGCAGATAATGAAACGGATAATGAGCCAAAAAGAATTAAAGCCTTATTTTCCATCTCAAAATGTCGATATTGAAATAGTAAGAAGTTTTGGAGGAGAGAAACCAGTAAGACGGCGTGTCGAATCAATTCTTCAAAAACGCGGAATAAAGATATCATAATACCGGAGCAGGCATGGAGCAGCAGAGAGTATTTACAGTTATTATAGCGGTCACACTATTTTTAGCCGCAATACTTGGGGTAGGTTTGTGGTGGTTTTACCCTCGAAGTGATGAACTCGTAGAAGGTGAGGAGCCGGGATTGGCGGAAACTTTTGATCCGTTTCAGTATGTGCGTGAATCGGGAACGGATAAAGATGATGTCATCGGGTTAATAGAAGAGGAAGAAGATGAAGGAACAAGGGACAAGCAGGACGAGGATATCTATATCGTATATGGGGAGACAACGGAGGCTGATAAAAAAGAACCGGTACAGCCGGATATGCAGGAGAAAAAGCAGTTCCCGGCAGAGGAACCTGTCCCTCCAAAGACCAAAAAAACTGCCGACGCAGCTCCCAAGACTCAGACCGCCGCACCCAAAACTACGGCTTCTGTACGTGCCGATACTCCTAAAAAAGGAGCGGAAGTTTCCCGTCAAATCGAGCCGCGGTATAAAACTGTATCCGAGTGGTGGATCCAAACCGGATCCTTTAAAACCATGGACCGAGCAAAATACGCAAACTCTCTCTTAAAGGAGCATGGAATCACCGGAGTCATAACTACGAAGGTGGTGAATAATATTACCTATTATAGGCTTAGAGTAGGACCTTTTAGTGATAAAATGGAAGCTGAGAAGTTTTTAGGCTGGATTTCTGATGATACTGATTTTAAGGGGAGTTATGTTTCCCTGGTAACCGCTCAACGACGAAGTAACTAAAGGTTACTGTTGCATAAATTAAATTACAATGAATGCTATATTTGAAAATCCGGTTTCCCACCCGAATCCTGTTTCATGATATATTCCGCGGGTTTATTATATATAGTGCTTCCTGGAGGGATTGAACGGGTAATCCAAACGTTTCCTCCGATTATTGAGCCTTTGCCGATGACAGTATTACCCCCTAGAATCGTTGCCCCCGAATAAATCGTCACATTATCCTCAATTGTAGGGTGCCGTTTTGTGTTGGCTTTTTCCTTTTGTACACTAAGAGCACCGAGGGTTACCCCCTGATATATCTTCACGTTATCCCCGATTTTACAAGTTTCACCAATGACAACACCGGTAGCATGGTCGATAAAAAAATGTTTTCCAATTTTTGCAGCGGGGTGTATATCTATTCCGGTTTTCCCGTGTATGTATTCACTCATCATTCTGGGGATTAAAGGAATACCCATATCCCATAATTCATGAGCTAATCTGTGGATAAGAATAGCTTCCACACCCGGGTATGAAAGAATTACTTCCTCGTTTGATTGGGCAGCCGGATCTCCGTCAAA
Organism: uncultured Spirochaetales bacterium; assembly: GCA_964618265.1. Lineage (GTDB taxonomy): Bacteria > Spirochaetota > Spirochaetia > CAYLLE01 > CAYLLE01 > CAYLLE01. The sequence continues at coordinate 4,276 of CAZUAE010000024.1, read as the reverse complement.
AGCGGCCTCAACATCTAGGTGAACTATTTTTCTTATGTCCGGCAAAAGTGACATTAATCTATGCGCGTGTTCTTCCGCTTCTTCTCTGCACTCTTTAAAATCGGTTTCTTCATTCCTGGTCTTACACAGGGTGTTTCCCGCAACCCGTCTTTTAAAACAGATACTCTTCTGAATTTCCACCGTAACATTCCTGGTTAGACGGTTAATCTTTTCGGAAATAGTATATCTAAGGTTCTCGGTGTCTAATGCTTCTTCAGATCGATATCCAGGAAAAATAATAGATTCAAGATCGAAAATTATAGATATTATACCGTCTTTGGAAGGAAGATTGGGACCAGTAATATGGTTAATCCCCCCGGTAGTTCTGTAGGATGCCAAAACACCATCTACTATTTCTGTCAAATTTTGTTTCATATATATATCTTCCTAATAGTCATGATTTCCTACTGCATAGAATCTATACGCCGTTCGATAGAGGTGTCCCTCCGATGGAACCCCTTCATCACCGCTCCTGCGGTTATTAGAGACACTCCAAATAAAGCAAATATTCCGCTTACATTCCGGAATACCCTTATAAAGGTGCTTATACTATCTGCCATCATGGATTCCAAATTCATATACCCTTCCGGGGACATAAATGATTGCCGGAGTTCGGGTCTTAACAAGTCATGCGAATCCGCTGCCAGAAGAGTGATAGACAATCCTATCGCTGTTATGGCTCCGGCTGCAAGGATACTTGAACCAAGCCAAATAGCACCGTTTCTGAAACCGGCCAAAAGGAAGATAGCAGTTATAAATACGATAAGCATTATTGGTGGAAATAATCTGAAACGCCGGTATTGAATAATAGCTCTTTCAGCATTATCGCCTGCTGTATCCTGCACTAAATTTAATTGATCCGGTATCTTTTGAAGGTATGAGTCGAGGGACACTTTCATTTCTTGAGGGACATTCCGGGATATATTTTCACTTATCGAAGATTTTATTGGAGTGAAGTTAATAGTTAGATTCGGCTGCGGCTTTAGACCAAAAAGAAAATTTCTGCTTCCGTCTATCACGGATGCAATTTCTGTTTCCACCCATGATTGAAGCTCTTTGGAATCTATTGCCTTTATGATAAACTCACTCGTTCCCTGCGGAAACTCCCCTGAATAATCTTCAATTATCTGGGCCATAAATTCCGGAGTGAACTCATAGGCGTCATAAGCTTCAAATCTGGACAGATAAAAATCACTGTTTAAAAAAGTCGCGCCGACCGAGACAAGACTTTGAATGGCTATCCACGCCGGGAATAACAGGCAAATCACAATTACAAGTATAAGTGTTTTTACAGCATTCATACCATGAGTATCATTCAAAAGAAAAATAAAATCAATATTTTTAGCTGCCGTATGTCAAGGTATAGAAGGAGGTGTATGTAGATTGTTATTTGGAGTACATTAAAAAGGGAGGAGTTATGTATGGGAATAGATGATTGGAAGGAAACTGAAAAAGAAAAAGTATTCTCCACAAAGATCTTCGATGTTGTACGCAGTGAACGTATAAGCAGAAACGGAACAAAAGCTGACTTTTATCTGGTAGATGCTCCGGATTGGGTCCATGTTATACCCCTTATACGTAAAACAGGCGGTAAAGAAGTATTTATAATGGTTGAACAGTATCGTCATGGAGAAAACATAAAAACACTAGAGTTTCCGGGAGGAATGGTAGATGAAGGTGAGCGGCCTGAAGAGGCAGCCATAAGAGAATTCAGAGAAGAGACAGGTTGTACCGCACATAAGATGACGTTACTAGGCAAAGTAAATCCAAATCCCGCCTTTATGACTAACCAGTCTTATACATACTTGGCTGAAGATATCAAATGCGGTTCCGAACAAAATCTTGATGAACATGAAGATTTGTCATATAGAATTGTACCGGTAAAAGATATTATGGAGGGTAAAGAAAGGGCGTTTTTTCATCACGCGGTGATGATAAACGCCCTATACTGGTTTATGAAACATAAATAATGTAAATAATGACGCTAAAGTTCTATATTTTCTTCGAGTATGTTAGGTTTTCTGCATGAAGTTTTAACGGCCGTCCGTTTTCCTGTATCCGAAGAGTCGTGTACGGCATGCATTACATCAAGGACATGGTAAGCCATATCTCCGTTTGCCCGGTGTGGTTTGTCCTGTTGAATCGCTTGAGCCATTTCAGATAATCCAAGTCCTCGGGAGTTTTGTGAATATTTCCGATTCACTGAAATTTCCTTCCATTCTTTTTCTCCCGCCTTCATTATTTTTACAGGACCCCCGAATGTATTAGGGTCAGGCACACTGATACTTCCCTCTGTACCAAATAATTCGATATAAGGAAGGTTTGCACCCCAAACATCAAAACTCATTATAATTGTGCCTATTGCACCATTTTCGAAATCCATGGTTCCGGATATATGAGTTGGAACTTCAACTTCGATTATTGTTCCTTTTTTGGGTTCACTTCCGATTGTTCTTGTAGGAAAGGTAATTCTTGCAGAACCGGAAATGCTTTTAATCGGTCCCACAAGGGAGACTAAAGCTGTCAGATAGTACGGTCCCATGTCGAACATTGGACCGCCGCCCTTTTTATAATAGAATTCAGGATCTATATGCCAGCTTTCGTGTCCATGATTAGTCATAAAGGCTGTAGCACCTATCACTTCTCCAATTTCCCCGTTGTCAATGAGCTGCCGGCAGGTTTGAATTCCTGCTCCAAGAAATGTGTCTGGAGCACATCCTATTCTAAGGTTCTTCTTTTTTGCAAGATCCAGCAGTTTTTTTGCTTCTTTTCGTTTAATGGTAAGAGGTTTTTCGTTATAGACATGTTTGCCTGCTTCCAAAGCTTTCAACGCAATAGCAGCATGGACTTTTGGTATGGTTAAATTTAAAACGATGTCAACATCTTTGCTGGACATTAAATCTTCAGTAGATACTACTTGCGGTACTTTATATTGTTCCGCCTTTGATTCAGCTTTTTCACGGACTAAATCCGCTAGAGCGGTAACTTCGGTATTATTAAACAACGATGTTAAATTTTTTAGATAGATATCACTTATCACACCGCAGCCAACAATACCTATTTTTGTTTTTTTCATGAGTATAACTCCTTTCTAGAAAGCTTTCTTTAGATCATCTATCGATAAGCCGGTTTCTTTTTTTGAAAGAGCGATATCTTTTCCTTCGGATGCCCATAAAAATCCCCGTTCGATTATGGTACGGGCCGTATTTTGGTCAAAAATATCCGCGTGATGACCTAATGATGTATAAAAGACACGGCCTCTGCCCCATAATTTTGTCCAGATGACAGGGACATCAACCTCTCCGTTTGCAGCATGCGGGCCGTCTGCTACAGGGTAACGTGTAGTAGCAAGAACTTCCACAGCAGGATCATATTGCATATAATACTGTTCAGATGTTACATCAAAATCATCCAAACCTTTGATGATGGGGCTGGAGCTGCTTTTTTTTATATTAACTCTATATTTAGTCCCGTCCCCACCGGGATGAGCTACCCATTGTCCCCCAACCATAAATTGCCATTGAACTGAATCTCGAAAGGAATCTCCCATACCCCCATGACATCCGGCTATTCCTGTTCCATTAGCCACAGCTAGAAGAACGGGAAAAAGCTGCTCATTTTCAATTTTACCCATGGTCCAAACGGGGATGATAAGATGCAGAGATTTGAGTTTTTCCGCATCCAAAAAGGAGTCCAATGTGGTTGATACTTCAACTTGGTAATCATTTTTTTCCAATATTTCTTTAAAAATTTCTGAAACTTTTTCCGGTTCATGACCTTCCCAGCCACCCCATACGATCAATGCTCTCTTTTTCATAAATAAATCCTTATTTGTCAGCAGTAGACATTTTTATTTATTATAGTTAATCAATCCGGATACGTAAACTATCATAATGGTCATTAGAGGAATTCTCATTTTGTTTCTTTAGACGACAGAGAGGCGCCGACCGGACTTCGCAAGAAGCCCGGCTTGCAGGTTTGGTCTATTAATAGACAGAGAGGCGCCGACCGGACTTCGCAAGAAGCCCGGCTTGCAGGTTTGGTCTATTAATAGACAGAGAGGCGCCGACCGGATTCGAACCGGTGCATAAAGGTTTTGCAGACCTCCCCCTTACCACTTGGGTACGGCGCCCAGCAGAATACACGATAATAAAAAAATCCTTAAATGACAAGTACCATGAACAGCAATTTCCGGTGATCACATTCGCATTAAAATTGATAAATTGTTTTATTACAA
>CAZUAE010000023.1:44189-46657 GCA_964618265.1 uncultured Spirochaetales bacterium | reverse complement strand
CTAAACTTAACAATTAACAAAGAGATGAGGTGCAACAAGAAAATTGGCAACAGTATGTTCTCATTTTATTCGATTGAGCAATTTCCGGCGATTCAGTTTGATGTAATTATACATTGTAATCATTTACATTTTCATTGCGGATGTAACCGCTGGAAATTGCTGATATTGAGAGGTATACATACATAGAAAGTGGAAATTAAAATAAAAGGAGATATACTTAGAGGGGAATGAGGAGGTTATTAAATATGAAATCGTCTAAAAAAAAATACTTACTATTTTTACTCATCCTATGTTTTACATCTTTTCCGCTTTTTGCCCAACAAGAGACCGAGATTTCGGAAGAACCTCCCGAAGAAGTTAAAACTTCTTTTGACTTTGGTCTTAATCTTGGTTTGGGCGTACAATCCTTCGAAAATCCCGACTACGATCCCGCTGCTGATCCTGCATCAGCGGAATATATCACCTATCAATCCTTAAGTTTGAGTCCCGATCTTGCCTTCGGTAAATTCGGAATAGGACTCAATCTAACAATAAATTACCGATTCACCGGAGGACCGAACGGACGCTCCTTCGATATTCGAAGGGCCGATTGGGTACCAAAGGATGCCGGGGTGAGTTTTCTCGCTCTATACCTCCCAAAAATAAAATATCTCCGGTGGGCAAATAAAGGGGACCCGCTGTATATCATTTTCGGGTCCATTGAGAATGCAACCCTGGGAAACGGATTTATCATGGGGAATTATGCGAATACCATGTATCTGCCGGAAAGAAGGGTCTTCGGTGCAGGTCTCGATTTGGACGGCAGACTATTCGGTTTCCCCTATGCGGGATTTGAATCTTTTGTAGCTAATTTAGCTGTTTTTGATGTTATGGGAGCTAGGCTTTATACCAGGCCCTTGGCCTGGCTAACCGTTCCGGTAATAAAGAATCTGCAAATCGGCGGCAGCATTGCGGCGGACAGAAAACCTTTCTATCACGCCCTTATCAATCCGGAAAGTCCATATAATGATCCGGCTGACCCCCTGACAGTTCCAGCCGATCCGGAAGTTCTAATCTGGGGCGTCGACTTTAGGCTTCCCATTCTAACTAAGGGACCGTTAACCCTCTCTGCCTTCGGCGATCTGGTGAACCAGAATGATGCCTGGGGCGGCATGATAGGATTAGGAGGCAGGCTTATTTCTTTTATTACCTACGGAGCGCAAATCCGCATTGTAGGAGATGGATTTCTTCCGGTCTATTTCGATACAGCTTACGATCTTTACAGGCCGCAGAAATATGCCGTCTATACCGGAGATACAGCCCAGGAAGGTTATACGGGATGGGCCGCCAGCGCAGGATTCTCCTTTCTGGATGATCTGCTCTATTTCAACGCCCGGGTGGAAGGGCCGTTTAAGAAGCCCAGCAGCGATCCGGCGGACGCTTTTATGAATCCCCGCTTTCGGGCGGTATTTGGTCTTCAGGAGGGAGTCATTCCGGGATTTTTTCTCGATGCCTCCTATGAGAAGAACAATATCATCACCTTTGGCGATCTATTCAGTGCAGAGAATGCAATTATCGGCGCACGGATTAATTACCGTACCGGTCCTGCAGTAATCACCTTAAAGTATAATCTTAAATATGATCCGTATGTTCCGGAGGGAGACGATCCCTGGAAAATTACATCCGGATTGGAAACCTCTATAAGCCTTTTCTAGGAGGATAAATATGTATAAAAAAATTATACCAATATTATTATTAATTTCCGGCGGCCTGCTGTTCGCTCAGGAAAAACCGGTAGGCGTACTGGAGTATTTCGATAACGCAAGAGAAATAAGTGTTCAAGATTCCGAAGGGTTTGAATACAAGTATGTCCGTTTTGGTATGGACCTAAAACCCGGAGACATTATAACAACAAAGAATACCCACGCGGAGGTGCGGCTCAGTCCCAACGGGTCCATTATAAAGATTGCGGCAAACACCCGTTTTTCCGTCGATTCTCTTCAGGGGAGGGAAGACGCCTCAAAAAATGTGTTTTCCTTAGCTGCCGGGAAGATAAGGATGGTTGCAGCCCGGAACATAAAGAGCAGATACGAAGTTAGAACTCCCACTGCGGTTTGCGGTGTCCGGGGAACCGATTTCGGTTTGGAAGTCATTGAAGGAGTAAGAGATGCCGCGGCAGTATTATCCGGAGAGATAGAGTTCATAAGCAAAGAACTCAATAAAAGTGTAACCTTAACGGATGGACAGTTTGCTGATGTGTTTGCAGAATCCTTTGAGGCATTCCCGCTGCCCGCAGATCAGATAAAAACTCTTTTTAATGAAATGTCCTTCAATACCCTTGATCCTGAAAACGTTCCGGGAAGAGAGCCGGAAGTTTTAGCAGAAGAAACGGAAGAAACGGCGGCAACCGCAGAAGAAGAGACAGAAGCGGTAACGGAAACCGCTGAGACCGAGACCGAGGAACCCGCAGAACCGGAAACCACCGAAAC
>CAZUAE010000023.1:11084-44089 GCA_964618265.1 uncultured Spirochaetales bacterium | reverse complement strand
ACCGAGACCGAGGAACCCGCAGAACCGGAAACCACCGAAACGGAGGAGACGCCGTCAGCAGTACCGCCGGAAATGCCTGTAGAACCGGAAGCGGAGAAGAAAGAGACTCCCGAAAAGGCCGAGAAGAAACCCGGCATACTAGATCCGGTGTTTGGATTCCTTCAAAAGTATATGGGTATGGAGATCGGTTCCGTCACCATTGGAGATCAAACCTACGCTAAGGCGGTATTACAGCCGAACATAACGCTGGGTAAATTGAAGGTGGGGATATATCTGCCTATCATCTATACCAGCAATCTCTTCGATCCCGATGACTGGTATAAACCTGCCGGAAATAACGAGTGGAATTTCGGTTTCGGAGAAGAAAACGAAGGGAAAGCAACTATTTCCCGGATCAGTGATTTTCTCACAGACCTGAGTCTTAAGATCAAATACATCCAGTGGGGGGAACAACGGGACAAATTCTACCTTAAGGTGGGAAATCTTAACAACATGACTTTAGGCCATGGACTATTGATGCAGGATTACGCAAACGATATAGATTTTCCCGCGGTAAGGCGAACCGGTATTAACTTAGGTTTTGACAGCGGTAAATGGGGATTTGAGACCGCGGTAAATGACTTAGGTGCTCCGGAAATATTCGGCGCCCGGTTCTTTTTCAGGCCCTTCGGGTTCCTGAAAAACCTGGCCTTAGGAGTTTCCGGTGTCTCGGATTTAAATCCGGCAGGAGTGCTTCCTCCGGATCTCTATCCCGATGCCGCAGCTGCTGATCCCATTTTTCTGAACCTGGCCTTAGACGTAGATATACCCGTCATCGAGACTGACCCCTTAGCTATTATACTTTTTGGCGACGCCGGAGGAATGCTTCCCTATCTGCGTAACGGTTACACTCATGCAGACGGAACTGTACCGGCTGGGTTACGGTTCAATGCACTTGTTCAAACTAACCCCTTTTCCCTGAAGAACATCGGTACCATGGCGGGAGTTCTGGGCAATATTCTCTTTATAGATTACCGTCTTGAGCATAGATACTTTACCGGAACATTTATTCCTACATTTTACGGTCCCTCCTACGAACGGTTTCGGGGAGAACGCGCCATCTCGCTCTTAAACTATCTCGCCAATCCTCAAGCAGAGGAATATCAGGGAAGTACTATGGGTATTTTCGGCAGCGCCGGAGCAAGCATATTCAACATCCTCTATCTGGAAGCGGGATACTTCTGGCCTTGGAAAGTCACAGACGCCGGAATCGAGCGTTCCGATGAAGACCATTTGTCCGCTTCCCTTATGATAAAAGAGGGGATACTGCCGAAGGACATTACCGGCAAAGTTACCTATTCCCGGACCCATTTCGTGCCGACGCTGCTTAACCGGGAAGGTTTTGAAAACGCCCGTTTGTTCGATGCCAATACCATTCTTTCCGGAGAAGTGGTATATCCCCTCTCACCACTCCTGAGTATCGCCGCGCGTGTTACCACCACGGTACTCCTGGATGATGATGGAAACATCCAGTACGATGAGAACGGAAACATCCGGTGGGCTCCTTCATTTAGTATTGAAACCAGGATGTAATATAGGGTAAAGTCTTTCCCATGAGGGAGGGACCGGAAAAACAAAAACCCGTCCGCATTCTCGCGGACGGGGTTGCCCGTAAAATCGCGGCCGGTGAAGTTATAGACCGGCCCTTTTCCGTTGTAAGGGAATTGCTGGATAACGCAATCGATTCCGGCGCAAAGGATATAACCTTAGAAATCCGGAAGGGGGGAACCGAATCGGTACGCGTTTCCGATAACGGAACGGGAATGACAGGAGATGATCTAGAGATCTGCTGCCTGCCCCATGCAACATCAAAAATCGAAAACGTCGATGATCTTTTCAGCTGCAGAAGCTTGGGTTTTAGAGGAGAAGCTCTGGCGGGAATAGCCGCGGTGTCCAGACTGACTATAAAATCCGCACCCCGCAGCGGACCGGGAAACATCCTTAGAATCCACGGGGGGAAAACTGTCTCCCTTAGACCCGGTCCCGCCTCTCCAGGCACTGTGGTGGATGCTGAAGACCTGTTTTACAACCTCCCCGCAAGAAAGCGTTTTCTAAAAAGTTCCGCTGCCGAGTCGGCAATGTGCCGCAGTGCATTTTTGGAGAAAGCCCTTCCTTTTCCGAATATTACCTTCCGCATCTTTTCCGAGGGGAACATGAAAACCTACCTGCCTGCCGGGGGTATTGTTGAACGGATCAAAACTTCATACCCCGGGAACGGGGAAGCGGTTCCCCTGGAAAAGTTAGGGGGAACGGGGGAAAACTTTTCCGTAACGTTAGTGGCAGCTCCTCCTGATTACAACCGCCGTGACCGGAAATATCTTCAAATATATGTAAACTCCCGGAGAATATGGGATTACTCCCTCGTTCAAGGGCTTGAATACGGATTTTCCAGCGCTATACCGGGAGGGAGATTCCCTATCGCCTTTGTTTTTATTCAGATCGATCCTCGTCAGGTTGACTTCAACATCCATCCCGCCAAAAAAGAAGCCCGGTTTCATAACGTAAAGGAAATACGGCGGGTTCTATCCGATATGGTTCATAACTATGTCACCTCCAATGCCGTTAAATCGGTTCTGTCCGGCGAAAAAGCCGCGGATTTGTATCAGCAGCCCGTTTATTCCGAGGCAAAGCTCAATTTACCGCACAAATCCGCAGAACCCCGGAAGCATTCCGCCCAACCTAACAAAACCGCACCGGAAACTTTTGATCTTTCCCGGAAGTTCGAACCCGGGAGGGAGGAATACACCTTTCGCTACATAGGACCGGTATTCGGGCTCTTCCTTGCTGCAGAAAAGGAAGAAACCCTTTATCTTGTCGATCAGCATGCCGCCCACGAAAGGATACTCTACGAAAGAATCATGAAGAAAAGAACGTCCCAGAAGTTACTAATTCCCCTGAGTTTTGACATAGAGGAAATGGGTGAAGAATTCTTAAGTGAAAAGAAAGAAGAACTTGCTGACATAGGGATAACAGTTCAGAAAAAAAGCGGCGGCACATGGGAACTTCATTCCGTTCCGGAGGGAGGAACGGAAATGGAAGAAGCGGTATTGCAGGCGATCCGGGAGTTATGTACAGGAACAGAAGAGGCCGGAACGAAGCTCCGGCAAAACATCTCGGCACGAATCGCCTGCCGGGCCGCCGTCAAGGACGGGGACAGAATTGACCCGGAAACAGCCCGGCAGCTCATCGATTCGGCCTTTAAGCTGGAAACTCCCCGGTGTCCCCACGGCAGGCCCATCTGGTTTCGCATCGGGAAGGAGGACCTGTTTAGATCTGTGAGACGTATCGTCTGATCTATCCCTCAATATCCGATATCAGCTTGTTCACCTCAGTTATCTTTTTATACTCAGGATTTTTATTCTTTAACTCCTTAAGGATTAGTAAGGCCGGCTCCTTTTCATCCTGTGTTATCAGGATGTTAGCTAAAGTAAAGTAGGCATCCCAAAATCGAGGATCAATCTTTATGAGTTCCAGAAGTGTTTCTCTTCCCTCTTCGTACTCTTTTGACTCAACATAAGCTAAAGCCAGATTGTAACGCATCACCGTTGCATTAGGCTGCATGGAAATTGCCTTTTTATAATGAGAGATACTTTCAGAGTAAAGTTCCTTATGAAGATAAACACTTCCAAGGTTATTGTTAACCTCCAGGGAGTCAGGAGCAATCTTATAAGCCTTAAGGAGGTGTTCCAGGGCCTTATCGTAGAGACCCTGGGTATCATAAATACGTCCCAGCTCAATACGGGGTTTAACGTAATTCGACGAAAGGAGTACCGCTTTCTCATGGGTTTGAATCGCCGCTTCCACCTCGCCAAGCGCTTCTGTGATCTGACCCATGGTATAAAGATAGACCGGATTGCTGGGTTTTATGTTTACCGCCTTAGCGGCATAGGGAAGAGCGTTTTCATAATTCCCTAGGATATACTCCACCAAAGCCATATTGTAATTATTTTCCGCCACATCAGGACCGGCTTCTACCGCTTTCAGAAAATACTCTTTTGCCTTTTCATGTTCTCCCTGCCGGTAATAGGCTGTAGCAAGCCCCCGGGCATAGTTTTCCACAGGCCCGCCGAATTTAACGGCTTTTTCATAGTAACTAACCGCTTCGGTTAATTCATTTTTATCGGCAAGGATTCTTCCAATCCGATAGAAAGCCCGGTGGTCGTCACTCTTTACGGACCCGGCATATTTAAAGGCATCCAAGGCACCGGAAGTATCTTCGAGTCTTAAATTCGTGATCCCTAGATTGTAGTACCCGTTGGAAATGTAGGGATCGATCCTTACCGCGTTTTCATAAGAACGCTCTGCGGCTGAATAATCTCCGGCTCTGTACTGTACATTACCGAGGTTGAAGTATATTTGAGCATTTTCCGGATTAAGTTTTGCCGCTTGTCTATACTCTTCTATAGCAGCTTCGTTGTTCTTTGCCTGGTCGTATATTTTGGCCAAAGTATAGTGAGGTTCCCACAGCGAGGGATCTTCCTCAATAGCTTTTCGGGCTAGCCGGACCGCTTCATTAATATTGGCCGGGTCTTCTTCATCCTGCCGGAAGTAGGATTCTGCCATTTTAGCGTACGCTAAGCCGGGGTTTCCGCCAAGCTCCTTCGCTTGTTCAAAGAAATCCCGTGCCTTATCGTAATTACCCGCGTCCAAAGCGGCATCGCCGTCGGCAAACAGCTCGCTGATTTTTTCCGCCCGTTTCCGTTCCTCTTCGGCCATCTTAGCGAGTTCTTCCTTTCTCCGTTCTTCCGCTAAGCGCGCCTCTTCCGCTTTACGCTCCTCTTCCGCTTTTTTCTTTTCCTCTAACGATTTGGCATAGGCTAATTCGGCTTCCTTCATCCGCGCTTCCGCTTCTGCTTTTTTAGCCTCCGCGGCCGCCTTTTGAGCTTCCGCCGCTGCTTTTTGGGCATCATATTCGCTTCCGTTTCCCTTTTGGCTGTCCTCAAGTTTTGAGCCGAGTTCCGAAAGAGTGCCCTTCAACTCCTCGTTCTGTTCCTGCAACCGAGCAAGTTCTTCAGCCTTTGTCTCAGCTTCAGCCTCTTTCTTAGCTTTCACCACTCTGTCCCAGAGTTTCTTGGCATCTTCATCCTTGGCATTCTTTATAAGAAGTTCATCCAAAAGGTTCATGGCCCTCTGATATTCTCCGGATTCAAGATACTCCTCGGCCCTTATAAGGGTATTCCTCCGGAGTTCCGCGTTCTGATCCCCGCCTCCCGTTAATAGAAGTACAAGGAGCACAATAAGTCCGGCAGCCGCGATTACGGCGCCTATTATGATAAATACTTTATGTTTGTCGCTAAACATGCGTACCTTCCTGTTTTTCGTGGAATATTTTTAATCAGCTATATCTAATTCTTCTTCTAATTCCTGAATGTCTTCATTTTCCGCCTGAAGGTTTGTTGTTTCTTCCCCGGATTCTTCTAAAGAGTTCAGAACCGAATCGAGAAGGGCTTTACGCCGGGCTTCTTCCTCCTTACGCCTCCGCTCCTCTTCGAGCCGTTTCCGCTCTTCCTCTTCCTGTCGTCTCCGCTCTTCTTCTTCCCGTTTCTTCCTTTCCTCTTCTTCACGCCTTAATCGTTCTTCCTCTTCCTTACGGAGCCGGTCCCTTTCTTCCTCGATTTTTTTACTGAGAAGATCAATCATCCGCTGTATAGATTCTTTTTGCGGTGAAGAGGGCTCCAGAGACAGATAAAGATTGTAATCTTTGACTGCTTCCATGAATTTTTCCTGACGGACAAAAAGATTGGCGCGGTTTAAGTAGACATCGGGGAACTGTGAGTCCGCTTCTATTGCTTTGGAAAACATTTCCAGCGCCGCTTCGGTTTCGTTTAATGCCAGGTAATTATTGCCTATGTTGAAATACAAAAGATTATCGTAATTATCAGATAATTTTGCACCCCGGCTCATAATATCTATTGCAAGGCGGTATTTCCCCAGCTGTTCGTACACATTCCCAAGATAAAGGTAAATCTTCTCGTTATCCGGTTCTTCCTCCAATGCCGCCTCAAGGAGGGCAGCAGCTTTTCCGGGTTGGTTCTTAAGGAAAAAATCTTCTCCTTTTTCAAAAAGAGAATTTCCTGAAAACAGTAACCCGGGAAACAAAAACAAAAACCCAATCAGCAAAGAATGTTTGACAGGGATTGCGAAACAATTTAATCTTTTATATAGACTATTTAGGAATGGTAAAAAATGATGTACCAAATGGAGTTTTAATCCAATGCTCATAACAGTTATTCTCATTATAATACTCGGCGTTGGAGTCTCCCTCTTTATCTTTTTTTTGCTTCGGTCTCTGCTTTCCCCAAAAAAAACAGCCACTTTGGCCTCCTACATGAAGCAGAACCGGACCGGTGCAGTAATAAAGATGGCCCGGCAGATCATCGCAAAAAACCCGAAAAACGCCGATGCTCATTATTTTCTCGGCCTCGCTTATCAGGCGGAAGGAAAAGACGAATTAGCCCTCATGGAGCTAAAAACAGTGAACCAGCTCGGCGACTTCTCCGGTTACTGCAACGAAAAAGTCTTTAGGAAAAAGATAGCCGAATTATTCGAAAAATTCAATCAAGGCGAAGAAGCTTTAAAAGAATATTTACTTCTCCTTAAGAAAGAACCCGATAACGCTGATTATTACTTTGCAGCGGGTAAACTATTTGAAGATAGAAACCGTTCCAACAAGGCGGCGGCCTTTTACCAGAAAGCCATTGAAAAGGACTCCAGACACGGGCCTAGTTATTTCCGCCTGGGACTTCTTCTTTACCGAAGCAAAAGACCTGCCGACGCGCGCGCAAGATTCGACCAGGCTATAAAATATAATCCTGATGACTTCCAGCCCTACTACTACATCGGCAAAATCCTGAAGGAGGCGGGGGATTTTTCCGGTGCCGCCTATGCCTTTGAAAAAGCCCAAAAAGATCCTGAATTCAAAGTACGTTCTATAGTTGAACGGGGCGGAGCATTTATGTCCATGAACAGCTTTGAACGGGCAATCACCGAATTAGAGAGGGCGGTTAAACTTTCGGATAACACAGATACCCCGGAACATCTCTATGGAAGATACTTCCTCTCCCTCTGCTACGAACATACCCGTCAGATCGAAAAAGCTATAGAGCAATGGGAGTATATCTACTCAAAAAAGCCTAATTTCCGGGATGTTTCGGAAAAATTGAGTCAATATCAGGAACTGCGTCATGATGACCGGATGAAAGATTTTCTCACCATGAGTCAGAGTGATTTTATGGACATGTGTAAAGCCATGACGATGCAGCTTAATCTGAGCGTGAACGATGTATCATCAATACCTGACGGATGTCAGATAATCGGCGCGGAACATCAGACGAAATGGCGGAACGCCCGGAAAATGCCTAAATTGGTGTGGTTTCTTAGAACCGCAGATATGGTGGATGAACAGACTATACGGAATATGAACGATGAACTTAAAAAGTGGAATGTTAACAGAGGTATAATCATCACAAGCTCGACATTTTCCAGAATGGCTGCTGAATTTGCAGAAAACAGACCCATCGAACTCATGAACAGAGAAAAACTCCAGCAGCTTTTAAAAAATATAGGATCCCGATAGGAGCTGATTGCTGACATCGTTTTCTGGGGCCTGATGGAATAAAATGAGAATTCCTCAATTGACCTAGACCTGTATAAATTATATCTTTTTGTTAGAGTGCAATGAAATTTTTATGTGTAGCCGACCACATCGATCCGATAGTACACAGTGCCCACATCAAAAAGCGTTTTAGCGATATTGATGCGGTAATAAGTGCCGGGGATCTCCCCATGGAATACCTCGGGTTTCTTTCCGGCAGTTTAAATCGTCCTGTGTATTTCGTATTCGGAAATCATGATCTAAAATATCTAAACCGTTTTGCCAAGAAAGACAAACCGGATATGAACCTATCACCCCGAGACAGTTCTAAGCTGATTAATTATTTTGGCGCTACTTATATCAGCGGTAAAATCAAAAAAGCTAAAGACACCCTGATTGCAGGTCTAGGAGGAAGTTTCCGGTATAACAAAGGAGAAAATCAATATACTGAAAATCAGATGCGGTGGAAGATAATCAAAATGATACCCAGACTTCTATGGAACAGGCTGGTTTACGGACGTTATCTGGATATTCTCATAACCCATGCGCCGCCATGGGGTTTAGGTGACGGAGATGATAAATGCCACAGGGGTTTTAAAACATTTCTATGGTTTATGCGCACTTTTAAACCTAAGTATCTTCTCCATGGCCATGTACATTTATACGACTTAAATGCAGAAAGAAAATCACAATACGCTGACACAGAAATAATAAATGTATATGACCATTACGTTTTAGATACCCAGGAAACAAAAAAGGACAAGGAATATTTCAATGAATCTATACATAGAGAGACAAGCGGATGAAGACTTTAATAAAGCGCGATTCAGGGAGTCCCTCGCAAGAATTGCAAATCTGATTCAACCCTCCCGGCAGGAACTGCTCTCACTCTCGGAGGTTAAATCTCTTGTTAAACCCAAGGGAGAGGCATATCAAGGACTTACAGTAGTTTCCATAGATAAGATTGTCGGAAGCGAAGGGAGATACCGGGATTTTAACAAGGCTTTTCTGCCGAAACGGGAGATGCTCCGAACCAGGTGGAAAAGGGTTGATAAGGCACACATTCAATCTGTGATTTTACCGCCCATCAGGTTATACGAAGTAGGAGGAGTATATTTTGTCAGGGATGGAAACCACCGGGTGTCGGTAGCCCGTTCCCAGGGAGCCGAGATGATAGACGCGGAAGTGGTTAAAATAGATTCGGAAATAAAACTCAATCCCGGGATCACTCGGGAAGAATTGAAAAGAAGGGTCGTCGCATACGAAAAAAAGCTGTTTGAAAAAGAAACCTATTTTAAAAAAATAACCGGCTATGACCTGGAGTTTACCGCTCCCGGTCGTTTCGATGAAATAAAAAGACACATAAACACCCATAAGTATTATATGAACCAGGATCAAAGGGAAGAGATACCCTTTGATGCCGCCCTTAAGTCCTGGTTCGAAACTGTTTTTGAACCTATAATCAATATTGTGGAAGATGAAAAACTTCCAGTCCGGTTTCCCGGCAGAACAACGGCGGACCTCTACGTCTGGATCGTAAAGCATTGGGATGAATTGAAAAAAAAATACGGCCCGGATTATTCGGTTAAAGATGCGGCCATAGATTTTTCTGAACGGCATGGAAAAGGTTTTTGGGAGCGGTTAAAAAATTATTTCGGTTTCAGGAAAAAGAAGACATCCTACTCAAAAGGTGAAGATGTCTCATCACCTCCGGAATAAGGACCCTGGATCAATCCAGTACCGGGTGTGTTCCAATATCCGTATGCAAAGAACGTATAACTTCTAGGGTTTCTTCCTCTGGGGATAATGGATTCTACCGGTATGATTCCCTCCTGCTTAACCTTATATGAACCTAAAAAGTTATCTCCCGGGTCAAACACCCAAACTGCTAAATCAGTAACTGTCTCCGACTGATTCTTGTATAAAAAACCTTCCTCCGCCTCACGAAAACGCGGAAAGGGAATTTTATCATAATCCGCCTTTTCCGCAGTCAAATAAAAAGCGGTATTCCGTTTTTCACCGGCTAAATCGGTAACTTCAACCTGATATACTCCTCTTGGAATAGGACTATAATCCGGCATAGCCAAGGCGGTGAATCCAATCCATTCTTCTCCGTCCCGTTCACGGTATTCCCAATTGTTCGAATTGAACTCCCAAACAAGGTCATCAGTCTCAGTAAAAATTACCAGGGTTTCTATATCATCGAATCCGTCCTCATCCTGTACCTGTACAAATACAGAAAGCTGTTCCCGTATCAAACCGGTTCCCGGGTCTTTCTTGATATTCAGTTGATGAAAACTTTGAACGATCTCAGGCGGATTGCCGGTACAATTCACCAGGATAGACAAGAAAATTGGCAGTATAACGGAAAATAGCAATGGAAAGCGCTTCATCTCCCTTATTTTAGCGTCGGAACCATGCTTTGTATACCAGAAAACAGCAATTGCGAGCAATTGCTGAAAAAGTTTGACCAGCAGTTGACGCTGGAGTATGAAACCAATAAGATGAACACAATGTACAAAATTTTTGAACGAAATTAACAACGATGCAAGGCATCAAGAAGGAGCAGAAAATGAGTAAAGATTGGTGGCGTGAATCAGCAAAGGGTATTCCGGTTTTAAAAACAGAGGTTCCCGGTCCGGAATCGGAACGGATGCACAAAAGCACTACCCGGTTTTTTCACGGTCTATCCGGTCAGGTTAAATTGTTTCCGGTATGTTTCTCCGAAGGACACGGAATCACATTGACCGACGCGGACGGCAACAAATATCTGGATTTTTCTTCAGGAATTTATGTAACCTCATTAGGGCATTGTCATCCCAAGATATCGGAAGCGGTATCTTACTGGGCAAAACGGCTTATGAACGCCCACGACTTTACTACTCCCATAAAGGAGAAGCTCTGCGAGAAGCTCGCCGGCGTGCTGCCCGGAAACCTGCGGGCAATGCAATTTTACTCTGACGGGACATCCGCGGTCGAAGCGGGGATACGGGCAGCCAGGGCCATTTCCGGAAAACACGAGTTTATCTCCTGTTTTCGAGATTTCCACGGAAAAACCATGGCTTCCGTCAGCTGCGCTCAGATGGTCCGGGGCGATGTGCTTAGTTACGGTCCCACCCGGGCACCGGGATTCTACATGGTTCCCCGTCCGAATCCTTACCGGCCCCATTTTACCAAATCAGACGGAACGATCGATACGGACCGCTATATCTCATTTTATGAGGAGTTTATCCAGGAAGGAACCGCCGGTAATGTCGCCGCATTCATTTTAGAGCCGATACAGGGATGGGGCGGATCCATTGTACCCCCGGATGATTTCTTTCCGAAGCTTAAGAAGCTGTGTGAAAAGAAGGGAATCCTCCTCTTTGCCGACGAAGTATTAACCGGCATGGGACGCACCGGTGAATGGACAGCCATGAACCACTACGATGTGGTTCCCGACATAATTACCTTCGGGAAATCCTTGGGGAACGGGTTTCCCGTTACTGCAATGGTGGTGAGTGAAGAAAATGCCGGAGCTCTAGATAAGATATCAGCCTCCTCGAGTTACGGCGGAAACCCGATGGCCTGTGCAGCTGCACTCGCCTCCCTGGAAGTGATTGAAGAGGAAGAAATCTTGAAAAATGTCCGTACCGTCGGAGAGTTCATACGGAAGCGAATGGACAAAATCAAAGAAGCGCATCCCATTGTGGGGGATATAAAAGCCAAAGGATTTCTCTTAGGCATGGAACTTGTCAAAGACAAGAATACCAAAGAACCTTTCGCGGAAGCCGGTAAACTGGTGTATCAAAAGGCCTTTCGGAAAGGGCTTGCATGGATTCCCGCAGGTCATATTCTGCGCATGTCTCCGTCCCTGATGATGGATGAAAAATACGCGGATATAGGTCTCTCCATGATTGAAGAATCCATAACAGAAGTGGAAAAGGAAAACGGGTACGTATAGTATGGAAACAGTAAACTTTGGAATAATCGGATTAGGTCTAATGGGAAAGGAGTTTGCCAGCGCAGTGATGCGCTGGAAGCACCTCCCTGCTATGAACGTAAAACCGAGGATAACGGCTATATGCAGCCGGACCCTGCCGAAGGAAACAGAACAATGGTATCGGGACGGCTTGGGAACAATCGGACAGGCGGTAAAGGATTACCGGGAAATGCTTTCAAATCCCGAGGTGGATGCCGTTTACTGTGCCGTACCGCACCATCTGCACGAAGAGATGTATAAAGAAATTATCCGCTCCGGGAAGCACCTGTTCGGCGAGAAACCCTTTGGAATAGACAAAGCTGCAAATGAATCCATCCTTGCGGAAGCGGAAAAACATCCCGATGTTTTTGTCAGGTGTGTTTCTCAGTGGCCCTTTATTCCCGGAGCCCAAAGGATATGCCGGCTTATTGAGGATGATTTTTTCGGCAAGCTGATTGAGGCGGAAGTGGAATTTCTTCACTCCAGCGATATGAACCTCAAGAAACCCATCAACTGGAAACGGATGATAAAATACAACGGCGAGTACGGTTGTATGGGTGATCTCGGTATGCATACCCTGGCAATCCCTTTTCGGGCAGGCTGGGTTCCCCGGGATGTACGGGCAGTTTTAAGCAATCTTGTCCCGGAACGGCCAGACGGAAAAGGCGGTGCGGCGCCCTGTGAAACATGGGACAACGCTACCCTCCTCTGCAATGCAGAAACACCGCAGGGGGATCCTTTTCCCATGACGGTGAAAACCTTCCGTATTGCCCCGGGAGAGAAGAACACATGGTCCATAACCGTAAAGGGGATGAATGGGGCGGCAAGGTTTTCCACAAAACACATCAACCATATAGAAATACTTGAGTACACCGGCGGAGAACAGGCCTGGCAGCACATCGATCTGGGACACGATACCGCCTTTTCCTCAATCACCGGCGGAATCTTCGAATTCGGATTCTCCGACACCATGCTTCAACTTATAGCGGCATTTCTGCATGAACTGAAACACGGTAAGCCCCTCTCTAAATTTACAGGCTGTGTAACCCCGGAAGAAACCGCTTTGAGCCACCGGCTCTTTACCGCGGCTTTAGAATCACAGAAAAAAGAAACAGCCGTAAGAGTTTAAGCATCTTCTCCTTCCGCTGTGTTTCCCCTGTTACTAGTAGACTCCCCTTTCCTTCTCCTGTAGGATGATGCCGGAGAAGGGAGGGATTTTTATATGGGGGATTTGATAAAGACAGCCGAATTCGCGGCCCGGGAAGCGGGTGCTATTATCAGGAAATACGCGGAACGGGGATTTAAAACCTCCCGGAAAGAAATGGCCCACGACAAGGTCACCGAAGCGGACATCCAGTCTGAAAAAAAGGTAACAGAAGTAATCAGAAAACGGTTCCCGGATCACAATCTTTTAGGGGAAGAGGGAGAATACACAAAAACCGGTTCCGAATATACATGGATCATCGACCCCCTGGACGGCACTACCAATTTCTACAAAGGGATTCCTATGTACTGTGTCTCCATTGCGGCAGCAAAGAGTGATGAAATCTACGCGGGGGTTATCTACGATCCGGTCCGGGACGAACTTTGGTCCGCGGAGCGGGGAAAAGGGGCCCGCTGCAACGGAACGGAACTGAAAGTAAGCGGTTCTGATAAACTATCCGATTCGGTGCTGATCACCGGGTTCTTCTACGACCGGGGTGAGGACATGATCCGGAACTTAAAGATTATAGGCGATTTTTTCACCGGAGGAATCCTGGGAATCAGGCGGTTCGGGGCGGCGGCGCTTGACTTGTGTTACGTAGCAGCGGGCCGGGGGGAAGGATTTTGGGAACACCGGCTCAATCCTTGGGACTTCTGTGCCGGAAAACTGATTTTGGAGGAAGCGGGCGGGAAGCTCACCGACTGGGAGGGAAATCTTACAGGGCTCGAACCCTCAGCGATAGCAGCCTCTAACGGTATCCTCCATAATGACATCCTGGGAGTTATCAGGAAGAGCGGGTAAACAAAAATATGTGTTAGATCCCGGTACCGTCTCTGCTTTTAGTATGAATAAAATAAAATTGGGAACACATCCGGCAATTCCCGTCGCGCCGGATTGAGATGATTACATATCCTGCAGTCACTTGCATACATGCTCATGAAGGTGCTTGATAGGAATTGCCGGTTCCCAATACATTAAAATTGCCGCTGCATAACAGGAAGCGGCATAGGAGTTATTTTGAGGAAGCTTTTCTGATTTTCTTCTGGATTTTCCGTTCCAGGCTTTTCTTTTTCCTGTTCCGGATCGTGGAAGGCTTTTCGTAGTATTCCCGTTTTTTCCATTCACGGATAATGCCTTCTTTTTCTACCATTCGTTTAAACCGTTTTATAGCTTTTTCAAGGTTCTCATTATCATCAACTTTTACGCGAGCGATATAATCACCTCCTTTCGTTTTATCTGATAATACTTAATATACGTTCTTTGTCAATAAGAGGAAACTCCAAAAAATACTCAGGATCAACAGCTATTCCTGAAACACGGAGTTCCCAATGAAGATGAGCCCCTGTTACAAGCCCCGTTGCGCCAACAGTTCCAATCAGATCACCTCGTTTAATCCGCTGTTCTTCCTCTACCTTCAGCGTGTCCAAATGATAATAGAGGCTGTAAACGTGAGGAAGATGCTGTATCACCACAGTATTTCCCGTAAGCATCCGTTCTTTTGCCAACACCACAGTACCGTCGCCCGGGCTTTTGACGGGAGTTCCCACCGGGGCACTGTAATCGACACCGGTATGCACAGAAAATGCATAGGTTCCGTCGGAATAGTTGTATTTTCTTCTTCCGCCGTACAGGGAACTCTTCCAGAGAAAAGCATCTAAGGGATGGCTGAATGTTTCAGTAAAGCAAATATTTTCCTTCCCCCGCCCGGAATAAAGATTGTAGAGCTCCATCGACTCACTCCGCTTTCTTTTATCCGGTTTAGCTCGGAGCGTTGTCATTTCCCGGTTCAAAGAAATGGTTTCCAAGGCAAACTCTTTAGACTGGACGGTAATATCTTTACTAAGAGTTACCGGAGAAATATCGGTACCGGCGGTAACACTTACCCGATACGTTCCGGGTTCCATAGTGGACGGCAGCCCCATCAAACAAAGCCATATGCTTGATCCGGCATTACTCTTAAGCGCTCCGTCCAGGGAAATACCCTCAGCGGAAAGAATAGCAGTATCTTTCTCAGACGCTTCATCCGTCAAAAGGAGAGCTTTCACCGCTCTGTTAGGTCCAGGCAGATGGAGGATCATTCCCAGAACACCTCCCGGAGTAATTTTGTCTTCCTTCAATATATGCAGGGAATGCAGTCCCGACTGAGAAATTGAGTCATTTTCGGCATACAGCGGTAAAAAGAAAAAGACCAGAAAGAACAGAAGTAAACAGTAAAGTTTCCGCATAGAAAAATCCTTATTGGTTTGCGTGTTTCATGTCCAATACAATCAACTGTAAGGTTTCTTTGTTGTTAAAATAATTCTTAGATATTTGATAAACAACATCAACCCGGTCACCTAAGTTCAAATCTCCTTCAGCTCTCTTTCCCGCCCGCCAATAGACCGCCGGCCACCGATATTTTTGACCGTCTAAGAGGAATTTTAAATGTTTTAGTTCCTTTCGTCCGATAAGATCCATTTCCAGAATCTTCATATTTCGGGTCAGGAAAGTCAATGGAGGATTCCCCTCCCCATAGGGAGCTAATCTGTCTACCACCTTTTCTATTTCGGGAGTGAGATAAGAAGGCGGGATCTCCGCATCGATATTCAGTGTCTGTTCCTCTTCAGCTTCCAGAACTGCTTTTTTTGCTTCCTCCTTAAACCTTATGATAAAATCATCAACCCTTTCCGGCAGGAGATAAAATCCCCCTGCGGCATCATGTCCTCCCCAGTCTTCAAAAATATCACTTAAGGGTTCGAGAAACTGCTGTACCATGAGTCCCCGGGTGCTTCGAATCGATCCAATGCATTTATCTTCGAGCTCGGCCAATACAGCACAAGGTACGTTGAATAACTTTACCAGGCGGGAAGCTATTATTCCTGTAACTCCCCGGTGAATAGAGGAATCAATCACCAATATAAATTTACCCTCTAACTCTTCCAGACTTTTCTTTGCTTCCGGCAGAAGTTTTTCCCAAGCTGCGTCTCCTACCTGCCTTCGGGTATCGTTTAATTCAATCACCTCCGAGAGAAGCCGGTCCCGTTCATCGTCGTTTTTGGAAAGAAGAAGCTGAACCGCCTTATCGGGTTCACCCATTCTGCCGGAGGCATTTAATACAGGAGAGATGTGCCAGCCGATATCGGATGAGGTGAGTTTTTTACCTAAAAGACGTTTGCGGAAAAGCAGGTCCCGGAGCCCCTTCCGGGCTGTACCGTCTAAGGATTTAAGACCGTGCCGAACTAAAACACGGTTTTCGTTTTTAAGGGGCATTATGTCGGCAATGGTTCCCAGAGCCACCAGATCCAGCGAATTTTTTATATCGTCGGAAAGATCCGTCAACCGGGTGAGGATGAAAGACACAAAGAGATTGTAAAGAACATCAATTTCTCCGAATGAGGTTTCCCGGTATTTTACTGCCCTGGAAGAATCGCCTATTTTTAAGAGGCTCATGTTCTCAAGAGCTGGAAAAGCCTTCCATATCTCCTCGGCGGAATCGGTAAGGTAGATGTCCGCGCCGGTTCCGAATAGTTTCTTCAAGAGACGCTCTTGGGGAGGCGCATCGTACACGATAATCTGATTTTGGAGAAAATCCATGAGCCGGGTGTTGTCCAGAGTGACGTATCCCGGCATTAGGTTCTCGGTAATCCGGTCCTTGATAGTAAGATTTACAACTTTAATGGCATCAATTATGACTGTCTCGTTTCCCGGCCGCACATTCAGAAGGCAAACGGGCTTGTTGTAGAATTCAGTTTGGGAAAATTTGAGAGCCCATCTCAATTTTGAAACAACCCCGCACCCGCACAACCCGCTGAATGGATAAGCACACTCCTCCACCTTCGGATTAATGACGGCAACTGCATCGGGAAGTTCGTTCTGAGGATTATGATGATCCACCACGATAGTATCTATTCCCAAATCCGAAGCCCGTTCTATTTCTGCAAAATTTGTACATCCGCAGTCCACGGTGATGATGAGGGTACCCTCCTCCCGGGCGAACTCCTCCACCACATCCATAGTCAGACTGTAGGGATCGTCACCGATCGGAAGTTTCCAGCGCACATCTATCCCCATCTCCTTCAGAACCTCCACCATGAGGGTGATGCTGGTGATACCGTCCACATCCCGGTCACCGAACACCAGGACGCGTTCTTCCTCCTCCTTAGCAGCTAAGATACGGTCTACCGCATCTTCCATTTCTGAAAAGAGGAAGGGATTATGCAGATACCGCACATCCTCTTCCAGAAAGAATTTCACCTCCCCTGGGGACAGAACATCTCTCCGGTGAAGTATCGACGCAATAAGGAGATCGATTCCATACCGCTCGGAAGTATTCCTCACCGCGTCGCTATGAATTTCTCTTTTATACCAATTCATAATGCCTCAACTTCTTCTAAAATCATGGGGATTTTATCCGGGGATTCAGGACCAATTGAATAGGCCTCCCTCATCTTTTCAAAACCACGCTCAAGCCGTTCTTCATTCTCCGCCCATATTGTACAGAGGGAATCTCCGGGCTTAACCGTATCACCCCGTTTTTTGTTAAGCTGTATACCCACAAAGCCCTCTACGGGGTCTCCAGCTTTGTCTCTTCCGGCTCCCAGGTAAACTGAAGCCATTCCGGTACGAAAAGCATCAAGGGCAGTGATAAATCCTTCCGATTCCGCTTTAAGCTCCCTGCTTAATGCGCCCCGGGATTTACCGATCATTTTCCGGAATTCACTCGTATCGCCGCCCTGAAGTTTGATGTTTTTCATGAACCTGTCCATCGCCTCCCCGGAACACAGTTTTTCACGGCATAGTTCAAGGGCTGAATCTACATTATCCTGAACTTTTCCCGCTACAAGCATCCACGAAGCAAGCCGGAGGGTTACTTCCATCAAATCGTCAGGACCTTCTCCCGACAGACAGGCATACGATTCCTCTACTTCCAGAAAATTCCCCACCATTTTACCCAGGGGCTGTTCCATAGAGGTAATAACGGAAACCACATTCTTTCCTAACTCCTTACCTGTTTTTGTAAGAGAATCCGCAAGTTCCATCGCGGCGTCCCGGGTTTTCATAAAAGCTCCGGAACCGCATTTTACATCGAAGATCAAAGCATCCGCTCCTTCAGCAAACTTCTTACTGAGAATACTGGCCGTTATAAGGGGAACCGATTCCACTGTACCGGTAACGTCCCTCAGACCGTACATGGACCTGTCGGCAGGAACAATATCCTCACTCTGCCCGGTCATTCCATAGGAACAATTTTCTATTATTTCCCGGTAACGCCTTTCAGGATGATCGGTACGGTACCCGGGGATGGATTCAAGTTTGTCTAAGGTCCCTCCGGTATGACCTAAGGCCCGGCCGCTCATCATGGGCACTGTGAGTCCGCATGCTGCCGCAAGGGGAGCTAAGATAAGGCTGACTTTGTCTCCAACTCCTCCGGTGGAGTGTTTATCCACAAAGGGACCGGGCAGCCCGGAAAGGTCCATGGTTTTACCCGAT
This sequence comes from uncultured Spirochaetales bacterium, assembly GCA_964618265.1. GTDB lineage: Bacteria > Spirochaetota > Spirochaetia > CAYLLE01 > CAYLLE01 > CAYLLE01. The sequence goes on along the minus strand of CAZUAE010000023.1, from coordinate 25,822 downwards.
TCTATCATCTCCCGGGTAAGAAAACCTGTTTCCGCCTCCGTCATCCCTTGAAAATAAACAGCCATAAGCCACGCTGCAATTTGGTACTCAGGTATTGAACCATCAACATATCCCTTAATTAATAACTGAATTTCTTCCCGGGATAATTCAAATCCGTCCCTTTTTTTTATAATTATATCCAGTGCCCTCATTGTCTTCTCCTTAGTTTGCGGATCCTTCCAGGATATTTCTCCCGGCCTTAAGGGTATTTAACGGAACCTCCAGTTCATTCTGAATGAGGTTATGAAGAAACGCAAGGACCTGCCTTTGGGAAACAGGATCGAGCCCAACCTTAACCGCGTCTGCGAGTTTTCTACCTGCCGTATGGCGCAGATACCGAAGCGCTCCTAGAGAAAAATCTTCATCAGCACCGGAACATTCCCGGCAGACTAATTCACCGTCCCCTCTTCTCGGCATTATCTGTTGAGAAAACGGTTCTCCGCATCTGCCGCAGTACTCGGTATCGGGCTTCAGTCCCAACTCATGAAGAAATCGAATGAGAAATTGGATGGAAACCAGCCGGCAGAGCTCATCAGAAGCATCCTCCAAAATCCCTAAGGATTGTATAAACAGCTGAAACAACTTGCCTCCGCCGCCCCCCGCAAAAGATTTAAAGATAACTTCCGCCCAAAGAGAAGCGGTATAAAACGATGTAATCCTCTTGCGAATTCCTACAAAAAAAGATTGAACATTTGCATCAGTTATTTTTACGTTCCCTTTAACCGGGTCGGTATAGAGATAGAACGTCCCATAACAAAAAGGCATGGTAAGCCCTTTTAATTTCCCCCTGCCGGATTCCGCTCCGTAAGCCATGGCATTTATTATCCCTTGTGAGCGGGTAAACAGTGTCGCTCCCCTATGAATTTCGGCTACGGGATTCGTCTTTAAGATTACTGCTTCCAGTTGGGTATTACGCATATCAGACCCGGGAAAACTATATCATAAAAACAGCGGAATAATCCACCTCCGCTGGTATATGAACAGCAATTCTAAGCTAAAAACTTGACTGTTTAAAATGGTATGATTATCCTTGTGGATGGAGCGGAAATTCCTGCTTAGGATGAGGTAAAAAAATAAAAACCATCGTATCTTTTTAATATAGAATAAATATTTTACATGTATTTTCAGCTCCCAATCTAATAATAGAAAACTAAAGAGGAAAATAATGGACTTTCAGAATAATCAGATAATACCAGCAGACCAGATATTACCTAATCGGTTAATACTACTTCCTTTGATGGGGAAACCGATTTTCCCGGGTATTTTTACCCCCATGATGATCAATTCACAGGATGATTTAGAGGCGGTGCAAAAAGCTCTTGCGGGAGATAAGATGCTTGGTTTGATTCTTTCAAAGAACGAGAACGGAGAACCCGCCGCTCCGACGGATCTCTACCCTGTAGGTACTGTCGCCAAAATCGTAAAGAAGATCAATCTACCCGACGGCGGTATGAATATTTTTATCTCCACCCTAAAACGGTTCAAGATAAAGAAATTGATTAATTCCGCTCCTCCCATGGCCGCGGCTGTGGATTATTTAGAAGCGGAGACGGAGGATACTGACGAGATAAAGGCCCTTACCCGGGCGCTTATCAGCGAGATGAAGGAGATTTCCGAGGGAAATCCCCTCTTTTCGGAAGAGATGAAGCTTAACATGGCAAACATTGACAACCCCGGGAAGATTGCCGATTTTGTCACTTCGATTCTAAATATAAGCCGGGAAAATCAGCAGAAAATTCTCGAGACAGTAAATATCCGGAATCGTCTGGAACAGGCATTGGTATACCTCAAGCAGGAACATGAACTGCTCAGAATACAGAAAAAAATTCAGAAGCAGATAAATGAAAAAATCGAAAAAAGCCAGCGGGAGTATTTTTTAAAGGAAGAGCTCAAGGCTATTAAGCAGGAATTGGGAATGCCTGTGGATTCCAAGAGTACGGAACATCAACGTTTTAAGGAAGCTATAGAAAAATTAGAGCTTGAAGGGGAAGCAAAGGAACAGGTAGAACAGGAGCTTGAGAAGTTCAACCTTATGGATCCTAACTCTTCGGAATTTCACGTTACCCGGAACTACCTTGACACCATCATATCTCTTCCCTGGAAGGATCCGAAACCTGAAGATATAGACATGGAAAAGGCGCATAAAATCCTTGAAAACGACCACTACGGCCTTGAAGATGTAAAAGACCGGATACTGGAGTTTCTTGCTGTAAGAAAACTGAAGAAGAGCGCCAAGGGTTCCATCATCTGTCTGGTGGGCCCTCCAGGAGTCGGCAAAACATCAATCGGTCACTCCATTGCCAGGGCGCTGGAGAAAGAGTTTTTCCGGTTCTCCGTGGGGGGTATGCGGGACGAGGCTGAGATAAAGGGACACCGAAGAACGTATGTCGGCGCTATGCCGGGGAAAATAATTCAGGGCTTAAAAATAGTAAAATCCAAAGATCCCGTGTTCATGATTGATGAAATCGATAAGCTTGGAGTCTCTTATCAGGGAGATCCCTCTTCGGCGCTTCTGGAAGTACTGGACCCGGAACAGAATGTATCGTTCCGGGACCACTATCTGGACCTCCCCTTTGACGTTTCTAACATTCTATTTATTACCACGGCAAATACCCTGGACACTATTCCCGCGCCCCTCAGGGATAGGATGGAAATAATCCGTCTTCCCGGATATGTAGAGCAGGAAAAAATAGAAATCGCAAAACGGTACCTGATCCCAAAATCTCAGAAAAGAAACGGGATTCCCAAAGGTAAAGTAAAGTTCCACAAGAGCGGACTCTCCGCCATAGCTCAGGGTTATTCCCGTGAAGCCGGACTTAGAAACTTTGAAAAATCACTTGATAAAATAAACCGGAAAATAGCAAAAGGGATGGTCTTTACCCGTGAAACGGAAGGGGGGGTCGAGGATTTTGAAAAGGTTACCATCACCAAAGATAATGTTGAGGAATACCTAGGTAAACCTTCCTTTCTTCCTAAAGAGACGAAGAAACGGTTAAAACCGGGTATGGTTACCGGTCTGGCATGGACTCCCTACGGCGGCGACACCTTGACTATTGAAGCTGTGGCAAATAAGGGCAAGGAATCCTTCCGCCTAACGGGACAATTGGGAGATGTGATGCAGGAATCCGCTAATATCGCATACACGTATATTCGAAATATCGCCCCGGAATATAAAATTCCCTTGGAATTTTTCGAAAAAAATACTATACATCTCCATATACCGGCTGGAGCGATTCCGAAGGACGGACCTTCAGCAGGCATAACTATGGCTTCCACCCTTTTATCCTTGGGAACAGGGAAAAAGGTCAAAGACCGGTTAGCCATGACGGGAGAGTTATCCCTAACAGGGGATGTTCTTCCCATAGGCGGTCTAAAGGAGAAGATAGTAGCGGCTCAGCGGGAACGGATAAACAAGGTTATCATTCCAAAACAGAACGAACGGGACCTCGAGGAGCTTCCTGAGAAAATGAAGAAAAAAATAACCTTTTACCCGGTGGAAACCATGGAAGAGGTTATTCAGCATATTTTTCCATAGGATAAAATGAATTGAAGATGAGAACCGGGTTCATTACTGCATCTATAATCTTTTTAATCTTATCGGGGTGTACCCGAGATCAGAATAATATTTCCCTTCCCCAGCCGGAAGAAGAATCACATGCACCCGCGCCCGAAAAGGATGCTGAAGAAAACGTCCCGGAACAGAAGAAAACGCTAACACTGACCTTTGTCGGGGACATAATCGCCCACGAACCTAACTACACCACTGATGACTACTCCAGAATATATGCAGGCCTTGAGGGGAGGCTCCTTAAAGACGATCTTACATTCGGGAACATTGAATATCCCATGGTTCCGGAGAAACCCCAAGCAAGCTTTCCTATTTTCAACATTCATCCCGAATATACCCGGGCAGCTGCCGAAGCGGGAGTGGATGTTTTTTCCCTTGCTAATAATCACACCCTGGATCAGGGGGGAAAAGGAGCCGTAAGGACCCGGGAAGTAATGGAGGAAATAACCGCCGGCTCAGAAAGGCAGCTTTATGCCTCCGGGATTAGGAAGGAGGGGGAGGATCTCTTTATTCCCGCAGCTATCCAGTATGCCGGCTGGGAAATAGGTTTTATCGCGGTTACTCAATTCACCAATATTGTTCCGGAAGAGGGAACCGTTACCGATTACATCTATCTGGTAGACGGCAGCAATAGAGATGAATTCCTCAATATGGTGAAAAAAACAAGCGGAAATTACGATCTTTTCATCGTTTCCTATCATGGCGATATGATAGAGGAGTATGTGTTCGAACCAAATCCTGACAAAGAAGCGTTTTTCCGGGATCTTATGGAAGCCGGGGCGGATATCATCTACGGACATCATCCCCATGTTCTGCAGCCCTACGAGATTGTGGAATCGGAAGGAAGAAATGGGCTTATCCTCTATAGTGTCGGCAACCTGATTTCCGGTCAGGGATTTCTCGTACATCATACCGCGCCGGATCCCACTGACAGCTGGGCTTATACGCACGACTCGGCAATCTTTACCGTTACTGTAGAGAAGCAGCCGAATGGCCCCCATGTCTCCCGGGTGGAACCGCTTCTGATCGGCAACTACATCGTAGGATATGAGCCTCCGGATAAAGCGGTTTTAATCTACCCTTTAGAACAGCTCACTCTCATGGGCATCAATTCTGCCTGGAGAAATTACTATCGGGAACGGTACCGGATTATGTCTTCATTTCTTTCAGAGAGCAGACGCTACAGCAAGATGGAATACGGCAGGTCGGAATCGGAAGTCGTTTCCAACAGCCCGTAATTTTTTAGGGTTAATAGATAAGCACTAAAGACCCCGGCGGAATCATGTCATGGATGTACTTTGCTGTCTCCGGGGGAAGCCGGATGCACCCGTGACTCGCCGGACTGCCGAGTTTTTCCGCTTCTTCTTCAATTATCTCCCCTTCCCGGGTATAGGGGATCGAGTGAAAGAGCCAGATCCCCTTGAATCCGACCCAGTACTTCAGCCCCATCTCATGTTTCTCGCTGTACCACCATTCACCCCGGCGGTTTTCCTCCAGCAGGAAAACACCTCTCGGTGTATAAAGATCAGCGGTGCCGCTCGATCCGAGAGCAGACAAAAGCTGCTTCCCGTCATAATAAACCCTTAAGCGTTGGTCACTATGGGTAAAAACCAAGGTATATCCATCCTCTGTTTCCGGCGAATACTCGTGGGGAGGAATGGATTGGGTATATATAGTTCTGGAATCGGCATATCCTTTCGTTCCATCCTCCAGCTGTACTTCGTACCATCCGTAAGGGATTGTATGTAAGAGCTTTAATTGTTTTCCGTCCGGTATAATGCTGATTATTTCTGATTCCATATCCGGCGCGGCGTATATTTCGGCGGTACCGTCCTCTCTGAGCACGTCTTTCGTTATCCCGTAATACAGTGTTTGATCTTCATCTTCTGCCGGAGCGGCAGGGGCGGGAGGAGATGATATAACCGGTGTTTTTGATGGATCTTCCGGAGAAGAAACATCGGTTTCGGTTTTAGTACCGCTGCAACCAGGGATAAAAATGATTACGCTGAACAGGATCGGGAAAATAGACAACTTATGCATACACCAATAATATAACCAACACTCTCATAAATTGCCACCCTTTAGAGTTCTTATGAGGAATTCTCATTTTATCCGATTATTCTATGGCGTCTCTTGGAAAAAACACCTCGTTCTGCCGCACCCGGCGATTACCGGTTAACATCACGTTAAAAGAGATTTATAATGTGACACTGTTGCAAGAAAGGAAGGAAATTAATGGCTCTAAAGAAGTGGAAGATACTGTTTCCCGATGAAGTGCTTTGCGAATACACGGGAATACGCCCGGGTGATTATTTTTCCAAAGCTGAACCTATGTACCGGGCGCAAACCGAGGGTGCCCGGATGATAAACTCCATCTACGGATTAGAACTCGTTTCAACGGCCCCCAGGGTGGCATGTCCGGCGTATCTGCAGGCTGCGGCCTTCGGGTCCGAATTGGTAATCCCGGAAGACCATCCGCCAATGCTTAGGGAAACCGGTGCTCCCGCTGTTGAAGATGTTTTTAAACTCAAGCTGCCGGAATCATATCTGGAAACACCGGAAGTTATTAAATACCGGAAGATCAAGGAGGAGATGGAAAAACTGCATGGAGAATCCGTTACCATGAGCGCGGGGCTTGAAGGCCCGGTTACCACGGCCAAACTGATCCGGGGGCAGGACTTTTTCCTGGACCTCTACGAAGCTCCGGAAGCGGCGCAATACCTCCTTACCATTTCCGGGGACAGCCACATCCTGTTCAAACAGGAGATTGCCCAATACAACGGTAAATCGTACGGGGACTCCACCGGAATAGCGGACGATTTTGCGGGACTCCTCTCCCCGGATATGTACGAAAAGGTTGCCCAGCCTCAATACCGGAAGATTTACCGTGCGTTGGGGAAAAAATACCGCACCCTCCATAGTGAGCTTCTGCGGCCGGATCACCTTAAGTTTCTCCCGGAATTAAAACTGGACAGCTTTGATCCTGGTCAGGATCAGTATCTGGATTTAAAGGATCTGACGGAGCATCTTGTACCTGAAGAAATCTCATTCTGGTACAATGTTAAAACATCCGCCGCGCGGGACGGGAGTCCGGAAGAGATTGGCCGCCATATCCGGGAGGCTGTATCGGGAGGCGCGGAACTCATTATGATAGAGCTTACTCCCGGTATTCCCCGGGAGAATGTTCGGGCTATGATACGGGCTTTTCAGGAACTCCAGGAGAAATTATGAATCAAAAAAAGGATATAATTTTCGACAACAACATCACCATCGGACGGACCAAACAGGAAAAGACCGAAAATCATTCTCCCGAAGCCGTCATCTCCATCATGGACCGGCACGGAATTGATAAGGCCCTGTGCACACACACCCTTTCGGAGGATACATCAATCCGCAGAGGGGAAGCATTGCTTCTCCGGCTGACTGAACCATTCCGGGACAGGCTGGAAATAAAAACTGTGACGAATCCCCTCTTAGAAACCCCTGCAGAACTGTTCCGCCGGATGTCTCAATCCGGCTCCCGGAGCATCAAGATTTTTACCGGCAAGTTCGGTCTTTCCTGGATTGATGAAGTTTTCGGCGAATTGTTTTCAGCCTGTAACGAAAACAGAATTCCTGTGTGGGTGGATTACGGCCAAGCGGATTGGCGGGGTGCCGCGGATACATTAAGAAACTATCCGAACCTTCCTCTGGTAATCTGTAACTCCCGCTACAATTTTTTCAACATGATGACGATGATGATGCAGCGTTATCGGAATCTGTATCTCGACGCCTCCCGGTTCAATATATTCAACGGATACAGTGTACTTAAAAAAACGGTAGGTTTAGACCGGATACTTTTCGGCACCGCTCTTCCTAAGTACTCACCGGGAGCGCCTTTGAACTTTCTAAAGAATTCCGGACTGCAAGAGAATGAGATTGCCGGTGTTCTGGGAAAAAACCTGGAATCACTCTTGGCAAAAACGGGATTATAACAGTCGGTATAAGGAGAACGGAAGATGACGGAATATAGAATGCCCGATAAGGTTATCGATGTACATACCCATGTGGGGGAATGGCAGGAATTTCACCGGCACGAGACAGAAGGTGATTTCAAGGAAGTACTGGATGTGATGAACCGCTGCAACATTGAAAAAATCGTTTTGTTTGTCGGCGGTACACCGGAAGAGAAAGAACTTAATAATTCGGTCTTCCGGTTAGCAGAAAAGCATCCCCGCCGAATAGTTCCTTTTGCTGGTGTCAATCCTCATTACGATGAAGATTTGGAAGAGCGGCTGGAGCGGTACCTGCAGAAAGGAAAAATCCGCGGAATAAAGATTCATCCCAGTTCCTTCCGCTTCGGTGTAACCGAAAAGGTTTACGATAAGATTTTTTCCTTCGCGCATAAACACAACCTAATCATCATCTCCCATACCTGGCAGGATAATCCTCACTGCGATCCGGGCATGTTCGTGGAGATATCCCAGTCCTTTCCCGGACTGCCCATCATCTTAGGGCATTCCGGCGGTATTGCAAAAGAAGCTGCTGTAGCGGCTGCTAAAAAGCGGGAGGAACTTTATCTGGAACTCTGTACCAGCCTGACTTACCAGGGAGCTTTGGAGCGGATGCTGGGAGAGGCGGGAGACCACCGGTTCCTCTTCGGAAGCGATCTGACTTTAATCGACCCCCGGACCACCATGGGCTGGATAATGGGAGCGGACATCCCGGAAGAATCTAAAAAGAAAATATTCTACTCAAACGCCAAAGCTCTTCTGGATGCTCATCCGGGACCGCGGCAGTAAATAAATTACAACGGTACCCGGACTAATGGAGCCCCGGCATTTTCATACTGTACTGCCGCGGTTTCCGGCAGTCCCCCGTCCGTGTAGATAGCGGTAACATCCCGGAGCCCCGCGTAGCGGACAAATGAGTTTCGGCCGAACTTTTGTGAATCCGCTAAGACGTAAGCCCTGTCGGAACGGTCCAGAACAATCTCTACGATCCGGGCCGTCCGGGAATCAGTGGTCATCAATCCGTGCTTATCATTTACAGCATCGGCTCCGAAAAAGGCTTTTCCCACATGATAGTCCATCAGCATCTTTTCCGTAACAGTACCGCAAAGATCACGGCGTTCAGGGCGCACCTCTCCTCCTAAAAGCAACACCCTGCAGGCTTTAGCAAGAAGATCGATTAAAATTACCGAATTAGTTATTGCATAAATATCCGTCAAATCCCCCTCATCAAGCCGATCTCTTACGGCTTCCGCAAACCGGAAAACGGTGCTTCCGGAATCCAGGAAGATCTTGTCACCGCTTTCTACAATCTGCGCCGCATGCCTTCCTATAGCCCTTTTTTCCCTGCTTTTCCGGGCGGACGAAACTGCGTAGGAGTAGGCAGTCCCAGGCTCCGGTACGATCCTTGCCCCGCCGTGGGTCCTAATGATCTTCCCGGCTTCCTGAAGTTCCGCGAACAGCCGCCTGACTGTAGCTTCAGAGACCTCGAGAAGCATTGAGGCATCTTCAACGGATACCTCTACCTGTTCTTTGAGGGTCTCCAGCAGTTTTGCGTTTCTCTGTTCCCGTTTGGTCATATCTATCCCAAAAAGCAATTCTAAATTGCAGCTTTAGAATTGCTGTCTCTCTAAGGACGGTGTGTCCCGAGAATGAATCATGTTAAACCATGTTCAGAGAGTGCTTCCCGGACGGAAGCTGAACGGTTCATAACCATATCCAGGGCATGGATAAGGGATTCAGGTTTCCCGGCCATAAAAATATTTCTGCCGAAAATAATCCCCCGGGCACCGCCGTCCACACTGTTCTTCGCTTTCTCCAGTACCTCTCTGTCGGAGTTGAGTTTTTCCGCTCCGATGGTAAGAACCGGTACCGACGTATTTTCAACGACTTCCGAAAACCGCGGCCCGGTATAGAAACACTTGATAAGGTCCGCTCCCAGCTCCTCCATAAGACGGGAAACCCGGCGTACCTTTTCGTGGACCTGATCCCGGCTCAGATCTTTGTGTTCCACCACATAACACTCTCCGATAAGGGGGATTCCCAGCTGCTCCTTCTGCCGGACCACCTCTGAAAACAGCGCCACATTCCGGGTCTCCATCTCCTGGTCATTGTTCTCTAAAAAGAGAGAACAGATCACCCCCTCTCCGCCGGCTTCCACGGCTTCATCGACCCTGCAGGCAACCTCGGTAAATCCCTTCCGGTAGTTCAGGGGATAGTAGAATGCCGAGGACCAGTTTATCCGGACCACCGGCGCGGGACTGCCGGGAAGACTGAAGAGCTCCCAGTGCCGTTTTAACATAAACCGGGAAAGAAGCAGTGCATCAGTTCCCCGGCAATTTTCGATAGCCTTCGCCGGGTCTTCGATTCCCGGCTGATATCCGTACTCTAACACATGGTCTAAAGCGGATATTATCAGATTTTTTCTTTTGCCGAACAGTTTTGCTTTGCGCAGTTTTATTCCGGACATCTGTATATTACCTCCAACAGTTATTCTATTACATCCACAGTCCAATCCATCAGTTTACCAAAAGCGGTAGGGATCTTAAGATCAGCACTGTAGGTTAAAATCAGATGATGGGTCCCCCCTAACAGACTGTACTGTTTAAGGAAATCCTCCAGTTTACACGGCGGTTTAATCCAACCTCTAACGGTCTCCGTTAAACCGGTATCTTCCCCGGTATCATCAACCTCCACGGGAGATAAAATAAGCCGGAATCTGCCCCCGGCGGCGGGAGCAAGATTAATAAGCAGTCCTTCTCCCCCGATGAACCTTCCCGGGACAAAAGCCGGATTGCCGGTATCACTAAAGGTATAGTCCATCTCCACAAGAGGGCTCTTAGGCGGGATTAGTTCTGTATTGATTTCCCCCATATGACTTAGAAAAACGCGTCCATCCTTCCAGTCGGGACAGAACATCTCGGTAAAACTTGTTCTTTTGTAATAGCTCATAACAGAACCGGCCAACGCGGCGGTAAGCACATCGCCCTCTCCGGCATATCCGACGCCGGAAGCCATGGCCTTGCTTGCCTCCAGAAAGGGAACCGTTTCAAATCCGTTTTTGCGGGTAATGTCCATAAAGTTGTAGGTGAACCCTGTCAAGTTAGCCGCGGTCATCCATTTTCTTACAGCAAGTCCAGTTTTAACAGATCGAAGGTGGACCTCCTCCGGCAAACCGGTCGCGTCGAATTTCTCACGGTCCCGCGCAATCTCCTGAGAAATCTCAGATTCTTCGATACATTCGAGATGGTGTCGGTATTCTCCCGGATCAATCTGAAGTGCTTCCACTCCGATGCGGTCTTTTAATTCAGGAAGGGGAACCGAAAAATCACCCATTCCCGGGAAAGGTTTCCCGATGCAGCCTATCTTAGCTCCGCGCATTACAGAAGCCATCTGCGCGGCGGGAACCTGCGCTGTAATCCTCTTAAGCACATCAGATTCGGCATAATGTCCCGCTTCCAGGAGAAAAGGTTTCCCCTTCCTGTTCAGGAGGCTGCAAAGATCCTGTACACCGTGGATCCCGTGGTTATACATTACTCTGGGTTTTTCCTGATTGGGACCGAAACGGAAATCGGGTGTGGTGTCCAGTATTATGACGGGAAGGTCTGTTTCCGCCAGAATATCCGCTGATTCCAGAGAGGGAGAATAAGCGAGATGAAGAGTTATGATGCAGCAAGCCCCCTCTTCCTCAAAATGCCTAACGGAAAGCTTAAACTCGTCTTTTACCCTGCAAACAGGGGAACGGATTACCGTTATCCCCAGGGACTCGAGTTCTAAAGCAATTCGGCTGTAAAACTTTTCATGCTCCCCCCTTCTCTCGGGGCTTATGTCGTCGTATAATTTTAGGTAGAAGGGAAGTAAGCCTGCGATTATCTTTTTCATGTTTATATTTTTACACAATAAGGAAGGGGTTGTCCATATTGATCAGTAAATTTTCCAATAATGCTTAGCATGACTAAATAAAGATGATATACTGTTTAAATCAATCAAAGGGAGAAGATAACGTATGACCGGTCTTTTAGGACTCGATCTGGGAACCAGTTCGATTAAAGGTGCTGTTGTAACCTCCACGGGTGATATCATTGCTAAATCTACTAAGGATATCGAACTGATTAAACCTGATTCCATACGAGTAGAGGTGGATCCCAAAAAATACCGGGCATCTGTCTTTTCGGTTATACAGAAGCTTCATCAGAAATCCGCATCGGAGAAAGTGCAGATCAAGGCCTTGGCCATGGCAGCGGCAAGCGGAAACTCCCTTCTAACCAGCAGCAACGGGCAAGCTAAAACTCCTGTTATAAGCTGGATGGACCAAAGGATGGCGCGGGACCGGAAGAACCATTTCCCCCATTTAAAAGATGATAAGATTTACCGGATTGCCGGCTGGCCCTGGAACGGACTGTTTTCTCTGGCCCATTTTAAGTGGTTTTTAGAGCATCAAAAAAAAGCTATCACTGATGATACCCGGTTTGCCATGAACAATGACTGGATTTATCAGCAGCTTACAGGAAAATGGATTGTGGACCCTTCCACCGCCACCACTTCTCTGCTGTTCGATCAAAAAAAAGGAAAGTGGTCTCCCTATTTGCTGGAGCAATTAGGGATCAGAACCAACCGTCTATCGGACTTGGCTTCCTGCGGAACTTCCATAGGCACTATCACTTCCGCAGCTGCTGCGGAAACCGGACTCGATCCGGAGACGATTGCCGTAACAGGCTGTTTTGATCATCCCGGAGCAGCCAGAGGTGTGGGGATCCTCGATCCGGGGGAAGTGCTTTTTTCCTGCGGAACATCCTGGGTCGGGTTTTATCCCCTGCCGGACCGCGGAACGGGACTCAAGGCCGGGATGCTGGTTGATCCCTTCCGCTCACCCCGCGGACCCTGGGCGGGCATGACCAGCCTCCCCATGATGGGCACAACCATAAACCGGATCGTGGAAAGCCGATTTCCCGGAGAAACATTACAGGACAAGTTCCTTTCTCTGAACGAAATGTTCCTCCAAGGCACACCCCGATCCGGAACCACCCTCATCGACCCCATGGATGATACTACATCTGATCCGGTATTTATAAAAGCGGAAACAGAGAGAAGGGGCTTAGCATGGCTCTCCGATTCACTCATGCGGGGGTCCGCCTATGCCATGAAACGGAACAACTCAGATCTGCGTGATCTGGGGATACGGTCAGACCGATTCGTTATGGCAGGCGGACCGGCGGAAAGTCCGGTATGGCCGCAGATCATAGCGGATGTTCTAGAAAAACCGGTGCAGCTTGCCGCGGGAAAGTATGCCGGAGCGGCCGGCGCCGCGGTATTGGCGGGGATGGGCATCGGTCTTTTCAGGGATGAATATCATGCAAGAGAAATTTTCGGTTCCGCCATGCTGGATCAAAAGCTCAAACCGCACGGGGAGCTCCGGGATTTTCACCGGCGGGAATACGCCGCTTTTTTAAAAAAGGGAAGGTGATTTTATGCCTCTATTTGAAGTAACACCCTATGACCGGGAAATCTACCGGAACCAGCTGGATCAGTTTTTACCGGACAGAATAATCGATATGCATACCCATGTCTGGCTGGAACGTCTCCGGGGCAGAGAACGTACGGATAGCGGCCGCACCGCATCCTGGCCCTACAAAGTAGCACGGGAAAACTCCGGGGACGACATGGAGGAGACCTATCGTCTTATGTTTCCCGGAAAGAAAGTTACCCCGCTTATTTTTTCCAGCGCCCAGCGGGGAGACAACCTGGATGCTCTGAATGCGTATGCCGCGCAGGTTTCCAAAGAAAAGAAATTCCCGGCCCTTATTTACACTCCCCCCTGGTGGTCAGGGGAAGAACTGGAGAGAAGGATACGGGAGGGAGGATTTTTCGGCAGCAAGGTATACCTGAGCCTGGCTCCGGAGTATATTCCTCCGGGGGAAATCCGCATCTTCGATTTTCTAACCCGGGAGCACCTTGAAGTATTTAATCGAAACCGTCTAATCGTAATGCTTCATATTCCAAGATCCGGCAGACTGAGAGACCCGGTTAACATCACGGAACTCATGATGATAGAAGAAGATTACCCGGATCTGAAACTAATCGTGGCCCACGTGGGCAGGGCTTACTGCAGGGAAGATGCCCGGGGGGCCTTTGAAGTCATCGGCAAAACAGAACGGATGGTCTTCGACATAAGCGCAAATACAAACTCTTGGGTGTTCGAAAAACTCATAGAAACAGTAGGACCCGGAAGGATACTATTCGGCAGCGATCTTCCTATCCTCCGCATGCGGATGAGAAGAATTTGTGAGGAGGGACAGTACATCAATCTTGTCCCCAAAGGACTGTACGGAGATGTGTCTGATGATCCCCATATGCGGGAGGTGGAAGGGGTCGAAGCGGAAAAACTTACTTTTTTTATGTACCAGGAATTGTTAGCTTTTAAGGAGGCGGCTCAGAATACCGGGTTGAACCCCGGAGACATAGAGAATATCTTTTTTAACAACGCACGAAAAATGCTGGAAGATACGAGGAAGGTCGCAACTAGATCCACTCGTGATATTATATTTTAGAAATCGCCGGCAGTGATGGATTTCCCCGCATGATATGATATATTTTCTGTAGATGAAGCGGAAAAGGAAAAAGGAACGAAAGATTCTCGACGAATATCTCGAAGCTTCCCTGGGTCTGCTTAATAACGACAATATTTCTAAAGACGATATTAACAATATAGCCCAAGAGTTAGGTTTTTCCAGCTCTGATCTTACCAAAATAGAAGAAGCAGTAGAAAAGCTAAAAGAACGGGGAGAATCATCATTAAAAAACGGATACTACGACGGGGCAATTCAGGACCTGACAAAGGCCGTCGCCCTTAGTCCTTTTGACGGCAAACTTAAAAGCACATTAGCGGAATGTTATTTCCGGCGGGGGAAGGAGGACCATTCCCGATCAGATTTTTCTCAGGCCCGGGGATGGGCTGAGGAAGCTATCCGCGTCGATCCTTCTTCTCAGCATGCCTACCAGATTCTCCACAGTATCAGGAGATACCGGGAACGGCAAAACAAAAGGGTTATTCAGATAGGGGTAATCGGGGGAGTAATTATTTTAACCGCTGTTTTGTTCTTACTCTTTCTTCCCCTCCGTGATTCGCAAACCGGTCCTGTTCC
>CAZUAE010000023.1:0-10984 GCA_964618265.1 uncultured Spirochaetales bacterium | reverse complement strand
AGCCGCGGAATCATCACCGCTCAAGCAAATACCTGTCAGACTCGCTGAAACCGCAGACTCAGCGTACAGCATCCATTCCCAGAGCAGTATCTTATCTTCATACAAAAATTCCTTCGCCTACGAATTGACCGCGGAAATTGAAAATAAAGAATCCGTCCTTACCGCTTTAATGGTAAAAGCTGCTGCATACGATTCTACGGGAAGAGCTGTTTTTATCGTCTATAAAAACCTCCTTGCTGCCAACAATCCTCCTGTCTATCCAGGTGATTACCTACCCCTCTACATTTTAAAATATGATGAAAAGAAAGCTCCGGACGTTGATACTATAGAGATATCGTTTCAGCTAGCCGAGGGATACAAATATTTAGGTCCTTCTCTGGTTTTTCCGGAAATAGAAACGAATTGGGAAACCGCGAAACCTCCCGGTATTGATATTTCCTTAACCCGGCGGGAAAGCAGAATAGCTGAATTAAATCCTCCCTCCCATTTTCTTGTTTTAGCGGTGAAAAACACAGGCACTCGACCCATAGACAATTTAAGGATCCGGATCGATCATCATGATGCTAAGGGGGAAATACTAACCTCCGCTCTTCACTATTTGGTACTATCTTCCGGCCCCCGTCTCAGACCGGGGAAACAATTTCCGGAGTTTTTTGCAGACCGTTTGCCCCAAGGGACCAAAAGTGTAGCCAGTGTATCCGCCACGGTGATCGAAGCACAATAACGGGAACAGCGGATAGACAGCAATTTCCGGGGATTTCGATTGCTGTAATGGTACAGCAATTCTAAATTTTGCAATTCAGAATTGCCTTCTTCATAAGATAAATGGGGGAATTGCACATCAGCTCCTTTTCAATTACTATTGATTTCCATGATCAAGACAGCTGAACTTCTTCCATATCCTGCCACATCCCTCTGGCGCCTTATCCGGCAGTGCGGAGTGACCTATGCCGTGGGTAAAATCGACTTCACTCCGGCAGCTGGCGGTGTCTCAGAACAGCCTTGGGATTATCTTCCCCTTCTCCGGATAAAGAGTGCTTTCGGGAACATGGGATTTAATCTTGAAGTAATAGAATCCCGGCCGCCCATGGATAAGATCAAACTGGGGCTTCCCGGAAGGGACGAAGAAATTTCTGTAGTCTCCGAATTGATTCGCAATATGGGCCGTTTGGAAATTCCTGTGTGGTGCTATGAATGGATGCCGGTGTTTAACTGGCTCAGAACCTCGACGGAAATCCAGGGGCGGGGAGGAGCGTTGACAACCGGCTATGATCATACCTTAATGGAAAAGGCTCCGGAAACGGAATACGGTGAAATTGAATCTGAAAAGCTCTGGGACAATTTGGCATATTTTCTTAGTGCTGTTCTTCCGGTCGCGGAGGAGTACGGGGTACGCCTTGCCATGCACCCTGATGATCCGCCGGTAACACCTGTTCGGGGCATACATCGGATAATGGGAAGCATTGAAAACTTCAAACGGCTTATAAAGGATTTTCCGAGCCCGGCAAACGGGATTGCCCTTTGCCAGGGGAATTTTACCTTAATGACAGAAGATCTTCCGGGGGTTATTAGACAATTCGGAGAGAGAATCTTCTTTGCTCACTTCCGGGACGTTCAAGGTTCAGCAGAAAACTTTGTAGAAACGTTTCATGATGAAGGTAAAACAGACATGCTGGAATGCTTGCGGGCATACCGGGACATTCAGTTTAAGGGTGTTTTAAGACCTGACCATGTACCAACAATGGAAGGCGATGACAATAGTGATCCAGCCTATTCATCCCTTGGCAGACTCTTTGCGATAGGGTATATTCGGGGACTTGCGGAAGGGGTATACGGGAATGGGTAATACAAAGAACACAAAAGTAATCATTACGGGCGGAACCGGTTCGGTTGGAACCGCGGTTGTTAATCATTTCTTAAAGAAGGGATTTGCCATCAGGGTTTTAGGAAGAAGGAAAGGGGTAAACATTCCGGGTGCTGAATATGTTCCCTGTGATATCACCGATTTTCCGGCTCTGCTCGATTCGGTCAGGGGATTTGACGCCATCCTTCACATAGCAGGTATCCAGAGTCCCTTTGACGCTTCGGCGGAAGCGGTCTACCGAATTAATGCCGCGGGAACCTTCAATGTCTATGAGGCAGCCGCTAAAACGGGGATAGGGAGGGTTGTTTCCGCCAGCTCCATAAACGCACTGGGCTATTTTTATGCTGCTTCGGAATGGGAGGTGGATTATTTACCCATAGATGAGAATCATCCCTCCTGCGTATCAGATCCTTACTCCCTTTCTAAAGTTGCTCTGGAAGAAACAGCGAGATATTTTTACCGCCGCGATGGAATTACCGGATGCTGCCTTAGGCTTCCCTGGGTGTATTCAAGCACACCCCAGATAAATAAACATCTTAGAGATCAAATTTCATGGGCAAAAGAGAAGTTTTATGAGTGGTTCTCCCTTCCCCCGGACAAAAAAGAAGAAGTCATCCATTATTTCTCAGAAACATTTTCTAAAATTCAGCGGGAACGTATATTAGAAAACCCGGTTGATCAATGGTATTCCCTCTGCGATAAGGATATGATGAAACTTTACCTTCTTAGAAATAATTTTTTTACAAATATCGATGCCAGAGACTCAGCCCGCGCCTTTGAGGCCGCGTGCACCCTTCCTTATGAAGGAATACATGTCCTATTTATCAATGATACAGAAAACAGCGTGGGAATCGAAACAAGAAAACTCATGGATTTCTTTTATCCCGGCGTAAAGATAAAGAATTATCCGGAGGGCTGCAAAAGTATTGTAGATATATCCCGCGCCCGAAACGTCCTCAATTTTAGACCTAAATTTTCTAACTCTAGGTTTTACAACTAACTTGCGCGAAACATCTATGTTACAGAGCAATTCTAAATTCGCAATTTCGAATTGCCTTTTTACTCATGTCATGCCTGGAATACCCAATGAAAAATCCATATAATTTAAAGGGTCATTATGCTGAGAAAAATAATCCGGGCGGGAAGAAAAATAAATAATTTCCTTGGCGGTCCCCGCAAACCTCTGGATTCTGTTGAGAAAAACCGTCAAACCCGTCTCCTTTCCTGGGTCCAGATCTTCATAATCATTTTCGGTTTAATAATGATGCTGGGAACATTACGCATTCATACCCCGCGCGCCAGTACCAAAACCATTACCTCAGTAACACTTTTTCTCCTTGCCGTACTCTACGGAATAAATCGGCTGGGTTATTTCCGATTTGCGTCTATTTCCACCATCATTGTCATAACCCTAGCCATTTTTATCGCCGGTATTCCCAATCATGGACCATCCGATGCGGGGATGCTTTACTTTATCGTCATTCCGATCCTTTTCTCGGTAATCTTTCTTCCCCTAAAATTAAGCGTGATCTACGGTACCGCGGTAATCATCGGAATGTTCGTCTTTGATGCAGCCCATCCACAGCTACCGGGTGATTCCGTCCCTACAAGCACCACCGTAATATTAGTGGGTCTGCTTTTAGTGGCATCCCGGCATCAGGACTTGGTGGAGAAGGACCGGCAACGGGAGCTAAGGGAAAGCGAACAGCGGTTCAGAACACTGGTCCATCATACCCCGGAATCGATTCTTCTTATTGATACGGAGAAAAGGGAAATACTGGAATACAATCATCAAGCAAAAATACTGCTTCCGGGTATAGAGAAGTTCATCTATCCCTGTCCATTAGAAAAATTAAAAGTTTTTGGAGATTCCTTTTATTCACAGCTGTCCCAGGGAATAGATCTTTCGGTAAATGGTAAGGATGTATCCCGGGAAATAAAATTGCCGAAGGAAGGGGGCCAGGGGATTATCTGTGAAACTAATTTTATAAAAATTCCCAAGACTAACGGCCGCCGGGTGGTAATCAGTATGCAGGATATTACCGACCGTAAAGAACGGGAACTCAAACTGTATTTTTTAGCTAATCACGATTCCCTTACAAAACTGCCCAACCGCAACCTGCTGAACGACCGGCTCGAGGCGGCAGTAAACAGATCAAAACGGAACAGTACTTTTTTTGCGGTCCTTTTCATGGACCTGGACAATTTCAAACACATAAATGATGTTTTTGGACATCCCATGGGAGATCATTTGCTGATTGAACTTGCGGAACGGTTTAAACAGCACCTGCGGGCTACAGACACAGTTTCCCGTCTTGGAGGAGACGAGTTTGCCGTAATCATTGAAGAACTCGACTCGCCTCTTAGTGTAATTCCGGTAGTAAGAAAGCTCATATCAATTACAACCAAACCAATCCTGCTCAAGAACAGGGAACTCTCGGTGACCACAAGTATCGGTATCAGTATTTATCCTCAAGATGGAGAAGTTCCTGAGGAACTCCTTAAAAACGCAGACGCGGCTCTTTATTTTACCAAAGCATCGGGTAAAAACAGCTTTTCCATGTACGAAAACTACATGACCCGGGATATCGCCAACAGACTGGAGCTCGCGCAGTATTTACGGTACGCATTGGTCAGAGAAGAATTATATCTTGAATATCAGCCCCAGGTGAAACTAGAAACTCAGGAGATCGTGGGTGTGGAAGCCCTGGTCCGCTGGCGCCATCCGGAACGGGGGAACCTGTCACCGGGGGTATTTCTGCCAATCGCAGAAGAAATAGGCATTATAAGCGAAATCGGAGACTGGGTATTAAAACAGGCCTGCCTGCAGCTTGAAGAGTGGAAAAAGGAAGGCATAGAGGGAATAAGGATGGCTGTTAATGTAGCGGCAAATCAGCTTAGACACGGACATATAATCGATATAACAGAAGAGGTTCTGTTAGAGACTTCTCTCATTCCCGGCGAACTTGAGCTGGAACTGACAGAAAACATCCTCTTCCAGAATGCTGAGCGGACCATCATGCTCTTGGATAACTTAAAAAGGTTGGGAGTAAGAATAGCTGTGGATGATTTCGGAGCGGGGTACTCGACACTCCGGCATTTAGCTTCTTTTCCCCTGGACGTTCTTAAAGTAGACAGATCTTTTACCTTTAAACTAAAATCCGATGCAAATCATGCGGTCATTGTGGCGGGAATCGCGGATATGGCCAAAAAATTAGGATTGGAATCCGTTGCGGAGGGAGTGGAAGATGAAGAACACATAAATATTTTCCGCGAATACGGTTACGATATAATCCAGGGATTCTACTACAGCCGGCCGGTAGATGCCGATGCCTGTAAAGAACTACTTAGGAATTCTCATTTTATACGGTCTAATCCCTGACTTCTGCTTGATTTCGTCTGGTTACCCGATATAATGGTAAAATCCATATTTAAAAAAGCGGAGGCACTATGCGCCGGTTCTATCTCACGACATTTCTGATTGGACTCGGGTTCTTCACCATGGGACTTATGGATCCCCTCTATGATACCTATGTGCCCTTTTTTCTCCGAACCTACATAGAAAAGGACGGCATAATCGGGGCCATCATGGGACTGGACAATTTATTTGCCCTGGCCCTTATTCCAATTGTCTCGGCATGGTCGGACCGGACCAGGACGCCGATTGGAAGGCGCATGCCTTTCATCTTGGTCACCCTTCCGCTTACAGCAGTGTTTTTCGCCCTTCTCCCCTACGCTACCGCCCGTTCTCTTGTTTTTCTTATCCTGGTGATTTTTTTCTTAAACGTTTTCAAGCAGTCAGCCCGGGGACCCGTTGTAGCCTTGATGCCCGACTCGGTACCGGGGGAGTATAGATCTGAAGCAAACGGAGTTATCAACACCATGGGGGGGATTGCCGCAATTGTCGGTACCGTTGGTTTGGCAAGGCTGATGGACTTAGATACAGTTCTTCCAATCCTCGGACCAACCAAAGGAAGACTCCCCTTTCCTGTGGCGGGTTTTCTGGTCATTCTTGCTACGGTGCTCCTCTTTGCATTTGTACGGGAGAAAGGGTATGTAAAAGACACTGGAGAAAAACGAATTCCCATCGGAAAATCTTTAAAGATGATTTTAGCGGGAAAGGAACGGAGCGCCCTATTCATTCTTATATCCCTCTTTTTCTGGTTTTTAGCTTACCAGGGGGTACTGCCCTGGGTTGGAATATATACGATGGACTATCTCGAAGTATCTGAAGGAACCGCTGCTCTATCCGCGGGAATGGTGGGAATAGCCTACGCAATATTTGCCATCCCTTCGGGTATTGTTGCTCATAAAATTGGACGCAAGAAAACTATTCGAATCAGTCTTTTTGTTCAGGTTATACTTACGGTTATCCTCTATTTCCATTATCCCCTCACTTTGAAATTAGGACTTCCCCGAACGGCGAATCTTATAAGTTTCTGGGTCATTCTGTTCTTCTTCGGTATCTTCTGGGTATCCATCATCACCAACTCATTTCCAATGCTCTGGCAGATGGCCAACTTCGGAAACATGGGAATCTATACCGGCCTTTACTATACCTTCAGCCAGTCCGCCGCCATCGCAGCTCCAATAATAACGGGGGTGGTTCGGGATCTAACAAACGACCGCTCCATTTTCCTGGCCGCTGCCCTTTTTATGCTGGCTGCATACCTGACAATGGGATTTGTTAAACGGGGTGAAGCGGGGGAAGTTTCGGTGGCCGAAGAAGCAGCCTCAGAATGACGTGATCAGAAGCAGAAAAGGGCTGCCGTTTCTACATGAGCTGTTTGCGGGAAAAAGTCAAACAGAATCCGTCTTTTTAAGGAATAACCGATTTCAAGGAGATGTACGGCATCCCTGGCAAAGGTAACGGGATTGCAGGATATATAGATGAATGTCTTGGGCGGTTTATTCCCCAAGTATTCCCTTACGGAAGCGGAGAGGCCTGACCGGGGAGGATCCGCCATAACGAGGGCCGGTTCAACTTTGCCGGGTTTTTCACTAATCCATTCCTCCGCGGTACCGGTAAAAAGAGGCATACCGTGAGTATTAATTCGCGCGTAGGCCGCACTTTCCGGATCCGCTTCAACGGTTATCACTTTGTTATAATAATCAGCCAGGAAGGTACCGAATAAACCTGAGCCGGCATATAGATCAACAGCTGTTTCTCCCTTTGATGATTCGAGCCAGGAAAGAATCTCGTTAAGAAGATCCTCCAGGGCTCCTAAGTTGCTTTGAAAAAACCCGGATACGGGAAACGCAATCCTTCTCCCTGCAACCTTAACCTGAGCTTCGCTGCTGCCGGTACCTTCGGTGAACAGGTTGCCCTGAGCGCCGAAGATTGTAACTGATCCGGTACCCGTAACGGCAGGGGAAGCGAAAAACCGGTTTACTTCTTCCACCGCTACAGGACATCTATGAACCGCTACAACCCGGTTGCTCCCCCGCTCCTTTAAGCCGTAACTTCTAAAGCTACAATTATGGTCTTCAGGATTCACAGGATGTACCCGGAAGCGGTTACGGTATGCCAGCTCCCGGGAAGGAACTATCTTCACCGCAGGTTTGGGTTTTTCAACTTTCACTCTTGAACAGGCACGTTCCAGTGCCTCATCGGCGAGCTCCTGTTTTACCATAAGCTGTGTCGGATACGTTAGGTGCTGGAAGTTACAACCGCCGCACCGATAATAGAGAGGACATACCGGCTTCGTCCGGCCGGGACCGGGAATTACTATCTGTGCTATATCCGCCCGGACGTAGTCTCTTTTCCGGGAGGCGGGTCTGACGATGAGGGTATCCCCCGGCGCCGAGAAAGGGACAAAGACTACCTTCCCTCCTTCGATCCTGGCCAACCCGTCACCGCCTCCGACAATTTTTTCTATGGTTACTTCGAACTTCGAGTTGTCAGGGTATTTCAGAAAGCGCAATCTCCCTGCCGCCGGTTCCCCTGCTTTTTATACCGGCTATTACCATCCGCATCAATTCTTCCGTCTCACTATAAGGAAACGGCCGCTCCCCGGTGCGCAGGTACCGAACAAAAGCTTCCAGTTGGCTTTTGAAGGAAAAGAAGGAATCCGCGGACTTAAGCTGATCGTATCCTTTGGTCCCGCAGAGGGTTAGTACTCCGGAACCTCCGGACATATCCTTTGAAACGGCGACGACTAAATCGCAGCCCTTTTTATGGGTAAAGTGAACCACATTACGTTCATACGAACCAGTATTCCGGCAGGTAAGAAACCCGGGACCAATGATGGGATAAACCGCTTCTAAGGCATGGATTCCGTAGGTTTCCCACTTTTTAGCTATGGTGATGCTTACATACCTTAGGTCACCAAGATTGCTGACGGAGTACCGGTACGGCATAAATTCTTTACAGTATCTCATGGAACTGGAGCTCAGGATAGGTTTCCCCTCCCGTATCCAGTTGTTGAAGACGGTAAGATCATCGGCAGAATCCACCATGGGTTTGTCCACAAAAAGGGGGATCCCCGCTTCCACGAACGGTCTGCAGCGCGCGACGTGCTCCGAACCGATATCGGTGGCGACAATGACGGCATCCACTTTTCCGATAACATCTTCCGGATTTTCCGCCACGTTGGGAATAAGGGAACAACGCGCAACATGCTCTGCGGTAAAATCTCCGTTCCCGGTACAGCATATATGGGTTACTTCTGCGTTTGGAATGACAAGAGTCTCCGGAGGCTGTTTGGCCAGATATTCCGGTATTCCCGGATAGGGGCATTCCGCCTCCATCAATTCCTTATCATAACCGTTAAACATTGCGCTCCAGGAATAGGGATGTCCGTTCCCGGGAGTCATCCCCATCATGGCAATACGTATCGTGTCTCTATCTACCAATTTCATCATCATCCTTTCAGGCACCCCTTAAAAAACTAAAATCAGTATAGCAGAGATCGAAAGCCTTAGCCATGGACTACGCGTACTCCTCTCTACTATACTCTTTACCGCATATCCCGCCGATAGATTCATTTTTTATAAAAAAATACGGAAATTCCCTTTGATCATGTCAGATTTATTTATTATGTTGACTATTATTGTCAGGTTTACTGGCGTGAATGGAGGCATTGTATGATTAAAAAAAGATCAATTGTTTTAGTAATTTTGGTTGTTGCAACAGCAGTTATATATGCAGGCTGCACAATGGAGGGATTAACTCCCGGTACCCCTGACGGCGGAGATCCTTCTCAAGCGGAAGAACTGACTTCTCCCATAGATACCGATACAACCTTAGTTAACCGCATATCGGATGCAGGAATGGCTGATTATGTCGCTCATAGTGACTTAACCATCACAGCGGCACTTACCATCGAAGCGGGAGTAATTATCGCGTTCGATGAAGACGTACAGCTTGTTATAGATACCGGCGGCAGTATTGACGCTAACGGAACAGCAAGTGAAGGAATCGTGATGACCAGTTCCCGTGCTTCCGAAGGTATAAAATGGGCCGGGCTCAACGTTGCTTCCACAAGTACCATTAATTCTCTCGACTATGTCACAGTTCTGCATGCCGGAGGAGACGCTGCTAGTTACATTAATTCCGCATGGCGTGCCGGCGGGATAATACTGGAAAACGAAGGGACCCTTTCAATCACAAATTCAACCATAAAAGAAAGTGACGATTACGGATTGTACTTAGATGACAACGCGGTGCTGGGTACGTTCAGCAGCAACACTTTTACCGATAATGATGGAGAAGCAGCTGCAATCCCGTTTAACCAGATCGGAGCGCTGGACAGCGAAACATCATTCAGCGGAAACGGGCACAATGGTGTATCGATATACAAATCCGCTCTGTCTGACGAGCAAACCGCGCCGGCCCTTTCAGCCGGCGCGAAATACCTAGTAAATGGCGACTTAAAAGTTCAGGGGAAACTGACTATTGCGGAAGGATCGCAGTTCATTTTTAATGAAGACAAGAATCTTCTGGTTGAGAGTACCGGATCTCTTAAGGCAACAGGAACAGCTGATAACCTGATAGTGTTTACCAGCTCAGATACAGCCGGAGGCATAAAATGGGGAGGAATCGGAATTGAATCCACCTCAACCGTGAATGAATTTGATTACGTTGAGGTTTCCCACGGCGGCGGAGCTGATCTCTACTATGTGAACTCAGCTTGGCGGTCCGGCAATATTGTACTTGATGAGGGACACTTGAAACTGACCAATTCCACGGTTTCTGAAGGCGGCAGTCACGGATTGTGGGTTGATTCCAATTCCGATCTGACAACCTTTTCCGTAAATACGTTTACCAACAACAACGGGGAAGCCGCGGTTATTCCTTTCAACGATATTGGGATAATAGACGGCACGAGCACCTATTCCGGAAACGGCCATGACGGAGTATCGATCTACGGCTCCACCATGACGGATGATCAGACCGCTTCTAAACTAAGCGGAACAGCAACGTACAAAGTGCTTGACCACATCTATACAGAGGCCGGTTTTACTATTGAAGCCGGGACAGGATTTGTATTCGCCGAAGATACATGGCTGGAAGTCAACAACCACCTGCAGAGCAGGTGGTTTGTGGGCGGCGCCCCGTAGGGGCTTACGGTGCTGCAAAAGCCACCACCTTATGGAACCCTTGAGGCAAAGCCTAACTGTGACCACCACCAAAGGTGGTGGCTTTTGCTTTAGTAAAAGCCGGAGGCTCGCTTGTATCAGCAGGGACATCCGGAAATGAAATTGTGTTCACCTCGGTAGATGAAACGGGCGGTATCCTCTGGGGCGGAATCGGAATTCTTTCTTCCAGCGCCTTAAATGAAATATCCTACACCACAGTAAAATATGCCGGGGGCGATGAAGGGTATTACGTAGGCAGTGATTGGCGGGCTTCCGCTATTGTGCTGGAAGACTCGTCAGCGGTATTGACTCTGGAGAATTCAACCGTATCCAACAGCGGTTCCCACGGACTTATTGTGGAAAACGGCGGTGAGGTGAACGGACTCACCGCTTCCGATACTAATCCTGACACCGCTGTGGAAGGAGCAAACACATTTACCGCGAACGGAGACACCAATGTAGTGTTTTACTAAAAAACTAATCCTATCCGCCCCGGAATTATCCGGGGCGGTCTTTTTTTTAATCCCTTAAACCACGCTA
>CAZUAE010000022.1:47304-48444 GCA_964618265.1 uncultured Spirochaetales bacterium | reverse complement strand
AGCTGTCCTGCCCCAGCCGTCATTATACTTGTCTATACCGTACCGTTCAATACTTTCTAAAGGAATGACCTTCGGCGGCGTTCCGTCTCTGGTTATTAAGGTTTTTTTCTCCTCCGCGGCAGGCTCGCGGTACTCTTCTCCCTTATGCCAGAACCGCTTGGAAAGCAGTGTATTTTCAAATCCGCCGTAGAACCAATCAGCCCATTGGCAGATTATGTCCGGTCTTTCCGCGGCCTCGGTAACCTTTGTATGCGGTTTCACACCTCGGGGAAGATACCACGTCTGCCTGACACCTTCGGGACCTTCCAGAGGCGCCATGCTCCGATATTCGGCAAAACGGCCGGAAGGACCGCCAATTGTACTGAATACTCCGAAATGTCCCGCGGTTGCCACTCCTACCAGCGGAACATCAGGATTCTCCACCCTCGCGCGAAGCTGATCAATTTGCTGAACAAAACTTTCCTGCGCAAGCAGCCCTTCTTCGACAAGGCTGGTAATATACCGGAGTCCTTCTCTCCACTCCGGGGTGTTAGCAACAAATTTAATTTCTCTTCCGTCACGCATCAACGCTTTCGGGTCCGCGGTTAAATCGGTGTAGATAAAGGAGTTCATTAGAAACTCCAAAGGTTCCACCTGCCACCCAGTGGTGGCCGCCATGAAGGGAATCTCATCCTGCTTTCCGTTTCCGTTGGGATCCTGATCGCGGAAGGCAATGAGCATGTCTTTGAACTCAGCGGTGGTTTCCGGTACTTCCATGTTCAGCTTTTCAAGCCAAGGTGTATAGACATAACATTTCTTTCTGAACTCCACATGGAGCACCCCGAACGTTGTGGGAAGAGCGTATATGTTTCCATCGGGCATATAAACCTGAGCCTTGTAGGTTGGATTTTCCTCAAGTTCCTTTTTAAGGTTCGGCATCCTGTTTTCCACTTGTTCCGTCAACGGAATAATGGTTTCGTTTATACCGTAGGTAAAGAGCTCCTGGTTGTTCATTCCCCACGGACTCATAAAAACATCCGGAAGGTCACCGCTGGCGATTAACAGATTCTGCCGTTCCGTGTGTACACTGGAATCGGCAACTTCAACCCAGTTTACCTTAACATTAGTTAAGTCCTCCAGATATGCCGTAAATGCGGCATC
>CAZUAE010000022.1:26601-47204 GCA_964618265.1 uncultured Spirochaetales bacterium | reverse complement strand
CCCAGTTTACCTTAACATTAGTTAAGTCCTCCAGATATGCCGTAAATGCGGCATCCTCCCTGTTTCCGTCGGTTTCCGCATCCAAATAAATGGTAAAGACATCGATCTCGTAGGGAGTATCACCTTTGACTACCGGGTAGGTTCCAGGTTTATTCAACTCAAAACCATCCGCGGCAGCGGCATCTTCCTGCTTTCCGGCACTGAAAAGCAAGGCGGGTACTGACAGCAGTACAATCAAAACAACAACTAACTTCTTCATAAAAACCTCCTGTATTTTTTTCGGCTCATGCCGATACGTTACCCTTTCAATGCTCCTATCATCACCCCTTGAACAAAGTATCTCTGAATAAAGGGATATATAATGAGCATGGGAAGCATAGCCACGACAATCAAAGAATAGTGAAGCAGCGCCTGAAGATACTGGTATTCGGTAAGGCGCTGCAGTTCATCCCCCGTCATGGAGTTCATCATTACCGTTGCTAAATCAGCTGAATTAGCCATAAGAATTTCTCTGAGGACCAACTGCAGCGGTTTCAGTGCCGCGTCACGTATATAGATAAGTGCATCAAAAAAGGCGTTCCAGTGGGCCACAGCATAAAACAGCGTTATGACCGCAATGAGCGGTCCAGACAGGGGAATCACCAGGAGAAACAGCATCCTCGTGTTGGATGCTCCGTCCACTTTCGCGGCATCATACAAGTTCAGGGGAATGCTCTGCTGAAAATAGGTCCGGGCGATAATCAGGTTCCAGATGATGATCCCCTTCGGGAGAATCATGACAGCTCGGGTGTTCAGAAGACCCAGGGTTCTCACCAGAAGATAGGTGGGAATGATTCCTCCCCGGAAAAACATAGTAAAGGCAAATAAAAACATAATGATGTTCCGCCCGACAAAGTCTTTTCTGGAAAGCGGATAGGCGATAATTACCGTCATAAAAACATTAAAGGCAGTCCCAACGACCATATAAAAAGCAGAATTTCCGTAGCCAACCCACACAGCGTTGTAGTTAAAAATTGCTTCGTATCCCTGCAGGGTCGGCCGTATGGGGAAAAGGCGTACCTGTCCGGTCATAACGGCTTCTGGATCGCTGAAGGAGGAGCTTATGATGTAGATGATCGGATACGTTACTACGATAAAAATTATTCCCAGGATTAGCATATCCAGGATGTAGAATAAAGGATCCTCCCGGAAGTTTCTAGAAAATAGTCTTATAGGCTGCCGTTGTCTAATGGGGGGCTTCCCCGCTTTTCCATCAATCACCATAGACTCGTTTTCCCTACCTTTTTGGCTATCTTGTTTACAACTATCAAAAGAATGAAACTAAGACCATTTTGAAAAAGACCGATAGCTGTCGCGTAAGACGGGTTCGGGGACTGCCCGGATAATCCTATTTTGTAGACATATGTCTGGATAACCTCTGAAGCGGAAATATTCAGATTGTTCTGAAGAAGCAGAACCTTCTCAAATCCGACATTTAAAACACGCCCTATCTGAAGAATCAGGAGGATGGTGATGGTTGGGGCTATTCCCGGCAGGTCGATGTGACGGATACGCTTCCAGATATTCGCACCGTCCACACGGGCAGCTTCGTATAACTCCGGATCGATGGAAGACAAGGCAGCCAAGTATATGATGCTCCCCCACCCCATGCGCTGCCAGACTTCTGTCCAGACAAAGACATCCCGGAACCATGAAGCGCTTCCGAGAAAATTCGGTTCACCCAGGCCGATTTTTTTAAGCAGCACTGGAATTACACCTATCCCGGGAGCTAAAAGTTTAAAGATGATTCCCACCATTACTACAACTGATATAAAGTGGGGGGCGTACGTTACCATTTGTACACTTTTTTTATAATAACGGCCCGGACAGTAATGAACCAAAACGGCTAAAATGATTGGTATGGGAAATCCCACCGCCAGCTGGTATAAACTCAAGGCAACAGTATTCCATAGGATTGTTTTAAATCTATACGAGGAGAAAAAACGTTCGAAGTTTGCCAGACCTACCCAGTCGCTGCCCAAAATCCCTTTACTGGGAATGAACCGTTTAAAGGCGATGATATTTCCGTACATAGGCCAGTACATAAAAACGGCAAGCCACACTATAGGTAGAAGGCAGAGTACATACAGTTCCCAATTTGTTATAATATGACGTCTACGCTGTCTGCGGTTAATTGCCCGGAAATCCAGTTCGCTTATCGTATAAGCCGGCTTTTTCTGCATTGTTGATTCAGCCAAAAATTGTCACCCCGTTAGACTTTGTTAGTAATTTCTATTGATCGTTGTTCAGATTACACTTACATTTATTTAGCGTGAAAGGGGCATTTTTAAAGAATCCCGTGCAAAAATAGTTTGTTCCTAAGCAAAAAAAGGCGATTATACTATTTTTTTACTTTTGTTGGCGGGCTCCGCGGCGAATCGGTAGTTTTAAGAGGCATCTGTATGATATTTTTGGAGGTAAAATGAATAATTCAAATTCCCGCCCGCTCTCACATAAACAATCAGGCGGTTTATGAATATTTCTGCAGAAGAAACGGTGTCCATATTGACACCATCTTAGAGGGAACGGCACTGACAAAAAAGGATTTCCTCAATGAGAAGCTCTGGTCTAACCCGCTGGATACCTGCCGGATTGATAAAAATGCTTCCGCGGCTTATCCCGGGTTCTATCATCATCATAACGGATTTTTGGAAGGACTCACCTTTACCGATCTTCTTCCCAACCTCTACATCATTTATTTTCGTCTGCTCCCATTAAAGACCTTGTTTCGGCAGCTGCAGCTGGCTAACGGGAAATTCAACAACGAATACATGCTCCGTGGTCTGGAAGCAACGGTCAATTCCGCTTTAGTAAGTATCACCCCCTACCCCTACAAGAAACCCTTTATAAACGGCCAGGAGTGCCATTTTATTCGGGGGGTTCTCTCCGCGTACTTTTCCCTTCACGGCATTAGGGAATCACAGATCATCCACCGTTACTGCATTTATAACAAGATGGGCGCGGACAGCCGTACCCATCTTGTTCACTTGCTTAACTCATAAAAATTTTATTTTATATCGAGAAAGTAAAACCAATCACTTAGGCCCGGTTTTACTAAAATTTCTTCCGGACTGGAACCGTCGGAATCCATAACCATCAATTTCCCTCCCACGATGAAATAGATTTTTGATCCGTCATTGCTGTAGACAGGCCACACCGCATTCAATCCGCCGTCATCCTGGTATAACAGTTCAGGATCTTCAGACCCGTTACTCTTGACCCGGTAAATTGACTGAATAATATCGGTATCCTCCCAATTTTGGGTATGGTAGACGATGTAGTTTCCATCAGGGCTCATTCTTGGACTGGAACAATGAGGAGTGAGAGGATCTGTTTGGATAGAGTCAGGTGTTACCGGAGTACTGTTTGTTCCGTCTGAATCCATGACATGAATTCTCCATGCTCCGTTTGAGGATTGCTCCCCTGAAGAGTACACGATCTTATTCCCGTCCGGGGAGAAATGGGGCAGTTGATCATCATGTCCCGGTGAACCGGTCAAATTGGTGATGCCGGTCCCGTCACTGTTCATGATGAATATGTCGTATAAATCAGATTCGCCTGCATCGGCATCCCTGTTTGATTGAAAAACGATTTTGCTTCCTTCCGGAGACGGGGCGGCATACCTGTCGGTATTCGGATCTGTTGTCAGGCGCACTAAATCGGTTCCGTCCCGTTTCATGGTATATATGTCGTCGTTTCCGTCTACATCTTGATGTAAGAGAATCCTCTCCGTTCCCGGTATCCAGCGGGGCCAGGCTTGACTATAATCATCATGGGTAATCTGATACGCCGCCGTCCCCTCCGGATCGAACAGCACGATTTCTCCGTCCCCGCAGACAAGGCCGGTAAGAAAATCGTAGTCAACCGCTTCGGTCCCGGGATCCTGGTTCCAGGTTATGCTGATATTATCAATGTACCACACGCCGCTGACGGGATTCCCTTCGATTTTAAATCCGGTATGCCAGATCTCCTCCATTTCCCGCTCTCCGAAGAGCGCTCCGTCCAGAAAAAACTGAAACTGCTTGCCGTTTTTTACCGTCACTTTCATGGTGTACCAGGTGTCCCACTCCATCAGGGTTGTATAGGAAAGATCGTCATATTCATCCTCCCGGTCGCCGAAATACCAGCTGCCGTTTTGATGACTGTTCAACCAAAAGGCGCTGTGATTTCCATCGGAAGCAGGTTTATTAAAATCCAA
This sequence comes from uncultured Spirochaetales bacterium, assembly GCA_964618265.1. Taxonomy (GTDB): domain Bacteria; phylum Spirochaetota; class Spirochaetia; order CAYLLE01; family CAYLLE01; genus CAYLLE01. The sequence continues at coordinate 42,967 of CAZUAE010000022.1, read as the reverse complement.
TACTGTCCAGCATTTTTCATCCACGGTTTCGCTTTTTTTCCGCTTAATCCGGTACTCCAAGGTGTAGTTCTTTCCGGGGAATATGTTTATCACTGCATCGGAATTCCCGTCTGAAGCGTTGGGAGCGTACACCTTGTTTCCTCCGTCGTCGATGATCTTCCATTCAGGTTTGTCGGAAACAGTACCGGTACTGATGCAGCCCGGAAGCCCCGATTCAAAGTCGGTGCTCCATTCCGAAACGGGGAGCTGTTCCAGAGGGTTATACACGATATCCTGGGTCTCTTCCGTACCTAACGCGCAGTAATGGGCGTAGAGCTTACCGTCCCGGACGGTAAAATCACCTTTAAAAGTAAACTCGGTCAATCCATGGTTTACAGGAGCCAGTGCGTGGGTAAACGAGAACGTTCCTCCCCCCTCATCGGTTACTGCCATTACAAAACTAAGACCCTCTTCCCGCCAGATAACTCCGGTACCGTCACTTTTGATTTCCAGCACCTCGTGGTAGTCCTGTTCCGGCTGGATCGATTCCAGGTCCCAGATACCGGCGATGTCAGCCAGCGACGGCTGTCGATTCACCGTTACACTGGGGTCGCAGGCGGTAATTCCTGCAAGAAGCACCGCACTAAGAAGGGCCAATAAAGATACATATAACTTTTTGTAATTGATTTTCTTCTTCATTGTCATCCTCCTAGTCATAATAGACACAATAGAGGATAAAAGACGGGGTCCGGGCTATCAATAACACTTTCGTGTTAGTCGTGTTAGATGCCGGTTCCAAACTCCAAAGCGGTATCGATCATCGCATGATAGTTCTCTTCGGTGCGGGAATCCATCTTTTCCAGGGGAGTCCCGGTCGTGGAAATCACCAGCCGTTCCGGCCCGGCTGCCCGGATGATGCCTTCCACCCGGTTTCGGATCTCTTCCGGCGCCGCGACGGCGATTTCCCGGCTTTGAATGTTTCCGGTAAGCGTGATCAGGCCGCGGGAAATTTTCCGGGCTTCTTTCAGGGTAAGATCGCCGTCGGGAACCGTTTCCACCGGATCGGTCTGGTCCACCCCCATTTCGGTGAACCGTTTTAAGGCGTGGGTGATGTTGCCGTGACAGTGATAAGCCACAAATCTGCCGCGGCGTTTACACAGGTCCACCAGGGGTTGATCGAACCGGACCACCAGCCGGTCAAAATCGTCGGGGGACATAAGCGGCGGGGTGGCGTGTTCCGCGCCGCCGAACCGGATTACCGGTCCGACCCCTTCTTCCAGCAGCACTTCCAAGTTCCGGCGGATCCGTTCCGCGCATACTTCCATCAGATTCATGATGAGTTTCTCTTCGGTCCGGGCAAAGATCAGGAAATCGTTGGGATCGAAGAGCCGGCACACAGACTTGATCGGTGACGGAATGGTCACCCACATTACCCCCCGGTCACCCAGGGCCGTCTCCAGTTCCCGGAAATCACCTGCTTCAGCGGGATATCCCTCCCACGGCAGTTTCAGAAGGGCGGCCGCGTCCTCCGGACTTTTACAGTAATGCTCGATCTCCCAGGAATGACCTGTTCCGGGCTGCACGGCGTTCCGTTCGGTGAGTTCAAGTCCGCCCTGAGAAAAGCTGCTTATTCTGACAATTCGGCCCTTCCCGTCCGGTTTTTCTTCCGTCGTGGTATAGGCGGGTGAGAGGAAAAACTGATCGTTCCCCATACAGGGAGGGCGCCAGATAAAGAAGTTGTCGCATTCCTTTTCCATCCGCTTTACCAGTTTCTGATAGGCGGGGTCTTCCTTCCGCCAGCTGTCGTAATCTGAATAGCCGTGGAACGGAGCGGGAACAAACGATGTACCTTCCATTCCGAAGGGTATTTGGGTGTATACCGGAACCCGGTCGTGGGGTTTTCCGGAAAGGGCCGCAAGAAGCCGGTCTTTAGGTGTCATGTACAAGAGTATGCATCACGATCATGCAAAAGGCAACCATCACAGGCAACTCACGTCAACACCCACCAATTCTAAATTTACAATTTAGAATTGCCTTATTACCATTATAGAGGCGGGAATTCTCATTTTATCCGATTATTATATGCCTGATTCGAGGAAATTATGCTGTTTTCTGGCGTCTAATGGAATAAAATGAGAATTCCCGGTCAACACCGGTTCTTTTTTCCGCTACTTCTCCGTACGCTTATGAAATCCCCGGAGCACTCCCGGAAACCGGAGGATGACCGAAGGAAGAACCATCAATGTAGCCAGCGTTGCGTTAACCATGGTGAGAGCCACTAGGATAGAAAAATACCGGATCGGCATGAAGGATGAAAAACCCAATACCGAAAATCCGAATATCAGCGCCAGGGAGGTAAAGATGATCGCCTTGCTGGTCCTATTAAGCGCGTGATACACCACCATTTTCCTCGTGGAGATATCGGCTTCTTCCCGGTCCTTCCACTCCTTTTTGAAGTTGAGGAGGTAGTGAATGGTATCGTCTATCCCTATGCCAATGGCAAAAGAAGCAATAAGCGCCGTGGCAATGTCGAGTTTTATACCGAATATTCCCATCACCCCAAAGTTGATAAGCACCGCGATTCCCATGGGAATGATGGAGATCATCCCAATCCTGGCCGACCTGAATAGTATGGATGTTAATATGAAGATGATAATAAGAGAGAAAACGATGGCGATAACCTGTCCGTTGATAATGTAGTTCTGGATAGTCATGAATCCCATGGAACCGCCGGCTATGAGGTAATAGATCCGTGAGGTGTCAAAGTTTTCTTCGATGTAATTCGAAACGGCCGAACTAACCCGTTCGCTGTCCCCGGTGGTAAAATCGTTGCCGTCCACGTTTTTGAGTTTCAGGGTTATCTTCAGGATGTTGTAGTTAGGATCGATAAAAGAATCGAAGCTGTCGGGCAGTCCATCGAAGTTTTCGTCCTCCCCTCCAAATGAGTACGTATAATCCGTTACCAGCTGATCGGTAGCAGGGAGCGAATCATACGCCGGATCGTTGTTGTGCATGATGTAGTTAAACCGCTTCACCATATCGGTAAAGGCAAGGGCTTTCCCTACACCATCTAAGCTTTCGGCATACCTGCACAGTCCTTCCACCTTTCTAAGGACATCCAGCTTCAGAGCCCCTTCCCGGTTTGAATCTTTCCCAAGGTCCGAGGTGGCAATCTCCGAGAGGTTTTTGTCAGTGCCGAAAGGGTCACTTCCGAAGGGATCGGAAGCGGAAGCAGTGTCTGCGGCCGAAGTATCACTTACTTCCTGCAGGTCTGAATCGGAATTGGAATCGGAATCGGAAACAGAACCGGGATTTTTCCGTCTCCGGATGGTATTCTCAGCGGAACCGTCTATGCCGGGACGGGTATCTAGTACCACCGACATGGTCTGAACACCGTCGAAGTTTTCCGAAAAGTAGTCGGTGAGAAACCGTATCCGGTGATTCTTGGAAAAGTAGTCTGTATCGGAGATATCGTTAGAGACAAACACAGTACCCATTGCACTTACTACAACAATTACGGCAGTAGTAATCAGGATGGCCCGGGAATGGGAAACGGTGAACCGGTTCAGTTTGTCCACGATACGGTCGAAATAGCCGCCGTTAAAACGCAGTTTTTTCCTGCGGACTGGAACTTTCTTTAAAGAAAGGAGGGCCGGGATATAGGTGACCGCTACGATTACACTTAAAAATACTCCCAAGGCAGCAAAGAGACCAAAGGTCCTTATGTGAACCAGCTGGTTGACGGTATTGGAGAGGAGTCCCACCATGGTGGTTGCTCCCGCAAGCATTATTGTCTTGATGATGTGTTTGATGGTAAGACCAATTTGATACCGTTTGTTTTCCTTCGTATAGGTTTCCGCTTCCCGGTAATACTGGTTTAAGAGATGAATTGCGTAGGAACTTCCCAGTGCGATCAGGAGAGGCAGAAGCAGGAGATGTATAAATGCCAAGGGAATACCGATGTATCCGATCAGTCCGAAAATCCAAATCACTGCGATTACATTTCCGGTAACAGGAAAAACTACTCCGCTTACCGAATTAAAGTTGAGAAAGTAGATGAGACAGATCACCAGAAGGATAAGGGGTACCTGTCTTCCCAGATCCTGGACGCCGGAATTGTCCACAGCCCGGGTAAGGACATCCCCGCCGAACAGATAGGTGGTAAACCGGGGATCCTGGAAATCCTGAAGCTCCTTTTCCACAGAGTTGATAAAATCGGTGTCGCGATCGGTCTGCTCTTCCATACCGATGGAAATGTTCCACGCTTGAGGGATACCTTGACTGTTCCGTTTTTTCGAATAGATGAAGGACTCGAACATGCCGTTTGATTCAAGCTCTGTTTTTAAGCGGGTCAGCTCCGCTTGGCTTTGGGGAAGAACCGGATTTCCGTCATCATCCTTTGGGATAAGATCGTAGGTTACAATTTCATCATTCTGCCCCGATACATCCTCAAGGTTTATGACGGAAGTTACATCCGTTACTCCGTTCAAAGAAGCGATATGCTGATGCAGGTCCCTCAGATAAACAAGCGTTTCGTAGGTAAAAATATTCTCCGATTCCACCGAGATAAATATGTTGGTCCCGGGATCTCCGAAGGTATCCTCAACGTACTGGTCTTTAATATAGAAACTGTCCAAGGAGCCAACATAACCGTCAGTGGTGTTGTCCTGCCGGATTCCTCCCACATCCTGCAGAAAACCAATTTGGTTCAACAGGGGAATATTGTTAAAGCCAATGATACCCGGGACGGCCGCTAATATCAGTATACATATAATTATTAAGGTAAGAACCGGATGAAGGCTGGGTTTCATTATTGCCCGGTTAAAAAAGTTCATCTTGTAATCCTTTTAATCAAAATGTGTATTCAATGTTTAAATCAAAGAGAAAATCTCCTGATAATTCCTCATACATCTCCGTAGTGCTGTCGGTAGTTTTAAAAACATCGAAGTAGATTCCCGAAAGTTCCATGGAAATGCCGTTAAAAAAATCCGTACGGATGCTGTTTATGTAGGTGAACTCCCCTCCAGACCAATCATATAAGGGACCGGTTGTAAAACCCAATTCAAACTTAGGAGCGGGAAGTATCACATCCAAAGCTCCAAAGACGGTGTCTCCGGGATTCCGGGATGTATCAACATTGGAAATATCTTCGAGGAGGTGAAAATCGGAGTACTCCCCGATAATTCTGATGTTTTTAAAAATCTCCCAATCGAATCCCGCACTCCACCTGAGAGATGCCGCTGCTTTCATAGATTTATTTTCCACCGTCCCGATTGGATCGGGATAAATCACTGTCTCGGTAACGATAAGAGGATAATCGAAGGTTACCGATGCTTCGGCATTAAAGATGATCCGCCATACCTCGCTTATTGCAGTCAGTCCCAGACTGTTTACTTTGGGATATTCCTTTGTTACTTCCAACATGAGATCCGCCGGCGGGGTAAAAACTGTTTCGGATGTAATAATTGCATCAGGAGGATAACCGTGACGGCCGAAAAAATAGAAGTCTGCAAAACCAAAATCCAAACCGGCTCGGAAGGCGGCCTGCAGAGTATCCCTCTTCATACCGGGTTCATTATCCGTAATGTTCACCGGAACGGTATCGGGATATGGAGAAAAATTAAAAAGTTCTGAAGCATACTCACTGAAAGGAATAGAAGCTGTATAGAATGGGAGGTAAATCCCCTCGAAGGAGAAAATTTTATAATAGAAGATAACCCGAAGACCGGTACTTACCCGGGTAAAACCTGATCCTCCAAAAAATAATCCGGACTGGGGTGCGAAAAAATCACTCAGCTTGAAGACGTTCATGGGGGACCATTCCGGAGAGAACCTGCCCACGGTAACATCGGAAAAATCGCTTAGATGCCTGAAGTAGAGCTCTTCCACATCAACAGCAGTTTCCGGTACCGTGTTAGGACGGTATACCGCACCGGCGGAAAATCCAGCAAAAAACTCAGTATTTGCCATCCGGCGTCTTACATTTATCCTGCCGTCCATGGAGCTGAGGGGGAAAAAAGGTTCTGCATAATCCCCATTTCCCTTGTTAAGGTAAAGAATGGGATGCAGGGAAATTGTCCCGTATACTTCCAGGGGCGGTGGAGAGAATTCGGAGTTCTCCGTTCCGTCCCCTTCATCGGTTTCGCCGGACTCCTCCGGTTCCGGGTCCTTTTCAATTTCCGCAAAGGGGTCGCCGAATGGATCATCCTCCTGCGCCGAAATAGTTCCGCAGAACAATAAGAGAAGTACCTGGAATATCACGAAAAAACGAAAACCGTGCATCCTACATAGATTCCTTTTTAAAATCACTTAGATTGATATCGGCATCATCATCCACCCGGATATCTGCAAGCTCCATTATGGTGTACTGATTTTTCCCTTCGTCCACCCTTGGAGTGGTCGGATCGTCCACCAAGCTTACTCCGATTTTAGCTGCCAGCGTATAGCGTTCGGTGCCTTGAACCTGTTCAAGGTCTAAAACCCGCCAGGTCTTATGGGGGTTACCATTCTGGTCCCACATATCGATGCGGACAATGAAAAGCTCATCTTTAGTAATGTAAAGGCGGCTTTTGGAATACCGGGAAGATTCTCCCGAAACTTTGGTCCTTTCCACCCAATAACATTCGGTAGGTGTTCCTTCCACAGCAATGGTAACCGTTGTGAGGTACGAAAACCGATAATCATCCAAATCCATGGACTCCATATCCTCATAGGTAAGATGGGAGTTTTGCACGTATCCCTGTTTTCCCGATCCGGAGATCCGTTTCGGAGCCCCGGAGGAGAGTTTGATCCAGATTTCATCATCCCGGTTCGAATAGGAGTAGGTGAGGATTTTCATGCGGGAAGGATAAACCGTTTCCGAAAGGGTCCAGGTTTCATTTTCCGAACGTTTTACCCGGCGCGTTACAGACCGCTTAATGATAGGATTGTCCGGATTTCCTTTGACGATCATCATAGTGGTGTTACTTACCATTGCCACCGGTGATGTACCGCTGTTATCGGCGGCTTCCATTATTTTGCGTCCCTTAAGAGTATCGGAATCTCCTGGATTGAAAGGGACAGGGGCCTGCGCAAAGAGGAGCTCTAACACCCCGGCGCAGAAAAATATGAGTAATAAAATATATTTTTTCATTTTAGCTTTTCCTTGTGTCTACTGACGCAAAAATTCTTGTTGCTTTGCAGACAGCAATAAATAAAAATTTGAGCTGTGCTTGGCAGGGTGACTGAGAAATAGCAGGATCTGATTAATATAATAGTAAATAAACACCGAAAAATCAATTTAATAGTAACTATAAAGGCAATTTCCGGACAATTTTCCTAATGTAATATCACCGGCGGGACATGATTTTTTTAGACCGCCAGCTGTCCTTCATATAGTTAATCAACGGTTTGGGTATGACGGGTTTAACGGCAAAATCCGGAAGGTCACCGTTACCATCGGTAAGGATATCCTGCCTAATCAATCGGTACTCTTCTAAAAACCGGGTAAAGGCTGCTGGCAGAGTATAGGCATAGAGAGGAAAAGCAAAAACCGTCCCGGCCGATGTCGGCCGCGTCGGCAGAACTGCCCAGCAGCCGGACCGTACTCACGATCCGGTTCGTCAGGTCTTCGGAAAGGGGTGATTTTTCTGCTGCATCCCGTATAAAGAGTATTTCCATTCGCGTTCAGTATACCCGAACTTCCCGGACTTTGATAAGCTTCCGCATCCTGCCCGATGTACTCCGGGTGGTAAAATCGGAATACGCCACCAGAAACCGGTCCGGTCCGGTTATTACATGCCGGGCATTGCCGCAGGTGTCGTTTCCGAAGCAGAGACCGTACAGGTTTTCCCCAGTGTGTTCGGCGATCCGGGCAAACTCCTCCGCATGACGGCCTATAACTGTACGGGGCGTGTGCCACTTACGGCATGGATCGTCGGAGAAGAAAAGATGGACCCCGGGGCGGCCGTAGAGCAATGCCGTGACTCCGTTCTGAAGGGGAATCAGCTGGGGGCGGACGCTGTAGGGGGCGATCGGAACAGAACGGGTCCAAGTTCTGCCGCCGTCGGCGGAGCGGCTCAGCACGGTGTACCGGGGATCGCCGGGATCGGTACGGGACATATCGGTTCGGGAAACCGCGACCAGTTCTCCCGTTTTGGTAACATGAAGGTCGTTTTCCAGCTTACTGAAACCCCAGAGTGAAATATCGGCCTGATCCGCGATCACCCCCCGTTTTTTCCAGGTGATTCCGCCGTCCTCGGACGCAGCGCAGTAGATGACCCCGAAAAACTCCTTCTTTTCGGGATGCTGTCCGCCGACGATACCATAGATAACTCCCGCCGCGTCACAAACCGCGGCTTGGGGTCTCGGTTTCGATATCCGGGGCTCCACCGGCTGCCACTCACCGTAGACCAGGCTTCGGGTGAACGCCCCAATCAGGAGTTCCGGAAAGTCCAGGGTCCCGGAACGGAGGGTCCACTTTTCTTCGGGGGCCTTTACCCAAACCGGGAAGGATCGGGCTTCTTCGGGGATATCTCCGTATCGGTATACCGTTCTGATTCCATGGCCGTTGGGTGAGAGAAACTCTCCCCGGGGTTTTAGACCGAGTTTACCGGGCAGAATCAGATCGTCCGGTTCGGCTGATGACGGCGTTTCATGCTGGTGGACATCGTCCCGAATACGGCCAAGCCGGACGGCACCTCTGCCGGGAAGCGGCACGGACCGGGGTGTAAAGTCCGCCTTATCTTCCGGGATAGAAACCCACGATTTTCCCTCATCGGAAGACTCAAAGTAAAGCGGAGTATCCTGATACCCCGCCCTGCCCTGGGTATCGAGACCGTTGTGGATCTGGAGCTGGATTTTCCCCGAGAGCTCCGAGCGCCAGATCATGGGGAACTGGAACACTCCCCATTTTCCTGCTTCCTCCGTATCGGGAGAAACCGCCGCGATTACCGGGTCGGACAGGGTGACGGAGACAACGTCCTCCGGATAGGTGAATGAACCGATTGAAATTGAGCCGCTGGTTGTGTTTTTGTCTGCCATAGGATCTTCGATGGTATACAATAACAGCGAAGAATGCACCCTTTAACCGGCATTAATCTGTTTCGCAAGTCTCTGGTGCCAGGAGATATCATCCCACATTCCCCGAAATTGAGGACCGCGGAAATTGCTGGTACACAGGTACTTCCAGCGTCCCGTTTTAAGGGCTTCGGAAACACCGTACGCGCAGGTTTCTTTTACCCACCCCCAGTCCAATCCGGGCCAATCCTTATAATCCACGATTCCCCAGCCTTCTGTTGTACCCAGATACCGGCCGGACGAGACGGATTCTTCCGCAGCCGTCAGGATCAGCTCCTTAAGGACTCCGAGCCAATGTTCAGGATTCTGCCGGTAGATTTTTTCGGCGTTGGCCGCAATCTTCTCGTAACCCGCCGGATCAAACCGTTCATAGTTGTATCCCACTTGTTTATAGAAATCACCGGCGGCCATCCAGATATGAAGTTCCAGAAAATCGAGGATTGAAAGGTCTCGGTTTTTCCAATCCTTGCAGACGATATTGGAAAAGGTAAATTCCGTATCCGGAAACCGGGAGCGCATATGATCTAACGGAATGTTCATCCAGCTGTACAGCAGGGTATTTCGGGAATGAAGGGTGATATCGTGGCCCGCTTCCTCCGGAAGAAAGGGTGTCCACAGCTGATGGGGGAATTCATTACAAAGATCAACATATAAGATAGAGTCCAGGAGCCCGGCTTTTTCAATAGTAATAAGCGTATCCGTCCAGATTTTAGCCAAATCTTCCGGAGTTTTTATCCCTTTCCCTGTTTCCTGCTTGTCCTGCCGGAACCAGGACGAAAGTGCTATGAGAATCTCCCGTTCGCCGCAGGCTTCAATAAATTCAATCAGAGCGGGGTACGGTGATACCGTAAGGGGAGCGGGGCTTCCCCAGTCCGAAGTATTCCAAACGGGAAGCAGTTCGTAGAACCCGGTTTTATCCGCGGAAATAAGATGGGGATATGCCTCGATCCGGACAGCGTCGTATCCCCGCATTTTAAGCTCGTCCAGGATTCTTCCCCAATCTCCATACCCAGCTCCCGGCCATCGCCGTTCCAGCCAGGAAAAATCCCACATAGTAATTGCTAGCGATTTATTTCCGTTCCATTTCATACCATCATTCCTTTATCAATTAATGTATAAGAACTATACCCGCAATATATGATTTGAAAAAAGGCTTTGTAAAAGTATTTAAAATTAAATATAAAATTTTAAGATACTATGTCGGCTTTTTAAATAAATATCAGATATTTTGAGTATACAGCAAAAAACAGCAGGTTTACGATGCAGAACAATGAAAATGATACCTGCAAGATTATCAAAAACAAAAACTTCGGCAAGAGCAAGACGGAACCGCCGGAGCAACGCGGAGTTGCTGCTGCTGGTTCTTCCGGCTGCGCTGGTTACTTTCATCTTTTCTTATATGCCCATGCCGGGACTCATATTGGCATTCAAGAAATTTGATCCCCGGCTCGGAATATTCAACAGCCCCGGAGCGGGATTCACCAATTTCAAGTTTCTCTTTCAGACCGGTCATGCCTGGCGGATCACGAGAAACGCGGTGTTCATAAATGTCCTCTTTATCATCTTCGGAACCATCGTCGCGGTAATTATCGCCCTTCTTATTTTCGAGTTGACGAAGGAATGGCTTGTCAAAGTCTACCATACGACACTCATTCTGCCGAACTTCATTTCATGGATTGTAGCAGGCTTTATGGCCTTTGCGGTTTTAAATTACGATTACGGAGTACTGAACCGTATCCTAACCGCAATTGGTTTGGAGCGGGTCAATGTGTATACCAAACCCGAAGTCTGGCCCGGAATTCTGACCATAGCACATCTCTGGAAAAATGTGGGCATGGGAAGCGTTCTGTATTATTCAACGCTGGTCGGTGTCGACAGTGAATTGTACGAAGCCGCCTCAATCGACGGTGCTACCCGATTACAAAAGATGCGGTTTATCAGTATTCCTTCCCTGATACCAATGATTACGATTCTTTTTATCATGAATATGGGAAGAATTATCAATTCAGATTTCGGTCTATTCTATTTTATAACCAGAGACGTAAATACAATTTACCGCACCACCGACGTAGTAGATACGTTTGTGTACCGGATGCTCATGAGGAGCAACAACATCAGCAAAGCGGCAGCCGCGGGATTCTTTCCGTCCATTGTGGGATTTGTGATGGTTTTAGTGACCAATTTGATTGTCCGCAGAATTGAGCCGGATAATTCACTTTTTTAACCGGGAGGATCAACGAAGAGATGGTAACATCAGTAGCACCGTCAAAACTGCATTCGGCAAGCATCAACATCATTCTGATATTTATCTGTCTCCTGGTCATCATTCCAATCTGGCTTGTGGTCTCCATCTCACTCTCCAGTGAAGATTCCATTATGGCCGAGGGGTTCACCTTGATACCGGGAGAATTTTCTTTGACCGCCTACAAGATGATACTGGCAAATCCTCCCCGGATCATAAACGCTTACGGTGTCAGTACTATAGTAACCGTTTCGGGAACGGTTATCGGCCTGGTGATTATGTCCATGGCGTCTTACGCGTTATCCCGGAGCATTTTCAAACTTCGTTTTGTGTTTACTTTCTTTTTCTTTTTTACCATGCTTTTCCGGGCCGGACTTGTCCCTTTCTACATCTACCTCACCCAATACCTGCACCTAAAAAATAATCTGCTGGTACTGATCTTCCCCCTCATGGTAAATGCATTCTACATTCTAATTCTCCGGACATATTTCAAACGGCTGCCGTTAAGTCTTATTGAATCGGCAAAAATTGACGGCGCCGGGGAGATCCGAATCTTTTGGCAGATCATCATTCCCCTTTCCAAACCTGTGCTGGCAACTGTGGCGTTTTTTCTCACCATGTTCTACTGGAATGAGTGGTGGATGAGCCTTCTTTTTATCTCGGATCGCCGGCTATTTCCGCTCCAGATGCTGTTAAGGCAGATCATGGCGAATATCGAGGTGATACGGGGGGAGATGGCAAGCCAGCTTCCGCCTCAGATGCTCAGCGACGTCGAGGTACCGTCGGAAGCCATGCGTATGGCTATGTGTGTAGTAGCCGCCGGACCGATGATGATTTTTCCGTTAAAACGGTGGCCCAATGCGGGTAATGTTTACATCACCTACGATAAACCGGAAACGGTAAAATGCTACATCTATGATCCCATCAACTTAGACGACTATAAAAAGACAATCGAATGGGTGGATAAAGGTTATATCCGGCAGGATGTGGTGGCGATAACGGATAACCAGGCTGAAGCCAGAACGGGCAGGTACGCCTGCGGATTCATCGGCGGCTACCTCTTCGACTCAACCCCGTCCCTTACCCAGCGGTACGGATTTCCTGTCAAAACCATACCCTTAGGAGAGATGGTTTTCGACAGAAGAGGACCTAAAGCGACAGTCAACTGTATAAGCCCGAACTGCAAAAACCCGGGAAAAGCAATGCAGTTCATTGAACTTCTGAACACCGATCCCTATCTGTACAACCTGCTTGTATACGGCATCGAAGACGAGCACTACGTAAAAACCGGCCCCAATAATATCGAACCGATTGATAATTCCGGATACAACAATGTGGGACACCGGTGGGTGATCGGAAATACCACAAACATGTATTTTCCCCCGGGTTTTGACGAAAACATGAATAAAATGGCAATCCAGTACAGCAAGGATCCGGTTGTTGAAATACACTCAGATTTTTCATTCAACATGGAACCTATCCAGGACACCGCAACCGCATGGGACACCTATGTATCGGATTACATAGAAACATTGCGGGTTGGAATAATGCCTTCAAATTTTTCCACCGTGGAAGAAGTATTCGCGTATCTGGCGGAGGAGGGAAAACCGTATATTAACGCTGAGTTAAACGAGTTTAAAAAACAGTTCAACGCCTATTTAGAGGCGAAGAAGAATCAATAATCGGCAGCAGCTACCTGTTTCGGGCAGCTGCTTTTTTTAGGGATACAGAAATGAAAATTAAATATCTTACCATGTTTCTTTTTTCTGCGGCGGTTTTACTATTCAGCGGATGCGCCGGTATAGACAAGATGTGCCGGCCCGAACCGTCGGCGGAAGTTACATTAAAAATAATTCCGAAACCTGAGCTAACCGGAAAGGTATGGCATGTGACACCGTCCGGGAACGACGATGCGGGAGACGGAACCGAAGAAGCTCCCTGGAAATCCCTTTCCTTTGCCGCCTCCCGGGTAAAACAAACAGGAGACCTTATTCTTCTGGGCAAAGGAACATTCCATGAAACTTCCGTCTCAAAAATCGCGCCCGGTGTTTCCGTCAAAGGCCCCGGGCAGGACAAGACCGTTCTCAGTTATTCCGGAACGGTCCATTACGGATTGACTCTGCACAGCATCGATAAAGGGGTAAAAGGAAACCAAATAATTGAAGGGTTCTCTATCGAAGGAAATGAAAAACAACTGAGCACCGGAATAAGTATCCGGGGCAGAGATAATATAACCGTGAGTGACATCAGGTTCAACCAGATTGATTTTACCGGGCTCCAAGTGCTCGCTAACGGTGGAACAAAGCATGAGGACCCGGCAGATTATAACGAAAACATCCGCCTTTCCCATCTCACCTTGACCGACTGCGGAGGAGCGGACATGCAGACTTGGAGTACCGCCGCCCTCTACTACAGCGGGATCAAGGATTCCCAATTTCATGACATAACGATCGATAACAGTATTTCCAGATACGGAGAGGGTATCAGCCAGTACGGCGGCGGATGGGCTCGAAACCTGAAAGTATATAACTGCGATATAAAAGTATACGACAGCCTCTACTGGGATAAGGCAAGTTCGCTATGCTTGATAAATGCCTACGACGGATGTGAGGTATTCAATGTAAGAGCCAACACCTGGTTCTCCTTTGCGAATTCCCAGGCCGGAGAAAACAGACACGGTGACTACTCACTTAAGGTTCATCACTGTTCCATAATTCAAAAGGAACGGACCAGCGAAGAATTGGCGGTAAAAATAAAGCGGATGGATCAAAAGACGGAAACACCATGGAACCGACGAAGAACACCCAGTCAATATATAAACATTGAAGCCGGATTGAGCAATGTAGAAATCTGCCATAACTATTTCGAGAACCCCAGCGGATTCGGGATCGCTGTATGGCCCGGGGACGGTGCCGTTTCGGATGTAAAAATCCATCATAATATCGCCTACGGCGGAACCGTTAACGATCATACCTTTGTGCGAATCGCTCCCATGGAAGGGGGAGGCGCCGAAAACATCAGCATTTATAATAACACGGTAGTCGGAAATTTTCCCGCTCCGGTTCAGCTGGTGGGCCAGTCTCAAGGGCTCTTTGTAAAATACATCACGCTCGCAAACAATATCTTCTTTAATCCCGGAGAAAAGGAACAATACGCGGCCGTCAACATATCGAACGAAAACAAGGTGCTGTATGTAACCCTAAGGAACAACATCATCGCCGGGTACCGGAGCAGTTTCAGTATTCCATTGCCGTATTCTTATACAATGGAGGACAACATAAAGAACGATCCTCTCATCATCCTTCCCGACGGCATCGATGAAAACTGTTATTACCCGGCGGGACCGGACAGCCCGGCAATAGATAATGGAATCCTTGTAGAAGAAGAGGTACGGGACGGGAAACCGGATATCGGAGCGATCGAATACTTATGCTCGTCAACCTTCATCAAATTCTGCCGGCGGAATTCCGCGGGCGTAGTTCCCTGACATTTTTTGAATAGGGTGTAAAAATAACTGCTGTTAATGATTCCGACTTTCTCGGATATTTCATTTATCGGATCATCGGTTTCTAACAGCAGTTTCTTCGCCTTCTTGATGCGCACCCGGGTGATATATTCTGTTAACGTAATCGCGGTATACTTCCTGAACTGTCTCCCCAGATATGTGGGAGACAGTTCTATTGTATCGGCAATGGATTCCACGGACAGATTTATATCGGCATACTTCTTGTCCACCAGTTCTTTGATGTACTGAATCATTTTTTCGTGCTTCCGCTGCAGCCCGTTATTCACAACTCTTCCTATTCCGTCGAAGAGCATGTAAAACCGGTTCCTGATATCTTCAATCGTATCAAGTAGCTCGATCTTCATGATAAATTCGCTCAAGTTGAGCACCCGGCCGTCACTGCTCCCCGGTTCAAGGACCCTGACAGAATTGTAGAGGGACAGGGCAAGATGGGGAATCGTCATTCGGCAGACTTCAACACTGTACGAGGTGGTAGATTCAAGAATCTGATCAAACAGCTTTTTCCCGTCTTTAATTTTTCCCAGCATCAGAAGACTTATCATGTTTTTCTCAAGCTGTTCGGGATATATATACTCTTCCGGATTACACTGGGGGATGTCTTCAACGGTAATCACCACTCCCCTGCCGCGGTATAATTTGTACGCAATTACCTGTTTCGCTTCTCCGAAAAGGCGCGGGAGAGATTGTGCCCCCGTTCCAATACTGCTGACAGCGGCAGTCACTTCGGTAGAATATGAATTACGGATTACCCGCTGAATCTCTATTGTCTTCTCTCTTACCCGTTCCATGTCATCAAAACTGCCCGCAATACCGGTCATTATTAATACAACATGATTTTCGTCAGTATCCACGGACAGGGAAAACGCGAAAGATGAAGCTGTTTCTTCTATCCGTTTTCCAAGAGCCATTTTGAAGAGCTTATTACTCACAGTTCCGATATAAACAGTTCCGCTCCTTTCCTTCTCGATTTCAAACAGAATCAGTACAAAATTGAAAGAAGAATCAAAATGAATGCCGTAATCAGCTAATTTTGCCCAGATCAAGTCAAAATTATCTATCCCGGAAGAATTAAGGAAGTTCCGCAGAAACATCTGCCGCAGTGTCTGCCGGTTATCGATCTTCTCACCTTCCAAACTTTTTAGCTCGGAGACAAGTTTATTGATCGGCTTGTACAGTATCTTGGCGGCAAAATAGGCGAACAGCAGCCCCATAACCAGGATAAAACAGCGGCAAGAACCGTGATGGTCCTGATACTTTTGGTATCGGCAGTGATACTTTCATACGGCAGTGTATGAATGTACTTCCACCCGAAATCAGCAGCCACATAACTGACCAGAGACTTTCGCCCGTCGATAGTTTCTACAAAAAAGCCCGATGACTCCGGAGAGTTTATAATCCGCCTGATGTGGGAGAGATCAGAAGCGTCATAGAGGAGGGAATATTTTCCAGAACTGACCATGATCTTGCCCTGATCATCAATCACGAACGTATTATTAAGGGCCGATTTATCCATCGAGGAAATGACGTTATGCATCCATTCCTCGGAAATATTGATGGCGATA
>CAZUAE010000022.1:8185-26501 GCA_964618265.1 uncultured Spirochaetales bacterium | reverse complement strand
ATCCATCGAGGAAATGACGTTATGCATCCATTCCTCGGAAATATTGATGGCGATAATATAGTTTTCCAAGGCTGATTTACTCAGATTCTGAAAAAAATAAAAACGTATAGACTCCCTCAGATCCTATTCCGCTTATATTCTCCACGGTCCGCGGTATGGGCTTAAGATGGAGCGAACTTTCCGACTTCTCCAGAATCTTAAGAAAACTATGATCAAAAAATTCTCGGTAATCATACATCCACCGGGTTCCCATATCGGTATAAATTTTCTGTTTCTTTCCATTATATAGATAGATTGAATGAATAAAGGGAGTGCTGTCTATATAGGTTTCCAGCCGCTCAATGGGACTGATGAAGTCGATCAGCTTATCCGATATTCCGAACAGTATAAGCTGGATTTCTCTGTCCAGATACATCTGAGAGGCGAGTACCTTCGCGTTATTTTTCATAAGAGACGCGCTGTAGCTGATTTTTGACAGATTGTCCTGCACGGAAGTATTCACTAGACGGACAGTAGAACGGCTGAAATTCATATATAAAAACGATGAGCTCAATGCAATTGTTATTACAGCCAGTATCAGAAAGCTTAAAAAGAGTTTTCGGTAGATTTTATTGGGATGATCTTTAATGTCTTGAGCATTCATAGCTATTACGCATTATACCATAGAAAACTTAGGATCAAAGAAATTGTTGTTGTAAAGACAAATATTTATATAAAAGTATTTTTTTTCCCGCTCCGTACTGGCAAATAATAACTTCTTAATGAAATTCAAAATTATATAGGAAATTTACACTACCCAAGAATTAAAAGGTGTTTCTATACTGATTTCATATCATCAACATAAAGGAGGATCTGAATGATCAAATTTTTTAAAGGCTTTTTTATCTTTTCTATCCTGATTATTGCTCTTCTAACATACTGTGCCACGGGACCGGAAACTACCGAAACGGAAATGGCCGAAGAAACGGAAATGGCTGAAACCAAAACGGCTGAAGAAGAAGTCGTGGAAGCCGGACCGTTCGGAACCCTGGAAAACTGGGAAGCAAACATGACCGCCAAAATAGAGGCGGTAAGCGGGGGTATCTATCTGGACAACGGAGTGGCATCCTACATCGAACAGCAGTACGGTAATGAAATCCTGCAGTTTGACATGAGTATGGATATTGTCGCGTGGCCGGCGTTCGCGCTACGGCAGGGACTGGCAGGACAGCCTTACTGGAACGGCACCAACTGTTTCCTCGTCGTTTTCGGGGCCGGAGAAAATACCATTGAACTGCACCGGCAGAATAAGAATGAAATAATTCAAACCGTGGACAACACCTACTTCGAAAGCGGCGAAACCCACACCATCACCGCCGGCGCAATAAACGAAGAAGGCGGAATCCGGGTATGGGTTTTTGTCGATGATAACGAGGTGATTAACCACCTGGAAGAAAATGCCATTGTAGGCGACCAGGGATACTTAACCGTCTATGCCTGGGGGACCGACAACCCGATTACCTTTACCAACTTCAGTGTTGTTGATTCTTTCCCCGGAGAGTAGCTTCTACCCTTCGGTAAAACTCTCAAGTAATGCGGCAAGATTTTCCGCCGGAGTCTCCTCCGGCGGTTCTTTTGCAGGGGCAAGGATAAAGCCGCCGCCCCGGCTCAACTCCTGCTTCATCTTCCTGATCTCATCATGTATATCCGCCGGAGTGCCGAAAGGAATGACGCTCTGCGCGCCTAATCCGCCCCAGAAGGTAAGCCTGTCTCCCCATTCCCTCTTAACCGCGTAGATATCCATTACCTCCGGCTGAAAACTCTCATACACATCCAATCCTATTTCAATTACATCGGGTATTATCTCTATAATATTTCCGCAGCAGTGGGTAAGCACTTTTTTACCCGCTTCCCGGGCCCGTCCAAAGAGCCTGCGGCACCGCTCCTTAAAGAACCGGCGCCACCTGTCCGCTCCCATCAAAAGTCCCTGCTGACCTCCCCAGTCATCACCGAACATGACCCCGTCTATCGGCAATTTCAGCGCCGTCTCCACGAACATCATGAGGTGCTCGGTAATCCGGTCAAGAAGACCGTCGTAGAAAGATTCATTGGCAACCATATCCATCAACGCGTTCTCGAAACCCCGCAAAGCCCAGCTTCGCTCGAACAGTCCCCAGGGGATGTGCACCACCCGGAAGCTGTCGGGAAATTTCCCGCATTCATGCTCCGCCCGGTGGAATTCACCATTTTTTAAAAAAGCGGACACATCCGGAAAATCGGCCGACGAGAGATCCGGTTCCTTCATGACCGGCTCCTCCAGATGGGCGGCTTTACCGTCATCTTTCCAGATACTTCCGTAGATGTCCCGGGTCCTGCCGTCACCAATATCATTCTTGTACTGATTATCCACCGCCCACACCTTGGCTATAAAAGGCTCTATTTTATTCTGCCAATGCCGGCCCCCATAGTACCGGTCAAGGACTTCCCGTGAACCCGCGTCGAACCGTAAGGTGTAGGGGACTTTCGGTGTTTCCCGGTGATTTATTTGATCTATTACTGTTTTCCTATAATTCAGGGTAACCTTTCCTTACTAATTTATTTCGGTCACGAAGTATTATATTCATCTTAGCAGGAGTGTTAAGTACGTGTGGGCTAAAAACACTTTAAATTGTATAATTAAAAAAACCTGAGTGCGGGGAGAACATCATGGAAGAACACACCGTTGCGGTAACGGGAGACTTTTTATTCGACGGAACGGAGAAAGAACCTATAAACAGCGGCTGCGTGATAATGAAGGGAGACCGGATTGTCTATTCCGGACCTCAAAAGTCGTGTTCCATACCTGAAGACGCTGAAGTTATCGACGGTTCAGGCTGCGCCGTTATCCCCGGAATCATCGACGGTCACATGCACCTTACCGGAAGCCCGGCAAAATTGGACACCCAGGGACACCTCACTCATAATATACGGGCCATAAGAAAACTGCGGACCTCCATGTTCCATGGCGTCACTACCGTGGTGAATGTGGGAGGTTGTCCGGAAAGTCAGGTACTGAAAGATTCCATCGAGGAAGATTACCTGCCTCCCATGGCCCGGATGCTTATCGGGGGAATGATGAATTCAACGGGCGGGCATGTCCGGGGATACGCCGGGGACGGGCCATGGGGAGTCCGGAAGGCGGTCCGCCACTTGGCAGCGGGAGGCGCCGACTGCATAAAAAGCGCGGCCGGCGGCGGGTTTATGTGGAAGCACGAGCGTCTCGATCTCTTGGATTATACCCTGGAGGAGCTTAGAGCCTTAACCGGAGAGGCTCATGCCAAGGGGAAAAAGGTACAGATTCACGCCCACGCGCAGCCCGCATTAAATCTGGTGATACAAGCGGGATGCGACATCATTCTGCACGGTGCCTTGATCGATCAGGAAGCGCTGGATGGAATCTCGGACCGGAACCTGAGTTACATGCCCACCCTCTACATCACCTCGGAAAAATCGTACTCCCGGTCCCATCTTCCGGACCATATGGTCAAACGGATGAAACACGCGAATCCCATACACAGGGAGGGCGTACGAAGAGCCATCGAGATGGGTATACGTCTCTCTTTAGGTACCGACGGCGGACCGGGCGATGCAGTTACCGAGATGAACTACCTCTGTGACTGCGGGGCGCTACCGCTCCAAGTTCTGAGAATCGGCACCGGTGATACCGCAAAGGCTCTGGGTGTAGATGAAGAGATCGGAACCCTCGAACCCGGAAAGAAGGCTGATTTAGTGTTGCTGGATAAGAGAGTATTGGAGGATATTTCAGTGATGGAAGACCCTGAGAACATCGGTATAGTGTTTGTGAACGGGAGGAGAATGGTTGTTTCTCCGGAGATGGCCGGATACTACCGGCCCGATCATTCCGCTTAAAAGCAGCCGGATCTTCATCCGTTCAGCCCATATACTTTATAGGTATGCTTCCGGATAGGTACCAAATATTAATAATATATGATATAATAATTTTTATGGAACTGCTGGATGCAACGGTGACACCGGAAAACGCCGACAATAAAGCAGTCAGCTGGTCCAGCAGCAGCGAATCGGTAGCTACAGTGAACGAAAACGGGTTGGTAGTTGCTGTTGAATCCGGAACCGCAACCATAACGGTATCAACCGAAGACGGCGGTTTTACCGCGAACGGCACCGTTACGGTACGAGAAGTTGATCCGGTACTGAGCTATGTGAAACCTTATTATACCATTAATACAGGAAACAATGGTTTGGTAGACAACGATGTAAATAGTGTCTTCACCGACTCTTCAGGCACCCTTTATGCCGGAACAAGCGGGGGAATCTCCATCTTCGATGGATCATCATGGACTTCCTACACAGAAAGTGACGGTTTAATTGGAGATCACGTTAATGATATCTTCGTAGATTCTTCGGGAGTTATATATGCAGGGACTACTAGCGGCTTGAGTATATATGATGGTGTCTCTTGGAAAAATTATACTACCAGTAATGGGCTTAGCAGCAACGTTGTTCAGTCGGTCTTTGTTCATTCATCGGGAGATGTTTATGTCGGGACGAATGACGGTGTTTGCCTGTACGATGGCGCATGGACGGTCTACAATACCGGAACAAGCGGAATCGCTTCAGATAGTGTAAAAAGCGTGTACGTGGATTCAGCGGGTGTTCTCTTCGCAGGAACCTTTGACGCGGGAAACTTACTCCACATCCACTAGTGGTATTGTATCGGATAATGTCCGGTCAATAGTGATTGATGAGTCTAAAGGAATACTTTATGCAGGCACCTTCGGAGGTATAAGCAGTTACGACGGAACGGATTGGGAAACATATACCACCAGTGAAGGCTTAATAAGTGACAATGTTTTTGATCTCCACGTAGACGCTTCCGGAAATTTATACGCCGCAACAGCCTGAGGCTTGAGTGTATTTGATGGATCTACCTGGACAAACTACAGTCAAAATGGCGGCTTAGAAGATAGCTACGTTCAGAGTGTGTGCACTGACGGATCAGGAACTATTTATGCGGGGCTATACGGAGTATCCAACGCAGAGCGCATCGCATTATACGACGGTTCTACCTGGACTTCTTACCACACCGGCGACGGACTCATCGATAATGTTGTAAATAGTGTGAGAAAATCGGGAGACCGCGTTTACATAGGTACAGAAGCAGGAGTAAACATTCTCGAATCCGATACATGGACATCCTTTCCATCAAGTGATGGAATGTCCTGCCACGTAACTCAAGCACTCGATCTAGACAGTTCTAATATACTCTGGGCCGGTACATCATACGGTCTAAGCTTTTTTGACGGCACTAATTGGGATTACTATACAACAACAGACGGTATGCTGGGTGATAATGTTTATTGTTTATCAATAGATAATTCACACACAGTCTATGCAGGTTCTCATTCCGAAGGGATCAGTATTTTTGACGGAACAGCATGGTCCGGATATACTACTGCTGACGGACTTGCGGACAATTACGTAAGAGCGTTATACATGGATGACTCCGGTAATCTTTACGCGGGAACAGTTTTCGGAGGCTTGAGCATCTACAACGGTACTTCCTGGAATACCTATACTACCGCTGAAGGTTTGGCGGAAAATGAAATAAAAGCAGTAACAGTTGACTCACAGGGGATCGTGTATGCCGGTACAAACAGCAGCGGATTAAGTGTCTTCAACGGTTCCGCTTGGAGCACCTACACCACCAACGACGGATTGGTCAGTGATCATATTCGATGTTTATTATTAGACACACACGATATCCTGTACATCGGTACCGGAGGAAGGGGATTATGTATTTTTACTGTAAATTACTAAGCGAAGACAGCATCTGATATAGCAACTTCTATGATGCTTCTCGTGGTACTTGGTTCCTTTACTGTTCGGCAATTCCCCGTGATGCCGATTCATCATTTAATCGTCTTTTTTTCTCATCACCATGAGCATAGCCTTGTGGTCAAGAAGCTCCCTCTCTGGAAGGAGATGGAGGAAATGCCGTATAAAACCTGGCAGAGCATATCCAGTAATAAGTAATTACTTTTCATAGTTTGGAATACCTTAGCCATCACGGCCAGTACTTCGGCTGTTTATAGGTGTCGTAGAGCTTCTCTTCGTACTTCCGGTCGATCTCCAGGTCCGGATCGTAATCGGGGGAGGACGCAACATCATCCAGGGACAGAGTCAGCACCGCTTCCCCTTCCTTCCACCGGTATTCACTGAACCAATCCGGTGAGATAAGTTTGGTTCCCAAACCGTCAAAGGAAACGACCCAGTACCGTATGACCCATGACTCCTCCTCGCATACGGCATCGGTAATTTCCGCAACGTGGTTTTCCTCAGAAATGACCTTTAATCCTTCATTCTTCCTGAAGGACTGAATCATACTCTTCCCCTCCTCCAAATCTTCCCTGAGGCTGTCCCGGGTTTTGCTCCTTTCCGTCATTATAGGGAGGGAGCCGGCGCTTTTAGTGTTCCACCAATAACCGGTACCGCCCCAGTAGGGAACATAGGTGTAATAGAGGTAAACTTCTTTCTCCTCCTGCCTGCTCAGCGGCTTATTACTGTCAAATTCGGGTGCTTCTTTGAGGGAATCCTTATTTATTCTAAGAACAAGTTCGTGCTTTTCAGCATCGATCTCTTCAACCGTAGGCGTCGTTATAAGGACCGAATGATGAAGCATACCCCGGTTGATAACGAAATACCTGATAACCCACTGCTCGGTGTCGAACAGGATATCCTCCACAGAACCGGCCTTTTCCCTACCCTTCCGGTCCAAGGTTACAACCGGATATTTAATGAACTCCTTTATGGTAAAAAACCGCATTTTCAGCCCTCCTTTTATCAATATAAGAAGAGAATCCCGCGAAAGCAATTCAAAACACACCGCGGTCTGCCATGAAACTGCCCCTGGCATTGCTGACTGCCCCGGTTAGCGTATGGCATCTTCTAGTGGTATACTTCCTACATACAGGAGGAATCATGCCTAAGCCGAACTATGTACTCGCTTTAGATTCGGGTACCACCAGTGTCCGGACACTGCTTTTCCGTCAGGACGGAACAATTGCAGATACCGCCCAATCGGAATTCCCGCAGCATTACCCGCAACCGGGCTGGGTGGAACACGATCCAATGGATATATGGTCCTCCCAGATTGGAACCGCCTCGCGTCTCTTAGAAAAGAGAGGTATTGATGCTACTGAGGTTGCAGCCATAGGTATTACAAACCAGCGGGAAACAGTTATTGCATGGAACCGGTCCACAGGTAAACCGGTCTGTAACGGCATTGTGTGGCAGGACCGGCGAACTGCCGGAATGTGTGAAGAGATAAAGCAAAGGGGAGCGGAGACGACCGTCCGGGAAAAAGCAGGACTTACGGTAAACTCCTACTTTTCCGCAACAAAGATGGCTTGGATCCTACAGAATGTTCCCGAAGCACGGAGGCTTGCGGATTCAGGAGAACTTGCCTTGGGTACTGTGGACTGCTGGCTCCTCTGGAACCTTACCCAGGGAGCTGTCTATGCTACCGACGCGACTAATGCCTCCCGAACTATGCTTTATAACATCAGAACGGCAGCGTGGGACGAAGAACTCTGCAGAATTTTCGATATACCGATAAAAATACTTCCTGATGTAAAACCTTCCTCCGCCCGGTTCGGTGTTACCGGAAACCGCTTCTTCGGCGGCAGAAGAGTTCCCATTACCGGAATCGCCGGAGATCAGCAGGCTGCGCTTTTCGGTCACGGCTGTTTCAGCGAAGGATCGGCTAAGACCACGTTCGGTACCGGAAGTTTTGTCCTTATGAACACCGGCGGCCGGATGATTGAATCCGGAGGGAAACTGTTATCCACCGTTGCCTGGAAGCTGGGCGGAACGGTCACCTACGCGTTAGAAGGATCTATTTTTATTACCGGCGCCGCAATACAATGGCTCCGGGACGAGCTTAGGGTGATTCACGATGCCGCGGACACCGAATACTTCGCTTCCAAGGTACCTGATACCGGAGGAGTCTATATGGTCCCGGCATTTGCCGGACTGGGGGCTCCCTATTGGGACATGTACGCCCGAGGTATCATCGTCGGAATTACCCGGGGGACCAATATGAACCATATCATCCGGGCTGCCTTAGAGTCTCTGGCCTATCAGACCCGGGCCGTGTTCCTGGAGATGGAAAAGGAATCGGGAATCTCCGGCGAGGAGCTCCGGGTGGACGGAGGCGCTTCGGTAAATAACTTCCTTATGCAGTTTCAGGCCGATATTCTGGATGTTCCGGTAGTCCGGCCGAAAACCACGGAATTAACAGCCCGGGGAGCCGCGTTTTTCGCCGGCATAGAGGCCGGGTTCTGGGAAGGTATCGATGATCTTCCGTTACGTCAGGAGTCGGAGCACCGTTTTTTTCCCGGAATGGATGAAATATGGCGCGATGAGCTATACAAGGGCTGGGAAAAGGCAGTCGAAAGGTCTATGAATTGGGAGAAGGAAGATTAGAACCTTTTTCTTTTAAGCAGAAAAAGAGAAACAGAAAGGGTAACCAGAACCAACACCCCGGATAATACAGAAACCGGAAAAGCTTCGGCGGGATATACCTCACTGAAACGTCCCAGGATGTACGGCAGGAGAGTTCCGCCGATGGTTGCAGCTATTTCCAGTACCGGAAAAAATCTTCCGGGAAAGAGGTGAGCGAAAGAGGACAGCCGGGCTATAAGAAGAGGATAGAGCGCGCTCATACCGAATCCTAAAAGGACGAGGAGGAGAACTACTGCCCAGGAATGGCTGTAAAAAATAAGCAGAAGTCCTGCCGTCAAAAAGATAAAGGCCGTGGAAATGTGGTAGTATCGTCTTGTCCCCACTACCCGGGTAAAACGGGAAGCTGCTCTCCTTCCCGCTATAATCATGGCTGATAGAAACACCTGAATCGTACCTACCGGACCAAAGACAACCTCCGTAAGTTCCAAGTAGGTAGGCGCCCATCCGACGATCATAGCCTCTACTCCGACGTTTACCCCAGCCAAGGTCAGAATCACCCCGAAAAGAAAGACAATGCTTGAAGGTCTCCGCTGCTTCTCCTCGGTTTTTCCAAGTTTTTCCTTTTTTTTCGCGGGGGCTCTTCCGCCCCTTAGAAGGAGTAATGCAAGCCATCCTGCTGCGGGAATTAACCATATAATCTGCCAGGGAAGCTTCAGTGCATTTACCGCGATGGCAACAAGGGGTGCTGAAATCAATCCGATTCCGAAGAACGAGTGGATTCGGGCAGACCATCTGTCGGTGTTCCAGATAAACAGTCCGGCTATCCCTACGTTTACATTGGTGATGGTGGTGGTAAGAACTAACCCGCGCACCAGGGAGACGGCCATCAAAGCAGGATATTCCCCGCTGAAAAAGAGAGGGATTGAAGCTGCTAACGCTGCCGCGCTTACCGCCCTTACATAGGTAGAATAGCGGAACCTGCTGCCAAGGATCATCAGCATAGCTGCCGCTGCTATGCCACCTAAGAAACGGACGGAAATAAGGGACCCCAGCTGTCCGGGAGTAAAACCGTAGAGCCGGGACAGGACCGGGAGCACCACAGCGGTTTCTGAAGCAAGATAACCCGCCGTGGCAATAGACAGGGTAAGGAGGATATAGGATCTGTGGAGAGACTTATCTTCAGCCAAGACTCACCCCGTCAATCTGAATATTCCGAAATCCGGTCGAGCCAAACCTGACGGTTAAAACCGTATACGCGGTTCTCACCGTTTATTTCCAATACCGGAAGGAGCACGTCCTTTTCCTTCTCCGGATTTATTTTCCTTTTAAGAGTGAACCGTTCATGGGGCGGAAGAGTGTCCATTTCTATATAACGGAACGTATATCCTTCGGATTTGAGAAACTCCCGGGCATCCTTGCAGGACATACAGTAGGTAAGGGAATATATGGTTAAATCCGGTTTCTTAATGGGACCTTCTACTAATTCATACTTCTCCGACATGGATAACTCCCGGGCATTTAGTCTATTTTCTTATAGTATTCAATTATTGAATGATTTTCTATACCTTAAATACTGAGAACAGCGATTCTTCCTAACAAGTACAGGAATTCTCATTTTATACCTTTAGGCAGCAAAAACCGAGATAATTTCTTAGAATTAGCTATAAAATAATCGAATAAAATGAGAATTCCGCCTCCTATATTAGTAAGAAGGCAATTCTAAATTGCAAAAATAGTATTGTTGTAACCAGTACTTTTCTACCGGAACAATCAGCGTATTTTCTAGCATTATTTGTTAATATTTTCTTGACAAAGCACAATCTACGTGCTAAATTATTAATTAGTTAATATTTTAATACATGCACGGAGGTATGTTATGTCCAAACGAATTTTTTCCTTTTTGACTGTGGTTTTAGTACTTTCCGGTACTGCGGTTTTCGGTGCGGGGATGGAACCTGAAGAGGTCGGCGGGGTTTACATCATCCCCATCACAGAAGAGATCAAAACCTTCTTGGTGGATGCGGAAATTGATGCAGGTATGATTGAAAAAATAAGTACATCCAGGATGGACGCCGAATTGCGTCCCCTTTTGGATGACTTGGATTCTCTAGTAATGAGCGCGCTTGTAAGAAAGGTTAATGAGGGATACGGCCCGGCTAAGATGAGAATCGGTATATACACCTGGACCCTCACACCGGAAGACTGATCCGTTAACGTACCGCGATGCCGCTTACAAAAAAGCGCCGCGTCTTCTGCCGCGGCATCGCGCTGCGTCATCCCGCCTACCCCTCCGGTGCTGGTTTTTTCATTTTCACAGTTCCCCACTTTTTCCTCAGCCGATGTATAGAAAGATAGATGTTTTCCGTTGCCTGGGATAAAATAAGGCAAACCGAAGCGAGAATTGTACCAATCACCGTGAACATAAGGGGACCTAAAAATACCGAGGAAAAGAGCACAATCGTATAGAGTGTTACCGATTTGGCCATGACACCCGTTTGTTTTTCCGCTACAATTTGTCCCCGCAGCCAGGATTTTAGGGTAACCAGCGCCGGAACTGCAGCCAGAATAAGGACAGGTATTGTGGTGTAGGAAAGAAGTTCTTCCGACAGTCCGGAGACTCCCCGGAACCACATCCTGCTCAAAGGGGTAAGCCCTACAGTAAAGGTAATAGCGGCCAGAGAGAGGGCAAGGACGACGGCAAACCTACGAAGCTTTTCCCTGTTTTCGGGATTTCGCCCGAGAAGGGCGATTACCGCCTCCTGAAAACTCAGTGCCACCGCGTTAAACAAAAAAAGGAACGCGTTTATAACAGGCCATGCGGCGAGGGATTTAACCGGATCTTCCGAGCGGGCAATACCCAAGGTAAGGAGAGGCCGGGAAAAGAGAAAGATCACGGAGGTCATCGCCAGGGGAATGTAGAACCGGAAAAACCCCTTGGTGTCCAGATCTCCGCCATTTGCATCGATTTCCGGCATCCGGCGGTACACCTGTTTCCGGTAAAAAAACCATGCCGTAAAAGCCGCGGCTATCACACCCAGACTCAGACCGATTACCGCCAGTTCCGCGCCCCGGGTGTAATCAACAGCATATCCTATACCCAGCACGATCCCGATAACGATGAACCGGGAAGCCATGGTTACCGGGATAATCGCGGTGCGTCCGTAACGGATCAAAGTCCCCTGCCACAGCCTTCTATAACCAACCGAAGCGGCAAAGGGCGCCATTACAATGAAGGGACGGCGGCTTATGGCTATAACCTCTTCCGGAACCGAAAGCAGATGACGGAGTATAAGGGTGAACAACGGTGTTAATCCGATTATAAGATGAACCAGGGTTAGGGTTACCGCCAAAATGTTCATGGCCTTGAGGAGCTTACGGTAATTTTGTCTACTTCCCGCTAAGGCGGTGGCGGCGGAAAACATCTGGATGATAGGGCTTTCGATAACCAGAGCCACCGCCATGATTACCCCGAAGGCAGCCAGGTTCAGCTCCGCCTCGGAAAGCCGCGCGATTACGGCAGTCAGTGCCGGCTGCTCGACGGCCATCATCAGCCGCATCAGTACCAGGGGGGCCCAGAATATAATTATGGAGCCGTAGGACATGCCCCGGCTCCTGTTTGTTTCGGTCATCTGTATAACCTACCGATATCGGGAACGGTTTTCAACCGTCTTCCTAATTATCCAGATAAGTGCTAATATAATGAACATACCGGAAAAAGGGGGAAACTCGTTTGGAACTTCTATCCCCGGCGGGGAACTTAGAAAAACTGAAAGCTGCCTACCGCTACGGAGCCGATGCAGCATACGTCGGTCTTTCCAGCTTCTCTCTCCGGGCAAAGGCGGACAACTTTCCGCCGGATCAAGCCGGAGAGGTAAACAGAATAAAGGGAGACAAGAAGCTCTACTGTGCTCTCAATATCTACTTTCATCCCGGAGACCTTAAACGGCTGGAAGAAAGTCTGGACCAAGTTGCAAAGTTTCCTTTTGACGCTTTCATTGTGAGTGATCCGGGAGCCTCGGCAATGCTTAAAAAACGGTTCCCCGGGACTCCCCTTCATCTTTCCACACAGGCAAACTGCATAAACGCGGAATCAGCAAAGTTCTACCGGGACGCCGGGTTTTCCCGGATCATTTTAGGACGGGAACTGAGTTTACGGGAGATCGAGGTTATCCGGAGGGAAGTTCCGGATGTTGAGCTTGAAGCATTCGTGCACGGGGCCATGTGTCTGGCTTATTCCGGCCGGTGTTTCCTGAGCGCCTGGATGACAGGCAGGTCCGGAAATCAGGGTCTCTGCGCCCACTCCTGCAGATGGGATTACCACCTCCTGGAAGAGCGGGAACGGCCGGGGGAATATCTTCCGGTATACGAGGGGGAGGGATTTACCTCAATCCTTTCGTCGAAGGACATCTGTATGATTGATCATCTGCAGGAAATCCGGGACACCGGGATCGATGCAGTAAAGATCGAGGGCCGGATGAAATCGGTCTACTATACCGCCCTGGTTACCCGGGCATACCGGAAGTTTCTGGACAATCCGAATGCCGATCCCGCTTACCGGGATGAGCTTTTCCGGCTGAGCAGAAGGGAGTATACCACCGGTTTCTATTTCGGACGGGAAGAGATCGAAGAACCCACTAACAGGTCCTATCTCCGGGAGGGGATTTTTCTCGCCACCGTTAAAGAACCGGCGGAAGACGGCCGTTTCCGGCTTGCAACCCATAACCGGTTTGAACGGGGAGAGACGATCGAGTTTATCGGTCCGGATGTTCCTTTCCTTACGGACAGCAGCTTCGAGCTCTACGATGAGGAGAGCCTCCCTGTACAGGAAGCGGTACACCAGAAGGAGCGTTACATCAAACCTTCCGTACCCGTACAGGAAGGGTATCTCATCCGCAAGCGGGCATAAAGGGAGCTATCCTAAAATCTCGTTCACTGACTCTTCGAATACCTGAACCGATTCTTCCAGTGCATCCCGGGGTATAATCAGGGGAGGTGAAATTTTCAGACACTCACCGCCGACACCAACCGGAGCAAACATCAAAAGGCCCTTGTGGAAACACCGCTCATTTACCTGCTGGGCAATATCGGAGTCGGGTTCTTTGGTTCCCGGTTTTACCACCTGGATTCCTGCAACCAGTCCTTTTCCATGCAGACAGGCAAGACGGTTTGGGTAACGGTCCGCAATTTTCCTCAGACCCCCCAATAGTACAGATTCGAGCTCCGCGGCTTTCTCCACCAGTTTTTCTTTGTGGATGAGTTTCAGGTTCTCAATTGCCGCCGCAACGGGTAGAGGACTTGCCGAGTGGGTACTGGTCATGGAACCAGGGGCGTAGAGACCCATAATGTCTTTTCTGCCGATCACCGCGGAAATGGGAAGGGATGAAGAGATCCCCTTTCCGCACACAACAATATCGGGAGTAACACCGTAGTGTTCGTAGGTGAACATTTTTCCGGAACGTCCGAAGCCGGCCTGTACTTCATCGTATATAGTGACAATATCGTGGTCCCGCGCAAAAAGTTCCATCTTCTGGGCGTATTCCTCCGGGAGAAAATCGGGACCGACCCCCTGGTAGCTCTCGGTGAGGATCCCAGCAATTTCCTCACCTTTAACCCCCTGCTTTTCGATGGTTTTGAGGAAAAGATCAAAGGAGGTGTCTTCGTTTTTAAAACCGTCGGGAAAGGGAACTTGGATAAAGGTTTTTCCCTCATCCACGATCCACGTCTTGAGTTTATCTATGCCCCCCGCAAGCTGAGCCCCCATGGTCCTGCCGTGAAAGGCGTTTTTAAAGGAGAGGATGTACTTTTTATCCCGTCCGTGTTTTTCCAGGGCGTATGTTTTGGCCAGTTTGATGGCGTTTTCGATTGCTTCGCTTCCCGTGGAGAGGAGAAATACCTGATACTGCTCCGGGTCGGGACTGACTTCCTGAAGCATCCTGGTAAGTTCCGCCCTTTTTTCGTGAACAAACACATAGGTAGAAAGGAGCGGTCTGTCGATAACCTCCCTTAAAGCACTGGATATTTCCTTCCTGCCGTGCCCGGCATTGGCAATGAGTACTCCGGAGGACCAATCGATCCACGTGTTGCCCCATTTATCGGAGATCTGAAACCCTTCCGCCCGGTCCCAGATGACGGGAGGCTGCCCCATCATGGAGGGAGGTTCGCTTTTATTTAAGGTCCTGAATATTTCTAAGGATTCCGGTACAGGAAGTTTTGTTTTGATTTTCCGGTATTTGGTGTCCACCGAAGGGACTTCTTTCGGTTCTAAACTGTACTTTGCTGCCATCATTTTGCTCCTTTTATACTATTATAGTGCTATAAGTTGCTGTGTTTTCGCCCCGGCGGTTCTACCGCCGTTCAACGCGGGGGGAATCGCCGTACACGATCTTCACCGGCATCCCTCCGTCGGAAATGGAAAGACGGGTAGCTTCGACTACAAGCTCATTGATATAGCTGTTCGCGGGTGTAGCAATGAGTCCGCGCTCATCGATATCCCGGATAAGCTGCTGCCGTTTTTCCAGGGAATTATTTCCACTGAGACCCGAAACCGTAGTTTCGATGCGTACCATAGCGCTGATATTAGCGGCGATGGAATCGAATCCGTATCCCACCGGGTTATATCCCTCGCCTTCCCAGGGAACCAGCCGGTAAAAATCGGGGTTAACAAAGTTGAAGGGGGTTCCCCCGGGACCGAGCCCCTCGAGGTAGCTGTGGGTAACTCCGCGGAACTGATCGTTGTGCTTGATCATACCGGACTTCCCCTCCCCTTCACAGAACATGGTCAGACACTGCTCATTGCTCCCTGCTCCATCGTCGGGATATCCTAAACCGTCCGTGACAGAAAGGATAGCGCCGTTTTCGAAGATCACCCGGCCGTTAGCCCACATGTACCCTTCATTTCCGTTGGGAAACTTACCGATAACGCCTGCCACGGAAAGTTCCGCCGGTTTGAGTCCGGTGATGTAGTACACCAGATCGACGTAATGACACCCCACGTAGGTAAAGGGATCCGTCTTGTCGATGGTGAACCAGTTCTGAAAGTTGGAAAACCGGTAGAGGTACGGCTCAATCATTTTGGCTTCCCCCATCACAAACTCTCCGAAATGGCCTAATTCATACTGCCGCTTTGCCAGCAGACTCCTGCGGTCGAACCGCTTGTGATACTCCACTCCAACAAAAAGCCCCTTCCGGAAGGCAAGCTCCTTTATCTCCTCGGCCTGGGTATATTCCAGCACCAGCGGTTTCACACACAGAACATGCTGTTCCCGTTCCAAGGCATCTTTTATCACCTGGTAATGGAGCTGGTCCGGCATAGCTACGATGACCGCCTGACGGGGTTTCATACACTCCAGGACCTCCTTGTACAGGTCGGGAAAGTTTTTTCCCGGATCTTCTCTCAGAGAGGGATGGGGAATAAATGACTGATCCGGAAACGCTCCGGTAATGTCCTCAGATTCGGTAAGTATTTTGAGGGGAGTATTGTTGAGGGCACAGACGTGAATGTCCGCTGCTTTACCCTCCCGTTTCAGCTGATAGACCGAAGGGAGAATAAGATCGTGGGTGATCATTCCTCCGCCGATGATTGTTATGTCCAAGGGCATTCTTTGCCTCCTTTAATCGTCCGTTCTACAATTATTCTATCCATTCCGGGGGTAAACCTGAAGAGGGTAAAATCCGCAGGCGCCCCCGTATCCAGCGTCCCCGTTTTTTCCGAAAGACCCAGAAGTTTCGCGGGGTTCCGGGTGCAGAGTTTTACCGCGTCTTTAAGGGACAGTCCGGCGAACTTGATCATATGAGCAAGCGCCCAGTCTAAAAGATGCCCCGCCCCGGCAAGGTACGGGGTACCTTCAACACCGAGATGGCCGTCCTCGTGGACCCGCACCTTTATGTTTCCCCACTCATGAACACCCGGCTCCATTCCGCCCATTAAAGCAGCGTCACTCACTAACACAATCCGGTCAGTTCCCTTGGCCCGGCTGAAAACCTTTACGGCCGAACATGGAAGGTGGAACCCGTCACTCATCATACCGATGGTAAGATCGTCCAGGGCAAGCTGTTCCCAGATGTTGTTCCGGAAACGGTGTATCATGTCATAGTTGCCGTTCCCCAGGTGGGTGGAAAAGGAGGCTCCCGCTGAAACTGCCTCACGGACCAGTTCCGGTTCCGCTCCGGTGTGTCCCAGCGCTGCAATCACCCCTTCTGATGTTACCCGGGAGATGAACTCCATAGCCCCCTTCCGCTCCGGGGCTAAGGTTATCATCCTGATCTTTCCTCCTGCCGCTTCCTGCCACTCCTTGAACTCGCCGAAATCAGGATCACGGATATAATCAGCGTCATGAGCTCCCCGAGGTCCGTCCTCTTCGGAGATATAAGGGCCCTCCATGTGTATTCCCGCGATGGATCTGTTTATAAGGGAATTTTCCCGCATCGCCCGGTCGATCAATTTGAGATTCCGCATAATAGTTTCCCGCGGCCGGGTAACTATTGTCGGAACGTGCAGCACCGTCCCCGCTTCTTCCAGACTCCTGATGATCTTTACGATATCCCGGGTATTCAAATCGGGAAGACTGTAATCACTTCCCCGGTACCCGTTAAGCTGCATATCCAGTAACCCGGGAGACACATAGGGAAGCGGATCTTCACCGGTGTAATTTTTTATTTCTTTGATCTTTCCTTCGCCGGTAATTATTTCCATCGGCTTACCGGTAAAAACCGAAACGCCCCGTATGGGTGTCGTAGACTGATCTTTCATAATGATTCACTTTCCGTAAGTAAAAGAAACTTTCTGTACTATAGAGTTACCAGCTCGGAAGAGGAAAGTCAAGCAATCGTAAAAGTAAAATGAAGCTTCCCTTTCCAAGGAGATCTGTAAAAAGGTCAGTCAAACTTCAATACCACTACGGCATATTTTGGACTATTATCTTCATAGATTACATAGGGAGTACTGGAGGAGTCTATGACTATGTCGGGTTCATTACCGGTACCCCAACTAATAATATCCGAACTGTCCTCGATCAAATCCTCATCTCCATCATCATCTAAATCTGTACTCCAACGGCCGTTAATTAGCTTATTCACATAAATTTTTCTGCTCGTATCCTCCGCGTAGACGGCATAGAGAGTATCTGAAGAGTCTATATCTATGTTGGTACTAAAAAATTCACTAACTGATGTGAAGTCCTCTTTACCAATTAACATCCAATTTTTACCGTCAAATTTTAATACATATGAAAATGAATCTGAAGAACTTCTTATAGTTACTCCATTAGTGACATAGGGGGTATTGTTCGAATCAAAGGATATGTCTTCTAATGTTCCATACTCTAATTCCGCCAGTCCTGCTTCTCCGACAGTAACCCAGCTTTCTCCATTAAACTTTTTTACAATGCGTTGTTTGGATTGAGCTCCATAGATGACGTATGGGGTATCGTTAGAGTCAATGGCGATCTTAGATTCATATAATCGATCTTCCGGGAACCCTGCCTTTCCTACAGTAACCCAGTTATTACCATCCAATTTTTTCACTGTTAGTGAATAATTTGCGCTTTTATCTTTAAATAAAACATAAGGAGTGTCGTTGGAATCAATAGCAATCTTGGGTGAATTTGCCATCTCAGCCGAAAGCCCTAATTCTCCCACTGTGACCCACCTGTCACCATCAAACTTCAACACTGGAGTCGATTCGATGTTGAAATCCGTATCGTTATAATCTATATAATCTAAAGTACCATCACACACAACATAGATAGTGTCATTCGAATCAATCGCTATATCAGTGAGTGGATACTCATCAGGTATAAATCCTGCTTCTCCGACAGTAACCCAGCTTTCACCATTAAATTTCTTCACTTCAGAA
>CAZUAE010000022.1:2573-8085 GCA_964618265.1 uncultured Spirochaetales bacterium | reverse complement strand
TCTCTGAACTACTCTCTGAACTACTCTCTGAACTACTCTCTGAACTGCATCCGGAAAATCCTATAACAGGTATTATTATGAAAATGAAAAAAAGATTTATGCGTTTCATTACATTCATACGCAATACTCCCCTTTGATATTAATGATCTTCTCAGCTTTTCACTCACGCAACTCATCATGCAGGTAACGAATTGTTCAGCGAGCTTATCTCTCGTGTACCTGCTACTTCCTACGAAGTTTCCAGCTACTCATGCTATTATTAATATTAATAATAGGAAAATTAATCGAGGAACTCAAGACGGCGCGTTGATTGCAAAGTAATTTCCGCGATACAATAACCTCCGCCGTTCCCCTGCGGCTTACAACAGGGATTCCCGATAAATTGATCGTCTCTATATCCCGGTAAATTGTCCGTTTTGAGACGGAGAAAAGTTCCGCCAGTTTTCACGCGGTGGCTTTTTGACGTGAAAGCAGGTGTATGGTGATCGCGAGGAGCCGGTCGATTTTCATGGTGCAAATTTACTGCAATAGGTGCGTTTTAAGCCAGGGTATCGATTTTTCTCCGCTCCACCGGTGGCCGGTGCTAAAAACATGGTGGTACAGGTTATTTCCGGCGTTGAAAAGCTGGTATGCCTTTTTCGTTATTTCTACCTGCGGAGTAACATTCCCGACACCGTCCCTTCCATTAAGCTCATCTCGATCGCCGGTTTCTATAAGTAGAGGCCGGGGCGCGATCAGGGCGCCGATATCACCCATGTCCGCTTTTTCCCACAGCCCGGGGACGTAATTACAGGAACAATTTCCCGGCATTTCCAGAAGGGACTGTTTGTATCCGTAGAAGTACCCGCTTATAACGGCTGCTTTTATCCGGTCGTCCAGGGCAGTGAGCCATAAGGTCTGGAGCCCTCCGCCGGAGAGCCCGGCGCATCCGATCCGGTCGGCATCACAATCGTCACGGGATTTGATGTAGTCGATAAGACGCATCAGATCCCATACCCACATTCCTGTGACCGTTTGACCTAACGGCAGAGCCATGGCGTTCAGGGCGAAACAGGAAGATTTCAGGACGTCGGTGCCGGAATTACCCTGGGAGCCCGGTTCTCTCCTTTCTCCGAATCCCCTGGCATCCGGGCAAAATACGGTAAACCCCTGCCGGACAAGGGCAGCTCCGTAGGCATAATTGTACTGCTTGATGGCCTCGGCGACTTCCGGGATATCCCTGACGCCGGCGGCAGCCATTTTCCCGCCGCCGGCGTGGCCGTGGGCGGCGATAACGGCAGGAAGCTTTCCGCTGTTTCCTGCCGCGTCCGGTTTCAGAACATACACGGGCATGAAAATCCCCGGTTCGGTCCGGATAATCACCCTGGTACGGGTATATCCGTCCTCTTCCGCAGATTCAGTTTCTTCCGGACTCAAGGGGCATAAAGACATTGTGCCCAGACCAATTAGTCGGCTCAAAGCCTCTCTGAGCCGGTGCTTCCAGATTGTGTATTCTTCTTTAGATCGGGCGGTAAATCCAAGCTGCCGAGATATAGAATCGTATCTTTTTTGGAAATAATTTCCGGCAGTATAATACTCCATCATATTCTCCTTTACACAACAATTTTCCCCCAAATAGATAATGGTATTGACCGGGATCTGCTGCTTTCATAAGAGTCACTTTCAGCGGAGCTGCTTGTTTCAGAAACCATGCAGTTATTCACCTCCGAGAAAGCGGCAGCTCACATCTTCGGTAATTCCGCCCGGGTTTATTATCATTGTTATAGATTGGTAGGGTGCGAACCGTAACTGTACAGTAGTTTCAATTCCAGGCAATGTAACCTTTCCCGAGACGGATATTTCTTCACTCTGTACAATTTTACCATGCTCCATTGGATATGTGATCTCCCTGCTGAGGGGGTTTGCAAAAAACAAAATATAACGGGAAGCTTCTTTCCGTATCCAGAAATGAGGTATGTGGGTTGACCGAGTACCCTCAGCAGGCTGGAATACCGGTGAAACTTCAGGAAGCAACTCTCCGGGCAAAGGTGAATGTGAAACATCATGCAGCTTCGCGGCCGCTTTAGTATATGACGGCGTATCTTTCGCAACTCCTGGCTGATGGGGGTGTCCGCGAAAATAGACCGGAAGCCCTTCTCCTGCAAGCCGCAGGGCCTGAACAAGAACTTCTTCTTCCAGCCATTCTGCCTCTAAAAAGAGCCCTTGAAAACACATTCCCCCGCACACACCTGCCGCCTTACCATTCTCGTTGACCTGTACACGGGTTTGCTTCAAAAATTGCGCGGACACCCAGAGAGGACGGTAGCTGTGTAATCCCTCCGGAAACTGCAGTGTCTGTAGTTCCCAGTAGTAATGGGCACTTGGTTTCTGCAGTTCCGCCGGCAGAGCTCCCCGCATAAGCTGGTCCTCCCAGGGAAGATACACTGATAGAGGGGAATAGGAAACTCCACGGGACATATAGCAGCTTATTTCTTCTATGTACCGATTAAATCCGGGTATATGCTCCGACAAGGCCCCCTCCGGTCCGACATGAACGGTGGCATAAAATGAGAGGTTTTCGGAGGGAGGATTATAAGGCATCCCATGCCAGACAATTCGGTTAACCCCCTGGGCAAAGGTTGCATCAACAAGTAGTTTAAGATCAAGTATGCGCTCATTCTTTAAATAAGGTCCCGGCCCCGGAGACGGCATCCACCCGTACATGCAGGTAAAAGTTTCGCAGGAAACGACTGGTTTTTGCGCCTTAGCTGCCGCGGAGGCGGCGATTACTGAGAACTCAGGATCAAAAAGCAGAACCTCCGTTTCCGGTATATCAATTGCTGCATAGGCACACAAAAGATCAGTGGGAGCTCCATGACACTGCACCCGGGAGAGGCTTCCAGCTTCATGACTTAATGCAACAAGGGGACTGTAAAATTCTTCTGTTACAATATCGGCGATCAGCCTGCGGTAATGGTAGCGTACATGGGGGTGTTCGCTCAGCGTATATTTATAGGGCTCCAGGGAGTAGCCGAAGCGCTCTTCAAAACGGGCATCCATACCGGATGTCCAGAGGCCTTCGGTATGAACTTCCCAGCTGTCACAAAATAGAGCGGAGGTGCTTCCCGTTAGTGCGGGAGAAAGCGCTCTTCGCATTGCCTCGAAATAATATTTCAGAGCATCCGCATCAAGATGGTTCAGAATATACCCCGGAATACTGTTGTGCGCTTCTTCCCATGACTTTCGAAGCCGCTGCCGGGAAATTCCATGAAACGTCCTAGAAGCGTATTTTTTTGGTACTATTTTACCCCCGAATGGCCAGAGTGAACCAAGGGTGAAATCTACCCCCACCCCTAGAGCATCCGCCGTCTTCTTGGTAAAAGTTACTAGCTCGGTCCATTCGGGAGACAGCCATTCAACACCCGGTTCATATTCCGGGAGGGGATATACCCAGGAAATTTCCACTCCTCCAAATCCGTTTTCTTTAATCCATTCAAGCTGTCCTCGCAGTACAGCTTTTGAGATGGGGATGGAAAACCACCACCATCTTACATATGGCCGGTTGGTATGAAACATGGCATAGGTGTCTTGTGGTTTCTGATGCATAACTCTTCTTGCCTCTTCTCTTTTTAATCCGGAAAAGAATAGATAAATTGACCATAACGCGTGGGTACCGATTCACTCCACGGCTCTCCGGTTTCTCCCTGCTCGCATGCAAATGTCCGCCCCGCAAACTCTGCAGATACTGGAATCAGAATAGAACCCTGGAATAATCTGATTCTGTATTTTTATTCAAACCTCCTCTTCTACAGAAATGGGGTTATCCTCCCCGAAAGGGGCCGGTAGAACTCCGCGGAATGAGGGACAACTGATTACAGAAAAATCCCTTAGTATCATGCTGCATATCCTGATAAAGCAGATGAAAAGCCCGGTTTCCCAAGAGCTGATAATCCGCCGCAAGAGTAGTAAGAGACGGATCAACAATCTCACCGATATAGGCGTTGTCAATTCCCATCAGAGACACATCTTTGGGAATAGAAAATCCTGCTTCTTTGATTGCCCGCATAGCTCCCACCGCCATAAAATCATTTGTACAAATGACGGCGCTTACAGCTTGCTTTGATTGCAGAAAATCACGGCACAACCTATAGCCGTCATTAACCTCGGTATTGGTGGCTTTATCCGGAGCAACTATATTTTTCTCCGGGGAAATACCCCTGCGCTCAAGGGCTTTTGAGAAGCCGCGGATGCGAAAATCATATTCATCCTGCCGAGCAAGACCGCTGATATAGATAATATCTCTATGGCCCAGGTTATATAAATGCGCGACAGCCTGTTCCATGGCGTCTTCGTAATCATTTTCTATAGAAGAAACTCGCCGCAGATCCTGACCGACATGGCCGAATACCACCACTTTTATGGAAGCTGCTACCAACTCATCTATCCGTTCAAGATGAAATTTATAGGGCATTACCTCGATAAATATTCCATCAATCCTCCGTGCTATAAACCTCTCAAAATAGTCATCAACGTTTTTATACCCGGTGCATATATTCACAAAATAATGATAATCAATAGCCTCTTTCTCAAATCCAAGAATTAAATCTCCGTATATGGGATTTGCAATATTATTCAACACTACACTCAACTGCTGGGTACGCTTGGTAACCATGGTACGGGCAATATAATCAGGCCGGTAATTCAGCTCCGCAACCGCATCCAGCACTTTTTTGCGGGTTGCCTGGGGTACAGATCGTGAATCGTTTAATACATAGCTCACCGTAGCCGTAGATACTTTCGCTAATTCTGCTACATCTTTCCTTGTAGGACGCATGGACCTTTACTCCACAGTATACAAAACCCCGGCCGTTTTGGCCGGGGTATTTGAACTTTACTATTTACGGTACGCTCTGTCAAAGTAGAGCTGCCCCTTTTTATAGAGTCCTTCTACTTCAGCATTCTTGGCCAATACACGGGTGTAGTAAAATATAGGCAAAACCACCATCTCATCCATGAGAATATCTTCAGCTTGATGATACAGTTCGAATATTTCTTCGGGATCAGTACCGCGGGCAGCCTCTTTTACCAGCCGTACATACTCCTCATTTATCCATTTAGGATCGTTGAGAGATTCCATATTCTCGGGTACAAACAAACCCAAAATTTCAGGATATGAGGTGGAACAAAGGTTTCCGCCGCGGACAATTTCATGCTTGCCCTGTGCCCGCTCTTCGGCAAAGACCTTGGTCTCCTTGTTCACCAGCGAGACTTCAATTCCCAGATTCTTCTTCCACATATCCTGTACCGCCTGGGCAACAGTGGCGTGCATTTCACTGGTATTATAGAAGACCTCATATTCCGGAAAGCCCTCTCCGCCGGGATAGCCTGCTTTTGCCAATAATTCCCGGGCTTTCTCTACATCACCCTCGGGATCAAAATACACTTTTTCCTTACGAAAATCATCGCCATCCACACCGATAACCCCCTCCGGGGCGAATCCGTAGGCGGGAATCTGACCACCCTGCAGCAGATT
>CAZUAE010000022.1:0-2473 GCA_964618265.1 uncultured Spirochaetales bacterium | reverse complement strand
CTCCGAGACCGCATTGTAGATAAGGTACTGATTACTTTCCCCGGCCTCCTGCTGACCCGCGGCAAAAAGATTGCTCACAGTCACGGCAGAAACAAGCATGAGGATTGTGAAAAACATACCTACCTTCTTCATCTTTTCTTTCATTGTTTCCTCCTAAGAAATTATATTCATCGAAGTTACGCTTCGACTTTTCACTTTTTATACAGCCAGCAGGCTGTCCAGTATCCGGGCGCTACCTCGGCCAGCTCCGGGTCCCTTTCTCCGCAGATATCCATTACATAACTGCAGCGACCGCGGAACCGGCATCCCGGAGGGATATCAATAGGGCTGGGGACATCCCCTTCCAGCACAATACGCTTACTAGCACGACTGGCTTTTGGATCCGGAATGGGAATTGCAGAAAGGAGAGCTTTGGTGTAGGGATGAAGGGGCTGGGAGAAAAGCTGATTACTTTCCCCCAACTCTACCATTTTCCCCAGATACATGACCCCGATACGCCTGCTTATATGTTTCACCATAGAAATATCATGAGCTATGAACAGGTACGTCAGGTTCAAACGCTCCTGCAGTTCTTCCAGCATATTCACAATTTGGGCCTGAATACTTACATCCAGACTGCTTATGGGTTCATCGCAGACAATAAAATCCGGGTTTACCGCCAATGCACGGGCAATCCCAATTCTCTGGCGCTGCCCCCCGGAAAATTCATGGGGAAAGCGGTTGCCGTGTTCATGACTCAATCCGACCAAATCCAATAGGCGGTGAACCTCCTCCCTTACCGCCACTTTGCCGCGGGAGGTGTCCATCCCCTCACTGATAATTTTACTTACCATCATGCGGGGATCCAGCGAGGCATAGGGGTCCTGGAATATCATCTGCATTTTCTTGCGGTAGGGAGAAAGTTCACGCTTTGAAAGCCCCGCGATATCTTCCCCTCTATATATAATACGCCCGCCGGTAGGTTTGTAGAGACGCAGGATAGTCCGCCCACAGGTGGTTTTTCCACATCCGGATTCGCCTACCAGGCCCAGAGTCTCACCCCGGGAAACCTCAAAACTGATCCCGTCTACCGCCTGTACAGCCCGGGAAGGGCGTAAGACTTTACCTTTTATGGGAAAATGTTTGGTAAGATTCTCTACCCGCAGCAATGTTTCAGCCATCTAGATATTCCTCCCGGCGGCACATGTATGGTGCAGCCAACAGGCCGCTTCATGGCCTTCTCCAAGGGGATACAAGGGAGGCATCCGGTCGATACATATTTTCATGGTGTGGGTACACCGCGGCGCAAAGGGACATCCTACGGGAGGAGATAAAAGATCCGGGGGCTGACCTTTTATCGGCCGAAGACGCTCCTGCTGCTCCGCCTTTGGATTGGGGACGCTGTCCAAGAGCCCGATGGTATAGGGATGACCAGGTGCTTCATAGATATCATCCACAGATGCCCGCTCTACAATAATGCCGCCGTACATTACATTTACCCGGTCGCATAGATCAGCAACAATACCCAGGTCATGGGTAATTAAAATGATCGCCGTCTTTAATTCACTGCACACCTTTTTCATGATTTCCATAATTTGAGCCTGGATGGTCACATCGAGTGCGGTGGTAGGTTCATCGGCAATCAAAAGCTTCGGTTTGGTTATTAAGGCCATGGCAATCATTACCCGCTGCCGCATCCCTCCTGAGAATTCCAGGGGGTATTGATTCAGCCGATCTTCCGGGCTGGGGATCCCCACCTCTTTCAGCATATCCAAAGCTTCTTTCATCGCCCGCCGCCGGCTGATACCGGTATGCTTGCAGAGGTGTTCCGTCATCTGATCACCCACTTTATACACAGGATTCAAGCTGGTCATGGGATCCTGAAAGATCATGCTTATATCGTTTCCCCGAATATTCTGCATCTTCCTCTCCGGAAGGGTGTGCAGGGCTTTCCCCTGAAAGAGAATTTCCCCGGATTTTACCCGCCCCGCCTGATCGAGAATATTAAGTATTGAAAGCATGGTTACGCTTTTTCCGCAGCCTGATTCACCGACGATACCTAGACTTTCCCCTTCCTGCACATACAGATCAACTCCTCTCACCGCCTGGACCTCCCCAATATGGGTGAAAAAACTGGTGGTAAGCTTATTAACTGTCAGTACAGTATCGTTTACCTGCATTATCAGCTCCTAATTTCTCATCTTGGGATCCAGGGCATCCCGCAATCCGTCTCCCAAAAAATTAAACCCCATAATGGTAAGGCAGATAGCGAGAGAAGGAAAAAATAATTGATGAGGATAGATCATATAGGTCTGTACCGCCTCCGCTGCCAGAATTCCCCAGGAAGCCTGAGGAGCTGAAACCCCTAATCCAAGGAAACTGAGAAATGCTTCGGAAAAAATCGCAGCAGGAACGGCAAAGGTTAAATTCACCAATATTATTCCCATGCTGTTGGGGATAAGGTGACCAGTGAGTATGGAAAAATCATGCTTCC
>CAZUAE010000021.1:0-54322 GCA_964618265.1 uncultured Spirochaetales bacterium | reverse complement strand
CCTCCAGTGATACTGTCTTTTTATACCGGTCAAGCCGTTCCTTCTGGATATCCAGCTGAGCGAGTTCACTGTACCGTTCCGCTAACGGGCGGATTACCGATAAATCTTTCTTGTTCATATTCATCACAATACGGACTAATCCCGATAGATACAAGTATTGTATTTTTACCCGTTCCTAGGTTACTATTCAGGCGTTGAAAGGAAGATTGTACGGATGATTTTGAAATATACACGGCGAGTCCTTTTTACAGGACTCCTTATTATGCTAGTTTTAGGCTGCGCAACCGTCAAAGAGGAGCCGGCCCCTGCCCCGGATACTAAAGCGGCGGCGAAGAATTCTCTCCCTGAAAAGGAACTGATTCCTCCTGTTCCGGCAGAGGAAGAGACGGATCCGGATCCTTTTGCGGGAATAGATGTCGCTGTCCGTATGGGTGATTTTAATGAAGCTATAGAGAAATACGAGAAAGCCGAATTGGAGGATCCCGAAGATCCGGGGACAACAGTGCTGCTCGCGGAACTCTATATGGCGGCAGGTCAGTTGGAACAGGCCCGGAAAATACTCGAGGACCTTCTCTCTGAGAATCCCGGCTACGCGGATGCCCTTTACGATCTGGCGCTGATCGAGAGTTCCCTGGGTA
Organism: uncultured Spirochaetales bacterium; assembly: GCA_964618265.1. GTDB lineage: Bacteria > Spirochaetota > Spirochaetia > CAYLLE01 > CAYLLE01 > CAYLLE01. The sequence goes on along the minus strand of CAZUAE010000021.1, from coordinate 53,684 downwards.
ATCGGGAACAGGCGCATGAATATCTGGACAGGATCTTGTCGATAGATCCGGAACAGGCAGCTGCTCTTGCCGCTAAGGGGGAACTGTTCTTTACCGAGGGACGGTTCCGGCAGGCAAAGGAGCATTTCGGCAAGAGCATTAACGTGGATCCGGATAATTTTGTCTCCCGTATCGGAATGGGAAGACTCCTTTTAAAGGAAGAAGAGTACGAGACTGCATTAACCCATTTCAACAAAGCAGCGGAACTCCAGGAAGATTATCCGTTCCTCTATGTTGACAGAAGCACCGCCAGAAAGAATGTAGGGGATATCGCCGGAGCGCTGCGGGACCTTTCCCGGGCCATTGAACTCGTCCCGGATTTCGGCTGGAATTATATTGACCGGGGAAGACTCCGGGCCCGGAACGGGAATGTCAAAGGTGCTTTGGAAGATTACACCCGGGCCATTGAATTGGAACCGGATGTCTTTCTTACCTATTTTTACCGCGGACAAATTTACGATCAGATGGAAGAAAACGAAAAGGCTCTAAAGGATTACGAGATGGTTGTCTCCCTCCGTCCCGATTATTATCCTGTATATGCTCCAACGGGAGTGCTTTACTATCTTGATAAAGAGTGGAATAAAGCTGAGACGTTTTTCAAAAAGGCCTATAGGGAATATCCGGAGGAGCATGCCTATCCGCTTCTTATATACCTGACCAAATATAAAGACGGCAGAGAAAAAGAGGCCCGCAACTATATGCGGGATACAGTAAACAACCTTCCCCGGGAGAGCCTGTATTACCATATGGGAAGGGTATTCATCGAACCGGGATATGATGTTTATCTGGTACGGCTTTTAGATGACGAAACCGACAAAATTCTAAAAGGCCGTATCCTCTACTATCTTGCTGAGGCTTACCTTCTTCAGGATAAAATCAGACCTGCCCAAACGTATCTTCTTCAGGTTGAAGAGAGCCGGATTGAAGGATTTATGGAAGGTAAGCTGGGGAAACATCTTCTGGATTCATTTACCGGGGATGGTGCGGGAGAATGAACCGTTTTAAAAAACTCCTGGATGTAATAGATTCTGATAAACCTGTCTTGGTACAGGCTCACGATTACCCTGATCATGATGCAGTTGCATCAGCCTTTGCCCTGGGGAAGCTGGTAAGCCGTCTCGGCATCAAAACGGAAATATGCTACGGCGGAACAATTCAGAGTTATTCTTTGCAGGCGGCCATAGAATTGGTTCAAATTCCTATTCATTCCTGTAACGAGACAACCATTACTTCTGATTCTCAAATTATTCTGGTGGATGGATTCGCCGGGAACACGAATATAACCGGGACGGCAGGCAGAATCGTGGGGGTAGTGGATCATCATCATCCTCCGAAGGAACCGGATCTGCCCTTTGCGGACATCCGGGAGAATATCGGTTCCTGTTCCGCCATGATTTACGGATACTACCGGGAAATGGAAGTCCCCATCTCCGACGATATCGCCACCGCGCTCCTTATGGGAATAATGATGGATACCGCTTTCATGACCCGGGGTGTTTCTTCAGAAGATATGGAAGCCTTTTCCGGAGTCTACTTTATCGGAGACTGGGAAGTAGGAAGCAGAATTTTAAGAAATTCCCTCTCTCTTAATGATCTTCCTGTTTTTAAGGAAGCTATTGAGAGCCGCCTGGTGGATGATTTTTTCTGTTTTGCCGTGGTAAAGAAGGAGTGTACCCCGGAGGTGCTTGCCCTCTTGGGTGATTTTTTCCTGGGAATTAGGGAAATTCATTTTGTTGTGGTTGCCGTTTTTGACCGGGATGAGTACCGTATTTCTGTAAGAAGCGAGCACCTGCAGCATCCCGCTGATGAAGTTATCAGAAGGGCCGTCGATGGAATCGGTACCGGAGGCGGACATCTGTATATGGGCGGAGGAAGTATCCCTCATGACCTGTTCCCGGGAGAACAGGGGCTTAGAAAGCGTTTTTTAAAGGCCCTGGGCATACAAAAATAGAAGCGGGTAATTTCAATAAGGAATAAAGCAGATGACAAAAGACGAAACCTTGACCAGACTAAAAATACACGGGCGGGAATATATTCTCGTGGGAACGGCACATGTCTCCCGGGAAAGTGTCGATGAAGTTGTTTCCGTTATCCGGGAAGAACGTCCCGACCAGGTGGGCGTGGAGATCGGACCTACCCGTTACCGCACCATGACTCAGAAACAGTCCTGGGCCAGCCTCAATATTTACCAGGTTATCCGGCAGAAAAAGGTGTTTTTCCTCCTGGGAAACTATGTTTTGGCTTCTTTTCAGAAACGGCTGGGCCTTGATCTGGGGGTAAAGCCCGGAGAAGAGATGATGGCGGCAATCAATACGGCAAAGGAGGAGAATATTCCCTTCTCTTTATGCGACCGGGAGATTCAGGTTACCCTAAAGCGGGCATGGTCGCGGGCGGGGTTTTGGGGAAAGAATAAACTGCTTGCGGCCCTTCTCTCCTCGGCCTTCTCCCGGCAGAAACTCTCCGCTGAGCAGATCGAAGAACTGAAGGAAAAAAGCGCCCTGGAGGGGATGATGGAAGAGCTCGCGGACTATCTTCCCTCGGTAAAGGAAGTGCTGATTGATGAAAGGGACAGGTTCCTGGCAACCAAGATATTCAATTCTACCGGTGAGAAAGTAGTGGCGGTAGTAGGCGCGGGGCACATAAAAGGGATCATTCAGTGGCTTAAAAAACTCCATGAGGAGGAAGAAAGTTCTGATCTCTCCGATATCGATTCGGTTCCTCCGCCGAAACCCATTAAAAAGATCATTCCCTGGCTTATTCCCGCTGCTATTGTCGGTCTTTTTGTAGCCGGTTTTTTTATGTCGGGCTGGGAAAAGGTACTCTCCATGTTTTGGAAATGGGTGCTGGTTAACGGGACCCTCTCGGCCTTAGGCGCTCTGGCGGCTTTAGCGCATCCAGTTACACTCATAGCTTCTTTTCTCGCCGCGCCTATAACCTCCATGAATCCTACAATAGGCGTAGGAATTGTAACAGGAATAATTGAAGCGGTGGTAAAAAAGCCCCGGGTAGCGGATTTCGAACATCTGCAGGAGGATATCCTTACCGTAAAGGGTTTTTACCGGAACAGATTTACCCATATTCTGCTGGTTTTTCTCTTCTCCAGCATCGGAAGCGCCGTAGGGACTTTCATCGGCATACCCTATCTTACCGCCCTTCTCGCTTAAATACCTGCTTTACTCCCTCCGAAACGGTGGATGCTTTTTCCCAGGGACCATTGGGTTTATCTCCCTTTCTGTAGACAGCAGGGCCTAGAAACCTTGCGAAACCCATCTCTTTTGCGGTTTGGATCCTTTTTTTAAGATGAGGAATAGGCCGTATCTCTCCGGAAAGACTCACCTCCCCCGCGACAGTAACATCTCTGGGAATAGAAAGATTTGTCCGTGCTGAATAGACTGCCATGGCTAAGGGGAGTTCCACCCCGACTTCCTGTATTTTGATGCCTCCCGCCACATTGATGTAGATGTCCTGATCAGAAAGCCTGATACCGGCGTGCTTTTCCAGGACCGCCGCAACTCGTGAGACACGGCGGGAATCTATCCGGTCGGAAAAAACCCGGGACATGCCCCCTTTCGCGGTAATGGTGAGGGCCTGTAGTTCCACAAGAAGGATTCTTGAACCTTCGTACACCGGCGCTACGATTATTCCCGGAGGCACATCATTTCCGGTGCCGGGGCGTTTTACCAGGAAAAGCGAAGAGGGGTCCTGCACCGGAATTAATCCGGAAGCCTCCATGGTAAAGAGGCCGATCTCGTCCACCGAACCGAACCGGTTTTTGACGGCCCGGAGAAACCGGGTTTCCGATTCGGACTGCTCAAAGTAGAGGACAGTGTCCACCAGGTGCTCAATCACTTTTGGACCCGCGATGGAACCTTCCTTCGTTACATGGGCGATCAGGAAGATGGCGGTTCCGCGCTGCTTAGCCTCCTGGATAAGATTCTGACAGCAGTACTTGATCTGATTAGGAGATCCCGCGATTGGACCCGCTTCCTGAGACTGAATGGTTTGGATTGAGTCGATTACGGCGATTTCCGGTTTTCCGCTCCGGATGGAATCGATAATTGAGTCCAAGTTTGTCGTGCAGAGGACTTCGGTTTTCTCACCCTTCAAACCCAGCCGTTTCGCCCTGGCGCCTATCTGTTCCGCCGATTCCTCACCGGATACATAAAGCACCCCGTTCATGCCGGGGGCGCAGGAAAGCTGCAGCATCAGGGTGGACTTGCCGATGCCCGGTTCTCCCCCCACCAGTACCGAAGAGCCGGGGAATATACCGCCCCCTAAGACCCGGTCTAATTCGGGAATACCCGACGGCTTCCGCGGCGTCTCCGAACTGCCGATGGAATCCAGCGCAACCGCGGAGGAATGCTGCCGCGGTATTCCTTTACTGCTTTCCGCGGTCTGTTCGGTAAAGGTGTTCCATTCGCCGCAGGCGGGACATCTTCCCAGCCATTTAGGCTGAGAATTGCCGCATTCGGAGCAGATAAAAACGGTTTTGGATTTTGCCATGGCTATGTATTATATAAAAAGTCTCTGAAATCATCAACTTGAATCAGAAGGGGGAGAAAGGGGAAACCTTTTTCGTCATCTTTCATCTTTTATAAAAACATGATAAAAAAAAGGCCATGGAGCACAAGGAATACCGGCTTGCCGCCATCATGTATACCGATATTGTCGGATTCAGCAGGATGATGGAAACCAACGAGGAAGAAACTCTCAAACTGATGACCTACCATAACGAATTGCTAAAATCCTTAGCTGAGGAGTATAACGGAAACGTCATAAAAACAGTGGGGGATGCCTTCCTGGTGGATTTTAACAATACGGTAAACGCCGTGCGGTGCGCCATAGAAATTCAGAACCGTTTGAGTAAACAGAAAGATACAAGTTTTAGTCTTAGTCTGCGTATAGGCATACACCTTGGCGATATCTACTTTTTCGATAATGACGCTCTGGGGGAAGGGATCAATATCGCCTCCCGGCTGCAGTCCCTGGCAAACCCGGGCAGTATCTGTATTTCCCAGGATGTATACAATCTTGTGGCCAACAAGATTGAAAATCCGATACAGAAACGGGGGAAGACCAAGCTTAAAAACATCAGCAGGGACATATATGCCTATGAAATTATAACCGACGGGTCTAAGAAAATCCCGAAGGAAACGCCTTCATCCCTTGATGATGCCGATGAGTTCCGGGAACTTAAACGCGCGGTGTTGGTGGAAACCAAACGAAGCGGAAGAAGACTAAGCGTGGGCGAAATAAAGGAGCGTCTATCGCTTTACTCTTCTGCCGCGGATGATATACTGAGCCTGCTTGCGGATAAGGGCTTTTTAAAGAAGGAAACCCGGTCATCAATACCAAAACCGGTTCAGCACTATTCGGATGATTACTCACCCCGAAAAACCAGGGAGGATGTGTACCGGGACCAGGAGTGGGAATTCTTTCTGGATGACTACCGCGAGCACCTAATAAAAAAATCGCGGCGGGACCGGAAAAGCTTTTTGGCCCATTTTTCCAGCTGGGCCGGGGTAAACGGTTTTCTGGCTTTCCTGTGGCTGGTCACGCCGGGATGGTTTCCCTGGTTCCTTATCCCCGCCCTGGCTTGGGGTATCGGGCTTTCGAACCATTACGCATCAGTCCGGAGAACCGAGGAACAGGCTGTAGAGATAAGCGGGAATCCTCAGGTAAGTAAAAGGCAGCTTAAACTGCTTAGAAAACTTAACAAGATAAAGGACACCTTCAGCGGTCACCTTATTTCTACCGGTGCTGTTTCCATTTTCTTCTTTGTGCTAAATATGATTACCACTCCCTTGGTTCCGTGGTTCATCTTTCCCGCCGGCGCCATGACGGTAGGGCTGCTTGCCCATATTCCTTCGTTTAAATCCGGGGAAAAAACTATCACCGCGCAGTTGGAAAATGAAGGCGTCCGGGTCAGGCGGGGACTCTTCAGCGGTTCTCTCTTCAGGCGGAAAAGACAGCAGATTCCGCAAACACCAAACCGGCAAACCGCGGCTGAATCTCCTGCTTATGCGGAGTCTTTACGCCTTAAAGCGGCAATCGAAACCCAGCTTAAAAATATGGATAAAGGAACATCTCCCTTAGATGAAGACATTCTTCCGCAGCTCAGCGAATACGTCGAACAGATTAAGCAGCTGGAAGAAAAAAATCAGGAAATCGATAAGATCATCGGCACTATACCCATGGGAGACCTGGAGAAAGATCTAATCAGCCTTAAGAAAAAGATAGATACAGTAGAGAGCAGTAAAGTAAAGGAAGAGTACCGGCAGTCCATTCAGCAGATTGAAAAACAGCAAAAGTCTTTCGCGGAGCTTAAGGACGAAAAAGATATAATTCAGCTTAGAATAAACAAAGGGGTCAACCTTCTAAAGCAGATGCAGATTGATCTTGCCCGAATGCGGAACATCTCTTCGGAGGAACATCCGGTTGTTTTCTCCCTTAAGGAAAAAACAACCGAATTATCACAATACTTAGAAGATTTCCGCAGCGGTTATGATGAGCTTGAGAAGTAGTGCAATTTCCGGGATGAGTATTCCCCTTCCGGTTTTTATGCAGTACTCGGGAAATTCACTGAGTTGCGGATTATCCCTTCCTCCAGGTAATCCCTTAATTGACGGACCGCCATTTTAGCGCAGTTGGCCTCCGCCTCCGGAGTGGAAGCTCCTAAATGCGGAACCGGAACAACCCTTTCATGCTTAAAAATTTTATTGTCCGGGAAATCGGTAATGTACCGGTCGATTTTTCCCCGGTCAAGGGCACTGAGAAGCGCGGCGGAATCGACAAGACCGCCTCGGGCGAAATTCAGAAGTCTTGCTTCCTTTTTCATCAAACCCAATTCCTTTTCTCCAATCATCCCTTCGGTTTTATCGTTCAGGGGTACGTGAAGGGAGATATAATCTGAATCCTGTAATAGTTTTTCCAGGTTTTCGGATCTATCCACTTCGTTCATCAATCCCCAGGCGGATTCGACGGAGATAAAAGGGTCGTATCCCGTTACATTCATTCCCAAGGAAACGGCGGCATTCGCGACTAGCACGCCGATAGCCCCGAGTCCGATTACCGCAAGATTCTTTCCGGCAATTTCGGGACCTGCAAATTGAGATTTTTTCTTTTCGATTAGTTTTTCCGCGTCTTCCGAATCCGCTAAGGAACGGACCCAACTGATACCTTCCGCGATACGCCTGGAAGAGATCAGCATTCCCGTCAGTACCAGTTCTTTTACACTGTTTGCGTTTGCCCCCGGGGTATTGAACACGACGATTCCCCGTTCGGTGCACCGGTCGATGGGAATATTGTTTGTTCCCGCTCCCGCCCGGGCGACTGCCTTTACAGAAGCGGGTATCTCCATGTCGTGCATTTTATAGCTTCTAAGAATTATTCCATCCGGTTCCTTCTCGTCGCCGGAAATCTGATAGGTGTCGGGAAACAGTTCCAGTCCTTTTTGCGATATGTTGTTCAGTGTAAGAATTTTAAACATATGTATTATCCTCTTTTTTCTTCAAAACGGCTCATAAAGCCGACCAGTTTTTGTACACCCTCTATGGGCATGGCATTGTAAACACTTGCCCGCACGCCTCCAACGGAGCGGTGACCTTTCAGGTTCACGAGTCCTTCCTGTTCCGCCTCTTTGAGGAAATCTTCTGTAAGGTCTTCTTTGGTAAGGACAAAAGGGATATTCATGAGGGACCGGTCTTCCCTTCGTACGGTTCCATTGTAGAGGTCTGATTTATCGAGAAAAGAATAAAGCAGGTCCGCCTTTTCCCGGTTTCGCCTTCCTATCTCTTCCAACCCGCCTTCTTTTTTTAAATATTGCAGTACCAGGCTGGTAACATAGATTGCATAACAGGGAGGGGTATTGTAGAGAGAATTTTTCTCCGCGTGAGTCGAATATTGCAGGTAAACGGGAGTTATATCCCGGTGTTTTCCAATAAGGTCATTCCGGATGATTACCAAGGTAACTCCGGCAGGACCCAAATTCTTCTGAGCTCCGGCGTAAATCAGGTCGAACTTTGATACGTCTACCGGTTCGGAGGCTATGTTGGAGGACATGTCGGCAACTAAAGGAACCGGTCCGGTATCCGGAATGGAAGTAATCCGGGTACCGTAGATAGTGTTATTGGTAGTTATATGGACATAGTCGAACGTTTCCTCCAACTTGGGAAATTGAGGGATGTAGGAATAGTTCTCGTCTTTAGAGGAAGCTAAGATTGATGCTTTCCCGTATCTGCCTGCTTCCTTTAATGCCTTTTGGGACCAGTTCCCGGTATCTAAAAAACCGGCTTGTCCGTTTTCGGATAGCAGATTTAAAGGAACCATGGAAAATTGGAGGGTTGCGCCTCCCTGCACGAACAGTACCGTATAATCTTTCGGTACTTTGAAGAGCTCCCGGGCAGCGGATACTGCCTCCTCCATAATTCCTGCAAAAACCTTAGAGCGGTGACTCATTTCCATCACCGACATTCCGCTGCCCTTATAATCAAGCATTTCCGCCGCCGCCTGTTTTAAAACTGGTTCCGGCAAGGTAGATGGTCCGGCTGAAAAATTAAAAACTCTAGCCATTGGGGCCTCCATTTTTATTGAGATATGTTACTATATACAGTAACGAGAAGCTTGTAAATAGTGATTGTTCTAATTTGAGCAATTCTAAATTTGCAATTTAGAATTGCCTTTTTCCTCATGGCATGCTTGGAATTCTCATTTTATTCGATTCTTTTACGGCATTTTTTAGAAACCACGCATCCTTCTGTTACCTAAAGGTATAAAATGAGAATTCCTTATCTAATTTGAGCAATTCTAAATTTGCAATTTAGAATTCCTCTTTTAATTTCTCTAAAAATACGTAATATGAGAGCGGGATATTAATCCTGTTCTGAAGATATTTGAGGTATATAGATCCGCTTTCCGGCGAATATGTAATCCGGGTCTTCAATATTATTTTCAGCGGCGATTCGGTCGTAGAGCCATGGGGTTCTATAAAATGAATTCGATAGGTCCCACAGGGTGTCTCCCCATGCGATCGAGTACCAAACACCTCCTTTGATTCCGTCTTTTGACAGCGGAGGGGTAATATCCGAGGTTTCGGATGCCGGTTTTCCCGCATCCCGGGTTCCGCTGACCGAAGGTTCTTCAATTTCAGTTTCCGGTTTTGCGGTTTCTTCTGTTTTAGCAGGTTCCGGAGAAGGTTCCTGTGATTCTACGGTTTGGTCGGCCGCCACCTGCTCCGTTTTTTTTGCGGTATCTTCAGCTTCGAGGTCCTTTTCAGGCTGCTTTAGAAGATTGAAAATGAGAAACACGATACCGGCAATTATAGCAAGCCCGGCGATAATAAAAACTATCAAAAGCCATTTTGATCCGCGCGCGGGTTTTCCTTCTTCTTTTCCCTGTTCCTCTTCGTACTCCGATTCATATCCCGGAGGTTCGCTGAAGTCCACGTCGGGCATGGAGAAATCTTCAAGCCCCTGTTCTGTTTCCATTTCAACTTCCGCTAAGTCAACGGATAAAAACTCTTCGCTGTTGTTTTCCGTATTTACTATACGGGCGTTGAGCTTCCCGAAAGGATCTGTACTCAATACCAGCTCAAACTCGGGTTGCCCTTTTCCCTTAGGGGATATGTCCTTCAGGCGGAGCTGACCGATTCTGACGGGATTTTCCATGTCATCCCCGGTTCCCCGGAAAATTTCAGCATGAATTTCCGTTTGGTTATCTTTTGCAGTGGTAAGAATCATCCGCTTTGTGGCGGACTCTTCTTCATTCAATACCGGATATATTGTCCCGTCTGCAATTCTGATACCTATTTTCTTTGAATCCATTTTATACCCTCTTTTTCAAGCTATCGCATCATAATACCGGTGTATATTTTTATTATCTGTCATTTTTTACTTAAAAACAACACCATTTTCCCGCTTCCCCGCTTCATGAACCGGTTCGCCGTAAATCAAATAACTTAATCATAACCAAACCCGCGGAGAATCCTCCAACATGCGCCGCGTACGCTACTCCGCCGGTCTGTGTCCCCGAGCCTAACAGTCCAATACCGCTTATCAGCTGAAAGACAAACCATATGCCTATGGCAGCGATAGCGGGAACAGGGAGAAGTATGCGGAACAGTATGGCGTATACTTTTCGTCTAGGAAAAAGCACCACGTAGCCAGCAAGAACAGCGGATATTGCTCCTGATGCTCCTAATGTAGGTATCAGGAGGTTCATGTGTAATAAATCGGATACAAATACATGGGCAAGGGAGGCGGTTACGCCGCAAAGCAGATAAAATACAAGGAATTTTACATGTCCAATCCGGTCTTCTACATTATCACCGAAAATAAAGAGGTAGAGCATGTTCCCAAAGAGATGGGCAAAACCGCCGTGCATAAACATTGAGGTAAGAAGAGTAAGATAAACAGAAACGGGTGTGCTCTTTAGTTCAGGAAGCATGAAAGATTTTCCGGATACCGGATCCTGTACGAGACGGGGCTCATCGAGAACAACATCGTTTCCGGTGATAATTTCTTTAGGTACCGTTGAAAATGTGAACGTAAAATCATCATTGCGTCCGAATCCCTGCAGAAAAATAAAGACTAGTATATTAGCGGCAATGACAGCCCATGTAATGTAGGGAAGGCGTTTTCTATCTGTGTTATCATCCATTACAGGATAGATCATTCCTCTTCCTGTATATCTAGATGAAGCTCCTCAATCTGCTTTTGGTCTACGGCGGAAGGCGAGCCGTCCATGGGAGATACGGAAACAGTGTTTTTTGGAAAGGGAATAACCTCCCGAATTGTTTCTTCCCCTGCCATCAGCATAACCAATCGGTCCAATCCCGGAGCAATGCCTCCGTGGGGCGGCGGACCATATTTGAAGGCTTCAAGGAGAAACCCGAACCGTTTTTCCGCTTCTTCCCGGCTGAATCCGGTAAGTTCAAAAACCCGTTGCTGGAGTTCAGGATCGTGAATACGGATAGAACCTGAGGCAAGTTCATACCCGTTACAGACTAAGTCATACAAGTCACCTTTTACCTCGCCTGGGTTTTCCTCCAGATTCTCGATATATTCCTGTTTCGGCATAGTGAACATATGATGCGTAGCCTCCCAGCGGTTCTCTTCTTCGTTCCGTTCAAACATAGGGAAATCCACAATCCAGGCAAACTTTAAATCATCTTTCTCGGCAAGGCCCTGCTCTTTTCCTAAACGGAAACGAACTGCACCGAGGGAGAGACAGGCGGTCTGCCAAGTATCACCCACCATGAGGATAAGATCACCGGACTTTGCTTCCAGTTTCCCCTTAAGTTTGTCTTCCACCGGGGAAAGGAATTTACCGATACCTCCTTCAAAACCGCCTTCAGCTATCTTTACCCAGGCAAGTCCTTTGGCTCCGTATGTCTTTGCCGTGCCCTCTAAGTTTGTAATGTCTTTCCGTGAAAAAGAGGAGCCTTCCGGTACTTTTAAGGCCTTGACGGTTCCTCCTGACGCGGCGACTGTTTTAAATACCTTGAATTCCGATTCCGCGGCTATGGGTGTAATATCGGTAAGGGGAAGTTCAAAGCGGATATCCGGCTTATCGGATCCGTAGGTGTCCATTGCTTCCTGGTAGGTGAAGACGGGAAAGGGCACCTCAAGTTCCTTAGGCATGGTGTGATGAAACACATAGGAGAGAAGATCTTCCGTGAGTTTCAAAACATCATCCCGGGAAACAAAACTCATCTCCAAATCTATTTGATGAAATTCCGGCTGCCTGTCTCCCCGGGCATCTTCGTCCCGATAGCACCTGGCAATCTGAAAGTATTTATCGAATCCCGCAATCATCAGTATCTGCTTGAAGAGCTGGGGAGACTGCGGCAAAGCGTAGAATTTTCCGGGATGGTTTCGGGAGGGAACTAAAAAGTCTCTGGCTCCTTCCGGAGTTGACCGTATAAATGTGGGAGTATCTATTTCATAAAAGCCCCTGCTGTTTAGAAACTCCCTCGTTCGGAATGCTGCCGCATGCCTTAAGGCAATTTTCCGCTGCATGGCAAAGGACCGCAGATCGAGGTAACGGTACCTTAGTCTAAGGTCCTCACGGGCTTCGGTGGCTTCATCCACCATAAACGGGAGATTTTTACTTTTTGAAAGTATATCGATCTCTTTTATTTCAACTTCGATTTCTCCTGTAGTTCTTTCCCGGTTAATCATGGTGTCGGGTCTTTTCCGTACCGTTCCCCGTACCGCCACACAGTATTCGAACTTAAGCTGAGACCCCTTCTCTTTAAGTTCGAAAGCTGCGTTTTCATCAACCACAGTTTGGGTAATTCCGTACCGGTCCCTTAGATCGATAAACAGGATTCCGCCGTGATCCCTGTTTCTATGTACCCAGCCGTTTAAAACTACCGATTGCCCGACATTTTCTGATGTTAATTCTCCGCACGTAACTGTTCTTTTCATCTTTTCCATAATGTGGATGCTATCGTATCTTGAACATAGAGGCAAGATTATGGATCGAACAGACCGAAGGCTGTCAACGGCTATTCTAAATTTGCAATTTAGAATAGCCTTTTTACCTATGTAAAGCTGTCGAGCAGCAATATTGACTTGAATGGCAGCCTGCTGTTATACTTTTCTTTCAGGACCGCGAGCGTCGTATAACGGTATTACCCGAGCTTCCCAAGCTCGAGAAGCGGGTTCGACTCCCGTCGCTCGCTAAGAGAATAAGAGACATTCTATCACGCTGCAGCAGCGGATGATATCTCCCTTACTTTTTGCTGTATCCAATTATCCAGGGCATACCGTATAAATGCGTGAATCTTTTCTTTAACCGAAGCTGCCGTTTTCGGACTGAACAGAATAACATATGTTTTTTCTTTTTCCTGTCTAATCCCGGCGACAACTCCGGAAACAGTTACGATTTTTCCCATAAGGCGGAGCTGGATGTCCGGAAGGTCCTGTTTCTGTTTTAAAACTACAGAATTTTCATCAAAATGGCAGGCCATTCCCACTGAGCTAATATCCTTTATTCTTCCGGACTTAAGGTTCCCTTCCACATAGGCATTAAAGGTAGCCTTATTGTCGTTCGTACATTTAGCTCTTACGAACCTTCTTCTTCCCTTAACCTTATGGGAAGCGAGTACTTTATAAATACTTTTCTTTACATCCCCTATTCTCTGCTTGAGAATGATGAAACCTCCCGCTATCTTAATTGAGCCGAGGTATTTAGATACCACATCTTTTGAATTGTTGTTTGTCATCACACACAGCGTACAGTGTTCGCTTAAAGGAGAACTTTGAATCTTGGTGATGTACTTTTCCCATTCCTGTTCATTTGGTCCATTATCAATGTTTATGAAGAGAAAAGACGGACCAATTTTTTTTATAAGGGGAAAAAGAACCTTATGATTCTCTAAGAAGTACGCTTGGTATTCATTGGCTACTAATTCTTCTATAAAATCTTCCTTTATCCAGGAAGGCGGATATATAAATACTATTTTTTTTCCGATATCGTTTTCCAGGGACATGAACCCCTCCCATGCTATTTATGTCTAATCAAAATCATAATGAATTACCCTCATTGATAGCAAGTTTTTACTGAAAGATAATTACTTTTTTTGCGAGTGTAATTCATCCAAGGCATCTTCAGCCATGATGCACCCCTGGTGTTCTTCCTCGATTTCCTTCATGTGTTTGGCGATCCACAGGTATAGATCCGCTTTTGTCTGATTCTTAAAACCCCGCAGTATATCTTTTTCTTCAATTAGATTTATTACAGGACTGTATACAGAATCGTACCATGAGAGAGCAGCTTCCTTAAAATCCGGTTCTTTATCTGAGTTATTAGAGAGAAAAACCCGATGTTCTTCAATATGCTTTATAATTTCTGGGTAACCGCCAATGCTTGTTAACGGAATATCCGCGTCGGGCCGATGTTCTTTCAGCTTTGCTGCTTTAAAGAATTGTTCTTTCTCAAATTTAATGATGACTCCATCGATCTCATCTTTACGAATATCCGGAGACAGTTCGATTTCTGAGTTTAGGCTGATGACTTCTGCATCGATAAATTCAACATTCCGGGTCTTTGCGACGGATATCCGGTGATTTCCGTCTCTTACAAAGTATACCCCTCCCACTTCGTAGAGGGATACTGGAGGTAAAATTGTATCCTGTTGATGAGCTGTATCAATTCTAACCCATCGATGTTCAGTGAAATTTTTTCTCGGGGCAAAGGAACGGGTAAAATCGTTATATCGGTTTTCACTTCCCACGATTTTATCAATCGGAACCTGTTTAATACCGATGTAGCTTTCAGCTTTAATATTGAGTTTTTTACGTATTTCGTCGAAGGGGAGCAGAGCTGCCTCCCGCCTGGTCAAAAAGGCTTTTACCTCCTGGTAAAAGGCCTTGAATCTTGCCTTGGAGAAATTTTCCTTTGCCATGGCGTCATTTGCAGAATACATTAGTTTATCAGTCATGCAAAACTCCGTTCTATTTGCTATTATATTTAAGTTATAACAGCAGAAAAAAAAGGCAAGGGAATTCAGCAGTAAATGACGCTGAAATTGTTTTTTCCCGGATTTAACAGTCTTGCGAGGTCTGCCAATAATTTTCGCGTTAGTATAAAAAATGAAAGGAATCCAGCTGCAATGAAACGATATGAATTATCATTCCCCAGCATCAACTCTGAGCGGTATGTAAAAACAATAACAGCATTAGTTATGGAACCGGATAAAATCGATGAAGATACCGGTGTTATGCTCTTCTCCCACGGCTGGTCGGGGAATAGGTATCAGAATCTTGATAAAATGGAATTTACCGTTGATACCTATAACTTAGTATGTGTTTCTGTAGAATACCGTCAGTCCGGGTTTGATTTTGATCCTGTTACCGGCCTTGGCTCGTATCGTCCCTACGATTACAGCTTTATGCAGGTTTTCGATGTGCTGAATGGGTTAAGACAAATTTTAGAATTACGTCCCGGATTGAACAGAAGAAGGATCTTCCACTACGGGGGCAGTCAGGGAGGGCATGTAGCACTTTTAAGCGCTCTCTATGCACCTGCTACATTTTCATTTGTTTATGCCGCTTCCCCTTTGGTCCGGGTGGCGCGGCCCTTTGATGAGCGTGCCGGCAGGACCTTTTCCGAATACGAAAAGCTGGTGAGGGATACAGTTCATCATGCCGGCTGTTTCCGATGCTTCCTTTGTTTGGAACACGGCACCGAGGACCAAACAGTATATCATGAGGATCATACCGTTAAACTGGAAGCCCGCCTCGAGGAACTCGGAAAAGACTGCCGGGTGGAGTATATTTCCGGCGGGGGCCATAATTTAAGCCCAACTACTACCCGTTATGAATCCTTTGTAAAGAAAGCCCCGGAGTATTTGGAGAGATGCGCGGGGGAAGGAGCGGATGATTTCCGCGGGGGAACGGTTGTTGAACTTGATTGCGGGTGCCGCACCTTCACGATAGACTGGAGCAAGAGAGGAGACAGTACCGATCTTATTTCCTGGCATTGAGGACAGTTTCGCAGAAAATATTCTGAAACTGTTCTATTCCTTCTTTATTTGTTCCTATGCCCTGCCAAACGGGGGGCTTCCCTCCTCCTTTGCCTCCAATGGGTTCCAGAAGTTTAGTTCTAATTTTATTAAAATCAAATGTGATGTTTTCCGGTACCGTAATACACCACTGGAATGTGTTCCCCGTGATATTGATTAAGCACGCCGGCCGTCCGGATTTGGTAGTAATATGAATAGCCATGGGCTGCAGAATTTGTCCGCTCTCTTCCTTTAATACCCCGAAAACAGGTTCATCTGTGTTTTCCGCTTGCATCAGAAGGTTTTCTCCATATAAGTCCGCTATTCGGCCGGTTAATTGGTTTGCGAGATATTCTAAATGAATGGTTTGCCCTTTAAGATCTTCTACTCTGCTTGTTATTTCTTCCGGGGTAACGGAAAGAAAAGCCTTTAATTGATGGACCATCTCAGTTTTAAACCGATAGTCCGCCAAGGCTCTTTTTCCGATTTTCCAGTATATCCGCGTGTTACCCCGGATGGTTTCCGAACCGATCTCTTTTATTATTCCCGTTTCTCCGGTTGTTTCCAAATGGATTCCTCCGCAGGCAACACGGTCAAGTCCATTAATTTCTACTATCCGTATTTTGCCGCCCACCTTAGGCTCCCTCCGAAGGTCAAGTTCCGGTATCCGGCTCTCATCTACCCAATACGTTTTGACCGGTTTATTCATTCTTACTTCCCTGTTGGCCTCTTCTTCAATTAAAGCAGCCAGATCTTGAGGCAGTTTCGGCGCGGAAACTTCTATAGTTGTGTATGCGTCACCCTGATGTACCGATACCGTGTCGTATCCGTTTCGTTTAAGCACAGCAGAGATGATGTGCTGTCCTGTATGCTGCTGCATATAGTCGTACCGTCGGGTCCAGTCGATCTTTCCGGTCAATTCGCCATTACCGGGATCCGCGGCTGTATGATGTAAAATTTCTCCGTATTTTTTGGTAACTTTTTCTACCGGAACTTCGTCTAGTGTTCCGATGTCCGAAGGCTGCCCGCCTCCTTCGGGGTAAAAGCATGTCTTATCCAGCTGCACCGCCCAGCCTTTTTTCTTCTGTTCCTTAGCAATAACGTGTCCTCTAAACACTATCTGTTTTGGGTTTTGATAATAAATAAGTTCAGTCATAATGATGTTATATTGCAGAAAAAGACGGTTTTCTTGCAAGGAGAAAATCTCATTTTATTCCTTTAGAAAACAGAAAGAGGCATAATTTCCAATAAAAGCCGTGATTCCAAGCATGACATGAGTAAAAAGGCAATTCTAAATTGCAAATTTGGAATTGCTCAAGCCGCCTCACCAACTCTGGCCATTCTGAAGCACCTCTGCTATCATGGAGTTATGAAACGCCCAAACATACTGATAATCATGTCGGATCAGCACGCAAAAAATTTTCTCGGGTGTTATGGTAATTCTATTGTCCGGACACCTAATCTGGACCGGCTCGCCGCGGAAGGTCTGCGTTTCTCAAACGCTTACTGTCCGTCTCCGCTCTGTGTGCCGTCCCGGATGAGTTTCATGACCGGATGTTATCCTTCCAATAGCAAGGTTTGGAATAACAAACATGTGCTTTCCTCAGGAATCCCTACCTGGGCTCATTCACTGGGCGCCGCGGGATACGAGACAGCTTTGATTGGCCGAATGCATTTTGTCGGACCGGATCAGCGTCACGGGTTTGAGAAGCGGCCCATCGGCGAATATTCAGCCCTCCATCCCGGCGCTGCCCTTAAGGGCGGACCCCGATGGACAAAATTCCCCGCGGCTACTTCGGGTCAGCGGAAAAAAGGTTTGGATTATGCCGGTACAGGGAAGACCCATTATCAATGGTTCGATGACCGGGTAACGGAACAGACCGAAAAATACTTGACTGAAAAAGGAAAGGAGCAGGGAAGTTCGAAGAACTCTCGGCCTTTTGCCGCTGTAGCGGGGTTTGTGCTCCCCCACTGTCCGTTCATAGCTCCTAAAGACCTATACGATTACTACTATCCCCTTGTTGATGTGCCGTCTGTGGAGGAGCGGCAGCCTGAGGTGATAACCCGTTACCGGCGTATCCGGGGAATTCAGGACCCTCTTCCGGAAGAAAGAGTGCGCATACTTCGGGCTGCCTATTACGCCCTCTGCGAATATATGGATAACTCCATAGGCCGAATTTTAAATTCCCTGGAAGAGAATGGGTTGGACCAGAATACGCTGGTCATTTACGTTTCGGATCACGGAGAGCTTGCGGGAAGCCACGGCTGTTACTGGAAAAGTACTTACTACGAAGGTTCCGCGGGAATCCCCTTTATTGTCCGGGGACCCGGGATAGTTAACCCGGGAAGAGTGGACTCCGGTTTGGTAAGTCTTTACGACATTGCACCCACACTCTGTGAAGCGGCGGGTACGCAGACCATTTCCTTCAGCGACGGATCGTCTTTTTTAAACCGGCTAAAGGGCAGTACTTCTTCCCCGGAGGTACTCATAAGCGAACTGGTGGATCAGAACGGAGCTCCCGACGGCTTGGCTTCCGGTATGATCCGTATGGATGTATGGAAGCTTTGGATTCATCACGACGATGAATCACTCCCGCCGGCTCTTTTTAATCTCAAGGAGGACCCCGGGGAACTCAACGATTTGGGTGAAGATCCAGGGCATGCAGGAATCAGGGATGCTTTGGCGGAAGAACTTTTCCTCCGTTGGGATCCTGCTGCCGCTCAGGAAGGGGCGCTTAGAAAATCAGAGGCCTACGAACTTCTTGTCCGGTGGGGAGAGAAAATAAACCCTGAAAGTGAAGACGCCCTTCCGGTGCCTCCTCCGGAAATTGAGGATGATGTGGAACTAAAATAATCAGGATGTTATAATCCGCGAAATCAAGAAGAAAGGATGATTATGAATATAAAGGCTGGATTTGCAGATAGAGATATCACCCCGAAATACCCGGTGAATTTAGGGGGGTACGGCGCGCGGGACAGAAAATCCGACGGAATAAAGGAGAGCATATCCGTCGGATGCGCGGCCGTAGCCGGAGAAACGGGTACTATATTGCTTATTACGGTTGACAGCATAGGTATTCACATCGATGATGTGAACAATATAAAGAATGCAATACAAAAAAAAGTTGGGATAGATCCTGAACATATAGTAATTGCAGCGTCCCATACCCATTTCGCCCCCTTCATTGGAATCCATAAATTCAATGTTCCCGGCTCAGAATTTATTTTCGGGGATGAAAAGTTCAAGAATCAGATGGAGACGAGAATACTAGAATGTGTTGAGCAGAGTATGATGGAAATGGAGGACGCGGAACTTCAGTACTACCGCATTCCGGTGTCACAGGTACTCTACAACCGCAGAGCAAGAAAAGCCGACGGTTCTGTGGAAACGGTGTTCTTATATCCCCGGGAACGGGAGGACTACCTCTTTTCTCCGGTGGATGACGATCTTACGGTTATACGGTTTAAAGGGCCGGTAGGAATTTTAGGTGTTGTTGTGAATTTTTCCTGCCATCCTGTTACGGGAGGAGTAAACCAGGAGGAGCACTACAAAATATCATCCGATTACCCATATTACGTGCGGGAGGCAATATCTTCGGCGTGGAACTGCCCGGTGCTTTTTACCCTTGGAGCCGCCGGAGATGCTGTCCCCATGAACCGGCAGGGCAACTGCCGGAAGCTTATTGGAGAGAGCATAGGAAATGCCGCGATTCTTGGTGAGCGCCGATTTGTAACTGATCCAAATCCTGAGGTAAAGGCTTCCATCAGTTACTTGGAAGCGTCGGTATTAGAGCATCCCGGGGTCGATTCTCCTGTGGATGTACCGGGGCTCCGGGCTGCTTATGTGAATTCTCCGGAAGATTCGGAGGAAAAACGGGAAGCCTGGAGGGCTTATCAAACGGCTTTGGATAGAAAATTCCGCAGTATTCTCTATCACACCGAAAAAGCAGCTCTGCCCATACAGTTTTTCCGCTTAGGTCCCTTTCAGTTCGCCTGTATACCTTTTGAGGTGTTGTCTGAAATTGCTCTGAAAGTTAAGGAAAAGGTAAAGACCGCCGGTATAATCTCCTGCGCCAACGGTTATCAGGGATACCTTCCGTTAAAGCATGAATTCCCGCGGGGAGGGTATGAGGCTCAAAAGCAGTCGGTCCACTTCGAAGCGGGAACCGCCGACAGGATTCTTGATTTAATTGTGGATACTCTGACACATGGACAGAATGAATAATGGGCAGTAACCATTTTAAGGCAGGCTGGGCCCAGAGGGTCATTACTCCGCCATTGGGTCTTCTTATGGGAGGACGGGGTTTACGTAAAGATCCCGGAATGTCCGTCTTGGACAATCTTTTCGCTCAGGCCGCCGTTTTAAGGGATGCAGCCGGAAATACTCTTGTTCTGGTTTCCTTGGATCTCGTAGGTCTTTCTTCCGGCCGTGGTCTTTCACTCCGGAAAACCATTGCCCAGAAAGCCGGCATCGGCATCGAGTGGGTTATACTCAACTTTGCTCATATTCATAGCGGACCTATGGCAACCGCGGATATATACTCAGTTCCTATGCCGCAATCTCAGGATTTGAAAAAATACGAAAGGGAACGGGACCGGAAAATAGTATCCTGCGCTATGCAGGCCCTTCAGTCTACAGCGGATGTTACCGGAAGCATCCACACCGGGGAAACGGATATCGGCATCAATCGACGTAAACGGGATGAGCAGGGAAACATGATGATGCGGCCTAATCCCGATGGTCCGTATAATCGGGACTTATGGGTTCTGGACTTGAAAAAGACCGGCTCTGATGACCGGTGCATTCTCTTCTCATGCGCCTGTCATCCTGTGATGGTGTATGGTTTCGCCTGGAACAGCATTTCCGCGGATTATCCGGGAAACTGCCGTAAACGAATTTCGCAAGAAGCAAGCGGTAACGTTCAGGCTCAGTTTCTTCAGTCCACAGCGGGTAATATACGTCCTAGAATCCTGGCTGATCCTAAAACAGGAAAATTCAGGAAGGCGGGACCTGAGGATGTGGAGAATACCGGAAAGGAGCTTGCTTCTGATGTGTTTTCAGCACTCAGTCAAGAAGGAGAAGAGCTCCGGCTCGGTATGAAAGCCGCGCAGCGGACCATTCCCGCGCCTAAGGACATGAACACGGTTCCGGATGAAAAGTTCTGGGAAGATCGGCTGAACGACCCGTACGAACCAAACAGGATTAGCGCCGCGGAATGGCACGATAAAATAAAAGCCGGCGAGACGTTAAATAAAGCCGTTCCGTGGCCTATCGGCCTTATTAAACTCGATGATGCCAATTATTTAGCCTGCATTGCCGGCGAAGCCGTCGCCGAATGGACGAATAATATCCGGCGGGGGCTTGATCTTAAGGGAGTTCATGTGTTGGGTTATTGCCAGGAGACGGAGGGATACCTGCCGGTGGAAGAAATTCTTGATGAAGGCGGATACGAAGAGTACCGTTCTGTTTTTTGGCACCGTCACGGTCCCGCAAGGTTCGCTGCGGGATTAAATGATACGGTGAGAAGAGGTTTTAGCTTTTTAAAAAATGAAATTGATCTGGAGGTTGATTAAATGAAAATTGTAATGATGACTGATTTAGAAGGAGTCAGCGGCGTTGTCTCCTTTGATCTGCAGACGAGACCTGATACCAGATATTATGAAGAATCACGGAAGCTCCTTATGGGAGAAGTTAATGCCGCGGTAGAAGGCATGGTAGAGTCGGATGTGGAAGATGTATTGGTTGTGGACGGCCATGGTCCCGGCGGAATCAATTTTGATTTTCTTCATCCCGCGGCAAAAGTGATGCATGGACGGCCTAATCCTCCGAGAAGCCTTAAGGCTCAGTATATAAAGCACTACGATGCCGCAATCATGATCGGGCAGCATGCCATGGCTGGTACCGTACAGGGTACACTCAATCATACCCAAAATTCCCGCGCGGTGGATTATTACAAGTTAAACGGCAAATATATCGGGGAGATTGCTCAATGCGCCCTTTGGAACGGAGCATTGGGAATTCCGCTGATTTTTTTAAGCGGCGATGAGGCTGCGTGTAAAGAAGCTGAAGAATTGATTCCCGGCATAGTGACTACCGCGGTTAAAACGGGTTTGGGAAGACAATCCGCCATTTCTCTATCCAAAGAAGAAGCAAGAAAAAGAATAAAGGCGGGAATCCGCGAAGCCGTTAAGCGGCACCGGGAAAATCCCGTCAAGCCCTTAGTTTGGGAAGGCCCATTTACCCTGGAGAAAAGATATTTTACTTCCATGAATGCGGATGATGCCATGAAGGATCCCAGATATAAACGGATAGACACCCAGACGATTTCTATAACATTGGATAATATTTCCGACATAATTTACGCGTAAGACGCGTAAGGGACGCTTACCGGAAATAATTGAGCCGGAACCGTTTTCTCTTCCCCCTGGGGACAATGATGTGTTCTAAGACGAGGCGGGTGTATGGTGCCTGTGGGTTTAATAGTCTTTTTTTAATTAGCTGTACCGATGTGCGGGACAGTTCTTCTATAGGCTGTTCAATAGTTGTTATCGGGATTTTCAAAGCATCGGTCCAGGGAAAGTAATCGTAAGAAACAGCCTCCGCCTTTGTAAGGGCGGTAACGCGTTTTTTCAGTCCATCATGCATCACTCTCACACCAAAGGGGGTATCTCCAAAGATGATTGAACGGGGCGGGGAAGCGGTATTTTTATAAAAGGAAAAAATCTCATTCTCCCACTCTTCTCCGTAGGGATACTTTGCTTTAATATTTGTGCACTTTATACCCGCTTCCTTGCAGCTCTTAATACATCCAACGCCGAATTCTATGGCAGGATCACAGGCGAGGAGGACTTCCCGGCTTCCTTGAGATTTTAAGTACTGGACCGCTTTTCTCGCGCCTTCCTTACGGTCCAGGGCAACATAGTCTGCCTTTACATCATCCACAGGAAAACATCCGACAAAAATGGTTGGCGTCCGTGTAGAGAGATACGGAAGTTCTCCAATTGATTCCCCGATTACTGCCAAAGCTTCCACATTCAGCGCGGTGAACGTATTTAACCAAGGGGATTGATGCCAGCTCTGAATCTCTTCATCACCCAACCCTAAAACGGGACGGTACTCAGCGGTGTGAAGCTCATCAAAAAGGGTGTGCACTAGTTCCACTCTTACCGCATCGTAAAGCGACCGAGTGTATATGCCAATTATGCCGCTCTTCTTTGTAATAAGGTTCCTGGCGGAGATGTTAGGGATGTACCCGAGTTCTTCCGCTATAGCATGTATCTTTTTGCGGGTTAGCGGGGAAATCCGCGGAGAGTTTCTTAACGCAAGACTCACAGTGTTTTTTGAACATCCTGCTATTTTCGCGATGTCTTCGATGGTTGGCGGCCGGTTCTTTTTATTTTCCTTCATTATGTTTGCTGTTTACACTCTATCATTATAATGCTATATTATCGATAATACAACAGGGCGGGTGAAGAATCCCCCAGGAGGATTGTTTTATGGGTAAATTAGCTATCGAAGGCGGAAAAAAAGTACGGGAAACACCGTTTCCTTTTAGGGGATTGATGGGAGAAGATGAAAAAAAAGCCCTGATCGCTCTTTTTGATGAGAGCTTATCGGAAGAGATACCCATCGGATATAACGGTAAATGGGAACAGAACTACGAAAAAGAATTCGCGGAATATTTAGGCGGAGGATACGCCGACGCTGTCAATTCCGGAACTAACGCGGTTTTTTGTGCCCTCGGCGGATTGGATATTGAACCGTTTTCGGAAATAATTGTACCTCCCGTATCAGATCCGGGGGGTGTTATGCCGGTGGTCTTTGTGGGGTGTGTTCCGGTTTTAGCAGACAGCGATCCCGGTACCTACAACATTTCCGCCGAGAGCATTGAAAAAGCAGTCACTCCTAGAACTAAAGCGGTCATCGCGGCCCATATCTCAGGTGATCCGGCAGATATGGATTCCATTATGGATGTGGCTAAGAAATACAATCTTTATGTAATAGAGGACTGCGCGCAAGCTCATGGCGCGCTGTATAAAAATAAAATGGCCGGGACAATAGGAGATATTGCCGTTTTCTCCACCATGTTCGGAAAACACCATGCCACAGGCGGTCAGGGCGGTGTTGTGTTTACAAAAGATGAGGATCTCCATATGCGGGCCCGCAGGTTTGCCGACCGGGGAAAACCCTTCGGCGTGGAGGCTTCCAAGAATGTAAGGGCCGGTTTGAACTGTAATCTGAACGATATTTCAGCGGTACTTGGGAGTACTCAGCTTAAAAAGCTGCCTAGTTTTTTAGAAAGCCGGCGCGGGACCGCAAAAGCTGTTTATGATGGATTGCGGGACTTAGAGGGTATTTCAGCACCGAAAATGCATCCTGAAACTGAAAGCGCGTACTGGTTTCTTAAGTTCAAATTGAACCTTTCTAAGATCCGGGTGGATAAAAAACAGTTCTGTGATGCACTAATTGCCGAAGGGGTGCCTTTCATGCCTGATTACCGTCACATACAGTGTGAATATCCCTGGTTCAAAGACAAAAAGGTCCTGGGAAAAGGAGGGTATCCCTGGAATAACCCTGCCTACAAAGGGGACCGGGATCCCGTTTTTGATCTTCCTAACATCATTGAGACATGCGATACCCACTTTAATCTCCGCATAGACGAAGGATGGGAAGAAAAAGAGATACAGGATATTCTCACTGCCTTAAAGAAAGTCGAGGAAGCCTATCTCAAGTAAATAGGAGAGGACCACGCTTTGTGTCCATCCTCCTGAAGTATTTTTACATAGATAGGATTAACCTCATCCTGAAGGTTTTCAAGGTCTATTGAACCGGACCACTCCGTTGGACCTTCAGCGTCGGGAAGGCAGTAGACTGACAGCTCTTTCCGCAATCCTCCGCAGTCCCAAATTTTCGCTTCCCGTTTAAGGGATTCGACCGGTACGGAAACAGACTTCTGTTGGGTGTCCACCGCGAGGTTCCCTTCTCCCGGTTTTTCCAGAATAAGGACACAACCCGCATCGGACCCCGTTGTAATGGAGGCCCAGGCCAGGGTACTCTTGTTTTTACGTTCAATGCCTTTTTCGGGGTTCCAGAAGTTTATACCGTCAAAATTCTCGATACTGTTTCCTGTAAGACTCAGCGTACCGTCCCAAACAGCCATTCGGGCTCTTCCCTTTACTTCAGCTCCGGACCATACAACCTTAACACGTTTTCCAGTACACGGACTGTTGCCTTCAGGAAATATCGTTTTGAGGACCCTTTTCCCGCTCCTTATCTCTATTTTTTCAAGCGGACCCGCGGCTGCAGCATCCAGAAACAGTTTCATGCCGGGTGCATAGGTTCCTTCCGAGCCCATGAGGATTTTTTTTCCATCGGGGGCTTCAGCGGAAACATCCAGAAGTATTCTGCTCCCGGTGGTTGCGTAGAAGCGGCGGTTTTTTAAGGCGTCGTAAACGGAGTCCCGGTCGAGTTTATCAGCCAAAACACAGGTCAATCCCCCATAGGAGCCGAACTTTTTGTCACCCGGATAGGATGCTCCGGGTCTGCCCTTATGTCCGTCAGAATTTGCGCATATACCGACGCGGTAGCCCTTATCGAAGGCTTCGTCAATGAGCCATTCAAAAGTACCCCAGGCGCTGTGGATTTCCGCGGCAATCTCCACCTCCGGATCGTGCATGGTGATGTCGGCAAATCTTCCGCCTACGTGGGCAAAGGAGAAAGGACTCGGTCCTTTCAGGTTTTTAAAGAGTTCCGCCGCGGTGGGCGAGTCGGGATAAACCGATTTTTCTCCGGGAATTAGATCCCGGCAGCTTCTGGAAATAATACCCCCCGATTCTTTGTAATAGACATTTCTGTCTCCTCCGAGGGGAGTATTTCCGCTCCACTCGTATCCCGGAAAAGTAACGAAGGAACCGGGTTCATAAAATTCTTGAGCGGTTTTGTTAATTTTATCCCAAAACGAATCAGTCACCTGAAAATCATTACCCTGATGGGCACAGATATCTAGAAGGCTCTTATCTCTGGCAAAGGTAAAATACTCCTCAATGGTGTTCGTCCCTATTGTCTCTTCGGATTGACCGTGAAGATCGGCCCAAAACGGCTGGTACTCGCTGGATTTTTCTTTTATACGGATGGGATTGCTGGTAACCGGAAGCCCCGTTACCGAATCTTCCAGAGATATTCGTTCAATCCCTGAGCTGCTGAATCCGGAATGATGCAGTTTTTCCATCTCTCCGGTGGGATTACCCCAATGATCTTCCCGTTTTAAAAAGTAGGAAAAAGACTGCCCCGCCGTTACTTCCGAGGGAGCTATGAGTACCGGCTTTACCGGTCTGCCCGGAACTATCTGGATTGCCGGTGATTCCGGCAGCTCCTTAAATCGGTAGGTTGCTATCGGATCAGCATAAGTCTTGAACTCAAAGGTCCCTTCCGCGAAAGTTTGAGCCTTCCAGCCCGGGGACCCTCCTGTAGTGTCTCCGATGACAAGGTTAATGCTCTCTCCGGTGTTGAGAAATCCCCCGGTAATTTTAATATACAGGGTGTTTCCCCATGGCCGTAAGTTTCCCTTAGGGTCCCACCTTGGTATAAGCCGGCAGTCTCCGTCGGTACTTAAACCGCAGTAGTTTTGTTTTTCAGGATCGGTAAACTGAAATACACCAAAATCTCCGGCGAACCGGAAGGCAATTTTGATGTACCCCGAGTCGTCTATCGGATGCCCTGCAGTGTAGGTGTAACGCAGGGTAATATAACTGCCCGCTGTTACGGGTCTACTGGGTTCTACGTATGCTTTTCCTGGATTTATTGTGTTCATGAATCATCCCCTTTCTGCCTTATAATACGAATCGATGCTTATCTCAGCAAGGGGATGGTATAAATTATTTACTATACTACGCGTAGGTATCGACGGCTTTGCCGATATTTTCCATCTTCCGAGCTTCGACCTTCAGCTGGGTATTCACCTGTATCATTTTCTCAGTCATTTCCTGAGTCATCTCCAGGGATGCCTTGAGCAGTTCCGCCGTTACCTGTGCTCCTAGATAAACTCCACCCATTTCCATGGTCTTTCTCCTTCACTTTTAATATCGGAGTTTGCCTGCGTAAACTATAATACAAAAAAAACAAGAGAATTTCTCTGACCGGGCAGCAATTTCTACTGATAGAGAAGGCGTCCCTCTTCTTCCTCCATGAATTGATTGGTATAGAGTTTGTAGTAATACCCCTTTAGGGCAATTAAATCGTGATGATTTCCTGCTTCAACTATTTTCCCGTTCTGGATAACTAAAATTCGATCGGCGTTACGTATAGTGGACAGCCGGTGGGCAATTATAAAACTCGTCCGTCCCTCCAAAACATTTTCAATGGCGTCCTGGATTAACTTTTCTGTCTCTGTATCCACCGATGATGTGGCCTCATCCAGTATGAAGATCCCCGGATCCGACAATATTGCGCGGGCAAATGAGATGAGCTGTTTTTCTCCGGTGGAAAGGAGATTCCCGCCTTCCCCAACCTCGGTGTCGTAGCCGCGTTCGAGTTTCCGGATAAATTCATGGGCATTTACCAATTCGCTAGCCCGTTGTACGTCTTCTTCCGATGCTTCCAAGCACCCGTATCTGATGTTATCCAGTACTGTCCCGCTGAAAAGATGCGGAGACTGCAGAACATATCCAAGGTTAGAGTGGAGCCATTGGATTGGCCGCTTTCGGTAATCAACCCCGTCTATGAGAATTCTCCCCTGGGTAGGCTCGTAGAATCTGCATGCCAAATTAACAATTGTGCTTTTGCCCGATCCTGTTTCTCCTACTAAAGCTACGGTTTCGCCAGCTTCCACCGAAAGATTGAATTCAGAGAGAACCTGTTCTCCCTCCTTATATTTAAATCCCACATCCTGAAAAACTACTTGGCCTTTCATCTGAGGAAAGTGTTCGGTATCTCCTATCAGTTTTGGGTCGTCAACAATATCCGGTGTTGTATTGATTAAAGATATAACACGCTCCGCTGAAGCTTGGGCATATTGAATCTGCGCGAATACCCGGGACAACTCCATGACCGGTTCAAAGAACTGAACCGATGCAAATATGAAGGACACCAGGATCCCGTAGGATATGGTTCCCGAAAAAACACCATTTCCCCCGTACCAAAGCGCCAGAGCAGTCCCGACCGCTCCCAAAGAGAGTACCGCCGGAAGAAAAAGCGAGGAGAGAATAGCGGCCCGTATGGAGGAGTAGCGCATATCCTGAGACAGTTCTTTAAACTCCCGGTGGTTTGCCCGTTCCCGAACGAGAGTTTTTGAAGTGACAGCCCCTCGGATGCCTTCATTAAAGGCTCCGGTTATTTTGGAGTTTATCTTTCTCACTTCCCGGTACCGTTTGAGAATCCTCTTTTGGAAATATACGGCAATTGCCACAAGCAGTGGGATAACCGATAGGGTAAGGAGGGCAAGCTTCCAGTTTACCGCCAGCATCACAATACTCATTATCACCATCAAGCTGGAACCCCATGTCAAATCGATAAGTCCCCAGGCGATTATTTCTCCCAGCCGCTGGCTGTCGGAGGTCATCCTGGCCATTATCCACCCGACAGGGGTGCGGTCAAAATAGGAGAAGGAGAGTTCCTGGATTCGCTGAAAACATTTTTTACGTATCTCGTAGCATACCCCCATCTCAACCTTTCCGCTTAGGAATATAAATAGCCAGATTACAAATCCCTGAAATAAAACCACACTGAAGTAAAATATTCCGAAGGCGGGAAGTTTTCCGATATTTCCCGGGGTAATAACGTTGTCTATTACCCAACCTGAAAAAAAGGGGAAAACAGCATCCACTCCCGCCAAGGTTATCATACAGATTATCATGGCGGTTAAAAGTTTTTTGAAGGGCTTGGTATACTTGAATATGTTTTTCCATACGCTGAAATCAAATTGTTTTGAATATTCTTCTTCCTGAAATGTTGCCATAATTTTATTTTCCTTTTACTCTCACAGTAGAATCCGCTGCCTCGGGATTTTTGCCTGGAGCAGCCGTAAGCTCCTGTTCCAATTCTTCTTCCAAATCGTTCTGAATTGACCAGATCCGTCGGTACAATCCTTCTTCATTCAGCAGTTTCTGATGAGACCCCCGCTGAACGATTTCCCCTTGTTCCAATACGATAATTTTGTCCGCTTCTGCCAGGGTGCTTAATCGGTGGGAGATTATAAAGGTTGTAGGTTTGTGTTCTCTTTCCGCCAGGGCTCTCCGGATAGCAGCATCCGTTTCGGTGTCCACCGCGCTCAATGAATCGTCGAATATCAGAATAGGCGGATTTCTCAAAATGGTCCTTGCTATTGCGGTCCGCTGTTTTTGTCCGCCCGACAGAGTTACACCCCCTTCACCCACCTGGGTATCGTAGCCCTCCTCAAAGGAGAGAATCACATCGTGGATTGAAGCAACCTGTGCGGTCTCTTCTATTTTTCTTTGGGGCACTTCTTTCTCCTCGTCTTCCCCGAGGCCGATGTTTTCCTTAATCGTTTTCTGAAACAGAAACGGCTCCTGCAGCACAATTCCAACATTTTTTCTGAGCAGTTTCTTATCTATGGTGCTGCTATCTCTACCGTCAATCTTGATAGTACCTGAATCAGGATCGTAGAGACGGGGTATAAGATGTACCAGACTTGATTTTCCTGAGCCGGTGGGTCCTAAAATCGCGATAGTTTCGCCGGGTTCAGCAGTAAAGGTGATATCTCTTAGTACCGGAGTTCCTTTTTCATAGAAAAAACTTACATTTGTAAACTCCACGTGTCCCCGGAAGGATAAGTCATCGCTTGATTCCTCGTATTGTTCCGTCTCGCCGGCCAGTACTTCTCCAATCCGCTCCAAGGAAACACTGGCCTTACCCATCTCAGAGAGAATTCTCCCCATTTGTCGAACCGGCCAGAGAAGACGCCCCACAAAAGTAAAAAACATCACAAAAGTTCCAATACTGATCATTCCCGCAGCCGCCCAATACCCGCCAATGATGAGTACAACTCCCATTTGTGCCAGACTCAAAGCGTCTGAGAATCCCCAGTATATCGCCAGGAGGGAAATTAGTTTTTCCGTTAAGGTACGGTATTCGGTGTTCCGTACTTCGAACTTATCAATTTCATATTTCTGACGCGCGAAAGCCTTAACCACTCGAACTCCGGTAAGATTTTCCTGTAGTACCGTGGTGAGTCTTCCTTCTGATTCATCAGAACGCCTGAATGCCTTCTGTATTTTTTTAAAGAAGATGTAGGAAAAAAGAAATATCACAGGTATAACCGCCATAGAGATGAAGGTTAGTTTTACATTGATGGTGAACATGATGATTCCCGCGATGCTTACCATGAACACCGCTCTTCCCATCTCAACAAACTGCAGCGCCAGAAATTTACGGATCGTTTCAACATCGGAAGTGCACCGCTGGATAAGATCCCCCGTTTCTGTCTGAATAAGCTTCCGATAGGGGTAGTTCTGGATGTGACCGAAGAGGGTATCCCGCATGTTTTTGGCAATGGATTCCGCGGCGGTATTGGAAAACCTTCCTTTAAGATACAGAAAAAGTCCGCTTATTAATGTGACTGCAATCAACGTAAGACTAATGAGCCAGATGTTATGGAGGAGCATCGAACGGCCTCCGATATCTTTAAATACCGATAAGAGCCGAGGGGAAGCATCCAACGTCTCGTTTCCAATCACAGAGTCCAGGGTAAATCTGATGATGACAGGTCTAATAAGGGAAAAGAGAGAGGCCAGGCCGACTGCAATAACCGAAGAAAGATAAATCAGTTTTGCACCCTTCATGAATCTGAAGAGTAAATTTAATTTCTTCATTTAAATATCCTCATTTTTTGACAAAAGACTATACATTCCCGTGACGTGACTATCGGGATGAATTATGGCGGCAAACAATAAGCTGTTGTTAATTCACAGATTCTTGATAAGAAAAGCTGATTTGGTCATTTTGATTTCTCCATTGCCGAGGGTGAAGGCTACCGGAGAAACACTGCTGATTTTACAGGCGGGTTTTTTCTACTCGGATAGCCCCAACTAGAACTGATACGCTCCGAAGCCGGAGGGTATTTTGATGATTTTGATCATTATCCCTAAGTCCTCCTGATAAAGTTGGGTGTGACAAAAACCATACCCCGGGAAAGAAAAAAAAGTCAATATCAATTTTAAAAAACTTTCGAAAACTGCTTAAAAAATGATGATTTTGCGATTACATTAATAGAGGTATGTATAATCCTGAAGCGTATTCTTCCTGTGCCTTGATAATAAATCCGTCCCGGTATCCTTCAGCGGTAAAATTACTAAAGAAGATACTTTCGAAGGTTTCGGTGGCCAGGGTTGTTGAGAGCAGTTCCCGGGAACATTTTATGCAGGCTGTAGAAGATTTTTACCACAGCAGCTTAAAATACTGTATCGTTTGGGGCGGTGACGGTACAGCGCACGCTGCTATCAACGCAATCATGAAAGCTTCAGGAAAACCCCGCTCTGTGCAGAACAAAGCTTTAGGTTTCCTCCGAGGAGGAACAGGGAACGGAATCCAGGATTCCTATTCGGTTCCGCATTACATTCGGAATCAATTGTCAGCATATGGAGAAAGCATGGAGCGGGGCTTTACCGTATCTGTTGACTTACTGAAAGTACTGGACGGTGAAAAAACAGTTTTCGGTCAGCTCTGGGGATTAGGTTTTGATGTTCATGTCCTCAGCCAGCGGGATTCGAAGCTTAAGAGCAGAGGAATCGTTAAGTCCGGGGTAATACATTATATAAAATCCGCCGTCGATGTTTTTACTAAAAGCAATTTTAAGAGGCTTCCGGAATATACCATTCAGATGAGTCAAGGAAAGTATGCCTTCAAGGGTACGAGGGTAAATGCGGAGGTTATTTTTAATTCTTTTACCAGAAAAAGCAGTCCGGTGATGCTGGAAGCAGGCACACGGCCGTACTACGGGAAAATGTTTAAAGTTTGTCCTGATGTGGTATGCAATGACGGAAATATCGATCTTTATCTTTTTCTGCTGAACCGGAAGGGGGTGGTTGCCGGAAACATGTTCTCCATTTGGAATGGAAGGCACAATAAGATCAACAAGAAACTCTCCCGGACGGGGAAGGGCATTATTGAACGCTACGAAATAAAGGAAGCCACAATAATAAGCGGAGAACCTTTTGATTATCACATCGACGGCGAGTTGTTCCGTAAAACAGCAAAAGAAGAAGGGATGTACAGATTAAAGCTTCAGGTAGTACCGCAAGCCCTTAACTTTCTTGTTCCTCCCAGATTTTACCGTCTGTTTCATCCTTTTGATCCCTTCTAATCTTTGCGTCTTTCCGCTATTATGTTGCGGTGAAATCCTTAAGTGTTAATGAAAAAACCGGAACCCTGCTTGTGTTTCTTGTTCCATGGCCCCTTGTTTGTCTGATATTTCTTCTTACCGGCAATCTTTCTGCGGGCGTTACCCTTCTTTGGATCGTACTAGTTCCGGAGCTGTTTTGTTTACTGGGTTGGTTCTTGCTTTCTTCTCTACACACAAAAATATCATCTTCCCCTATAGTAATTATAGCTATCAGCGGATTTCTTGCCTTGTCTGACCAGATTATCAAGATTCTTTTTAATACCTTTTTTGGTTGGGAGAAGTCTGTTCCTATTATCAGGAATGCTTTTTCCTTCAAGATAACTCCTAATTATCATGGTTCTTATATTGCCTCTCTCCTTGATGTTGAGGTTCCTGCTGTCATCTATCTTATTTTTTATCCCATTGCGGGATTTATCGTATTCCTAATATTTCAGCATTATTCCAGGAAAAATGGCAATACCGGCTGGTTAAATCTTGCTAGAGTTTTCTTCCTTGCAGCTATTGCAGCCGCCGCCTGCGACCGTATTTTTTGGGGATACACGTTAGATTATGCTGCGGTTAAGAACATGTTTGTGTTTGATATCAAAGACCTTTTCGCTAACCTATCAGTCCTTACCCTTTTAGCTGAAATGGTTAAGGCTCGGGTGTACCGGTAAGAGCGGCGCCGGAAAAATACAGTAAAAAATTTCAAATATCAGGTTTGGTGTATTATACTTTTTATTGAAATGCTATGGAGCTTGATATAAAAAGTTTGTATAAGGCCTTTATCAGTGTAAATCGAGAAAAAGTCTTCGATATCGTCTCCTCAAAAAAAAAGGAAGGCTGTTCTGTTGTGTCTATATTTGATGAGCTGATAATACCTGTGATGGAAAGAATCGGTTATGATTGGGAGCACTCAGGATTATCCCTTTCTCAAGTTTATATGAGCGGCAAACTCTGTGAGGAAATCGCGGAGGAAATTTTGGCATCAGAGACATCAGTTAAAAATCAAAAAAAAATAGGAATCTGTGTATTAAATGATTATCATACCTTGGGAAAGAAAATAGTCTCAATGCTTCTGAAGGGCTCAGGTTATTCAGTGAAAGATTACGGAAGAATTACCATTCCTCCTCTATTGGAAAAACTGAAAAGGGATAATCTAACGGTCTGTTTTATTTCGGTCCTGATGCTGCCTTCGGCCCTCTCGGTACGGGATTTAAAAACCGCCCTGGCAGATACTGACGTAACAACGAAAATTGTGGTGGGCGGTGCTCCCTTCAGACTCGATAAGAACCTATGGAAAAAAGTTGGTGCCGATGATTTCGGGGCAAACAGCGGAGATGCATTAGCGCTGGCTGAAAAGTATACAAAGGCCTGAAGGCGGAATAATGGAAGGAATGACATCACAGGAAAGAATGAACGCTGCCATGAATTTTCAGGAATCAGACCGAGTTCCCTTCGTCTTGTCCCTTACCATGCATGGCGCAAAGGAGCTGGGATTATCCCTTCCGGAATACTATAATAAGGCGGAGAACATAATCGAAGGACAGCTCCGGATGCAGAAAAGGTACGGACATGACGCACTGTTTGCTTACCTTTATTCCGCCTTGGATTATGAGGCATGGGGCGGCGAGGCAAGTATTCGTGAAAACGGCCCCGCGAATGCGGGGATACCCATTATTTCAAAGAAAGAAGATATTTCTCAGCTTAATCTTCCGGATATATTTTCAAAGAGCTGTGTAAAAAAGCTGCTGCAGGTCGTTAGCGGTTTGAAAGCAAAAAGCGGCGGTGATGTGCCGGTTATGGGGGCAATCACCTCCCCGTTTTCTCTTCCCATAATGCAGTTAGGATTTGATCGGTACATAGAATTGATTTACCAGCAGGAAGATTTGTTTTGGATTTTAATGAGGCTGAACAGCACGTTTTGTCTCGATCTGGCAAACGCTCAATACGATTCCGGAGCGGATTTCGTTGTATATGTCGATCCGATGTTGTCTCCGGAGCTTGTCCCGGAAAATATTTTTTGTGATAAGGGAATGAAGGTTGCAAAAGAAATCTTACCCCGGTTTAAAGGGCCGTACGGTATTCATTTCGGCTCGGCAAAAATGCAGCCCCGCCTTCATGACATTGCTGAGCTTTCTCCTGCCGCGGTGGGAATAAGCTGTAATGATGATATAAAAATCTGCAAAGACATTACCAAAGGAAAAGCCGCCGTTTTGGGTAACCTCAACGGTATTGCTATGACCTCCTGGGATTCCGCTCACGCTGCGGCGGAAGTAAAAAAGGCGGTCGCCGCGGGCGCGGCAGGAGGGGGTTATATCCTTTCGGATACTCATGGAGAGATACCTTTTCAGGTTTCCGATGATGTTTTAGGTACTATAGCGGAAACGGTAAAGGAATACGGCTGATAGCCGAACATAATTTCGGCGGCATTAGAAAAGGAATAGGAACGGTTTGGGAAATACCATTTCTTTAGTAGTATGCAAAACCTTAGAGCAGGAAACCCGCGCGGTAATAGAGGATTTTTCCTGCCGGGAAGTCTCGCTCTCCGCCTATGGCCCCGCGTGTAGTCTTTCGTGTTCTCATTTAGATGATTTTCTTCGGCAATTTAACTTACTGGAAAATACACTCCAATCCTCTAGATGTGTCCTTCTAGGAGGTAACTGTATAAAAGGGTTCTCTTCCCGGACGATTCGTGATGTCTACTATAGCGTACATGGAAAAGGATTCTGTGCTGAGTTTTTAATCGACCCTGCTCAACTGACTAGCTATGTAAAAGAAGGATACTATGTTGTCACGCCGGGGTGGCTGCGCAATTGGAAATTCCATATAGAGAAATGGGGTTTCAACGAAGAAGGCAGCAAAGATTTTTTCAAGGAATGTTCCGCCGGCATACTTTTACTGGATACCGGCATTGATTCTAAAAGCAGCAGACACCTTGAGGATTTTAAAAATACCATCGGATTACCGGTAAAAACAATCAGTATTGGATACGAATATTACCGTAATCTTTTGAACAGTATTCTGCTTAAAAATGTCCTTGAAGAAGAACGGGAGGATTTCCAGAAACAAAATGATTCTCTAAGCAAGCGTGTCGCCGATTACGCTATGATGTGCGATCTCTTTCAGGATGTAATTTATATAAAAGAGGAACACGCAATTATAGAACAGCTTATAGAAATAATTTCTATGATGACGGCAGCAAAGTATGGTTACTACGGTGTTATAAAGGATTCACATGTTTGTGAAGTTATAGGCAATGCTCCGGATGATTCAATGGAAAAAGCATTTCAAATTGAGAATGGCCCGGAATCACAGATTTTACCGGGAAAAAACGGATATTATATCAAGATCCGGTACG
The DNA here is from genome assembly GCA_964618265.1 of uncultured Spirochaetales bacterium. Taxonomy (GTDB): domain Bacteria; phylum Spirochaetota; class Spirochaetia; order CAYLLE01; family CAYLLE01; genus CAYLLE01. The sequence goes on along the minus strand of CAZUAE010000021.1, from coordinate 18,442 downwards.
GAGAGGATTTAGTAGGTATTTTAGCCGTTGAGGAGGTGATGTTCCCTGAGTATTTAGAACGATATCTTGGAATGCTTCAGGGAGTAAGCGGATTTATCGGTTTGGCTGTGGGAAACGCGCGAAGCTTTGATCAGATACAAGTGTTGGTAGATGATCTCCGCCATTCAAACCTTGAGATATCCCAGATGAATAAAAAGCTTGAACAGGCGCTTGAATCCGCAAAATTTTCTACCCAGAAAGCAATCAGCGCTAATCAGTCCCAGAGCCGTTTTATTGCAAATGTCAGCCATGAAATCCGAACTCCCCTTCACGGAATAATGGGAATTCTTGAGCTTTTGAAAAGCAACCCCCAGGGAGAATCGAACGAGGAATACATCCTCCTTGCAGAAAAATCAGGAAAGCTGCTTCTCAGTCTTATTAATGAACTTATCGATGCGGCCAAGATAGAAGCTGGAAAGATGACGTTAGACGCAAAGCCCCTCGATTTAATTGATCTCATTCACACGATTTTTAGGATGTTCAAGAATCAATCCGAGAAAAAAGATGTTAAACTCCTCTTAAGGATAGAACAGGATGTCCCGGAAGCGGTAATGGGAGACAGTAACCGTATTACTCAAATCCTAAACAATATGATCAGTAATGCAATAAAATTCACCGAAGAGGGAGAAATTGAAATAACTGTAGGTGCCGAGAAAGATACTGAGAGCTCAAATAAGGATATTTATCTGGTAAAGATATCCGTCCGGGATACAGGTATCGGTATACCTGAGGATAAGATAGAGGAAATATTCAACCCATTTTCTCAGATAGATACCGGCAGCACAAAAAATTACGACGGAGCAGGTCTCGGACTTTCCATCTCAAAAAATCTTGCCCGGCTTATGAATGGTGATCTGCATGCTGAAAGCAAACCCGGTGAAGGCTCGGTTTTTACTTTAGAACTCCCCCTTCAATTAAGTAAGAAAAAACCGGGCAGGGTGCTTATCGTGGAGGATGATAGGATAAACGGATTAATAACCAGGATGATGGTAAACCGTTTTGGATATTCCGCCGACATAGCCAAAAGCGGAAAAGAAGCGGTGGAAAAGATAAAATCCGGCGGTTTTGATTTAATACTTATGGATTGTTATCTTCCCGATATCAAGGGGTATGAGGCAGTAAAAAAAATACGCGGCATGATCAACGGATCTGCCGGCATTCCCGTCATCGCAACCTCAGCAGCCCGGGAAGAGGAACTGCTAAAGAAATGCAGGGAATCAGGGATGGTGGATCATCTTTCAAAACCCTTTACACCCAAGGATTTAGAGCATATTCTCCAAAAATGGATCCTCAAAAAGAAATAGATAAGAAACTCCTCCGGTACTCGAATCCCGTTATTACCGGTTTTACTCCGGATCCGACTATTTGCCGCGCCGGTTCCGATTACTTTCTGGCTGCAAGCAGCCTTGGGTACTTTCCCGGAATACCCGTTTACCACAGCAGGGACCTTATTCATTGGAAGCTGATCAATTATGCGCTTACAAAAAAATCTCAGCTCGATCTAAGTCAATCTCCGATCAACGGAGGCGTCTTCGCTCCAACTTTACGGTATTGGAACGGCTCTTTTTATATTGTATCAACAGTGGTTGGAGGAAAAGGTAATTTCCTCGTTACAGCCCGGGATCCCGCCGGGGAGTGGTCCGATCCCGAATGGCTGGACCGGGAAGATTTCGATCCCTCCCTGTTTTTTGATGATAATGGTGATGCTTACTACTGCCGCAGGGATTTTAAGATGGGAGGAATAGTCCAGGGAAGAATCGATGTTTCCGAAGGAAAGCTGCTTACAGAATTGAATCTAATCTCAAGAGGATTCTGTTCCTGGGATACCGAAGCTCCGCATCTTTACAAGTATCAGGGTTTTTATTATCTCCTCACGGCGGAAGGGGGAACAAGGTACGGTCATATGGCATCAATCGGCCGAAGCTTAAAGCCTGACGGACCGTTTACCGCGTGTCCATTCAATCCGATACTCACCCATCGGCATGTCAGTTTTTCCCATGTGCGGCATACCGGTCATGGTGATCTTGTAAAGGATCACCATGGTAATTGGTGGATGGTTTTTCTTGCCTCCCGCCACTTCGGATATGATGATTGCCATCTCTTGGGCAGGGAAACGTTCCTGGCGCCGGTGGAATGGGATGACGAAGGCTGGCCCCGGGTGAATTGTAATGGAACAGTATCTACCCGGATGCAGGTGAAAAGATCTGTTACCGATGATGACGAGAAGCTTTCTCCCGCGGACAATTTTTGGGAAAAAGGGGAGATACAGGAGGATTTGTCAAAGCCCTGGAGCCTGGAATGGAACTACATCGGAAACCCCGATCCGGGTTACATCAGAAGGACAGACCGAGGCTGCAAAATGACACCGGGTCCGGGATTTATGGAAAAAGCTTCACCGTCCTTTATCGGGAGAAGACAGCGTCATATCATTTTCACGTTTACGGCTGTTATGAACTTTTCCCCGAGGCAGGAAAAAAACGAAGCCGGCATTGTTGTTCTTTCCCGGGAAGAAAACCGTTATGAATTGGCAGCTGCCCGGAAAGAAGGGAAACTGGTGCTGATGTTAAAAAAACAATGCTGGGACATTTCGGAGCAGCAGGTTGTTACTGAACTATCTGAAGATAATGTGACCTTGGGAGTAAGAGGAAATGAGAAAGAGTACCGTTTCTTTTTTGCAGATTCTGAGGGAAGAGAAATCGAAGCGGGTTTCGGATCGGCAAAGCTGATGTCTCAGGAGGCGGCTTCGGGGTTCACGGGAGCCTGCATTGGTTTATTTGCCCGGGGTAATGCCGGAAGTGACTGCGCCTATTTCCGGCAGTGCTCGTATAGCGGAAAGAACCTCCCGGTGGAACGGATCTTCCCGTACGCGGATCCCGCTGCCGGATCTTCTTGACTATGTAGATTTCTCTGCGTATGCAGCCAGGATGTTCCGGGTGCGCTCCGGAACCTTGGCTGTAATGCGGATTGTTCCGTTGTCGTAAGATTCCTCCATAACTCTTCCGGTACGGTGTATCATAGCGGCAATATCAAAGCGGTCAGAGGGTATGGTGTATTTCATCTTTGTCAATTGTTTTGAGACAAAATGATCTATCTCCTCTTTTAGTTTTTGCAGGTTGTATCCTGTTTTTACTGAAATAGGTATTCCGTCTTTTAAATCGGAAAGCTGTTTCCGTCGATCTACCTTATTGAACACCTTGATTATCGGCTTATCGTCAGCCTCTAATTCTCTCAATACCGCAAGGGTGGTATGGTAGTGCTGTTCCATTTCGGGATCGGACGCATCTAATAAGAGAATAAGAAAATCCGCGTAAACTGTTTCCTCCAGGGTGGATTTAAAGGCTTCGAAAAGGTCATGCGGAAGGTCCCGGATGAATCCGACTGTATCGGTCAACACCACCCGGGCGCCTGACGGAAGAGGAGCAAGCCGGGTTGTGGGATCCAAGGTGGCGAATAGTTTGTCCTCGATAAACACATCGGCGGCTGTCAACGCGTTGAGGAGAGAAGATTTTCCCGCGTTGGTGTAGCCTACAATAGCTCCGGAAGGTACAGGCACCCGTTCCCGTTTTTTCCGCTTAACCTCTCTGGTCCGCATAACGGCTGTAAGTTCCTTTTTTAATTTTCCTATACGGTTCGAAACGATTCTTCTGTCCGATTCGAGCTGCTGTTCTCCTTCCCCCCGGGTACCCCGTGTACCGCCCCGTTGCCTGGAGAGATGGGTCCAGGCCTTTTTTAAACGGGGAAGGGCATATTCCAATCTGGCCAGTTCGATTTGGAGTGATGCTTCCCGTGTTGCCGCCCGGGAGGCGAATATCTCTATGATTACCCGGTGCCGGTCGATAACCGGAATACCGGCTGTCTTTTCCCAGTTTCTTTCCTGAGCAGGTGTCAGATCAGTATCTATTACGATTAGATTGGCATCAGACTCCCCGGCAATTAAGCAGATTTCTTCAGCTTTCCCCGGACCAATGAGAAATTTACTGCGCGGATTAGTTATTGAGCAAATAGAATAACCGCAAGGTTTGTACCCTAGTGTTTCAAGGAGGAGTTTTGTCTCCTCAATTCTCCTTGCGGTCTTTTCCCGAGATAATTCCAGCGGTCTAACGGCAACAATATAGGCGCGGTCATTGTAAGGAGTTTGTGTCTCTATCATATATTTTCTTATTGCTCCCCGCGGCCCATTTTTTGAGCCTTTGCTAAGATTGCCGGTTCCTGTTCCAGCATGATGTCCTTTACATCGTCGTAACGAAATGTACGGTCTTCGAAACTCCGGTTTTCCAGCCCCCGGAGAAAACGGTCAGACACTTCATTAAAGTAAGATCCATAGATATGGAAACTGTCAGCTTGATGCACATATCTGCCGAGATGTATTGTTTTTCCCGACTTTTCTGAAATTTGTCCGGCTATTTTTTCCTGCAGTCTTACCAAGGCATACATATTCATGAAAGCCGCTTTGTATGCGTCGTTGGAACGGAACCGTACATTGGTATTAAGATACCAATTATTACCGCTGCCTTCCAATAGACGGCACCATATACTCTGAAGACACGCGGGATCGTAACAGTATGTATCTTCCCAAACTTTCCAAGTCACCGCCTGGGCTCTTCGGGTATGAGGAGTAACGGCTAATCTTTCCGCAATTTGTTCAATTTGGTCGAATACCGTATCTATGCCGGGGACAGAATAGGAAGAAAGCCGTTGGTGATAGGTATATTCCCAGCGGGTGTCCTCTTTGTCAAAAGGGTTTTCCCGGACGCAGTGGTCTTTTATTCCTTCCAGCACTTCCAGAGTGTATTCTTGAAGGTCCTCCAATCCACCGGGGAAATCTTTGTGTATCATTGGTTCCGCCAGCGGATTATCCACCACGATGGTCATGGTGGAGTCTTTACTTGGGGGGTCTTCCGGTTTATCATATTCGGTTTTTATATCGCAGCCTTGATTATATGTTTTCAGTACTGCCCGTTCCCACGCTTCCGGAAGATTTGATCCCCTAACCATTAAGACAGGGATAACTCCAACTTGTTCCATAGTCACCTCGAATCAGCAATGATATGAAGGTGATTATAGCACAAATTGTTATTTTAGTATATTTCTTTTAAATCCGTGAGTATCATACCGTTTGATGCAGAGGCTGCAGTTGTTGCAGTCCTGTTCGTAACAGTTCCGGTGGATCCGGGCGGGATACTGTTTCCGGAATGCCCGTTGACATTTTTCACTGCAGAATATGTAGCGTTCCTGCATTGCTCCGAAGGCGACAAAATCTTCACCCTGTTCCTCCTCATCAGTCTCGCTGAGGGTTCGCTCACACCAGGAGCAAATCCCGGTTTTAAGTTTATGTGCCATGATTCGAGCTTCTTCCAGATCGTTTTTCTCCCAAACGTGGTCAATTTTCTGAACCATATCACGCGTGATTTCTGAAATGACAACGCCATCCCGGATACACAGATACTCGTCGGTTCTTCCGTGATGAACGTAATCGCATTCGATCTTTTCCTTGGTATTAAGGTAAACGATACTCTTTCCGGCGGAAGGTATGTTCCTCCGGAACCAACCGCAGGAGGGGCACACCACGGTGAACAGGAAGTTTTCTGTCCGGGCATGACAGAGGGGGCACCGCCCCTGATCGATAAGCATTATTTCCCGGATGTCCGCCTGGGTGGCTTTACTTACAGCCTCCTTTACCTCGGAATCCGCCTTGCTTAACTCTCTCCGGTCTCCGATGGCGGATAATTCCGTCAATTCGTTTTTAAGTTTCTCGTCCTTCGGAAGTTCGCTCTTTATAAAATCACTTTTGGTTGCCTTTTTCTTTCGGTTTAATTTTCCCATACGCTGTCAATCCCCTTTTAAATTTTAAAATTGCCTTGTTTAGAGTGATTCCTGCTGAAAAAAAATCTTTTTATAAAATCCTTGGATATTTTTTAATTCCTCATGGGTTCCCGTCTGGGTGATTTTTCCCTTTTCAAAAACGATTATTGTATCGCAGTCTTTGGCGGTAGCGATCCGCTGGGTTATGATCAAACTGGTTCTCCCTTTTAGTACTTTGTTCAAGGTAGATCTGATACGGGATTCGGTTTCCGCGTCCAGGGCGCTGGTGGTATCATCCAAAAGCAGAACCTCCGGCTGGGTCAGAAGGGCAGTGGCCAGGGCAAGACGCTGTTTCTGCCCGCCTGAAAGACTAATGCCGTTCTGTCCCACCTCGGTTTCATATTTAACGGGGAGACTCATGATAAAGTCGTGAAGCTCAGCCTGTTTTGCCGCTTCCATTATTTCCACCGGCCTGGCCTCGAGATTTCCGTACGCGATGTTTTCCGCTATCGTTCCGGAAAAGATAACCGGTTCCTGCTGCACCATCACGGCATGTTTGTGTATCGATTTGATATCAGCATCCATCAGATCCACTCCTCCCATCCTTACATGTCCCTTCTGGGGATCGTAAAAACGCAGAAGCAGCTGAAACACCGTGGTTTTTCCCGCTCCGGAAGGACCCATCAGCGCAACCTTCTTTCCGGGTTCGATATTGAAATCAACATCTTCCAGGGCGGGGGAATCCTGACCGGGATATGAGAAAGAGACGCGGTCAAATTCTATTTTGCCCTGCATACCGTCCAATTTTATCTTTCCAGGGGAAACTTCCACCGGTTCATCGAGAAACCTGAAAACACGCTGGATTACTACCAGAACAGCCTGTATTGTTGTGGCAATAACCGTAAGCATATTGATCTGGGCAAAAAGCTGCGGTAAAGCGGTGATGTAGGCTACAACGGTTCCTACAGTCATGACTCCAGTCTTAACCTGTGTCACTCCGATATAGAGAATAATTCCTGTTGTTACGGCTGATATTACTCCCGCTAAAAATCCCATAAATGCTTGGTAACCGATCACCCGCATTCCCAATCGGATGTTGTTGTTTATTTTATGAGTAAAGGAAGCAAGTTCCCCCTGTTCCCGGGTGAAGGCTTTTACCACACTTATTCCGTTTATTCTTTCCGAGGAAAGCGCGTACATCTTTGAATTGAGCTTGCGCAGCGCGATATTGGTAGTCCTTATTATCGGTCTCATTTTTGCTATAGCCCAGACATACAGCGGAAGGGAGGCTAATATAATAAGGGTAAGAAACCAATTGAGGTAAAAGAGTACGCCTAAGCCAATGACAAACCGGTAGACGGATGCCGCGATGTTTAAGACCTGGTTTGTGGACCAAAGTTTTATTACCTGTACATCATCCATGACCCGGCTCATAATCCTGCCGGTTTCCATCCTGTCAAAAAAACCCACATGGAGGATCTGAAGTTTTTCATGGAGATTTTTCCTGAACCGGTATATCAGGTTCTGCCCTATGTTGAGTATCAGCCAGAGGCTTAACCAGTGGGTACTTACAAAGGATGCCCATACGGAGAATAAAAGAATTACATAATTCCGGTGAAGCGCCCATCTTCCCGGCACATCCGGTAAATCCACAGTTTTACCCACCAACAAAACCTTATCTACCAGATATCGGGCAATAAGACTGACAAGGTACGGATGGGAACTCCAGAAGATCGTGGCGGTTAGTGCGATGAATATCCTCACCTTATACGGGCTTAGGTATTCCCTCCAGAGCCTTTGTAAATCCTCCGAAACCTTTCCTTCGTAATTTTCTACATCCTCTTGAAGCCGGGAGATGATCCTTTTAATCCTTTCCGACCGGGATTTCATGTTAAGCATTCTTCTTCCCCTGCAGTTCTTCATACAGCTGCCTGTAGTGGCCGTCTTTTACCGTCATCAAATCCGTGTGTGTTCCCTGTTCGACGATCCTTCCCTTGTCCATAACTACAATGAGATCAGCGCTCGTTATTGTAGACAGACGGTGGGCTACTACAAAGCTTGTCCGCCTCTGAAGGATCCGCTTAAGGGCCTTCTGGATAAGAGCTTCGGATTCTGAATCCAACGCGGAGGTTGCCTCATCCATAATCATGATAAGGGGGTCTTTGATTATGGCTCTGGCGATTGAAAGGCGCTGTTTTTCTCCCACAGAAAGCTTCACGCCCCGGGTCCCTAAAAAGGTATCGAATCCATCAGGAAGATCCATGGCCATATCGTAAATCTCCGCGGCTTTAGCTGCACTCTTAACCATTTCATCGGTAGCTCGTTTGATCCCATAGGTGATATTTTCCCGCACGGTTCCGTCGAAAATAACGGGATCCTGTAAAACTACTCCAAACAGCTGCCGTAAACTGTGTAACTCCGCCCGTTTTATGTCGGTACCGTCAATGAGGATCTCTCCCCGCTGTATGTCCCAATACCGCATGAGAAGATTGGTAAGAGTAGTCTTGCCGCATCCGGTATGTCCCACTAACGCTACGGTTTTACCGGGATCTACTTCTAAGTTTAAGTTCTGGTAAAGAGGAACTTCCGGAACGTAGGAAAAATATACATGATTAAAAGACACCCGTCCCTTCCCCCGGGAAATCCGGGGAGCCTGGGGATCCGATTTTACATCCTCAGGTTCTTCCAGTATTTCTATCACCCGTCTTGCGGAGACGAAAGTTTCCGTTATCTGTCCCGCCACCGTGGTTAAACGGATTGCCGGGTTCAGCGCCATCCACAGATATGTAGAAATAGCCAGGACGTCTCCATAGAGCAGCCGGCCTTGAATGACGAAAGAGGCGCCGAGGGCTGCAACGGCGGCAGATCCGAATCCGGCAATGAGAGTACATACCGTACTGAGTCCGATGGAGTTTATGTTGCTGGAAAGGGAATGCTGCAGGCTTTGATTTGTCCGGGAGAGAAACATAGTATTCTCCCAAGGTTCTCTGTTGAATATTCTAACGTGTCTGGTTCCGGAAACTGTTTCCTGGAGCCGTTCAGATATCCGGTCGTTCATGGAACGGAATGAATTGGATTCATACTTTATTTTTCGGGAGAAAAACCGGTAGGCAAAGACGTACATCACCATGATGACAATAAGAACTAGAAATAGTACCGGGGAAAGAGTAAAAACAATAGTTACAGAAAAAACAAAGATAATGATATCGGTGAAAAGGGTGACGGTAGTTCCTGTAATAAGCTGCTGAATCATGTTTACATCATCCATCAGTCTGTTCACTAAGAGTCCAGATGAGGTGTCTTGATGATACCGCATACTCAAGTTGAGAATTTTCCAGTAGATATCTCTACGGAGGTCAGCGATAAACTTATATCCCGTTTTCATGATTAGCCGGGAGTTGATGAAGTTCATCCCCGCGCCGGTTACCGGGACAAAGGTCATAAGAAGTATTATGGGAAGAAGGAGATCCCAGGCGCGTACTTCGATGATGTCGTTAATCAGAAAGCGTATGAGAAGGGGCGGTGCTAAACTTAAAGCAGTAAAGGCACTTACACCTAAAACGCTGAAAAGCAGCGGTACAGTATATTTTTTGAGGTAGGGAAAAAGCTTCCTCAATACCTCCATAATTTCACCTCACATATCATTACAAATTTTTACAACTTGAGTATTTCTTTTTCCTGAATAATTCCTATACCGGAATTAATGAAAGAGGAGAGGTGAATGTCGATACCTGTACATCTACAGAATATTTCATTTTTAAAGTTCCATTTTTAGGCCTGTGGCCGAATGAAAAACATCCGTAAAGTTATATGAGTTCATCTGTACAGTCAATGGGATGGGGTGAGAAATATGTAATTTTTTTGTTAAAAATATTGCCTGCTATATAATAAGCGCAGACTTTGCCCATTCGTAGTAATGCTGGTTCAGCTCCTCTTCACTCTTCATGGGGAAAGATACTATATTTTCGGAATCACATACGTAAACGCCTCTATCAATACTCTGATAGGAAAAAGATTCAATGTGAGATCTTTCTATAGTTTTTGTCTGTTTTTCTTTAGTAACTACGGCGTCAATGCATGATTTCAAGTGTTCCAAATTTTTATCGTATGTCGGACCAATGTTACCTGAGGTTTCCATATTGTCAAAATCGATTATCTTTAAATCGGTAAACATTATCTTCGGGGCATATATCTTCGATTTACCGGAAGTCATGAAAAATCCGAACTCTTTAGGATCAAGGGTGCTCACTACCAGCGGATTTATTGGTGATAATTCCTGGTAGATATGATATCCCTTGTTTTTTTTCGATTCAGCATAGGGACCGTAGTCCAGCTTCAATGTTCTGCCGTCCTTTGTTGTAAGGAAGAGGGCCTTCATTGCAGAAAGGGGTATGTGCTCAAGTACACGGTAAACCGATAGATAAACTGAATGTTTGGGAGATCCGTCGGGATGGGGAACACACTGCTTTTCAGCATAATCCCAATCGAAATAATCTCCGAAACCTCCATCAGTTTCAATGAACATTATTCTTTCCAGAGATCCCACCTTTGAACCGGTTGCCATATAGGTACCAAAATCTTCAGGATCCAGTTGAGACGCGATGAATGCTTCAACGGGAAAGATGGATAGATAGTAATGGATAGACATGTAATACCTCCTGTTTAAGTCAATTATACCCTCTATACTATTCTAATATAACACTGACTATTTGTATTCAGCAATGGATTAAGGTTATACTTTAACTATGAAGGGAGGAAAAGCGCCAAATTGCCTTAAATGCTCCTATTTTTCAGTGAGCTGGGATCCGAGATTTCCAAGGCGTTGTTCTGTGTTCGGAATAAAGTCCCGGCAACTACCTTCTTTACTCGTATTTCGATCGACTGGTCATCATTGCCCGGCATTCCATAAATCGGAGAAGATAAAAAAATGAACAGTGATAATCCTATTTCGACTATAAAAAAACGGTATTCCTGCCGGACCTTTCAAAAAAATCCGCCTGAGGAAACCAAGTTGTCTGTATTAAAAGAATACATTGCACAGCTTCCGCCTGGACCATTCGGGAATTTATTTCAGTTTTTTATTTTAGACTCGGAAGAAGCTGGATTAGGCGGGTTTTCCGGTACGTATGGATTCATCAAGAACGCTCCTCTCTATATTGTCGGTCTTGGAAAAAATGAAGATGGCGCAGGTGAAGACTACGGTTTTGTCATGGAGCATATAATCCTAAAGGCCACAGAATTAAACTTAGGAACATGCTGGCTGGGGGGAACTTTGAACAGGGGAGCCTTGAGGAGAGCCGTAAGGGCTGATCAGGATGATTTAATACCTGCGGTTTCTCCTCTAGGTATCCCCGCAAATAAGTCTCTGAGAGCCCGAATCATTTCTGCCGCCGCGGGTTCCCATAAACGGAAACCATGGCGTAACCTTTTTTTCCGGGAGGCAGCCGGAGAGCTTCAAGATTTAGGTGAACAGGACGCGGGCGATTACCGTGAACCCCTGCAGGCAGTACGGCTGGCTCCTTCCGCGGTAAATGCGCAGCCTTGGCGCTTAATGGTTACCTCCAAAGGAGTCCGTTTTTATTTAACCGGTAATCCCGAGTCTGGATTGAACAACCCGCGGATTAATATTGGTATAGCCATGTGTCATTTCTATTTGGCGGCCTTACAGTCCGGTTTAGAAGGTGAATGGATCAAAGAAGAAGCGGTACAGCCGGGTTGGGAATATATCATCTCATGGGTTCGGAGGTAGGAGCCTTCCGTCAAAATCCTCTCCGCTTTCCGGCGGAGTTACAGGAAATGAGACCGGTTTTTTATACCTTCGGGACCGGTAAATAGCGGTAAAAAGTTCGACTGTTTTTCTTCCTTCCTTTCCCGTTACCGCGGGCGCCCGGTTTTCTATAACGGCCTTGAGAAAATCTTTAATCTGCAGGGAATGAAAGTAAGTTGTCCCGTCTACCTGATCGAATAGATCGGCTTCCTCTTTCTTCCATTGATCCAGCTTTTCCGTCTCGCCCGGTACAGTCCAAAGGTCATTACAGGGAGGTTCGGTTATTCCCGACATACCGGCAATAAACATTGCACCGCCGTCGGTTTGAACCCCTGCTCCCGCGCCGTTTTCTCCAAACACATGTATTCGGCCGTAAAGGGCGGGATTCTGAGAGTTGCTGAGGATTATAGTGCCCATCCCTCCGTTTTTAAACCTGCAGACCGCCACTGCGGTGTCTTCCACTTCAATTTCCGGATGATTCAGGTTGTCCCAATAACCAAAAAGTTCAGCGACGGGGCCCATGAACCATTGAAATAAATCCAGCTGGTGCGGGGCCTGGTTAACAAGGATGCCGCCTCCCTCCTGGTCCCATGTACCCCGCCAGGGATCACTTTCGTAGTATTCCCGGCCGCGCCAGCCGTGAATTGTAAGATTTCCCAGCACGGTTTTACCGATTTTCCCGGAGTTAATTGCTTCCTTTACACGTAACACCGAAGGGTACCATCTTCTCTGGGAGACAGTACCCAGAGTTATGCCTTCCCGTTCAGATGCTTCAATCATGGCGTCGCAATCACTCAGGCTGGAGGCAAGCGGTTTTTCCACAAGACAAGGGATGCCGGCATTGAGACACGGAACCGTATGCTGAGCATGAAATGGATGGGGGGTAGTTACCATCACCGCCTGTGCACCGGACCTTTTTATGAACTCGGGAATTTCCTTAAAGGGGGTAGCGGCATAACGGGACGCGAAATCTTCGGCGTGACTGAACGTGGGAGACCAGACTCCTGAAAGCCGGCACTCCGGGATTGTCCGGAGTGCCTCCGCGTGAAGCACAGCTGCTTTGCCGCTGCCGATAATACCGACTTTCATTTTCAGTTATACTTCCACTTGCGGAAGTTTATCTAACGATTCTTCAATCTGATGCTGCGGATATTCGTAATCCTCCAGCTGATTGAGAAAGTATTTTTCGTAGGAGGTTAAGTCGAAATGGCCGTGACCTGAAAAATTGAAAACGATGTTCTTCTTAATCCCTTCTTCCTTTGCGGTGAGCGCTTCATCTATAGCAGCCCGAATGGCGTGAGAAGATTCCGGCGCGGGAATGTGGCCTTCCGTCCTGGCGAACAGTACAGCCGCTTCGAAGGAAGGAATCTGATGCACAGCCCGTGCTTCAATGTATCCCTCGTTGACAAACTGGCTTACCAGAGGAGCAGCTCCATGATAACGGAGTCCACCTGCGTGTATCGAAGGCGGAATGAAGTCATGTCCCAAGGTAAACATCTTAGTTATGGGGGTCATTCCGGCGGTATCACCGAAATCAAAGGCGTATTTCCCTCTGGTCAACGTAGGACAGGAGAAAGGTTCAACGGCGATTAGTCTGTAATCCTTGTCTTTTGTAAAATTATCACCTAAGAATGGGAAGGTCATACCGGCAAAGTTAGAACCGCCGCCATGGCAGCCGATGATAATATCCGGTTCAACGCCGATTATTTCAAACTGCTTCTTTGATTCCAGCCCGATGATAGTCTGATGGAGCAGCACGTGGTTTAACACCGATCCCAGTGAATAGTGGGTGTCGTCCCGCTTCATGGCTTCTTCCACAGCCTCAGAGATGGCCATTCCCAAAGATCCCGGACAGTCGGGATCAGCTTCCAATACCCGTTTTCCCGATTCTGTCTCCGTGCTGGGACTGGGGATGCAATTGCCGCCCCAGGTTTGCATCATAAGCCGGCGGTACGGTTTTTGATCAAAACTTACCCGCACCATGTATACCTTGATTTCAACATCGAAAAATGAACCGGCAAAGCAGAGAGCGGAACCCCATTGGCCTGCACCGGTTTCCGTAGTGATCCGTTTGATGCCTTCCTTGGCGTTGTAATACACCTGAGCTAAAGCTGTGTTAGGTTTATGACTTCCCGGAGGGGAAACACCTTCCCACTTGTAGTAAATACGGGCTGGTGTATCCAGAGCATTCTCCAGATTTAATGCTCTAACCAGGGGACTGGGACGCCAAATCTTGTATAGGTACTGTAGCTCTTCCGGAATATCAATCCAGGGTTCCGTGGATACTTCCTGTTTTATCAGTTCTTGCGCGAAAAGCGGCATAAGGTCTTCCGGTCCCACAGGCTGCTTGGTAAGAGGATGCAGCACCGGCGGCGGGGGAAGGGGCATATCAGCCATTACATTATACCACTGCTTTGGCAGATCCTTTTCATCCAGTAAAATCCTTCGCTTTTCATCCATCTTTTTCTTCCTCCATGTTGAGTATTTTCATAAAGGCGCTGTTTTCTTTCTTCAATTCCTTTGAACCCCGGGTAATATTACACAGAGATAACCCCAGCCGGTCTGCGATATCACGTTGAGAGTGGCCTTGATGAAGAAGTCTTACCAGCTCCCATCTCCGGCTTACCTTTTCGGTTTCAGCCTTGGTTAGGAGCTGCGTGAGGAAATCTTCGATCAATGAGGGATCATTAATTTCCGCAAGGATCTTAGCGATATCCTTTATGTTTATCATAGCCGTTTCTATTAAAAGAAACATTGGAAAAAATGTCAATATCAGACGGGAATTTTTTTACAATCCTGCATACACGTTCCATGTAGTTGCTATGAGGGTCTCCGGATCGCTGAAGCGGGGAATCCAACCGATTTTATCCTTTGCCAGGCCGAAAGATGCTATTAGCTTAGCAGGGTCTCCGGGTCTACGGTCTGTAATATCCGCGGCAATTGGTTTACCGGTTATCTGTCTGGCCTTTTCCACCATCTCCATCACACTGATTCCGTTACCGCTCCCAAGATTCAATGTTAGGGAAGACTCGGAGGAATCTGTGATATGTTTTAACGCACGGACATGAGCATCCGCTAAATCCGCGACATGGATATAATCCCGTATACAAGTTCCGTCAGGGGTTGGATAATCGTTTCCGAATATGGACATACGCTTTCGTATTCCCGCGGCAGTTTCCATAACCACAGGCAGCAGATTAGCTGGATTGCTCTCTATACCGCAGACCAACCCTTCCGGATCGTAACCCGCGGCATTAAAATACCTGAGACTTGCGTAGCTAAGGTTTCGGAGCCGGTTATACCATTGTAAAAGCCGTTCAATTTCCAGTTTTGTGAATCCATAGAAGTTTTCCGGGTTCAGCGGATGTTCTTCATCAATGGGGATATACTGCGGTTCTCCGTACACCGCGGCAGAGGAGGAAAAAACGATTTTTTCTACACAGCACCGGGACATAGTATTTAGGATATTAATGGTGCCGGAAATATTGTTGCGGGCGTATTTTTCAGGATTAATCATGGATTCGCCGGCGGCTTTAAAGGCAGCTAGATGGATAACCGCATCCCATCCTTTCTCCATTACTTTAAAGAGAGCCTCCTGATCAAGAATATCTTCATGAAAAAAATCGGTGCCGGGAAAGATGTTTTGCCTTAATCCGGAGGAAAGGTTATCGTAAATACCCACCTTCATTTGGTTATCTAAGAGGGCCTTTGCTACATGACTTCCTATATAACCGGCACCTCCAATTACCAAAACCTTCATACCAGCACCTCCCCTTCAGATAATTTTTTCGACATCGGTTTTTCAAGCAACTTTACTTGAATTATCAGAGAATGTCGATCACTACGATTCTAATATTCTAATACAGCAATTTCCGGTGATCACATTCGCATTAAAATTTATAAATTGTTTTATTACAAGCAATTACATAAATCGGCATCAACGGAAATTGCCGTTTTCCCGCGAAAAAAATAACGCGGCAATTCCCGTTCAACCCGATTTAAATTTATATATTATAAATAATTATACCCTCTTTTAAATCACACAAGGTGTTGACCGGGAATTGCTGATTCTAATACCTTGAGATTGACTATAGAAATGCATACTATTAACAATAGGAGGTAAGATGGGAAAGCAATACGATTTCACTGTTCCGGTTTTAGGGGACTGTAAGATTAAATCACCCCTTATTTACTCGAGAATTCTTGGCGATGCCATTGCAAACTATGTGTCGGACGAAGAGCGGATCATATACGATATCGAAGCTCCGGAAGAAGGGGAGGAGAGGAATTATACTCCTGCCTGCCTGCTTCAAAAAGCCGGACCCCGGGAATACATCTATTTTAATCCCGGTCATGTTCATGCGGGAATTATTACGTGTGGAGGATTATGTCCCGGGCTGAATGATGTAATCCGAGCCCTTGTCCGGTGTCTTTGGTATGCCTATGGAGTGCGGAGGATTACCGGCATTAGGTTCGGCTATCAGGGTGTGTTGCCTGAAAACAACTATCCCACTATAGATCTGAATCCCCTCGAAGTGGACGACATTCATAAGATAGGCGGGACGATTCTCGGCTCTTCCCGCGGAGGAGGTGAACGGACTGAAGATATAGTGGATTCCATAGAGCGGCTGAACCTGAACATTCTGTTTACCATCGGGGGTGACGGAACGCAGAAAGGCGCGTTAAAAATTGTTGAGGAGATAGAAAAGAGGGGACTAAAAATTGCAGTAATCGGGATACCCAAAACAATCGACAATGATCTCAGCTTTATACAAAAATCATTCGGTTTTGAGACCGCCGTTACCCGG
This sequence comes from uncultured Spirochaetales bacterium, assembly GCA_964618265.1. GTDB lineage: Bacteria > Spirochaetota > Spirochaetia > CAYLLE01 > CAYLLE01 > CAYLLE01. Next base: position 2,026 of record CAZUAE010000021.1, on the reverse strand, counting down.
GCGGCAGAAGCTGTGTTCAGCGCGCATACAGAAGCCCACTCCGCTATGGATGGCATCGGGCTAGTCAAATTGATGGGTAGAGAATCCGGATTTATTGCTGCCCATACAGCACTAGCCGTCCACGAGGCGAATTTCGTATTAATACCTGAAGTACCATTCGATTTAGAAGGTCCCAATGGTCTAATGGAGAACCTGCGGAAGCGTCTTGAACGGCGGCATCATGCGGTAATAATTGCAGCGGAAGGCGCCGGCCAGGAACACTTATCAGCTTCTGATAACACTGATGATTCGGGAAATAAAAAGCTGGGGGATATAGGTATCTACCTGAAAGAACGGATAAACCGGTATTTTTCTGAACAGAATATGAAAGTTTCTCTAAAATACATCGATCCCAGTTACATCATCCGGAGTTCCGTAGCTGTACCGTCGGATTCAGTATACTGTGCCAGGTTAGGAAATAATGCTGTTCATGCCGCGATGGCAGGTAAAACCGGAATACTTATAAGCCTTATCAACAATAATTTTGTCCATCTTCCTACCCACATAGCCGTATCAAAGAGGAACTATGTGGATCCGGAAAGCAGCCTATGGCGGGATGTGGTAGAGGGTACAAGACAACCGGTATTGATGAAAAATGATCTGTAAGGAGCTATATGTGAAACGGTATAAACCAGTAGTGGTTCTTCTGTGTAGTATTCTGATTTTGGGATGTGCTACCAATGAATCTGATTTGAATAAGACAACTGATGAGAAAGAAAAAACGGAGGAGACGGTAATGAATAATTCCGATATAACGGGTACTTGGAAGGGCGCTATCACAATCCAGGGGCAGAATTTGGAAATCACGCTCCGTTTTTCCAAAGCCGGTGATGAATATACAGGCAGTATTGATATTCCCGCGCAAAATACTTATGGATATGCCGTCACAGATATATCCGTTCAGGAGAAGTCAGTAAAATTTATTTTACCTAGTCCCCAGGCGGACGCCGAGTTTGAAGGCGTCTTGGAGGGATCTGCCATTTCGGGCAAATTCATCCAGGGGCCGGCATCGGGAACTTTTTCCCTTGAAAAAACTTCCGATTCAGCAGAAACTGCTGCTCCCAAAGCCCCGGGAACAGAGAAGGAAGTCAAGCTCCAGGTAGAGGAGGGGACCCTTTATGGAACGCTCTTAATTCCTCCGGGAGAGGGTCCCTTCCCGGCTGTCTTAATTATTCCCGGTTCCGGACCTGCCGATAGAAACGGTAATTCCGCAATAACAGGGAGAAACAACAGTCTGCTTCTGCTATCACATGAATTAGCTAAAGAGGGCTTTGCCTCCCTCAGAATCGATAAACGCGGCGTTGGTGACTCAATATGGCAGGGTTTAATGGAAGATGATCTTACCTTGGATATCTATGTATCGGATGCTCTTAAGTGGCTGCACTTTCTTGAAGAGCAGAGTGCAACTGATAAAGCAGCAATTATAGGTCATAGTGAAGGAGCCTTAGTCAGCGCATTAGCGGTTAGAAATAATGGTGCAGAAGCTCTGGTTTCTATTGCCGGCATGGGGATGACCTTCGGTGATACGCTCCGGAGGCAGCTTACCCCTTATCCTGAAGATGTACGCGGGGAAGCGGAACGGATTATCAAGAGTTTAGAAGCAGGGAAAATGGTTACGGATATCTCAGATTCTCAAATAATCCAGTCCCTTTTCCGACCCTCCGTTCAACCCTACATGATTTCTATTATGCAGCATGATCCTGCGGAAGTAGTTTCAGAAATCGAAGCACCTGTACTGATAGTTCAAGGGACAAAAGATCTTCAGGTGAGCATGGAGGACGCGGAAAAACTTGCCGCGGCCGGTGAAAACGCGGGACTTGCTGTAATTCAGGATATGAACCACGTGCTGAAAGAGGTGGAGAATTTGGACGACAATAAAGCTTCTTACGGCAATCCGGAATTTCCGTTAGCGGAAGGGCTTGTCAAAAAAATAACGGATTTTCTGCCTAAGTGACGCTGTACCGAAACACCCGGTGTATTTTATAAA
>CAZUAE010000020.1:0-68553 GCA_964618265.1 uncultured Spirochaetales bacterium | reverse complement strand
CTTGTCTAAACTTCAGGTTATGTTTTATGTGCCCGTAGGGCGCTTCACTGCTATGGGCTCGCTTTTTGTACCGTTCCTTGTTCTCCTCTTTATTAAACTTCTCGCGCATTCGCTCTTTCACTTCTTCATTTTTATCACGGCTAATAACTCTCGTTTCTCCTCGTGTACATTTGCTTTTGTTCTCACATTGTGCACATGCTTCTCTATTGGCATACTTTTTATACTTTCTCCCTTTTACCGTGATCTCTTAAAAAATCTTAAGTTGTTGTCCTGCAGGACACACATATATCTCACTTTCAGATCTATATACAAACTTGGACCTATCATATGCCCCTCTCGCCAGTGTATGATTCCTCCTCAAAACGACTGATACAACGAAGACGGGAGGTGGATCCGCAAATAGGAGTGTATGCCGACAAGGCAGGGAAAAGACTTTCGCGACGATATAAACACCTCCTGTATACGGGAAAACCTTCACAGAAGGTAGCTGCAGCAGTTGCACGTGAACTGGTTTTACTGTAGAACGCTTGACAAGGGTCACAACATATCAGAATTGCTGAGCAACATAGTTATTGAGACGGATACTCAAAATATCGAATAAAATCGTTTATTCCCTGATATAATCCGGCAGCTATTTTTTTTTGATATTCAATATTACCAAGTAGTAAAAATTCATCTTTATGTGAAAGAAATCCGATTTCCACTAAAACACTTGGCATTTCGGCGTGCCGAACAACATACCAGGACTCTTGTTTAAGCCCACGGTTTAGCGATAAGTTTCCTATCTGTGTATCGAGACCGTTCAGAATATACTGTCCCAATATAACACTTTCAACTGAGTATTCTTCCTCCATCATAAGATTAAGAATGGGAATCAATTCTTTTTTTCCGTCCTCCGCGGATTCTATATCCAGAAGGTCCCTGTGTACTTCAGGCGGGAGATACCAGGCTTCAAAACCCCGTGCATCTTTTTTAAATGTGCTGTTAACATGAATTGAAATATAAAGCATATATTCTTGATTTTCTCTATCCAGTCTTATTTTATTAGCCATGGTAGTCCTTTCTTCAAGTTCTAAATAAATATCGGAAGAACGAGACAATATTATTTCTTTTTCCGGATATTTGCCGGCTAATAGTTCCCGTAAAGAAAGAGATACTGCAAGAGCAATATTTTTTTCTTTCAGCTCAAGTTGTTTTCCCTCAATTGTATGGGTGCCAATTGCACCCGGGTCTTTTCCGCCGTGTCCGGGATCTATAAATATAGCCTTTATTTTACGGTATTTCTCATCAGTTTTAGATCCCACTGTAAGGTGCTGTTTGGCTATATCATACACCTCTTTAGTAAAATGGATAGTACCTTTTCTAATCCTTGGCGGATCGGAAAGAAATGTCTCCTTGGAATCAAGAATGAAAAAGGGGGATTCCACTAGAAAGGAGAACCGTTTATTTTGAGCTTTTAAAATACCATGTTTTCTATAGGAGTCCCATTGTAGAATTGCTCCTGTACTGGAAATCAACTCCTGCACGGAATACTCCATTCCAAAAAGAGGAATCATTAATAAAAAGAAGAGGATGATAAGCAGGTATTTCTTTTTACATCGATACATCAAAACTAACCTCTCCTTCAATTATCGTAACATTTCCGGTAACCGTTTAGGGATAATATATCAGGAGAGGTAGAGAAGTCCCTGAATACCTCCGCGGAATAAGCAACGCCAGAAGAGTGCTGATCGCGTCATATCCGCATCATTTGAAAAAATAATCCGAGTTTTAGTCATTTCGGTATATAAAGATATTGTATTTTCTATAGAACGATGGTTCCAATCCTTTTCCTTGTGGATATCAATTCCCATGGGCGGAAAAACAGCGATTGTACCCACTGGAAGTGCTGATTTTTTTTTGCTTTTTTCTTCCATTTTACACATGAATCTTTTACCCGTTTCGGTAGATGGCTGGTAAGCCCTTAAATTAGTAAAATCATCTGAAAAAAGGAACTGTTCTGTCTTTCTATTTTCGCGGGAGAGTTTTATTACTATACTGGATGCTGCTTTTTCTGCTGATTCAATAGCTGGTATTCTTTCCGGAAGACTAGATATAATATTTCCGCATTTTTGTACATTATTTATAGGAAAGCTTACTTGCTGACCATTTTTTACCCGTAAAAAAATATCTTTTACTCCGTTAATATCCTTAGCTTGTTTGATTCCTGTTATTTCCTCCACTATTCCCGGTATAGAGATGAAAGCCCGTTCGGCACTAAACCAATTTTTTTTAGAAGATAAATTCCCGGGCTGAATTCCTAAAGCCAATTTCATAGCTGCTTCCGTTAAATTTATTCCGGAGGCGTAGGGATATGTCCAGCCTGACATATATCCACCGGATAACCTTGCAGCAATTTCTCCAACAATTGCACCTCGCGTACCATAAAATATATCTCCTTTAGCGGCGCCATGATTTATTCCTAACGCTTTTATTCCTTGAGCAAAAATATCTGTAATAGAGTGGATAACTTCCGGCGTGGCAGCAGTCGGAATTGTATGACCCATTTCGACAAAATATGGACTAAACTGTATGTGCCGGTCAGCGATTCCGGTTATTGTTATCTGACCGTTATTGATTAGGGCATCGAGGCTGTATTCTTTTCCGGGTATAAACTCTTCTATGATTGCCTCGCCACTTCTAGAAGAAGCAATAGCATGAGCAATGGTTTCTGGTAATTCCTTTTTGTTCCTCACCATTTTAACTCCGCGGGCGCCCATATTATCCACCGGTTTTACCACAACAGGATATGATAATTCTATGACATTATCTGTTGGTGATTTCACTGTTGTAAACTTTGGAGAGGGAATACCCCTGTTTTTGAAAATTTTCCGCATCAATGCCTTATTTGATGCTACAAGAGCTGTCTCATATGAAATACCGGGAAGGGATAATTTCTCTGCGGTATACGCAACACTCGCTGAGAAATCTGTTCCTGCTGTAAAAATACCGTCTAATCCCTTATTTTTTTGTATCTTACAGGCTGTGGAATAAATCTTTTCATAATCTTTTAAATCAACTTTTTCAAATTGATCCGCGTATTTTATACCTGGTGCTTCATTATCACGGTCGGCAACAATACAAAACCATCCGTTTTTCTTAGCAGTATTTATTGCGGGGATCTGCATAATTCCAGCCCCCAAAATAAAGATAGATTTTTTATCTTTCACAATGTTCTACTCCCTATTTCTTTTTGTATAACATTCAAAGGTATCACCTAATCGCAACGATCTACTCAGAAATTTGGTAAAATTGTACCGGATACCATCTTTCTTTTTTACTCCAAAAAAACGTTCTGGATGATGCCCGGTTATTCTAATTTCCGTCTCAATGAATTCGTTTCTCTTAAGAATTTTCTTTGCCGATGATGGATTAGTTATTATAAAATGATCCTCCGGACTTTGTTTTAAAAATTGTTTTTTATTGCTAATTCCTGAGATTCCGCTGGAATTTGGAGTTGAAAAAGCGAATATTCCTCCCGGTTTCAATAGTATAAAAACCTTCCTAAGTATATGTTGAAGGAAAGGAAAGTGTTCAAGCACAAACCACATCGTGATGATATCAAATTGGTCAGGAAATCCTATTGCTTCCGGCTGAAAGGATTTAAAATCCGCTATTTCTGCTGGATAATTTAATTTATTCTTCACATAATCAACCGCTCCGCTTGATATATCTATACCGTAGGGTTTCAGTCCGTAATATGCAGCAGCGGCAAGAAAAGGACCATATGCACACCCGACATCTAGGACCGTGGAATTTTCCGTGACACACATCATACTCGTTATAGATTTTAATCTTTTCATAGATTGTTTTAGTATTAAATTAAAATCCTCTAAATAGGTTTTGCCGTATTGTGATTTATACTCTGAAAAAAAATAGGAGTCGGAATAGGTAATTGTCCTTTTGGTAAAATAATGCATATATATGAGACCGCATCTTGAACACTGGAAATATGTTTTTTCAAAAAATCTGCCGATGGAAGCATTCCACTGAGATCGACAGGCGGGGCACTCATTTTGCTTTCTTTCAGTATTGAGATTAGATATAAACTGTTTCCAAGTTGTTTTTGATTCTGTAAGGTTGTCCAGTATTATTGATGACCTTTTAATCAATTCCTCAATATCTTTTAAAAGGGACGGTAATTTTCTTAATCCAGATTTCGGTTTCCCAGTGGTGATAAAACCTGATAAACGGGAAAGTTTTTCATGATACCCCGTTGGATTGAGGAGGATCACACCACAGCCGGCGTTTGCGGCTTCAAACGCGCTTAGACCATATGATGTTATTACAATACTGAAACGCTGAAAAACAGCACTCAAATTCTCAGGAGAATCGATTAATTCAGTATTTTCTGAAATCAAAAATTTTTTCTTTAGGGGGCCCTTCAAAACCGATATTTCATCCGGTTCAATAATTTTATTGTTAACAAGATAATGGTATACAAGTTCTGTCAAGTTATAGGGATCCTCTCCGCCGAAAGCGATAAATAACCTTTTTATGTCATGCTCCGCGTTATTTTCAGAGCCTGTATTGAGTATAAAGGGGGCTTTTGTATTGGCTTCGCAGAAGGGGCGAGGACCTGGAAGAATATCAATTAGATAGGGAAAAAGAGGGCGGGTTTCTCCCCCCTCATCTATACCTATTGGTGTTCCGTATTGAGAGAAAAATTCTAAATCTTTCATACCGGTTTTTCGTTTGTCAAAAAAAATATAATCGTAATGCTTTTTTTCGGGAACGGAATGGATGATGGTAATGCCGTGTGAGGATTTCGTAAGATACTCCTGAATCAAGGTGTAATCAGATGCATCAATAAAGAGGCTGGAATTTTCTGTTTCTTTAGCTAATTCTATACAACGGTGTAAATGCCCGATGCCGTTACCGTATCCTATCAATGGGACAAAGAGGAAGTTCATGCTGAATTGCGTATACGCCTCTTCGATTCGTTGTTTCGCAACCATGTTATAAGATCGATAAGGGCTATGGGGCCGGAACGGTAAAGATCTTCATATATCTTTGATATATAGAGATAATCTTCAACGGTATCGAGTGTAACTACCGCATCAGGTACTGAAAAAGTTTCGTCTACCTCGGGTCTGCAAACATCAAATTTATGGGGATTATCTTTAATATATGGACTCATATGTTCTCGGTAATAACCGGAAGAAGTCTCTTCAAAAGCTCTTTTTAAAGCTTCTGTTTTTAATATTTCCACTCCTGTCCCTAAAGGCAAATTTAAGTAGCTTGCGAAATCGGAACCCTTTTTAAAAAAAATCTTCATTATTTCTATTGCCATTTCCCAAGAAACCAAAGGATTATCGCCTGTTGCTCTTATAATTGTATCGGTTTCATAAAAATGAGCGGCATCTAAGTACCGTTTCATCACATCTTCAGAGGAACCTGCATATATTTCGAAATCATAATTGGTAACATACTTCTTAAGTATGTCGAAGCTTTCTTCATCGGTAAGAAGAGCATGTACATCAGCTGGAACTTTCCTCAGGGAATCCATAGCGTGTTCTACCACTGTTTTTCCTGAAAGATCTAATAAAGCTTTTTCGGGCAGTCTTTTTGAGTTCAGCCTTGCTTGTAAAAAAATTCCTGTCATGTTTTTTCTACCTCCCATAAATCAATAACACTTTTCGAGTCCATTTTAAATCGATATGAATTCATAGAGACCCAGTCTCTTACTCTTTTATAATCTTTATAACTGTCTATAAGTCCGCCGCCTGTTTTAAAATAGAAAGGGAAGAATTTTGAAAACGGAATAAAGCCGGTATCGCCTAAAAAGGTAACCGAAAGGTTCTTGAGGTAAAATTGTTTATAACTATCATCAGGGGAAGTATTTTCCTCCGGTAGTTCGCTTTGAAGTTTTATTTTCAAGCGATTATCAATGGTAATCTCTTCTCCCCACATATAGCTTCTAAATCCAAAATCTGCCTTTTGCCAATAGTGATTTGTTATAGTCTTATCGTATCCGCCTACCAGCGTAAATCGTTCCTTATTGTAGATACCCGTATAATTTAGGGGATATAGAGTTTTAGCGCTTTCTTCTTCTAAAGGAAGGTGCAGTATTTTCATTTGACGCTTGTAAAATGCCGGAGCTTGAATCGATGGTACCTCATCGTTTAAATGATTAATAAATACGGGCTGGATGCATAAAGTATTTAGAAAGAGGTACTTATTAAGCAATTCAGCTGGAACTGGATCCGGTATCATATCATTCCATAATGTGTAAATGAATTTTCCACGGCTTTCTTCGATTCCAATATTCACCATTTCTCCATTGGTAGTTTGTTCGTGAAGAATTAGAAAACGGACATTTTCAAAGTCCTTAGTTAACTGCTCGACATCATAGGGGGCATCGGGACTTTCAACGGAGATTATTTCATCGGCCCTTAGTTTTTTTAAATTATTAAATATATTCCAACGGTTATATTTTCCGCCGCGATTAAGGAGAAGTATTGAAAAGGATCGAGGGTATTTGACCGAGCGGTCTATTTTTTTTCCTCCTACAACAGTATAGGGAACGGAAGACTGTTTAGAAGTTGAAGGTATAGTATTCATCACACGTCCTACATAACTTTGGATACACTTTTGTTACATGCTTTAAATAGATCGCTTTACCATTTTCCCATATATGGTCCAACTGATCCTTGAAAACATTCCCTAATAGCATTTCTTTGTTCAAATCCTCCCGGCAGGCAGGAACATCTCCATCAATAAGAATAGGAAAGTCCCGTTTTAAATGCCAACAGGGGAATCTGTTGATGGGAGAAAGATCAACAATTCTTTTATCAGGAAGAAACCCGCAGAAGTGGTCATATTTTTGGATTATAGCTTGAGTGTTTTTATTCCAGCGTTGATAAAATTCTTCTAGTTCATCCTCATTCTCATTCATTCTAACTGCCTGAACATGCACGTTTTTTCCATAACGGGAAGATAATAGGTTTACCGTTTCAATTGCTGAATCAAATCCCTTTCCTCTTATGAGTGAATAGGATTCTCCGGTTATTGCGTCCAAGGAGATAATCCAATTTAATTTACCATTTGGAACTTGTGGCAATTGATTTAAAACTTCTTTAGGGAATGCGACTCCGGAAGTTTCAATAAGAAGAGCAAGATGTTCATTTAAACATACATTTTTTATTAATTGTACTAATTGGGGATGACAAACCGGATCTCCCCACAGTGAAATACCAACAACAGATTCAGGAGAAAATAAAGCTATACGTTTTGTTAAATCAAAAAAAGCGCTTGATTCCATAAAATCTTTGCGGTTTATGATGTCTCCGCCCTTTTGGGGATAAGGGCAATACGTACAAGCTTGAGGGCAGCCTCCAGCAATCTGAATAGGAAAAAAAGCTGGTTTCGTTCTAAGGAGCTCCGGTTTCGTATGGATTAAAGAGTAGACAGCCTTAGTGATATCCGGTGCTTCTAATGCTCCTTCCTCGGCAAAGGCTTTACAAAGAAGATAATTCCTATGCGAGTCGCAAAAAAGTTTTATTCTGAGGAGACGGACATCATCCTCTGCAATTGCTGTTTCAATATCAAAAGCGTTTATATCTTCCTTTATAATATTAAAAATTGCTTTTCGGATTGCCTGAGTGTTCCAGAAGGGAAATATAATTTCCGATTCACTTTTCCCTGCTAATTCAACAAGAGAAGGTATGATGGAGGTAGTGATAATCTCACCCGTTAAACCTTCTGGGTAACCGTCGGCATATGAAAAATCAGCTGCGTATTGCCTATGGTTTTTAAGCATATGTTCTGCTAAGTTTGTATCTAAAAAGGGCTGGTCATCCCTTACAAAAAACAATGTATCCGCATCCTGATCTTTCATCGCCTCTGTTAGAATGTCGGTTACAGACCACTCATTTCTAAAAATGGTGACGGCTTCATTTGACTGATAATCAGGATCATCTGTAAGCACTAGTACCTTCTTTAGTCCGGAAAGAGAATGTATTCTTTCTATCAGAATATCCCGACTGTTTTTCCCCTTTACAAGAGGCATTGCTGCGTGTTTGGTCGAAGATACTGCATTAATGATGGCATTTACTTGCATTTTCTTTTTTCCTTATCGACAGGAACGGTAACCGGATAAACCTGCAGTTTCAAATATTCATATACTAATTTAAAGTGTATCCATTCGTTTCTATTCTTGAGTATATCATAATATTAGGATAATCTTGATACATGCATGAAAAGGAACATCGAATATACTCGGTTACAGAGCTGACGAAAAATATCCGGTCAATGCTGGAGACAAGATTTCCCGACATTACCGTGGAAGGAGAAATATCTAATTTCAGACCATCCAGTACTGGCCACTATTATTTTTCATTGAAAGATGATGACTCCATTATATCAGCGGTTATGTTTCGGAACAGGATATCTAAACTCAAGTTCAAACCTGAAAACGGTCAGCTTGTTTCTGTAAGGGGTAATATATCGGTTTATGCAAAAAGAGGTTCTTATCAGATAATTTGTGAATCCATGGAAATAGCAGGAAGAGGCGCTATTCTTGCAATGCTGGAGGAGCGTAAAAAAAAGCTTGCTCAGGAAGGATTGTTCGATGAAGACCGTAAGAAAAAGCTCCCCATTTTTCCAAAGAAGATAGCTCTCGTTACCTCCCCCACGGGCGCAGCCCTGCGTGACATATTCCGTGTCCTCAAAGGGAGAAATTCCGGAATTAATCTTACCCTTTTACCGGCTCCTGTTCAAGGTAATGATGCTGCAGAAATAATAGCTAGACAAATTCGTTGTGCCAATGAATATAATTTAGGTGAAGTGCTTATTGTCGGAAGAGGAGGAGGATCCCTGGAAGATCTGCTGCCCTTTTCAGAGGAGGTTGTAATCCGAAGTATCGCAGAATCCCGCTTACCGGTCATTTCTGCGGTAGGTCATGAAATCGATTATGCGCTATCAGATTATGTCGCCGATAGACGTGCCGCAACCCCATCAGCGGCAGCGGAGATCGTTTCTCAGCGGCGTGATGAGATTCTTCAGAAGATATTGGATTGTTCCCGTATATTTTTGGATGAAATTAATGGTAGAATGAAAAATATAAGAATTTTGCAGAACAATTTTACCGCTGCAAATTTGGAAAGAAATTTTAGAATATGTATCCAGCCGTTAAATATGAGGTTTGATGATGCTAAGGAGAACTTGATCAGAAATATTGGCGATCAAATAAATACGACAAAGCATCATTTTACTTTATTACAGAATGGGTTATCCGCCTGTTCTCCTTATGGGATATTAGAACGCGGTTATGCAATTGTCACAAAAGAGGAATCGAATACTGTAATTACTGATAAAAATCAGGTTTCAACAGGAGATGGTATTAAGATAACTGTTCGCAACGGCAATTTTCGTGCAGGTGTCAAGGAATAATCAGAATACTTTATATAACGGTAACAGATAAAAAATCAATGTGGAGTCTAAGGTAAATGGCCAAATTTGAAGAACGTTTGAGCAGATTAGAAGAATTGAGCGAAAAAATAAAAGACGGAAATCTCGGATTAGAGGAAGCGGTTTCGCTGTTTGAAGAAGGGATTAAACTTGCAAAGAGTCTAGAAAAAGATCTTTCGAAAGTGGAAAGAAAAATTGAGATATTAATAAACCAACCCGAGAAGGATAAAGAGGAACCGGTATTAGAACTATTCCCAGATTTAGATAAAGAAGAAACTGAAGAATAAGATGTTAATGCTCAATGAATGTTCTTAGGCGGTTCGAAAAATCAACCTTATCCCCCGCTTCGATGTTATGTCTTTTAAAAAAACCTTGATTAACCTCCAGGGCATACCGGACAGAACGTGAAGAGACAATGGACCGTTCAGAGAATGGTGTCATTTTATTAATTTCTGTGATTGTACCGTCACTGGAGATGAAGGCGATAGACAGCGGGATAGATGTATTTTTCATCCAAAAAGAAAGGATTTGATCTCTGTCATAGACAAACAGCATCCCATGATTTTCTGGCAGATCATTACGGTGCATTAAGCCTTTTTGTTTTTCTTGAAAGGTTTTTGCCACCTCTACAGTAACGACTGTTCCCTTTATTTTTAATTCATAGGTTTTCTCGGAGGCGTTACAACCTCTGACGGCAAGAACAATTATAGTAAAAATCAGGAAGGAAGATAATTTTTTTTTCATTTATTAAAATTGCTCCAGGAAATTGTTCCGTGTTAATGCTTCAAGAGACTCTTCTACTCCGCTTTCATGGAGAATTTCCTGATAGACCGGTTTATAAACATATTTTACCGTTACAGGTTTTTCTAATATCAGTATAACTGTTTCGGATTCCCATTCCGATTCTTCAGGAGAAAGTCTGTCCGGTTCACCGTATTTCTCAGTCAGTGTTTTATACATAGTAAAATAACCAATTTTTTCTTTTTCAATATGAAGAATAATTATATAAAGCTTTTCGTCTCTGAATTGGAATATACCGTCCTGCAGGAAGGATAAGCCTTCTGCTTCAATCACTTTCTTTTCTCTATCGGGAGTTAGTGTAACTTCTGCTTCTCTGTAAAAAAAATTTCTGCTGTTTTTTAATTTTTCTTTTACTTCCTGAACAGTCATACCAAAGCTGATTTCATCAAATCCTTGCGGCAATGGTTGTCCCGGTGCTGAATTTTCATTTTGCCCTGTGATTGGATGCAGAATTATTATAAATAATATTATTTGTATGTAAATTATTTTTCTTACCATCTACATTCCATTTTCGGCTATTTTTGGTTATTTTTATACCATGATGGGTAATAAACAAAAAAAGATGATGTTATTTTCCATTCTGCTTATGATCGTTATGGCTATTTCAGGATGTGTTACCTCACAAGGAAACGCCATCGGTAAAATTATACAAGTAGATAGAGAAAGGGTAAATCAGAAGAAAGAAGACGGTGACTCTACAACAGAGATTGAAGAAGGGGCAGCGGACGGTTCTACAACACTAAAAGTACTGACAAAACCGGAAGAAGCAGAGGTTTATATTGACGGAGTCTTTAAAGGAGAGACCCCTTTGACTATAAAGAATATAGAAGCCGGTTTTTGGGACATGACTCTGGAAAAAGACGGCTATTACCCGCATGAAATAACTCTTGAAGTTCCGGAAGGAAAGACTGTCATATATGAAAAGGAATTAGTCAGGGTTACTGGTTTTCTATCGATATATACGGATCAAAAAGACGTTATAATCGAGATAGATACATTGACAATTAAAAGTGAAAATAATTCCGTCTTTTTTCAATTACCCGTAGGTAATTATTATATTAAGATAAAAAAATTCGGATATCAGCTCGTCGATAAGAAGATTACCATTAAAAAAAGGGAGGTAACCTCACTCTTCTTTGATCTAGAAAAAGCTTCCTTTAATGTAGAGTCGGTAAATCTTCCAAGAAAACGAATAAATCCGGAAAACCCTGGACCCCTCGGTGATCTTGTCGGGTCCTTTCGGGTGACGGCTCCAGGTAAAGGATCTGTTGTAATCAAAGATCCTGAAGGGAATATTTTAAAACAGATCAATTATAAAGAATTTGAAACGTGGGAGCACCAATTCATATGGGAATTACCCGAAAAAGATATTCCTGAGGGAGAATACTCTGTAACGGTTTCTGGTTCTTCATTGACGGGAGAAGAACAGGGAATGAAAGATGTTTCATTCCGTATCGACCGCTCTCGGATAATACGTTACAGAAGTCTCTGGAGTGATACTGCCGGTTTACTCTATGTGTCGGCCCCTCGCGCTCTTCCTGTTTTATCTACCCAGATTTCTGTATTAGGTTCTGCTTATGTAGGTAATACAGGGAATGGTTTGATAAGCAGGATTCCAATTAAAGGTGGGATACGCCTTGGACTTGGTTCAGGATTTGAATTCAATACTCATCTGTCGGCACTGCTTTTCAGTGATTATGAACTCACAACGTTTGCAGCAGGATTGTCCTTAAAAAAATCCCTCTTTATATCTGAAAAAGAAATGTTTGCCGGATCTATGACAGCGGGAGGAACCTTTTTTTCGCAAAGTCGCAGCGATACACTTACGGATTATCCCGGATTGAAGTTTGGATTACCATTGGAATTTAATACAGGGACTTTTTCGTTATTTGTAAATCCACAGCTTGTTTTTTCTCTTACAAAACCTTTTGAAACCGATTTTACAGAAACCTCCCGTATTTACTCATGGGCATACCTCCGTTCAGGGCTACTTTTAGATTTTGGTTCGGTTAATATGGGTTTTTCTACAGCACTACGGTCTTCTCCTTTTGATGAAGGACTTGGCATTCTCCTCCCGATTCCTGTCGGTTTGGAACTAAATTGGATGATACCAAAAACAACAGCTTATGTTTCTCTTGTGGGGATCTCAGAGTTTTATTCCTGGTCTGATTTTTACTTTATGGGCGGATTAGGTTTCGGAGTATTGAATTAATGTTTCTATAAGATTCTTGCATATAAAAAGAGTAGAAAAACAAGTATACCCGTCAAAAGCAGACCCATAATGATATAAAACCTTTTGGAAAACTGGATTTTACTCTCCTTTTTTCCATTATTGATTTTGCTTTCCATATCCAATACCGAATCTGATAGGTCTCTCTTGGGAGCGAGGTATCCACAGCGTGGACAGCCCCCACGGAACTGCCTTTCTGTACTCTGATACGAACATACAGGACATCGAACTGCAGAAAATATTCTTCCGCAAAATGGACACGACTTAGCATCTGCTCCTACTTCGTTTCCGCAGTATTCACAATAAAAGCGCTTATTCTTCATCGTGTTTCTCGAGCTCCTCACGGTATGCGTTCAATAGCTTATCAGGAGGGTACAATAAAGCGTTTCGTTTTTGCCGGACAGACTCACAGATATCCATAAGCTGATAAATTACTCCGTCACCTTCCGGAAGAGCTACTAAAATAAGTGTACCTTTTTTTTTGCGGAAGAGTGAATACCCCTTTCTTATCGAATAAGCGAGGTAAAGGTCTTCTTTAGGGAAACGGAAGCTGAATTTTACACCCTCAATTTGTTCTGATGATCTCTTGATAGCTGTGCCTTTAAAGAAAGGTTTTAGAAAACGCAGGAAAACTTTTTCTTCAAGAGTAGGTTCAGAATAGAAATATATTACCTTTAAGTGTGCTAATGATTGTATCATTTTTCTGAGATACAAAAATGGAGGAAAATAACCGGTAAAAAATATAGGGAATATACGATAATCCTGAACTTGCCTATCTGTTTCAGTAAAGTATTTTAATAAGAGTTCAAAATCCGCCGCTAAAGAAATCTTTTTATCAAGTATAAGATCAATTTTACTCGGATGCACATTGTCAGCAATGAAAGCAATATCTGAATCTAAAAATTCTTGATCCCAAGAAGCAGTAACAATTTCAGTTTTGTGGGTGAATTTAAGAATTGATGCTGCCTTCTCTTTAGGTATACTGTTGTCTACATCACCGATTAGAAGTATTCGTGGATACACTATGAACTTCCGCTGGATCGACTTGTGTAAAGATATATTCTTCTACTCCCGAAAAAATGTATCGACAGGAAGAAAGCTCAAGAAAGACAGCCTCATTTAGAGGATCAAAGTTTGCGGGAAGCCTGCTTTTTTGAATTCTAGCTTCCATGAGATAGGTGCCTGTAACCAAATCTCCGCATATGATGGATTCCGGTATGTTGCGAATCCTCAAATGAACAAAGCCCACCGGATTTTCCACCGGAAACTCTATTGAAAAGATTGATTTTTCGTCATACTGGTTTTCATATCCATAAAGAAAATATGAAACATCTGAATCCATGGGAGTAACGGATTCAAAATAGAAATAAATCGATTCATCTGTTTCTACAATACGGATTTGTTCCAGTCTGACCCCTCCTTTGCCCCAGTTAGAATTGGATGCAACCTGTTTTTTCTTCATTCCATCTTTCCTTTGAAGATAATAATGGGAAGGTTGAAATGATTCCTGAATCTGAACTAAAGGATCGAATCCTACCCAATCAAGATAACGGTTATCAATAACAATAGGTTCCCGAAATGAAGGAATTTTCCAGGCTGGTGTTGAAAGCGGTTTGTTGTTGTTATTTTTAAAAATTTGTTTCTGAGAGATGGTGAAGGTTTTTCCCCTGCCGGGATCAATAAATGTTCCCACCATAGGGTATTCCGAGGAGCCTGGGAACACAAAATAACCGATTACCGCTGCAGGTTCATTTAAAGATAGATTCAGAGCACCGTAGGGGGGTAAATATCGGAGGTTTTCTATTTTCGTAAGTTGTTCCACAGTACTTTTGGGGTTAGTCAGCAGTAAAGACCTTAGTTCGTCATTTTCAGGGAGAATCGTATAATAAAATAGACTATTTTCACCATTCTGCAGTGTGATATTTTCAGCAGAAACATTCCAAACAATTAACAGAAAGAAAAACATAATCAATACAAAGCGTCGCACCTCATCCCCCTACTTTTTTCTGATAGTTAAAATAGTTAAGTCATCGTACTGCTCTTCTTCTTTCACATGGCTGTAATTAACATACTCGCTTTCTTCGCCTGATGCAACGGGATGATGGCAATAAAGGTCCCGCTGGTTGAAGTGTTTCTTCAAGAATTGATCGATTTTCCTGTCTATCGATACAACAACCTCTCTGCCGGAAGATGTGTCAGGATACATCCGGAAAATTTTTTCTACCGCCATTAATGCCAACGTCGCCTCTTCAGCGGTTCCGTTACATTCTGAATAATCGAAAACCAAATCTCCTTCAATTTCAGCGTTAACTTTCTTAAGCGTGTATGTACCTTGGTTCATAACAGCTTCTAAAACATCCTTAACACGCTGCATTCCAAATTCTTCTTCAGACCCGTCCAAAACATCTTCGGGTAGTTTCCCACCATATGTTTCCTCAGTAATAGTAGTTGGTATAAAGTTGTTATCCCGGATAGTCCGTTTAGATTCAGGAATACCGTCTGAAAATAAAAACATTATATCTTCTTTTGCTAATGTAAGTTTTACCTGCTGAAAACCGGATTGCGTTTCCACCATCATTGACGGGAAAACTCCTGCAGCAGGTGCTTCCGGAAGAAAATGTTCCTCCACATGTTTGTTTTTGCTGTGAAACATAATAACTAAATTATCTCCGGCGTTGCACATGTAAGAAACCCCGGTATTCACATCAACAAAACCTACAGTTAAAGCGGCAAATCGGCCTTTAAATCCCCGTTCTTCTAAAAGATCGTTTATACGGTAAACAACTTTTGATAGCTGTATACTATTTTTTTCGAACTTCCATTCGCGGAAATGGTTTAAGAAGATAGTAGCGACTTCCACCATGATCAGTGCCGCAGGCACCCCCTTACCGGATACATCACACTTAATAAAGGCATAATTGCTATTATCCAGTTTTAGGTAGTCGAAGTAGTCTCCCGACACTCCCTTAGCTCCTTCATAATAACCAAAAAATTCAATGTTCTGATTAACTTCACGGCCGGTGGTGAGTTTTCTCCCTGCTTTATCTTTTTCTAAGGGGATAAACATCTTCTGGACTTCTTTTCCCATGGTAAGATCCTTGCTTGCTGCTGCTGCCTGTACCAATCCTTGAGTCATCTGGTTTATCGTATTGGCAAGAACAGACAATTCATCCCTGGTTTTTACTTTTATCACATGTTCTTCTAATTTTCCCTTGTCTTCGGTATCCCTTATAATTTCCACCCCGCGTACAAGCCGTTTTATTGGAATTACGATAATGGATGCTAAAATCAGTGCTCCTAGAATTCCCAGCAGCATTGCAATCACAGTGAAGATACCGGTACGGAAAATCAGCGTGTTTCTAGATTCCATTATCTCTTGAACTAATGTATCTGTGCTAACCCCTAGCCGGACAGTTCCCCGATAATATATATCTGAACCGGAACGACGGTACATTACCGGTTTATAAAAGAGATAATTAGTAGGTCCGTCTATTAAGTTTTCCTGGCTGAACTCGGGTTCACTGCGCCGCACGTCTCCAATTCTTAAGAGTGCTTTCTGTATTCTTTCGCGCAGTTCCTGCATGGCTTCATCGATCTGCTGCAGTTCTCTGTCTACCTCTTCTCCTTCCTGGGTAACTAATTCCAGAGTTCTCTCATCTAACTGAGTAAGATTGGCAGCGTCTTCGGAAATTTCTGCTCGTGCCCGGGCATTAAGGTTTTCGGAAAGTTCTTCTATTTCGGGACTTACTTTGTCTTGTATCTGACTAACACCTAGAATCAACTGATCTGTGTTGATTTTATCGGATGACCCAGGATTTTCGAAGGTTGCTAGTATATTCGGGTCATTTGTAGCCCAAATGTAATTGTAAGAGGCCGTGTCATCCCTCCCCTGCCCCGTTATAGTGGCATAGGTGGTAATATCCATAGCATCGGTTTGGTTTACCAAAGAATCTAAATCTAGAATATTGTTTTCTGCGGAGGGTAAATTTTCCCGGGCCCCTATGGTAAGTGTCCTAAGCATTATCTCTACCCGTTCTATAAGACTTTCAGCTAGATTAGTCTGTTGTACTCCCAGCATATAGTATCCTAGGGGGATGGAAACCAATAATACTACGGAAATGATGAGTATTATTATAAAAATGGTAAATTTGATCCTGAGACCAATTCCTCGTTTTTTCATTTTACGCAATTCCTCCTTACCACTCTCTAACTGTTTTCGGTCACCAGCTAAAAATGCATGGACCTCTCTTCTAAGAAGTATTCCTTCTTTAGTTAAAGAACCAATTCTAAAGGAGGAAAAAACTATTACCATAGAAAACAAGGCCATTGAAAGCCACATGACTAGAGAGCCCCCGGAAAATGAGAAGAGAGACGGGGTTGGAAATTCCCATGCAGGAGCATACCGGATGGTAAAATCTCCGAACAGCATGGTCCCGGTACTTCGAAGAGCCAGCTGCTGACTTGTAAAGTAGAGTCCCCTTTCCGGATGGTATAGTCCTACATAGTATTCACCCTCGAGGATAGTATCGATGGTGGGTCCTGTTATTCTCCTATCTGAAATGACTGAAAATGCTCCATTCCTGCGTTTAAAGATATAATCATAGGGCTGTTTCTTGTCCTGGTCCAAAATCAATTCATTTATTGTACCGTTTGCGGTAAATCCTTTTCCAATTATTCTTAAATTAATATTTCCTAAATCGTTCTTTGGTGCCTCCAATGAGGTTATAGTGGTGAAGGGTATATATTTATTAAACCGTAAAAATATTGTAGTGGGGCTGCCGATATTGCCGACCCTATCAATTGGTACTACACTTAAGGCCCACAAACCGTTTTCGATATTCTTTCGAAAATACTCGGTTTCCTCAGTTAATGTTTCGCTTGGAGGGGTTCTGCTGACTGTTTCTGCAGTTATAAATTGCTGTTCCGAACCTAGGTATTCAAACGAATAGGAATACCCCGCTACATCTTCATCTTCAGGGGGGTTCCAGCGGATGTTGAATGTATTGGAGATCATAAATCCGTTTTCATCCAATTCGGGCGGAACAAACTCCACAGGTGTCGGAGGGGTAGTATCTCTAAAAAATTGAGCAGTTGCCGGCGGTGACCAATTTCCCGCTCCGTCCAATGCTGCTACCCGTAAATACCAATATCCGTCATCTGTAGCGGTGAACCTTCTTTGAAGCTGACCTGCCGGTACCAGCGTATCCTTCGGAATCTCTTCATTTGGATTTCTACTCCACACGTAGCTATAAGCAGCAACACCAGAAGGATCTTCCGGAGGAATCCAGCGGAATGCAGGACGATCTATCGGACTTCTTTTGCCGGCAGCAAAGTTGGTAGAGATTATTCGGGGAGGGTCTGCAGTTGTATCGGGCTCTAAGAAAGCGATCGAACTTCTATCATCCTCTAACTCCTGCCAGAAGAAATATAATCTCCCTTTAAATACAGCATGCACCGGGAATCGAGAACTGTACCTGCGTCTGGATAGAGGTTCCGCACTCCATGTTACTTCTCCCGGTGTGGATAAATAAACGGTCTCTAAAGAAATGCGGCTATCAAACCATAATACTCTAGTCGTATTCTGATGATGTATGATCTTCGGCGTGTTGGCACTGTAGCGGTCTGAAGTAACTATCTCAGAATCACCAGCGATATCGCCGGACTCTTTGAGTTCCGCTAAATAGACGGAGCTGCCGAATCTTCTGTATTGACGTTCCCATATTAAAAGTAATTTATTATTAACGGTACGGATATAGGGACGCTGGTTTATGTATTCATCCGCTACTGTTCCAACCTCTGCAAAATCAGTAAGAATTTTGGCATCACTCCAGGTTAAACCGCCGTCATCACTTGTTTTTACATACAGATGGCGGCCCATCTCTCCTAATTGAAAAACTTGAAAAACAACATATTCTTTATCCCTGTATGATGTATGGTGAGGGGTAAAATTATAGATAAGGTTTTCATCCTCCTCTAAAAGTTTAAACTCCGACCATTCTTCTCCCTCATAAACAGAATAATAGTTACTGATGGAATCTTCCCGCTCTCTAGCTAAGAACAAAATCATTCCTCCATTAGATTTTGGAGAAAGAACAGGTGTAAGGTTAGTTTCTTCAGATTTAAAACGTGCTGTTTCGGTAAAAGTTTTCCCCCGGTCGGTAGAGCTAATAATAACTGTTTCTGATTCTGATACAAGACATGTCACATGAAGTACTCCCGCGGAATCAATAGCAATGTCGTATATAGGGGCAGGTTTCCCGCTGAAAGGTAACGGTCCGAAAATCCTCTCGTTTCTATCCCAAGATATTCCGTCATTCGAATATTGAAGAGAAATATAGAAATTTCCTTCGCTCTCGTTAACATATTCTATTTCCTGATAGAATAGATAAATTTTTTCATCATCCGTTTCTGCTTGAGGATACCGTCCGTTTTCTCCAGCGATGGTACGGGGATTTTCCCAATACAGGTCTGCCGCATATACATAAGTGATATTTAGGAGTAATATGAGGATAAATGATATAAGGAAAAAAAATTTTCTAGTTCTCATAATGCGTCAGTTGGAAGTACTCCCGCCCAATTCTCTTTGAAGTCTTGCATTAAGATCCATCAGAGGCTCAAAACCTCTGTTTTCTTCGTTCTGCAGCAGAAGACTGACTTCACGAAACGATAAAGCGTAATTTCCGTTAAGAAAATATTCCAGCGCTAGCTGATACTTCTCGAAAGCCGCGCTGGGAAGGGTAAACCTTATTTCTCCTCCCCGATCCAGCTGGATTTGGTCCCAAAGTGTTGCAGCGGCCTGAAAATTGGGATTGATATCCAACGCCTCATTCAAGTTCGCTATTGCTGTTTGATATCTTGCGGTATCTCTTTCTTCATATATTTCCAGAGCCTCCTGATAGAGTTGTTCTGCTCTCCGTAATTCTGCCTGGTCAGGAGGACGAAGCCTTCTTCCGGTAGCGATTTCCGCTTGATAGATTAAATCGTCAATACCGGGATAATTAGGTTTTATTTCTTTTAGATCTAGTAAATCATAATAAGCTTCTTCAGGATTTTGAGCAAGGTTTATCCTGGCTTCTTCTATCCTTTGATCGAATAGGTTGTCGAAATTATCAGGATTCAATATTTCTATTATTTTTAGTGTAAGAACCCCGGCTTCTTTGTTAAATGGAAATTCTGTGGTTACGGTTAGCAGCTTGTTTCTGGCAGAGTTCAATAATTGGTTCGCCTCTTTCTGATTTCCCTTATCCATCAAATTTTGGCCGGATTCAAAGTTTTCGCGGGCATAGTTTAAAAGGGTCATTACTGATGGATATGAAGGATGAGTCTCCGCAATTTCTCTAGCCTGTTCCTGATTCAGTGCAATTTGAGTTAGATTTAACCATTGTTCCACCTGGGGGTGCGGATCGATCGGATTGGTTCGGTCCCAAAGATTTTCCGCGTCCAGTAATATTTGTTCTGCCCGGGGAAATTCGTTTTGCAGATAAAACTGTCTTCCCTCCTCCACCATTTCACCTACGCGGGCTAGAATCAATTCGTGCCGTTTTTTCTTAATTTCCTTTTCAAGTTCCTGTATTAAACCATCATATTCCTTTCGAAAGGCAATATCTTCCTGAGTTGCTACTGATTTGTAGAAAAAATCGTTTGCATCCTCAATGAGCGTTCGTGCTCTATCAAAATTGGTATCTTCAACTGTAGTAATTTCTTCATAAGCGTTTTGTGCTTTAGCTAGGGTATCAAATCCTGATTCTCTTAGTTCTTCGGCTAAGGTGATTTGATTTAGACTTTCCCTTCTTCTTTCCGTAGCCGTATTCAAGAGGTTGTTGATATCTGCGAGCAATCCCTTTGCCCTGGTAATCCATAAGCTGACAGGATCAGACATTACTAGATATTCGGGTTCTGCCTCGAACTCTGCAATATAATTTGTTACCGTATTCCGTAAAGATCTAAGGTCATTAATTACTGTTGTATATATGTCCCTCGCACGGTCTGGATAGACTGAAGTAATTTCAAAAGAAGAACCAGTGCCGGTGGATATCTCTTGTATAATCCCTTCCATATATCTTTGTCCTTGTTCGAATGTTACATTGATTGAATCATAAGTAACAAAAAGAGGTTGATATTTTAGTTCAGCTAGTTTACTTGTAATGGAAATCTCTTTGTTCTCCGCAAGAAGAGCCCAATCATTTAATACTGCAGCCGTTTCTTCCAAATCACTTATTTTTTCTCTATCGGTATAGGTATCATCAATTTCTGAATATTCCGTTACCGTGTTTTGCCAATTGGAGAGATAATCTAAAAACCTGTTGCGGGCATTACGAAAATATTCCTGATCAGTTGTTAAATCAGTTATACCTTCGGTTTCCGCGTTGTATCTATTTTGGAAATCGACAATTTCATCGGACAGTAATGACTTCATTATTGTTACTTCCCATGCAATTTTTGTTTCCATATATAGGGGGAGACTCTTTAGAGCGAGTTCTTTTCCATACTGAATGGTAAAACCTGACGAGAGTTTTATCATCTTTTCCCTAAGTTCAAGAACATCCATTGCGGAAAGCTGGAGCAGATTACTTTTTTCATAGAGGGTTTTCGCGTTTTGGTATCGTGTTTCAGCAAATGCATTTTGCGCTGACTCATAGTTCTCTCTCCATCGCTGCATGGTCAGGTTTCCCGATTCCTCTAAGGTTTGAGCTAATATAATTTTAAGTACCCCGGATATGCCTTCAGATTCTCCCGTCCGGTCAGATCCTAAGGTTAATAATTCCATGTACTCGATGTGGCGAAGAGCTAACGGAGATGGATTTTCAATGATTCTATTTATATCGGTTCGGTATTCTTGTAGATTTTGAGCAGCAGCTCTTAAGGTAAAAAATGATTCTGTTTTATCGTCGTAATTAGGTTTAAATCCGTTTATAAGATTATCTGTATTTTCCGGATTGACCATAATAAGTTCATTGATAAAATTATCTTTCTGTATAAGAAAGGGTTTAAGATCAGTAATCAAGGTCTCTGTTGATTCCCGGATGTCTCTTATTTCAGCACTTATTCCAGTCGATAAAAGGCCGTAATCAAGATCTAGAAATTCGTCTCTATGGAGGGAAAATCCTGTTTGATAGATAGATATTGCTTCCTGATACCTTTCTTCCTGTATTGCCAGGGCAGCATCCGCCATAATTTCATTAAATATATTTTCATTATAGCGGAGGAGAGCAATAATTCTAAATTGTTCCAACCGTTGACGGATAGTTTTATTGGGGTTTTCATCCAGTTCATGGAGTTCATCGATGAGTCCTAAAGCTTTTTCCAGGTTATCCGGTTCATTCTCAATAACATTTTTGAATTCTTCCACAAGATCCTGATATTGATCCTGAATTTTCCATATTTTTCTAAGAAGTACAGTGGCATCCTGCTGAAGTTCGGGATACTTTTCTATAACATCTTCAATTATCAATAAGGCATCGTTATACCTTTTTCCTTCGATAAGTTCTTTTGCTTCTTCAATTTGTTGTTGGGCATTGCGTATACCCCGCTCCCGTTGCCCTAACGCGTTTAACGAAAAAACAGGAACAATGGCTATGAGTAGGATTATAATAATTAGTCGTCGGACGTCTCGAAAATTCATTTCAGGACAATTGCCTTGGTGTGTCCTTTCACACTCATAATTTACCATATTATCGACATTTGTTCAGCTATATATGAAAATGCCGACAATAAAGAATAAAATTCTTTTATATAATTTCGGGATAGTAACTTTGAATTGCTGACAAGCTGGGATAGAAAAAAGACTGTAAAGGGTATATATTTTAAAACGGATGAAGCAGAAAAAAACGGTACTGACAGTTATTCTTCTCGTTTTACTGTTTCCCGGCATGATTTATGCCCTCGGACAAGATGATGTGTCTGAAGCGAATACCGGATTAACCTCATTTACTATTCTAAACCTTCCTTTCGGCGGTGAATATGAAGGGATGGGTACCGCGTATACTGCTGTAGGGAGAGACGCAAGCTATTTTGATGCAAATCCCGCTGCGAGTTCAACCATAGAGCGTACAGAATTAGCGCTTGTTCATAATGATTGGATTGATGATTCCAGCATTGAAAGTGCTGTTTATACTCAAAGAAAGGAAAACCTCGGGTTAGGATTTGGTGCTAAGGTTGTACATGATCAATTCAATACGATGGATGAATGGGGCGATCAGGTATATGTGGATTCGAAGGCAGCCCGCGGCAGGTATACAGAAACTGTTGCGGGATTCAATATTTCTTACAATTTTTTATCATCCTTCGATTTTTACGGCATCTCGGCGGGTTCCAATTTAAAAATAGCCTACCGAAATATACCTAAAGCAATTTATGCACATATCGATGATGTGGAGAACCAATCAGCAGTTATGGCAATGATTGATTTTGGTATTTTAACTCGGTTCAATTTATTTAAGCCGTACCCTTCTAGAGAGAGAAATTTCTCCGCGGGAATTGCATTGCGGAATTTTGGTCCTTCTTCGAAGGGAGAACCATTACCAACCAGACTTGACGGGGGAATCGCCTATTCACCGTTAAGACCGATTCTTTTTTCTTTTGATATAAATTATCCTATATCCTTAGCGTCTAGTATTGCTTCGGAAAAAATGGGATTTGCTGCAGGAATGTCTGTAAAAATCACTGATTTTTTATCCACCCGGACCGGTTTTCTAATGAAAGGGTTGAACCCGCGTTTTACAATCGGAAGCTCCATAGCTTTAGATCGAATGACACTTGATATAAATTATACCTTAGATAGAACCACCCAGTATGACAGATTAGAACGGTTCAGTGTCCAAGCCAAACTTGATCTGGGCGATTTTGGAAGAGAAAAGCTAAGAAAGAGAATCGATGAATTATACATTGCTGCTATAGAAGCATACAGAAAAGGAAATTACCGGCGCTCTATAGAATATTGTGAAGAAGGTCTCGCCCTGGACGAAACATTTACACCTTTTCGGGAAATAATGGCAATAGCCCAGCGTGTCATTACAAATACCAACGAAATTTTAGAACTCCAAGAATTCACCAGAGAAGAATAAAAATTAGCAATTCTAAGATATAAAAGAGAACTTCTTATTTTATAGCCTTTAGGCAACAGAAAGAGGCGTGATTTCTAAAAAATGTCGTAAAATAATCGAATAAAATGAGAATTCCTCAATAAGATTATTCTTCCAGGGAAATCCTAAGTTGCTTATAGAGAGCGAAAAGGGAAAGATCGCCACACTTTGATTTCAAGGTCTTTTTATCAACATCCTTATCCTGTTTTTTCCCCTTCCTGTCCTCGATAAGTTTAACCATTGATTTTGACTGTTTTCCTGATTTTCCTGTCCGTAAATGATCCTGGATATACGAGAGAAGTTCCTTTATAGTTTCCTGATTTGATTCAGGTATTGTTATCGCTTCGGGATTAGTGATTCGTGACAGGAGCTCATCAGTGTCCTGCTGTTCATTTTCCTGAAGCATTTTTTCCACATCCCGGAGTACACTGCATTCATTGAATACTATAGTGTCGACCTTTTTTCGCAAATTAAGACGTTTCTTAAGCGCTGCATCGGAACGCATATCCTTTTTTCCCAATAATATATAAGAAACAACTCCTACTCCAAAGGCAATTATTATTTCATCCAAGAGGGGAAGAGGATCTCTGACCACAAATGAAAATATCAAATAGGTTAGAAGAAAAGCTCCAGAAGATATTAAAAATCGGGGAATAAATCTTACATCGGCAATCCAATTTTTTACCTCTTCTTCGATGAGTCGATATAATTCATTTCTGAAAAGTGTTAAGGTTTCAATTTGAGGTTCAGACCCGTATTTTCCTGTTATTTTATTTTTCTCAATCAGTTTTATTACGTTGTGTTTTTTTTTCAAAGGATGAAGAAGAAGTGAAGTTCCATCTTTTCGGTATAAATGAAAGATTGTAATAGATTTTGTATTACTCATATGTAAAAAAAATATCTGACCATGCTGAAACTGTCAAGCTTTACATTTTTCCTTTTGCATTTTCCGGCGATTACATTTACATCTAAGTATAAAGGATAAAAAACACGAAGTCCAAGCTCGACAGGGATGATTAAGGCGGTTTTCATCCTGAGGGGTGATTTCCGATCGGCAAAGCTTTACGAACTTCTAAAATAGACGTTCCAAATTCTACTGCAACTTTTGCAGTGATGAGATAGGCCTTTCCGTAGTGCAGCTTCAACCCCCACTCCTGATATTCCTTAGGGAAAAATACAGTTTCAAAAATGCCATACTCATCTTCGAAGCTGAAAAAACTCATGGCCTTGGAATTTGAAGTGGCAACTTCTTTTCCCACAATAAGAATTCCCGGTATCGTAATAATCTTGCCGGTTTTTAAGTGGATTTTCCGTGAATCGCATATCGGGTTCTTCGATATTGTTAATGATCTAAAAATTTCTATGGGATGGCGGGATATTATAAGACCCATGGTTTCGAGTTCATTCATTATTTTGGTCCCTTCATGATAATCTTTTATACAGTCAGGAACGTTCCAAGCCTCTCCTGGGGAAAACAACTCATCTTCCCCGAATCGTTTTGTTCCATAGTTTGCTATAATCCAGAATATTTGCGGCTGATTGTATTCGTGTGAAATTCCATCTAACGCTCCGGATTTTACCAGCATTCGAAGATTGCCTAAGCCGGAGACATGGATCTGAGCAGTACCGCGCCTTTCGACGATTCCTATAATTCCCCGGCGGATGATTCTGGACAGAAAATCGTCTAAGTGCTTAAAAAGACCGCCTCGCCTTCGTTCCTGAAGAACAGCTTCGATAAAGGAAAGACTTAGGTCTTTTATCTGCCCCAATCCTACTCGAAGTGATTTGTCTTCTACGGTATATTTTTTTTCACTCATGTTTACATCGGGAAAGAGAATTTGGAATCCAAGTCGTCGTACTTCGTTAAGATATACTTGGCGAGAGTAAAAACCTCCGCCATTATTTATTACGGAAGTAAAAAATTCCAACGGATGATACCTTTTTAAGAATGCTAAACGGTAGGAAACTAAAGCATAGGAGGCACTGTGGGATTTGCAGAAGGAATAGCCTTCAAAGGAGAGGATCATGTCCCATAGTGTATCCAAAATATGTTTATTTACGCCGTTGGTAATTCCGCCGGTAAAAAAGCGTTCCCGGAAGTCCTTTAGCCAAAGGCCGCGGTCTTTTCTGGTTAAGGCCTTTCTTAATCTATCTGCTTCTTCCGGGGTAAAAGAGGAAACAGCAATCGCAGCCCGGGATACATCTTCCTGGTAAACCATTATGCCGAACGTTTCTTGAAGAATATTATCTAAAACAGGAAGCAGAGGATCGTATTCCCCCCCTTTTAAGCGCCGGACAAACTCCGAGATGTAGCGGTTTGCTGCAGGACGGATTATGGAACTTGCAATAACAAGCCTGGGGAAATCCCCCTGACCCATTTTTTTTAAAAGCTGTCTTGTTGCCGGCGATTCAACATAGAATACTCCAAGGGTATTTCCAGCTTCTATTTGTTTCCGTGTTTCAGTGTCCTGGAGGGGATTGAAAGACTCCCATTCTATTTTTTGCCGGCGGCGGGGATTTATCAATGTCAGGGTATCCCGAAGGACTCCTAGGGAGCGGTTGCCCAGAAGGTCGATTTTGATCAAACCGGAATCTTCTGCTCCATCCTTGTCCCAGGCTATCACGGGCCATCCTAATGGAGAGGGTTGTATGTGGGTGTACGTGGTGATCGGTTCAGGAGTTATAACAACTCCGCCTGGATGAGTCCCTAAATGTCTTGGTATGCCGCGAATTGTTTCTGCAGCATTTCTGATACGGAGGGGAATTGTCTCGTAACAGCCCCTTCTCCAAAGATCTGTGTAAGTACTGATCTCTTCTTCCATGATGCCGAATGCCTTAGCGCTTTCTCTAATGGAGGATCGTGCTGCAAAGGTTATATGATCTGCCACCATCCCTGAACAACCGGGGTACGTGTCAAACATGTAGGCTAATGCGTGTTCCCGTTCGTCCCAGGGAAAATCCACGTCGATATCCGGAGGATCCTTTCTGCCCATGTTAAGGAAACGTTCAAAAAACAGCTTATGCTTTAAAGGGTCTACGTGAGTTATTCCAAGGAGATAAGAGACGATACTGGATGCGGAACTTCCCCGCCCGCAGGTACGCCTGCTGCGGGAAACAACATCGTATACCACAAGAAAATAGGATGAGAATTGTTTTTTTCGTATAATGTTGAGCTCATATTTCAGCCGGTTTTCAATG
Source organism: uncultured Spirochaetales bacterium (assembly GCA_964618265.1). Lineage (GTDB taxonomy): Bacteria > Spirochaetota > Spirochaetia > CAYLLE01 > CAYLLE01 > CAYLLE01. Next base: position 41,793 of record CAZUAE010000020.1, on the reverse strand, counting down.
GGACTGTTCATTTTCCCATAGCGTCGAGACACACCCTTTAAACATAGTCGAAGAAGAATTCGGTAGGCTTCCTCTTCGGTCAAGCCGGCAAACCGGGGGAAAACGTACTGCGGAGCGTTTTTGTTTCCGGCAGTATTTGAAGGGATTCCGGAAGGATCTGATTCCCTGACGATATATTCCTGGGCTTTTATTGCTTCCGGTACCGCTTGAAAATAAGCTAGAATTTCTTCCGGATTTGCGAAGCGGTATGCAGGATCAGGATATTCCTCCGGGGGAAGGTCCTTTACCCGGAGGTTCAGGTCAATGGCACGTAAAAGAGCATGAAGCCGTCGAGTCCGGTTGTCTGAAAACACCCCCCGGTTTATCGCCAGGGAAGGAATGTTCATTTTCTTTGCATCAGAAAGAATACCTCTAAAAGGACGGCCGAAGGTAAGAGCTGCATATAGTCCCGAGGCGGATTTTTGGCGAAGGGTATGAAGAAGCAAGGTGTTTTCCGATGCCAGTACAAGTCCCTCCCATCCCCCGTCTAAAAGATCGTTGATGAGTTCATATTTCCCTTTCGTTGAATTCAGACGAAGATTGGTTATGATTCCGCAAAGTCTCCTGTACCCGTTGCGGTTCATGCAGTAAGCGGTAAGGTATTCTTCATTTTCTCGAATCCTAAGGTCAGTGCCGATTATTGGTTTAAGTTTTGCCTGTTTTACCGCATTCAAAAAGGCGGGTAGACCGTAAAAACTATTGATGTCGGTTATTCCAACGGCAGATGTACCCCATTCCTTTGCTTTGTTACAAATTTCCTGAGGAGAAAAAGCCCCCTGTAAAAAAGAATAGGTAGTTCTGCAGTGAATAGGAAAACTTTGCAAAGCCATACTATACAAATGTATAGTATAATGGGTAAAAAAAGCAAGAAGTCGAAACGGTCGTTTTATTTAAGATGTTTCTTAACGGTTTGCTCCAGTTCTATGGTTATTCGCTCTTTTAACTCTTGGTAGAGGTTTGTTATGGACTCGTGTTTATCGTATACCGCCCATGCTTCATCGTCTAAAAGCAGTTGATAGGGTTTCATTCCTAATGCATCTGCGATTCGCTGTAGTGAATTTGAAGATGGAAATTTTTTTCCAGTTTCTATTTCACCGATGAAACTAGGGGATATGTTACTCAACTCGGCAAGTTTCATCTGAGTATAACCGAGCCTTTCACGAGCCGATTTTAAGTTTTTTGCAAGCAATTCCTGAATGTGGTTCATCCTGTTATCCTTGGAAAGCTGTTGAATTATGAAAAAGGAATGAGATTTTGACAATAAACCATTGGTGATAAAAAAAATACGCTTTAAGCGGGTAGCGAAGAATTCCCCCTTTGATAATAGTAAAAAGTCTATTCTGAATTGCAAATTCAGAATTCCTCATGTGTATAGTTTTTAGGTGGACAAACTGGTTGTTGATATAATAGACTATAATTCATATTTTTATAATTATATATATCCGTTGGAACTTACGGGAAGAATAGAAAAGGCTGAATACTTGTCAGAAGCAGTTTTTAATTTTGAATTAGCTGTTAAAGCAGTTAAAGATTATCAAAAATCAACCGGTATTAAGTGTATAATAATTAACTCTTCCGGGCAAACACTCTATCCGAAAGTTAGCGGATCATGTCCCGGTTGTACTTTCCGTTCCGTCTTTGAAAGTGTCTCGCATCAGGAATGGAGATGCGAAGAAGCCCATCGGTACGGCGGTTATCAGGCTGAAAGATTTGGCGGTAAGTACATTTTTTTTTGTCCCTTAGGATTGGTCCATTGGGCAGCTCCTATTATCAGTAATGGAGAGCTGGAAGCTACCATACTGGCTGGACCTGTTCTCATGATAAATCCGGATGAGTATCTGCAGGATGATATTGTCCGTCGGCATCAAATCCCTCAGAAAAACGTTTTTACCTTGAAAAAGAGCCTGCAAGAAATACCCTATGTAGAACCTGATCGGGTAACAGCCCTTTCAGAAACGTTGTTTTATATCGGGGCATATTTATCGGTAAAAAATCCACTAGAATACTTAGAAGAAAACGATGGACTTCAACAACAATCTCTGATTTCTGAATATATACATATTATGAAAGCCATGGATGAAGAAGATGAGGAGACTGCTGAATATCCTTTAGAAAAAGAACAGGAGTTACTGCGTCTTATTTCATTAGGTGATAAAAGCGGAGCGAAGGAATTATTAAATGAAATACTAGGGTATGTATTTTTTTCCAGTGCGGGCAAAATTGATATAGTAAAAGCCCGGGTGCTTGAACTGGTTGTATTACTGTCCCGAGCTGCCATGGAGGGGGGAGCTGATGCCCGATTGATATTTGGTTTGAACTTTCAATATTTAAACCAAATTCAGACCTTTAAAACGGTAGAAGACATTTCTTTTTGGTTAAGCAGAATAATGAATCGATTTACCGATTATGTGTTTAATCTGAAAGACGTGAAACATATCGATGTAATTTATAAGGCCATTGATTACATCAAAAAAAATTACATGCGTAAAATTAGCCTTATAGAAGTTGCCGATTTTGTAATGTTGAGTCCATCCTACTTCAGCAAATTATTTAAAAATGAGATGAGGCTGACATTTAATACATTTCTTAATCAAGTTAGAATTGAAAAGGCTAAAAAACTTCTGATGGATCATACTGTACTGTTGGTGGATATAGCTTTTCTGATAGGCTATGAGGATCAAAGTTACTTTTCTAAGGTATTCAAAAAAATGACCGGAATAAGTCCCGGTAAGTACCGTGAGTCAAGGGGATTGATTTCAGGTTCATTGATAAAAAGAGAGAACAGCGCATGAGAAAAGAGGGATATCGAAATACCAAAGTTGCAGAAAAATCAGCGGAAATAATACTTCCTGGAGGAAACCATGCTGTTCTTCTGATTCATGGGTTTACCGGAATAACCAACCATTTCGCCTTCCTTGGGGAAGTACTGAATAAAGAAGGATATTCCGTCAGAATTCCCCGTCTTCCTGGACACGGCACGAATAGGTACGATTTTTTTAAGACCTCCCATCGGGATTGGCTCAGAAGATCCATCGACATATATTTAGATATGTCACGGAAATATGAATCCGTTTCATTGGGAGGATTATCAATGGGCGGACTTTTAGCACTCATTTTAGCCGGCAGATTCAATCCGGAAAAAGTAATGCTTTATGCTCCCGCTTTGGTTTTAAGAAGGAAACTCGCGTATCTTTCACCACTCCTTAAGTTTTTTATTCCCCGTATGAGGAGTGATTACGATGAAAAGCATGAAGATCCGGAAATGATATTTCTTGCTCAGGAGTATTGGATGCATCATGAAACTAAGATGATCGCTTCGGTGGAAAAACTCCGGAGAATTGCTCTGAAATCATTAGTCCGTATAACTTCCCCCACTCTCGTTTTCGTTTCTCAAAAAGATATGACTGTTCCTCCGAAAGCCGCCGATTTAATTTTAGACGGCATTCCTACTCCGAATAAAAAGAAGATATTACTTAATGAAAGTTCTCACCTCATAACACAGGATGAGGAAAAAGAAAAGACTGCGGAAATAAGTGTCCATTGGTTAAAGAATCAGACTATTTTAACACCGTGACAGTTCTTGTATTTTTTTCCGCTTCCGCATAAGCATGGGTCATCCGGCGAAGGGCTGAAATCCGGCAGCTCGTTGAAATTTCCGTTCTGTGCGAATCTTTCGTTTAATACATGGCGGGCCAAGCCTTTTAGCGGAGGAAGTGTTTTCTTATAGAACATTTTCCATCCTTCGCAAAGTACCGATAAAAGTGTCGGATCATTTGCCTTAGAAAATCTGTTTTTAAGACAATCACCGGAACAAAATTCCAGATAGTGACAGGTACTGCACAGAGAATTCCAGTTAGTTTTTTGACTGCCGAACTTCCGGTATGTGCTGTTTCTTTCAAATTGTCCCCATTCGTCTTCCATTATATTTCCCAGTTTTAAATCCGGTTCCACGAAAAAATCGCAGGGATAAATGTCTCCGTTATGCTCCACCACATAGTACTGATTACACATTCCTCCCATGGTGCAGACGTTATATGTTCCTCTTATAAGGTGCTCTAAAACTGAATCGAGATGACGTATAGATACCTTATGGGTATCTTTGGGATACCATTCATCAAATACATCCGACAGGAATTGACCCCATTGTTTGCCGTTTATGGAATAAGGCAGAAGATTTCCTTCATCATCGAATTCCACACAGGGGATGTATTGGTGATAGTAAAAACCGTTTTCTACGAGGAAGTTGTATACCTCCTTACCCCGTTCTACATTCGACTCAGAGACTAAAACAAGGATATTAAACTCAACTCGATGTTTTCGCAGAAGATCAATACCTGTCATTACTGAAGCAAAGGTACCTTTTCCCTGAATATTCACTCTATACTTATTATGGATTTCTTCCGGCCCGTCTAGGCTTATGCCTACTAAAAAGTTATAATCCCGGAAAAGCTTGGCAAAATCCTCTGTTATGAGGGTACCGTTTGTCTGAACACCATTTGCTGCTTGTAGACCCGGTTTCCCATACTGCTTCTGCAGTCTGATTGTTTCCTTGAAAAAATCAAAACCCATTAAAAGAGGTTCACCCCCCTGCCAGCCGAATGAATATAGTCCTTGAGGTGTTTTAAGATAGGAAGATATCATCCTATCCAATACTTCGTGGGACATACGGTGAACTTTGTTATCCGGATAGAGAGAAGCCTTTTCCAAGTAAAAGCAATATGTGCATCGCAGATTACAGTCTGCTGAAGTTGGTTTAACTAAAAGTGAAAATGGTTTTCTTGTAATTCTTTCATGTGCATTAGATTTAATCATCACCCTAAGTTATATGATTTACAGGGAGATGAAAAGGTGTTATACAGAACTAATAAAGATAACGAAAATAAATAAATGGTAATCGAGGACAATAATTATGATTTTTTTCATGATAAAAAAAGCATTTTTCGACATGTGGGATAATTTCCTTCCCATCGTTTTAATCAATCTTGGATTTATTTTGGTGGTATCCCTTCCTATTGTTTTACCTCCTGCAGTTTATCCGATTCATCCCGTCTTTGGATACGCGGCCTTGTTTTTAGGCATAATCATATTTTTTATCTATACCGGTACAGTATCGATGATAACTTCTGATATTGCGGATTATAAGCGGCCCGAGTTTAAAGATGTTCCCAAGTATTTTAATGAAACTTGGAAATCCAGTTTTGCGTTGGGAATTATAATGAGTTTCCTGGGATTTATTTTATCCATTGCATTTCCAGTGTATCTTAATATGGGCAATATGATTGGATTGCTTGCTTTGGTTTTCCTTTTCTGGGCTACTGTAATATGGCTGCTGTCCAGTCTTTACTATTTTCCTATCCGTTCCCGTTTGGATACCCGTATAAAAAAAATTATTAAAAAGTGCTTTATCATTTTCTTTGACAATACTTTATTTACCTTAGGATTGACATTAGTGGTGATCGCTACCTTTATATTATCCGCCTTTACTGCATTTCTGTTACCGGGATTGGGAGCAATTATTCTCCTCCTTCAAGTCGCTACAAAATTAAGAATTTACAAGTACGATTATCTAGAGGAGAATCCTGAAGCAAATAGGAGAAAGATCCCCTGGGACGCGTTACTGATAGATGATAAACAGAAAGTAGGCAAAAGAACCTTTAGGGGTATGATATTTCCTTGGAAAGAATAGGAGCAGCAACTTATGGTACAAGATTTATTAAAAAAGGCAAAATCCGGTAATCCTGTTTTCATTACAGATACTAGAAACCAGTTTCTGAGTATAGATAACGATAAAAAGGTTTGCTTGGAGTGTGTGTTGGAGTTAATTGGAGAAGAAAGCTTAAGGAGGTTTTCACTCGTTCTCCCGGCATTAGAAGAATTGGATAAAGAAGAATACCGGTTTGTATACGATTATTTGACTGCCGAGGTATTTAATATACTGACGAATCTCGGAGGAGTTCGGTTAACTTTTTTTATTGATACAGAAAGAGATGCAACGGTAAAACTTATAAAAGAACTGGATAATATTTTTGGTATAGGGGTACCTCTCTCTGGAAGAAAGGGATACGGAAGATGTGTTAATGTGATTGATAGGATGATCCGATCAATTCATGGAAGCGACCATCCTTCATTCTCATTTGTAATTAAAAATATCTCTGATTTTTCGGAAGATGATTTTGAAGATCATCCGGATACCGCAAAGGGTGACGGGTCGGTATTCCTTACATTAACGGAAGGTATCGAGGATAAGGTTATATGCGGTGTCGATATTGGTGGCACAGATATTAAAACAGCCCTTTCAGTTAATGGTAAACTCTCTGTCCTCAAAGAGTATGATTGGTTTCCGGAGAAATTTGGATATGCCCGGCTTTTAAATGACCCCATCTTACTTATGGTACGACTGGTAAGGCTTATAGCTTCCTTTAAGATCCTCAATGAAGGACAAGGAGATGACGAAAGAAAACGTATTACAAATCTTCTTGAGAAGTCTATGGAGAAGGATGCGGATTATAATTTTATATTCGAGGTAGTTGCCGCGGGAGAGAAATATCTAGGCAACGGCAGGCTTCTCGAGCTCGATGCCGTTGGTATGTGTTTTCCCGATGTTGTTGTAAAAGATAAAATTGTCGGAGGAGAAGTAACGAAAACCAGAGGTATGCGGGAAAACCCCGAAATTGATTACGAGATCGAATATGCCAAAATAACAGATCTGGATGAAGAACTGCTGAAACTATGCAAACCAGGTGGTATTGTAAAAAACACCAATGACGGTCCTATGGCTGCCTTTACCGCAGCTGTTGAATTGGCAGCAGGAGGAAGTATCTCAGATGTTGTATCCGGTGTGTTTGCCCATACCTTGGGAACAGAATTGGGTACCGGTTGGGTTGATGGAAATGGCGTGATCCCGGAAATCCCGCTGGAAACTTACAATATGATCATTGATATTGGTAGTTATCCGGAAAGAGAATTTCCTGCGGATGATGTGAGAAGTATCAATAATTATAATTCAGGACTCGCGGGTACCCTGCAGCGTTACACGAGTCAAAACGGAGTGTTCCGCCTCGGTTTAAAATTGCTCACCGGAAAAAATGATGTAGAAGTCGCAAAGATGTTTGAGAAGGGATATTTAACAAAAACTATCCTGGAGGGTGAAGATTTTATCACCGTACCTACGAGTCCGCGGGATATGCGGAAACCCTTTCTTGAGTACATGATGGAAAAGGCGGAAAGCCATGAAGATGATGCTTATAGAGGAATTTTCAGGCAGATAGGGATGTTTCTGGCAGTAACCTGGGAGGAAACCCAGCGCATATTGCAGCCTACTTCAAAGATTAGGCATCTTTTTGGACGTCTTGTAAAACGCAGCCGGTGTTTTGAATTAATGAGAGAAGGAGCAAAGAATAGGGTCCCGGAGATGGATCTTAAGGTAGCAGATGAATCAATGGCAAATACTCCACTCATGAAGCAGCTTGCAGAACATGAACACTTTACGGTCGCCCAATTCGCACAAGCGATAGGGGCAATATATTACGGAAACACGGGGATAGTGTTTAAGCAGTAATATTCCTGCAGACCGTTTTTTAGGAACCCCTGTAGAAGAAATTTAATTCATTTACAATAAAAAGGCTGCCCTTTTACCTGGGGCAGCCTTTTTACTTCTATTTTTCTTAATAAATATTATTCAGAGATCATACCGGCTTCGAGTCTGGTTTTTGCTATTTCGATCTCATCGGCCTTCATGTCAGCTATCGTTTGATTAACAGCATCCTTAACCTCTTTCGGTACTATGGACTCAAAGGAATGAAAAGGTGCTATTCCGACCGCATCTTGTTTTATTCCGAAATCCTTTGTTCGTCCGCCCTCAAAAGTCCCTTCAAGCACCTCAGTGATGGTAGTAAAGGTTGATTCGGTGATGCCCTTTGTCGCCGAGGTTAAAATAGTATCAGGTGCAAGGTAGTTTTGGTCCACGTCCACTCCGATAGCTAAAACATCCCTCTCCTTACAGGCTTCTATTGTTCCAACACCGGTGAGTCCAGCAATAGGAAATACAATATCTGCTCCCTGTTCAATCATGGCTATTGCAGCTTCTTTTCCCTTTGCCTGGTCCTCAAATGTACCGGTTACAGCGGAAAGAACCTGACACTCCGGATTAACCTTTTTTACTCCTTGATAAAATCCTACCAGATACCGTTCCACCGGTGGAATATCCATTCCGAGCACCACACCAACAACGTTCTCTTCGTTTAGTTTTGGTGATTCCGATGCGTATTTCTTTGTCATGTAGCCGGCAATAATTCCCGCTAAATATCCCGCCTGTTCTTCCTTGTAGGTGATGCCTAACACATTAGAAGGTGCGTCCACAGTGGATACATCGATATCAATACCTGCATACTTAGTTTCCGGGTAGTTGCCTGCTGCTTCGATCATAGCTTCAGTCATGAGAAATCCTACCGCAAATACTAATGTTGCTCCGTCTTCAGCTAAGCCGGTAAGATTGGGGATATAATCGGTCATTTGGTTGGATTCAATAAGCCTGCTTTGAACGCCGTACTCTTCCTCAGCCTGCTGAATACCGGCCCAGGCACCGTCATTAAATGATTTATCACCCAGGCCGCCTACATCCGTGGCCATCCCGATCATTATATCTGAGTACTCGCCTTCCTCAGCTTCTTCCTGCCCGCCGCCGGCCATTGCCATACCAGATGCAATGATCAGCATTAGTCCGATCAACAAAACTTTCTTCATATAATTTCCTCCGTTTTTTCGATGATCCCGGATCACCGAATTATAAAATATAGATTTCGATATGATAACCTAACGTGATCCTAATATTGAGTCAATAATTCCTTAAGAAATACCTAATAATTTTTCATTTTTCCTGTTCAATAATGAAGTCACTTCCAAGTGCCTTTGGTGCCCGGGACCTTCTGACAAATCCTGCGACAGCGATCACCGCAACGGCATACGGGAATATTATAAACAGTTCTGAAGGAACGTTAAGGACCTTCATAACTTGGAACCGTATTTGGAGAGCATCGGAGAAACCGAAAAACAATGATGCGATAAAAGACCCAGTCGGCGTCCAGCCGCCGGATATGTTAGCGGCTAATGCAAGAAATCCTCTTCCAGCGGTCATTCCTTCGGTGAACGAGGAAGCATTTTCGATGGATAGAAATGCTCCTGCCAGACCGGAGGTCAATCCTGATATAAGCACGCCGATGTATCTGATTTTAACCACAGAGACCCCGATGGTCTCCAACGCCAGAGGATGTTCACCGGCGGCTTTTATATGGAGTCCCAGTTTTGTTTTCTTCATAATATAGGCAAACACAATGACTAATATAAAACTCATAAAAACAATAGGAGTTTGAGAAAATAATAGTTCGCCAATAATTGGGATTTTAGAAAGCAGAGGTATTCTGAATGCGAAGTCATTTAGAGAAGTTTGTAACGAATCTGTTGTTCCGGGATGACCGAATATGAGGACCATAAGGAATTTTGTAATACCCAAGGCTAATATGTTAAGAACAGCTCCGGAAACTACATGATCTAGATGAAGTGTTATGGTTGCGGCAGCATGAATGAGGGAAAATACTCCTCCTGCCAATATACCCATTATCATACCGATCCAGGGACTTCCGGAATAGTATGCTCCGGTTAATGCGAAAAAGGCCCCCACCAGCATAATCCCTTCCATGGCGATGTTGACTATTCCCGAACGCTCGCAAATGGTGGCGCCGATTGCGGCAAGGGTTATGGGAGTTGCCAGCCTGAGCATTGCGTTCAGCAAATTCATGTTAAAGATAGCAAGAAACCCGTCCATCTATATTGTCTCCTTGTTTGGAATAGCGGGTTTTTTCTTTTTACGTATTCTTCTTGATATATATGCGTAGAGGTACCGGGCGACAATCAAAAAGAGTATTATCCCCTTAATAATTTCAACAATAGCATTGGGTGTTTGAACGGTACGTGACATATACTGTCCTCCCGCATCCAAAGCTCCCCATAATAAAGCGGTGAAAATCACACCAATAGGATGATTGGAAGCTAAAAGAGCAACTGATATTCCGTTCCACCCGTATCCTGCATTAAGGTTTTCGAACATCTTATGATCTAACCCCAAAACCTGATTCGCCCCTGATAGGCCTGAGAGAAACCCGGCAAAAAGGAGACCGAAAAATATGTTTCTTCCCACATTTATGCCTTTTGATTTTGAAGCCGTGGGATTGAATCCGATAGAACGTACTTCATACCCGTATTTTGTATAGTAAAGAATTAAATAAACTATTAATGCCATTCCTATCCCAATGAGAATTCCGGTATGGAGACGATAATTAGCTTCAGGAAGAAAACTATCGAAAGTCGGAAATTCATTTGAAGGATCAATGGGAGTAGTCATATAGGGATGACTGGAAGTAGCAGGATCTCCCCCTAAGGCCCGAATAAAAACAGGTGAAAGGTACCTGGCAATGTGAGCAAACATCATGGTGGTAATAACCTCGTGGGCTCCTGTTTTTACCTTTAAAAGTGCGGGAATGAAATTATAAAGAGCCGCGGCAGTTCCGGAAAAGATAAGGATGAGGGGGATTGTGATGAGGGGATGCAGTTTAAAATAAACGCCTAAAAATGCCGCTGCCATGGATCCTATATAGAACTGACCTTCCGCTCCGATATTGAATAAACCTGCTTTAAACGCGAAGGCAACGGAAAGTCCGGTAAATATAAGCGGAGTAGCATTAAGAATTGATATGTGCCAATTTTTAATAAATCCTCCGTAAAAGAGGGCTCTGTAGGCAGGCAGAGGATTGTATCCGGTGATGACCATTATGATTGCACCGATTATCACTGCCAGCGTAATTCCGTACAAGGGAATTGTTATGTTACTCCAAAAGGACTTTATGCTTTCTCTAACCTCATCCTTTCCTTCGGTTATGTATTTTCTTATAAAATATATTGTTCCTGCTGCTATAATTAAAAGTAAGCCTATAAAATATGAGGCTAAATAAAGAACGGCACCTGCTATTCCCAGGAGTATCGCGGAAGCCGCGAGAGTATCGGAAATCCTGTTTTCCTTTTTCCAATTAAGATGCATCAGATTCCATCCTCGATTTACCGGTCATCATATAATACCCTACCTCTTCCTTGTTTGTATCCTTTGTGATGAGTTCCTTTACGAAAGATCCTTCGTAAAGTACAAGAATTCTATCCGAGAGCGAGAAAATTTCTTCTAATTCCAAAGATATAAGTAGTATGGCGGATTTTTCCTTTCTTATATCCAGGATTTGGGAATGAATATATTCTATCGCTCCTACATCGAGACCCCTGGTAGGTTGGGATACCAGTAAAAAATCCGGACCTTTTGATAACTCCCTGGCAAGAATAACTTTCTGCTGGTTTCCTCCGGAAAGGCTTGATGCTATGTTTTCAGCGGAGGGAGTTCTAATATCGTATTGATCCACCAATATAGAAGTATCTTCTTTGATCTTGTTTTGCCTAAGCATAATAGATCCGGCATACGGTTCTCTGTAATGATAACCCAAGATCAGGTTTTCAGAAATTTTCATGGGGAGGATTAACCCTGCCTTCTGCCGATCTGCAGGTACATAGGAAACCCCGGATTCATACCTTTTTCTGGTAGAAAGACCTTTAAGATCCTTTCCGCGCAGCGTAATCGAACCTTTACTCAATTTCCGAAGACCCATTATAGATTCTGCCAGTTCACTTTGCCCGTTACCATCTACTCCGGCAATACCTACTATTTCCCCCGGACAAACCGAAAGAGAAATATTTTTCAGTCCCCGATTGCCTCTTTCGCCAATACAGGAAACATCTTTCATATGAAAGACGGGTTTTTCTGATACTTCCAGTTCCTCCTTACGAACCGTTAATACAACTTCACGGCCGACCATTAAATTAGCCAATTCGGCAGTAGTGGCTTCTGAGGTTCTCCTTTCTCCTGCAACTTTACCCTTCCGGAGAATATACACTCTTTCGGATATGGCTTTTACCTCTTCAAGTTTGTGGGTAATTATTATTATTGACACTCCCTGATCCCGTAAATTACGGATGACTGTAAATAACTCATCAACTTCCTGAGGGGTTAATACCGCTGTAGGTTCATCGAGAATTAATATTTCAGCCTTTCTATAAAGCGCTTTAAGTATTTCAACCCGCTGCTGAAGACCAACGGAAATATCTGCTATTTTTGCATCAGGATTAACTTTTAGATGATAACGTTCTGAAAGTTCCTTAACTTCCTTCCGGGCATTCTTTTTATTTACCACTCCGAATCGTCCGGGTTCATTTCCCAGAATAATATTTTCTGTTACCGTCATGGTTTCCACCAGCATAAAATGCTGGTGTACCATTCCCAGCCCCAAATCTATAGCATCCTTTGGAGAAGAGAACGAGACTTCCTTGCCTTTTAATAAAATAGTTCCCGATGTTTGTCTATAAAGCCCGTAGAGAATGTTCATTAAGGTTGATTTACCGGCCCCATTTTCTCCAAGCAGAGCAAGAATCTCACCTGACTGAAGGGCTATTGATATATCATCATTGGCTTTAACCTTGGGGAACTCCTTCGTGATGTTCAAGGCTTCAAGTATAATATTTTGGTTTACATTACCCATTACCGATCTCCACCGATAGGATAAATGAAAAAATAGCATACATTTTTGAAGGGTTCAATCGGATTATTATAAAGTCTTGCACCTTCTTAGATAAATATTTATCTTTGTATTATATGGAAAAAATAATACTTGTTTCTAATAGGCTTTCAGTATCAGTAAAAAAACAGGAATCAGGGGATATCTCGTTTCAGCAAAGTATGGGAGGACTCGCAACCGGATTGAGTTCTCTGCTGGAAAAACCGGAAAGCAGATGGGTAGGTTGGAGCGGACTTCCTGATGAGAGTTTTTCTCCGGAAGAGAAAAAACAGGTGGAACATACGCTGCGGAAGGAGTATCACAGCATTCCTGTATCATTGAGTCAGGAAGAGTTGGATTCTTTTTATTATGGCTTCTGTAATAATATTATTTGGCCGCTTTTTCATTATTTTCCCACCTATGTAGAATATAATCAGTCCTTATGGGAGTCTTACTGTAAGGTAAATGAAAAATATTTTAAAAAAGTAATGGAAGTAGCCGGTCCTAATGACACCATCTGGATCCACGATTATCAGCTTATGCTACTGCCGAAGATGATAAAAGACCAGTTAAAGAATGCTAAAATTGGGTTTTTTCTGCATATCCCCTTTCCCTCTTATGAAATATTCAGATTATTGCCATGGAGAGATGAATTGCTGAGCGGGCTAATGGGTTCAGACCTTATCGGGTTTCATACCTACGATTATGCACGTCATTTTTTGAGCAGTATTCGAAGGCTTTTAGGTTTTGAACACAACCTTGGGAATATTCCCTATCACAACCGGATGGTAAAGGTTGATGTTTTTCCCATGGGAATCGATTACCCGAAATATCATAATTCATCGGATGTTCCTGAAATAAAAGAAGAAATCGGAAGTGTTCAAAAAATATTGAATAAAAGAAAATTAATTCTTTCGGTTGACCGGCTGGATTACACAAAGGGTATACTACAAAGAATCCGGGCTTATAAGTTTTTCTTGGAAAAATACCCGGAGTATAGGGAAAAAGTCATGATGATAATTATTGTGGCCCCTTCCCGTACTCAGGTGAATCAATACATCGAATTAAAAATGGAAGTAGATAAATTGGTCAGTGAAACCAATGGAGCTATAGGTACAATAGATTGGATGCCCATAAGTTATTTCTACCGTCCCTTTCCTTTTCCTCAACTTGCAGCCATATACAGCCTAGCGGATGCTCTTTTAGTAACCCCTCTCCGGGATGGAATGAACCTTATTGCAAAAGAGTATGTAGCGGCAAGAAAAGACATGGAAGGAGCAATAGTACTGAGTGAAACCGCAGGTGCAGCTAAAGAGTTGGGAGAAGCTCTCATTATCAATCCGTCTAATACGGAGGAAATTGCCGATAATCTTAAACTTGCTCTTGAAATGCCGAAAGAAGAAAAAATTGAACGGAATAAGGTGATGAATCAAAGACTGAAACGTTATGATGTTCATTATTGGGCAGGAGATTTTATTGATAAATTAAATTCCGCTGTTCGATCTAGAAAGTCTATTCAGAGCAGGAAAATTGAGGGACAGATAAAGAGTGAAATAAAAAAACGCTTTGATGAAGCAAATCGAAGGCTTATTATTTTGGATTACGACGGCACCCTTGTTCCGTATGGATCAAATCCCCGTAAGGCAAAACCCGGTAAGGACTTAGTCAATTTGTTGGAGAAGGCTTCCGCTGATTCCGGTAATGAGATTGTTTTAACCACAGGACGTGATAAATCTCTTATTGACGAATGGTTCCCAGGTCTTGATATAGGTTTTATTGCCAGTTATGGCGTCTGGTATAAGATGAAGACCAACGGTTGGCAGCTCATGGAAACTTTGGAAAATGAATGGAAAAAGGCAATATACCCGATCCTCGAATTGTATGTCGACCGTACTCCTGGTTCTGTAATTGAAGAGAAGGACTATTCGCTGGTTTGGCATTACCGTAGAGCGGAACCGGAACTATCGGCAAATCGTTTGAGTGAATTACGGGAAGCTCTTTTGAGTCTTATAAGTAATTACAACTTATCTCTTTTGGAAGTTGATAAAAGTTTGGAAATTAAACCGGGTAATATAAACAAGAATCACGCGGTATCCTATTGGCTCGGAAAAGACAAATGGGATGTAATAATTTGCATCGGAGATGATCCTACGGATGAAGACCTTTTTCTGAGTCTCCCGGATCATGCAGAAACGATACGGGTAGGACTTGGAATGACCAATGCCAAATATTATCTTGAATCAGTAAAACATGTGTGGAATTTTATTTCTGAACTGACTAATTAAAATAATGGATTAAAGCTCATTTTTGTGAGACTGGTTATTTATAAGATTGATTCATCCACGACGCTGTTGCGTAGTGTTCCGATATTTTCGATCTCAATCTCCACCACATCGCCATGTGCAATTGGTCCGACTCCGCTTGGGGTACCCGTCATTATTATATCCCCGGGCATTAAAGTAAAATTGAAGGATATGAACGATAAGATGGCCGGTACACTGAAGATCATATTTTGGGTATTGGATTTCTGAACAACCTTTCCATTAAGTCTGCATTGTATGTCAAGCTTCCCATAGTTAGGCAGTTCCTTGACCGGAACAAGAACGGGTCCTATAGGACCAAAGGTGTCTAGAGATTTCCCGCGATACCAGCCTGAGCGGTCGCCATTCTGAAAATTTCTTTGACTTACATCATTCATGATTGTAAAACCGAAAACATATTCTAAGGCTTTGCTCTCGGGGACGTTTCTGCACCGACCTTTAATTATAAAGGCGAGTTCAGCTTCGTAGTCAGTTCGAGGATTTTTAAAATCGTAGGTATTCAAAAATTTTGGAATTACGATTGATTCGTTGTGAGGTATTAAGACATTTGGTGTTTTAGGAAAAAGAACCGGTTCGTTCGGTATTTGAGCGTCAAACCCTTTAACTTTAACGGAGACGCTTTCTTTAATATGATCTGCATAATTTAGCCCGAGAGCGATTATCTTAGTTGGGTTTACCCGGTACTCTTCTCCGCCGCTGCCTTTTATGGGAAGTAATATCTCTTTTATCACCTTTGATTTTCACTCCGCAGGGTTACTAATTTATCCCGGGATTCCTCTTTAACATAAATATCACCGTAGCGTCCTGAAGCTTCGGATTCCCGGGTCTGCAAAACCCCGGAGTAAAAGAAAAAATATAATATGTCTGCCATATCCTGGAAAGAATCGGAAAGTGCATATCGGAGAATAACCGGATGGTTCTGAAACATTTCTCGATACTCTGGATATCTTATAGATACCGGATCGCACATCTCCCTTACCGTGTTTCTTATACCTCCGTACCATGCCCGGGAAAGACAGAAAATGTTTAGAGTTTTGTTATCGTCAAGGTAGTATAATTCAAAAATACCGGACATGCTGGGTACTGAGGTCATAATCCGGTACTTATTAATTTTTTCGAGGGATGACCATCTAATAGTATAATAAGCATCTCCACCCCTGATTCGCTTTGTAATGTTACATTCCATTTGCATACAATAGTAATCATATATTAAAGCTGAGACAAGAAAAAAAATTCATTTTTAGTAATTCTGAATATGCAATTTAGAATTGCCGTATTGTGCCTATAGGAATAAAATGAGAAATCCTTCTTCATTTCTCTATTGATATGACAACCCTCCGGTTTAAATATTGACTTTCCGGATTCCGTGTAACTGGATCCGATGCGCCAAGACCTTGGATTTCTCCGAATCTTTCGGAATCAATATTTTGTGAGAGGAGTATTTTTACTGCATTAGCCCGTTCATGAGATAATTCAATCCTTCCTGCCTCTGTACCGGCGTTTGCACAGTGCCCGTAAATATTTATCGTGTATTCCGTTCCGGAAAGTATTTCTCCCACTTCTTTAATCAACTCTACAGCCTGGGGGGTCGATACGGCAGAATCCGGATTAAAATATACTATCCAGCTTTTTTCTGCGGAGAGAACCTGTGTCAATGTGTCTTGCGTATCTCCTTTTTCCGTCTCTCCTCCGGGATTTTCTGTCGCGGCAACATCACCATTCCGGGTGACAGTTTTAGTTTCTTGTAGTTTTGGTGACTCACTTATTCCTTCAGGAGGTGGCGTCTTCCCAGTATTTTGCTGAGTTGTATCATCTGTTTGAGTATTATTTGTCTGTTTAATTTTTTCACCGATTTTTTCTGGTGCTTCGGTTTGTGTTTTCTGCCGTTCCGTTACCGGTTGATTATCCGTTTCTAATTCAGACCGTTGATAGTAGTTGACCAGGAGCAATATTGGGGTACCTGCCAGTAAACATAGCAAGAATATCAGTGCTGCAGATTTTACTAAACGGTAGTTAGGCCCTGTTTTTATTTCTTTATGAGCGATTTCTTTATCATTATAGTAGAGAGATAGAGTAAGAATGTTATTACCGTTAAACCTTCCCTTTAAAATGAAGACAGGTTTGTAAAGGTGTTCAGTGGGTAACCCTGTTATTTCAAGGCTGTCGATAAATACAGGTTTTTGAGAGGTAGAACAACGATATATCTTTATAATCGCTTTTCTCTGTCCCGTTTCTATAGTTGTTAAGCGCTGCATCCCTTTAGATTTTTCTTGGAGACTAAGAAGAGGGACATAGTGATAGTTATCGATCTCTATACAGATACTTTTATCACTGCTTCTATTTTTTGAGTTTTTTGCTAAAGAGTCTTTTGTTTTTTCCATCATGCAAAAGTTTGGGTGTTAATCACCGCCGGTTTATATTAATCCAAATGATGCATCCGTATCTATTCTTACCGGTTATTTATAGTATATCCCCCATTTATTCAAAAATCAATTTTTTATTGATTTTTACTCATCGTACCAATGTAGTTGACGAATGCAGATTTTTGAATTCCGGAAACCAATTCTTCCTTTGCGGATGCAAGACAGTAAGAAAACTGGAAAGTCCCTTCGGAGGTTTTAAGGAGCGTTATTATTAAGGATTCTCCATTGGGGGTCTCGAAAAAGAGCATCTTTCCATCCTGAAACCAGCGTGTAGGGTACTCCGTACCATCATAGATAAGTATAACATTATCATCACCCAAGAAGTTAATTTTTTCGATTTGTTTTTCTGTATCAGGATTGGCAAATCCGAAAACCATCCCCTCCTGTATTACCTGGATTAAGTTAGTTTCCAGTTCCCATTCACCTGTAAATTCCTGGGCGGATAGGAAACCGCCAACTATAAGCATAAAACATATTAATAAAGTCAATTTCTTCATATGATTCATTATCCTTTCTTTTTAGAATTACACTGGAATACAATTATACCATTAAACTAACTTGATACGATACCATGTTTTTTCAAAATATTTATAATATCCTGTCGGTTATTTTCCCGGGACCATTGAAGGAGGTAGCTTCCGAATCTTTCCTTGAATGTTCTGTACTGCTTTTGTTCAAAAATCAGGTCTATTTCCTTTGGTTCCACTTCCGTTCCATGCTGAATGAGTTTTTCAGCAGCTTCATAACTGCTGAAAAAAAGTGCTTTATAGAGTAGGGAGTAATTTCTAATTGTTTCCGGATTTGGATTTGCACCGTTCTCAAGAAGTACATCCATTATCTCTGTTTTGTTCTCTTTGGCAGCAATTTCCAAAGGATTCGGTGCTCCCGGATCCCAATTCCCTCCCCTGTTTACCTGTGCGCCATGATCGATGAGCCATTCTACGGTCTTTATTTTTCCATAATCCACTGCGTACATTAAAGGGGTTACGCCTTCATGATTGTACATATTGATGTCTACACCTGAGTTAATGATTTCTTCTATTTTTTTAATGTTTCCGTTTTTTACTGCTAAAAAAAGAGGAGACGGTCCCGTTACAACACTTGTTACAGACCATCCTTCGTCTCCTTTGATGGAGATATCCTTTTTAAGTACAACCCTAACTCCTTTCAAAGGCCATTGAAGGGTGATTATTTTAAAATTTTCGGTAAGGGTAGTCTCTTTTTCTTCAGGTTCTCCGTACTGAGATATAAATTCTCCGGCTACATTTTCATATGATGTATCCGGCCTTCCAAATACAAAGGGAAGCAAGGACATTATTCCAAGAGCCACTAATCCGATAATTCCGCTTATGGTGTTACGTTTTTTTTTAGTCATCTAAAAACCGCTCCTGAAAGGTTGGGGAATCTCCCGCCATTTTCATAAAGATGTCCAGATGCACGATCTCATACTCCTCCGGGAGTTTATCTAAAATCGATTTTACTCTTGAGATGTCACTGAAGTTTCTAACATGGAGTAGAAGAAAATAGGGACGTTTTGAGTTCAGTTCCGCCAATTCCTTAATATCAGAGATACATTGATCTTCCGGTCTTTCTGGAGATAGATAGTAGTCAAAAGAGAGGAACGGAATAGAATCGCGGACCGTAAAGGTGTACGCCGGAGCATAACCGTTTGCAAAGCCCAGCGCATCCGGCATTCCATTATAGTAAGCATCCACTACCCTTTTTGTCAGATCAGGATTCCCCTCCACCGAGGCTCCTTCGGAATAATCCATAATTTCAAATACCCTTAAGTCTAGTTTTTCCATCAAATCCCGGGCGATATCAATTATTTTTGGTAGATCGTTGGGAGGGATAACCTTTGGATACATATAACCGGGCCCGGATAGGGACCCGATAAAGTAATCATTCGGCGTGGCTTGAGAGTAGAAGAATTCCATCATGGAGGGAGCTAGCCACAGCCAGTTCATGGTTACTTCCCATGCATAGGGCATTTCACCCCTTCCCGGTCTGTTCCACGCTCCTATACCCAAACAGTCCGTTTGTATACAGGCGATGTATACCTTTTTATCAGGTTTATATGTTTTCCCGTCTTCGAGGTGATGATTATTCCGGAAGGTAAATCCCGGAGACACAGGTATTTGGCTCGAAAAACTCATATTTGGAAGTGAATGAAGTCCTTCAACACGATGAGAGTGTTTGGAACAGAGGGTTACATACTCCCGTTCCAGATCTTTTTTGTACGAGTGCCATCCGAAAATAAGAGAGCGGGGATTCAGTTCTGAAAGTATTTCATCCGCTAAAGAGTATTCTTTATGATCGCTTTCTCTTGCGGACAAGTCGGTGAAGAAAGCCTCTTTGTACATACCCCAGTCAGCAACTCCTGGTTTTAATATCTCACCGTGTTCCCCTCCCAGCCATACAGCTAAATCAGAGGAACATCGTTTTCCATACTTATCATAAGCCCAGCGGTAGATCTCAGCGTCGCTTTTACCCTGGAAACGATTTCGCAGGTCTTCAAGTTGCGGGATCCCAAGTTTCTCCATCAAAGGAAGCTGATCTTCCGTTACAACAATACCATTTTCTAGTCCAGCTATAGTGTATGAGACGATTAAAGAGGTCCTCACTGCTTTATCCCATATGATATAGCCTTCTATTTCTTCCCTGAATTGCGGGATAGCTTTTTCATAACTCTTAATCTCGGTAAAGGAGTAATACCGTTCGTTTTTCAGGTATTCCATAACATCCGGAGTGAATCGGAAATCCCAATTTTCGGGGTATATGAAATAAAGCCGCGGTCCTTTTTTGTTAATAGTTCCCTGAAGACTTATAAGGGAAGCCTGCCGGCTGAGTTTTGAACTAATTAGCCAGTCATCCTGCAGTTTCATATAGTATGCATTTCGTGTGCCTTGACGTTTCATGAGGAAAGTGAGCCGTGTGTCACGGATGGAACGTTTTATGGTCCATCGGATAATATCATCTTCTTGGATTTTTGAGAAAGTATTTATTACCGTTACTTCCTTATGTCCCTGAGAACCTCGAAGTCGGTATTTTTCTTCAAGTATCAAGGCATCTTCCTCGGATCGGAAAGAAACCGTTTTTGTTTCTTCCGGTTCTAGTGCAGCACCCATAAACACATTAGTAGGAATAACCCGATAGGAGATGGGTACTGATACCGGTGATCCATCTAAAGGTGCTTTAAAGGATTCTTCTACATACCTTCTTCTGCCCCACCGAAAAGTAAAATGATAGCCGTCTACCACATGTTTTATTGTAAGAGCTATAGAATCTAAAAGATCGATTTCGGAACTTTTTTCCGGGATCAGTTCCCAGGAACCCTCTAAAATCTTTTCTTTCATTATATCCTCATAAATTTTTAGTTAATTTTATAGCAAAATAATTATTATCACAATAGAGGCTCTGAAAAATAGTAAGGAAAAATGCTAAGTAATTACCCCATGCTGCTCCTTGTTTTTCGTAAGGATTACACTCCTAAACCCCTTCTCTTTGATAGATTTATCCAATGATAAACCGGCACAATATTTCAAAATTCTTGCGATATCTACGCTGCGGCCTGCTAAAAAGAGGTTACCTTCTTGGTTCAATAATTTCCTAACTTTTTCCATAAAGGGTTTCTGCCATTTTACTTCCGGGACTGATTCGATTTGTGCAATAACGGTATCGAAATATCCTATTTCCCAGGGAATAGTTTCAAAGGCGGGAATGTTTTTTAAGATAACAGGCTTAATGCCATATCGGGAAATGTTTTTTTGCGATATATCTAAAGATAACGCATCTCTGCCTGTGATGGTTAACGAGATATTCTTATTGATGAGTGAAGAGATCACCGGTATATGTCCTTGAGTCGGATTCCATATGAGAATATCTTTAGAAATTTTTTGAGAGCACAGAAGCGCAGCTAAAAGTTTGATGCCGTAGCCTAATGAATCGAAATTCGGCAGCCCGTGTACCGTTTTTAAATTATAATGTAAATTTTTCACCCGGAACTTATGTTCACTCCGAATATAAGGATCAAGAGAGCAGCTCATTTTGTTATTTTTATTAGCATTATTATTGGAGAAATGGAAAATCCGGTGGTTTTTTGATGATTCAGAGAAATGTATATGATATCCGGCTTTCCTTAAAACCTTTTCTGTAAACAGTGATAACGTCGATACGATCACTACTGCACAAGTTCCTTTTTCTGTTAAATGGCTCGGTGCGTTTAAAAGAAAATACTCGAGAACCGGTTTACCGGCCTTAGCGGGTAAATTGGAAAGAATTAAATCGAATTTTTGATTATCTAAATTTTCTAATAGCAGAGAATGATAATATTTACACTTTGAAATATCATTTAAAAGGCAGTTGTGTTTTGAGAAGGCTACAGATAGAGCGTCTCTGTCTTGGAAATGGATGATTCCCTTAGGTGCTTTTTTTCCTAATGCTATACCTAAAACACCTGTGCCTGAACCGGCATCCAGAATGTTTTCTAAAAGATCGTAGTTTATGTTATTCGGAATTGATTTTAGAAGAAGCATGCTGCCGGTATCTATTTTGTTACTCGAAAAAAGGGCATGAGAAAGATCCATGGTAAGTTTTTCTTTATGAAATTGGGGATATATCCGTTTATCTACGTAATCTGTTAAATTGTACATCCCGTTATATTACCAGTAGATAAAATAATTGTCATGCGTTAAGCTTAATAGGATTATCAAAACAGGAGGATGGATGGCTACCGCAGTTATTACCGGAGCAACGAGTGGTATTGGTTTAGCCTTTGCTCATAGATTTGCTCAGGAAAGAAATGATCTGATTATAACGGGTCGTAGAGAAAAAATACTCAAAGATGAAGCCGGTAAAATACAAAAGGAATATGGTGTAAAAACTGATCTAATTGTTGGTGATTTTAACGATGAAGATGTTTTGAACAAGCTTATCGGGCGTATCAATGATACAGATGAGTTATACGCTTTGGTTAACAATGCGGGTTTTGGGGTATCCGATTATTTCCTGAATGTTTCAAGTGATACCTGGAATGATATGGAACATATTCATGTGAGGGTACCGCTCCTTCTTATGCATGCCGCGCTTGAGATTATGAAACCTAAGAAAAGAGGAATTATTATAAATGTGTCTTCCCTTGCCTCCTTTTACCCTCTTCCTAAGTCGGGTGTTTACTCGGCCTGTAAGTTATTTATCAACCGTATTACCGAATCACTTTACTTAGAGGAATATTCCAGCGGTATTGTTATTAAAGCCGTTTGTCCGGGATTTACCCGAACCGATTTCCATCGGAATATGAGCGATACCGAGAAGGAA
Source organism: uncultured Spirochaetales bacterium (assembly GCA_964618265.1). Lineage (GTDB taxonomy): Bacteria > Spirochaetota > Spirochaetia > CAYLLE01 > CAYLLE01 > CAYLLE01. Next base: position 19,053 of record CAZUAE010000020.1, on the reverse strand, counting down.
ATACGGAATCAGCGGATTTTCAAATGGATGACACCTGAACAAATTGTAGATGAAACCTTTAGAAAACTCCACAAAAAGAAGGTTCTTATTATTCCGGGAAGAAGATATCGTTTTCTTAAAAAAATCAGCAGTCTGGTACCAGCTCCTCTTTACCGAAGAATCATGATTAAACATCGGGTAAGAGACAATGAATAAAGAGTATATGCAGACGGCGATAAAAGAAGCTGCGGAAGGTATGAGAAACGGAGAGGGCGGACCCTTCGGTGCGGTGATTGTTAAAGATTCCCAAATCATTGCTCGGGGACATAATATGGTTCTTTCTGAGAATGACTCTACCGCTCATGCTGAAATGGTGGTTATCAGGAAGGCTTGTAAAAAATTAGGTACATATGATCTTACCGGCGCAGGAATTTACACCACTTGCGAACCTTGTCCCATGTGCCTTGGAGCGATTCTCTGGTCTAGAATCGACTCACTGTTCTTCGGTTGTACACGGGTCGATGCGCAGCAGATAGGTTTTGATGATAGCCGGTTTTATAATATACTTTGTGCGTCTGAATCTTTTCCCGGAAGGATGGAAGCGAAAGCTTTTCGTGAAGATTGCCTCGTTCTTTTTGATGAATGGTCAAAGATAGAGAAACGCCGAATGTACTAGATTGGTATTTCGACTTGAGATGCAGCCTGTTCTTTTACCTTCTTTACAGATTCTCTTCTGCAGAATTGGGTTGCTATTCTTAGTACGAGAATAACTCCGAAAACCGCGAATTTTTGATTGTACTGCTTTATAGATACGTTAAAGAAAAATGTCATCGCATAAGGAAGAAGCGTTCCTTGAAGCAGAAATTGGAGAGGGGGAGCTATTTTCTTATAACCGGCCTCCTGAAGTTCATGAAGATAGATCATGCTGGATAACCATAATGAGCCTACCGCAAACCCCGATCCTATAGAATGGATAAAATTATTTATATTATGCGGATAGAGCATTATGAAAAACCCGATCCCGCCTATTCTGCAGAGTAACTCCTTTTGGGTTGAATGGGTTACTATATCATGGGTATATCGGATATCCTTAGATAGCAAAATCAGCATGATTCCGCTGATGGCCATGCCGGAGTCAAAAATACATTGGGAAGTGCTGTTGTCGTAACCGTTTACTGTAACGGTAGCCCCTAAAGAACTGACTGGATACTCCCAGAAGAGAAATTTTTCTCCGTAAAATATCATTCCCAATATAATACCCGAAAGAGCAGCGGTAAGCTGTATTGAATAATAGGTCTGTGATTTAGAAGTAATATAAATACCAGCGGATTGCTGTTTCACTTCTTACTTTTCTCCTACTCACCAATGATTTTAATTAATACCCTTTTTCTTCTTCTTCCGTCAAATTCTCCATAGAAGACAGCTTCCCAGGGGCCAAGGTCTAACGATCCGTCCGTAATGGCTATTACCACTTCTCGGCCCATGATTTGTCTTTTAAGGTGTGCGTCTCCGTTATCCTCTCCCACATTATGATGATATCCCCTCTTACTATAAGGAGCAAGTTTTTCGAGCCATTCCATGTAATCCTGATGAAGTCCGGATTCATTATCATTTATAAATACACTTGCCGTGATGTGCATGGCATTAACTAGGCATAAGCCTTCTTTTACTCCGCTTTCCCTAACGGTATCCTGCACTTCTTTAGTTATGTGAACAAACTGATAACGTTTTTCGGTGTTAAACCATAATTCTTTTCTAAAATGTTTCATTTGAGCCTCTCCTAATACTATAATATAAAATACTTCTCTATTCCTGTTAAAAGCATTTGAATAGCAATGGATATGAGGATCAGCCCCATCAACCGTTCTATGGCTTTTATTACCCTCCGGCCCAATTTGCGTACCAGAGGTTCCGCGAAAAGAAGCAGAGCGAAGCTGAGAATCCATGCTGTTGTACTTGCAAAAAACCACTCTAGGATCCGGCTCGGGGCCTGGGATACAAAAAAAATAACAGTTGCAATGAGGGATGGACCCGTTATAAGGGGAACAGCCAACGGAACGATGAAAGGTTCTTCATTTTCATCGATATCTGTGCTGGTTTTCTCCCGAGGAAAAATCATCCGTAAGGCAATTAAAAAGAGAACGAGCCCTCCTGAGACAATCAGTGCTGATTCAGTTATATGGAGCCCTTGTAAAATATAACGGCCGAAAAATAAAAATAGCTGCAGGATAACAAAGGCGATCAGCATTTCCCGGATGATGGTACGGCGCCGTCGATAAGGAGGTACTCGCTGAAGTACCGAAACAAAAATCGGTATGTTACCGAGGGGGTCCATTACAAAAAACAAGGTTACGGTTACCGCAATAAAGCTCATTTCTCCCATCGTGTTTCTCCTATAGAAAAAGGTGAAGAATATTCGAAGCGTACCACTCCTTAAGTTCAGGATAATTTACTCTTACATAATTATTATCAATATCTATGATATGCCGGGGATTGAAATTTTGTATAAACATTGGAGGATTTGAATTGAGACTAATAACAGGCTGATCGATAAGCAGATCTTTTGGAAGAAGAGAACCCGCTGCGTCTGTCAGCCGATCCATGGGAATACCGCCGGTATTAAGCGATTCTGTAAGTTTTTTCATTCTTTCGTATAATTCATCCCTTTTGAGATTATTATCTCCTTTAAAGGAAGTCATGAGAAGGGATAGGGGAAATACCGTTTCCATACTGCCTATGCGTTGTAACAGAACGTTAGAAAAATCTTTATAATCCCTCATCCGAGTAAGTGAAAGGTTTTTCAGAGGGATTCCTTTGCCATAATTAATTGCTACTTCCATCCTGGCTTCCGGATGCCGGTAGGCATATTTAGGATACTGATGGAATATGAACCGCTGTTCGGTGTAGTAAGACATTTTTTTAATTAATCCCCGGAAATTGTTTGGGTAGACAATAAAAGGAGCATCCGGAACCTTAGAAAATGATATGTTGATGGGAGTTATATATACGTCTACATCGTTTTCTTTTCCTAATCGGTCTATAAGGTTCAGCATGGACCAATTAAGCTGACGAATTCTTCCTGTTTTTGTTCTCCCGCTTATATTTTTTCCTGTTAGCTGGTCCCGCTCATATTCTATATAGACAAGAAGATCGTGTTTCGGTTTATCAGAGGAAAAAAGTTCTTCCTTCAGGTAAGCGGGAAAGACATTTTTTATATAATCACTGGATGATAAAAATGTATCATCCATTCCTTTTATTTTCAGAAGGGAATCCTGACGGAGAAACTTGAATCCTCCAAAATATTTCAGGGTTTCATCGAATTTTGATACAAAAAGGTTCTGCCCTACGGCGATAATGATATATTTATTGATAAAATCGTGATGTACCGGTTGATGAATAGCATAGTCGTATAGACTTCGATGCCGGGGAACTAATATTTCTACCGCGTTTGGATTTTGAGCTATTTCTTGATGCTCCCGGTAACCCGTTAATGTCACTTTTGAAAAGGCATAATTTTTCCCCGTTAGGATAATAGTTTTACCATCTGTAGTAACCTTGGAGAAGAGATCATTTATGATGAAGTGACGAAGTTTTAACGCATCTTTTCCCGTGTCTAAATGGTGCTCAATGTACGGGAAGTACGATTCTGACTGCTGCAAAGACATTTGAGTATTCATAATATATGAAAACTATATCCATTTTTTCTTTAATCATCAACTCGGCAGAGCGGAATTTATCATCTAGTATAAGAGACTTGTTTACGTTTCACAATTTTCGCAAGATGAATCCGGTTTTTCAAACTCCAAAGTAGAATGACCGATACCATGTTCTTGGAGTTTTTCCTGTATTTTAACTTTGATGTCTTCAAGCTTGTCCATTGAACTGTCATTTGCTACCGCAATATGGGCTGTAAAAACATGGTAAGAGCCGTCCAATGACCAAAGATGTACATCGTGAAGATCTAAAACACCTTCTGTCTTTTCAATATCCTTCCTACAATCAGAACTCCCAGCCAACCGAGGATATCCTCTAAAAGATGAAGCAGGACCACCCGCTCATTCATCTTCTTGCCTCCCCTTAATCTTAAAACCGCCAGCAGATTGACAATAATACCTACGACGGCAATAAGAAGCATACCCTCAGGTCTTGTTTCTTCGGGATGGATGAGCCTTGGAACAGCTTCAGCAAGAACAAATACCGAACCGGTAATAAGGACCACAGCATTTATTATGGCACTCAATAAGGAGTAACGTTTGTAACCGTATGTCTGCCGCTGATTGCTCATCCGGGTTGATAGTTTTTCCAAAAACCATGAAGAACCAAGGGTTACACTGTCACCGATATCATGGACTGCGTCCGATAAAATTGCTACGGAATTCGTTAATATTCCGCCCGCTGCCTCAATCGCAGAAAAGGACAGATTAAGGAAAAAAGCCCAGCGGATATTTTTCAGTGTTGAGTGATTATGGTTGTGATCATGCGGCATGATTTAAAAATAGTAGTAATTTTGCTCTAGTTCAAGAATACGGTACATACGGTATGTCTATTCAATCAAGAACACTTCTCTATTGAAGCTCCTAAGGATGTGTAGTTGTCAAAAATCCTAGGATATCTCCGTTTCAAAATATCGGTACCATGGATTATCGTTACAGCCGGGTCTGCCAATGCTGCCAGAAAAATCGCCTTTGTGCCCTGAATAATACCGGGTGCAGCAACTTCCCCTCCCCTAAAATCAACAACGGGTTCCAGAACAATTATCTTCTGAGGATCGGAAATATAAATCTCTGCTCCCATGTAAATCAGTTCCCGGACAAAATCAAAGCCCGATTCATACATCCAATTCTGAAACAGCAGATTTCCTTCGGTTTTTGTAGCAAGAGTAACCATGACGGGCAGGATATCCACAGGGAATCCCGGCCAGGGGCGTACAACGAACTTCGGCAGATCTTTTCCGGCTAAAGGAAAGTTTTCCATTTTCAGGTATAGTTCCTTCGTTCCATCGACAACCAAATCATCTCCGTCCCGCTCAATAGACACATTGAAAAGATCAAACCAGTTGATAATACCGTCCATTATGAGAGGTTTGTTGGCACCGGTGATCCGGATTTTACCCTTTGTTAATGCGGCTGCAACTAGATATCCGGCAATGTCCACATGATCGGGAGATGGCGAGAATACCGTTCCTTTCAAATTGCTGTTTCCCTTAATGAATAGGTGGTTTGTTCCGATCCCACTGATTTTTGCGCCCATATCGGATAGTGCATTCAGAACATCGGTAACATGAGGTTCACAGCTGGCATCAATTAATTCCAATTCCATATCGGTACCTGCGGCAAAGAGAGCAATATTCAGCGTTGCGGTTACACTTGCCTCTAATAACCAAAGACGCGCTGATTTTTTCTGATGTTTGGGAATTTTAAAAGATATTTCGTTATTACCAACTTCGGTTTGGATACCAAGACGTTTGAAAGCATCAACATGGACGGAAACAGAACGGTTTCCTAGCTTACATCCTCCGGGGAGAGCGACAGCTGCCTTCCCGTAACGGGCGAGAAGCGGACCCGCTAATGAGAAAGCTCCCCGGAATTCTGAACCAACAAGCGGATCAACCCGATGATCCTTACAGGGAGCAGCGGAGATAGAGGTTAATTCCTCTCCTTCCATTTCGATATGGGCTCCCCATTTACGGTATATTTCTAGAAATCTTTCAACATCGGATGTTTCCGGAAGCGAACGGTAAGAAACTCCTTTATCAGTGAGAAGAGCCATTGGAAGTGCTCCCATCAAAGAGTTTTTGTTTACAATAGGATTTGCTGTGCCGGTTAAAGGGCTCCCCCCAACTATTCTAAAGGTACCGTTCATAAAATCTCCTGAACTAAATGATTCTAGTATTGAGTTTCGGCAGATTTTAACATTTTTATGACATTATAGGGAGAGCCAGAAAAAAATTTTTGGGTATAGATCCGATACATGCTGTAACCCTATTGGTAGAAGGGTATATTGCTGAATATTTTCCTCCCGAGATTATTTCCTTGCTTGAAAAAAGATCCGTCCTTCCGATTCAGGGTCTGAAGCTTCCCGTTCAAGCATACTGCCCGCGAATAGAGTTATAGTAGTGAAACCTTTTTCAAAGAGTAACTCTTTCACGCTGTCAATTTCAAAGACATAGTTAAAAAAATTTTCTTCAAACCGTTCGTAATATCCATCATTGGCAGGCACAAATCCCGTCACTTTTAGGTAGGCTTTTTCCATATTTGGACCGAATATACCACGGTTTAACAAAGTGAAATCTGAAGAGTCTTCTATTGTTATACCGTTCCATCTAGACAAGCCTTTCCTGGTGTTTAGATCAAACAGCAGCATCCCATCATCTTTTAGAGCTTTGCAGGTCCGGGAAAAACATTGGTTTAGTTCGCCCATTCCATCGAGATGATTCAGTGCATCAAAAAGAGAGATGACTACATGCACCGGGGTATCCAATTTAAATCTTGTGGCATCATCAAGAATAAACCGAGCCTGAGGCGCATTTTTTTTAGCATGGTTAAGCATGAAGGGGGAAATATCTATTCCGGTAACATCATATCCTTCTTTAGTCAGTAGTTCAGCCATTTGACCGGTACCGCAGCACAGGTCCAAAACCTTTATGTCTTCCGGTTCTGTATTGGGAAAAGCAATTTTTATTTTATTTATAATGATTGGTGCTATAGACCTGGAAAATCCGGTCCACCGTTCGTTATAAACCTTTGAAAATATCTCACCGTAATTATCCATTTGATGCTCCATAATTTAGACGGCCTTTATATATAAAGCCTTCGGCCAGTTGAGTTAATTCTTTCTTATTTTCCCGGATGATTTTTTCTGCTATAACCTCAAGTTTTTGGAGATTCTCATTCCCCGCGTCATCCATATTAGCCAATTTTTCATCTAGATGAAAATTGTACCGGTGAATCTTTACATCTGCCAATTGATTTAGCAGTGCGTAGGTTGTATCATTTTGCCCATCCATCATCATTTCTATTAATGGTGTTCCTCTAAATGCTGAAATCCAATCCATGTATCCCCAGTTTTTTATTGCATCGTAACAGAATGGCTTATCCACGACACCTGTGCCTAATGATATTATTTCAAATAATTCAGCCTTAGGATATAATTTTTTTGCCTCTATATAAGCAATTAGAGAAGGATTATTTGCGTAGATGCCGCCGTCAATTAAGGTATAGGCCTTCCCGCAATCCGGTACCGGTTTTATTCGGGCGGGTGGAAAATAGGTCGGTGCAGCAATTGTCGCCCTGGCTGCATCCCTGATATAAAAATTTTCATCCGGATTTTTTCCTGAATGTGCAGTGTTTTTAAAGAACATCGGTTTCCTTGCTTCGGTATCGTAACTGGTAACTATTGCATTTGTATAGAGATGGCCTAAGGTCCCATTGCCGAATACATCAAAAAGAATTTTATTTATGACTTTATCGTCGTACTTGGTTCGGAAAGCATGGGAGAATCGATTCCGAAATCTATTTTTTTCCGGAGGGAATATTGCCGGCCCATACTCTTTGTAAAAATCAACAAGTTTTCCCGAGCATAAAGTAGAGTCACAGCCCTCTATGTTGGATGAGTCATCCGGCGCGCTTAAACCAAGAACGATTAGTCCTCCTGTAGAGGTTCCCGCCATAAGATCGAATACAAGGTGCAGAGGAACGGCTTGTTTTTTTCTTTGGATCATGTTTTCGAACTCTTCCAAGATAAGAGCTGGAACAAGGCCGCGTATACCACCCCCGTCGACAGATAAAATAGTCACTTTCTTCTTGTTTTTTTTGAAAATGTTCATGCGTATCCTCAAAGACTCAAGACACAGTTTTTTTCTCGTCTGTTTGTCTGTATTCAATAGCACATACGATTTCCTGTCAATTCTGAAATGATCTTATTGCTTTATGTTTTTTGAAATAAGCGGCAGCATCTTTGGAAAAAACTTTGGAACCCGTTCTGCATATATGAGATAGTCAGTTCCGAATTTATCAGCCAGCAGTTTTGAAAACGGTTTCAATCATATTTGTTCCCTGCGGTCCAGTTCATTATGAACCAATACAATGCAATGTGCTGCAAAAAGCATCTTTGGCCCAAGGCTTATTCCTCTTATCCCCAGTCTATTTAGAAGGTTTCCGGTTTTTTTCTGCATACCGATATGATCAGTCAGAATGAAGCAGGAATCAGGTGTTAGATCAATGCTCCTGAGGTCTGTTCCTTTTTTAGAAAGAATATATGTAGGACAGCTCAATGACATATCTCTGATTAACCGTTCAAAACTAAGACGTCTAGCAATAATTCCTCTCTGACTAATCCGTTCTTCTCCTGTTTTTATTCCTCTTGCTTCCTTCAGGATTTCTGATATCGCTTCTGTTATCGCGGTTTCATCAAATCCGCCGATATAGCCCAGTCTGTTTGGATCAAAGGTAAGAATTTTAGGCGGATCCGGAGGACCTTCTAATACAATATGAATAATAGTATCTCTTCGAATGTTTTTCGAAACGAAAAGCGCCGCAGAAATAGCGTGGGGAATGATTTCGAAGTGGTCGGGATCACCGAAATACTTGTGAAGGGACCTGTAATCGGTAGGTCCTTTCCGCGCGCGGAGTACAAAGATTCTCACCCCTCATACCTGCCTATCATGGTTTGTCCGTAGGGATAGGTTTTAGTAAGATTAAAGGTCTTGAATTCCTTTTTCGGTTTTCTCTCACTGGGAAACTCCAATAATAGAATACCGCCGGATCTAATGAGTTTATTATCATCAATAGCCGCTAAAACATCATCTGTTTTTTTAAAACCGTATGGTGCTCCGATGAATATTGTATCGAATGTACGGTTTTCCTTTCCCAATTTTCTAATTGCTTTAAAAACATCCCTCTTATTAATTTCAACCTTACTAGATAGGCCGAGTTCTGTAATGTTATAAACAACTTCCCGTACCTGAAGGTCTACAAACACAGCATGAACCGCTCCTCGGCTTAGAGCTTCTATTCCGACAGAACCGCTGCCGCAGAAAAGATCCAGCATTAAAGCTCCGGCTATTCTATCACCGATGATGTCGAATATTGCTTCCTTTACTTTTTGAGTCATGGGTCGAATAAATTTGTTTTTTTTGAATTGGAGTTTGTGTCCTTTATATTTCCCGGATATTACATGCACGCTGTAATAATAAGGATGACAGGGAGTGTATTGCAATGGCTTTTTTACGAAAAGGAACAGGATTATCTTTAATACAAAAATCCTCACGGAATCTCATCTGTTAGAAGACTGTACAATTAGAACTAAATCGTTTGTATCAAAGTCTTTCCCTTCAAATGAACCATAGAACGATAGGGAAGAGAATCCGTTTTCCCTAAGAAGAGCTTCAAGTTCGTGTTTTTTTATGGGGAGCAATTCTGTGGAACTTTTATAGGTTTGCCTGGTTGTTTTATCTTCGATTGAACCATGAAAGGTTATAGACTTCCTGTTATTATTTTGATCAAAGGTATACCGGCGTTTAAAAACTATATGCTCTGTCTGTATTTCATTGAGTTCGGTTATCTCATTAGAAAGAATCATATCGTAATTGAGGATTTGGATAATCAATACTCCTCCGTTACTCAAAAGGTATTCCATATCCGCTATTGCCATACGAATTTCATCGATACTTCTTAGGTGGACTAAGGTGTTTCCCAAGCAGGTTATTACATTGAAATAGCGGGGAGGTAATTTTTTCCTTAGATTACGGATATCCATGGTAATAAATTCTATTGGTACATGTCCGGGGCACTTGCTCTCGGCGATGCGAATCATTTGGTCATCTGAATCTATTCCGATACATTTTTTAAAATAGTTATGGACTTTGAGGATTAAGGTACCGGTTCCGCATCCTGCATCTAATAGTTTACCCGTACCGGGGGGACTTGGAGATGCGGATTTTATAAAGGCGGCGGTATTTTCTGACACAGGGAAAAGAGTATCATAGTATTTTGCCAGAATAGAGTAGAACGCATCTGTCATGGTAAAAATATAGTGATTGTTTTTGTTCATGGAAAGGATATTGACCGGGAAATACTCCTGTTTTTTAAGACCATGGGCAGCAGTTCATCTTAGTATCCTATGGTTTCGTGAGTTCTTCGAACATGTTGATGTTTTTCAAGGCCTCCTCCCGGTTCCGGCCGCAAAACTCTCTGGATGCACTGAACTTCCGGCATACATCGGGGTAGTTTTCACTTTCATGTATAGCGCATCGGTAATCATCGGTAAGGTTAATGCATCTGATCCCCGAAGGTTTTCCTTCCGGCATACCCGGAAGGGGTGTTGAAATAGAAATAGCGATGCAGCAGGCACCGCATCCTTCCCGGCAATTCATCGTATTCCCCGGCGACTGCGCTTGTGGTTGTTATTGTATTCTTCTATTTTACTGTATATGATCCCCCAGGCTTTTCTGTTATCTTCTTTAAAACTCGATTCTTCGGTTTCCCAAGCCGCAGGTTTTTCTTCTGTATACGGTTTAAACCCAAATTGCAGGTATATATTGATAGCCTTGTAACTCCAGGTTTGGGTCGTTAAATAGATAGGGTATTTTTCACCAAGTTCCTTATGGATGTTAAGAAGCTGAGCCATGAGTACTTTTGCTAAACCTCTGCCCTGATATTCAGGATGTACAGATACCCAGTGTATTCGGGGAAGAGGTCTGCCGAAATGATCCCCATCCCAAAGGGTTCCCGTGGCAAGCATGTTTGCGCCCTTACGGATAAAAACCATTCTTTGCGGCAATTCGTTTTTTCGGGGAAAATATTCTTTTTTAAAATGTTCCAAAGCAGACTTCTTATCTGAAAACTCATCAACTGAAGCCTCTAATTCCGCCCATTGTTCCTCTGTACCCTCTTTATACATCTGGAACCTATATTCCGGGGGAAGGTAATACACCGGATAATCTTTGTTCTCTTTGAGCATAATCACACTGATGTAAGGGACTGATTTATCAAGCATTAAGATTTTTCCTTCTTTTGTATAAATTTTTCTGTTATAACTATTCTAAACCATTTTTATATGGTATAGGAAGCATCTATGAATTTAGGAAAGCACACTACCCTTTCCAGGCTCCTGCGGATTGCCTTGCCAATGGTGATTTCTCAAGCCTCGGACACCGTCATGATGTTCGTAGACCGCCTCTTTGTCTCCCGGTTAAGCGACGCTCATCTTGCAGCTTCCATGAGCGGAGGACTTACCCAGTTTATGGTTAGTTCCCTCTTCATTGGGACGGTGGGGTATGTAAATGCCGTGGTGGCGCAATATTATGGCGCGGAACGGTTTAAAAAGTGCGGGGAAGCTGAGTTTCAGGGAATCCTGCTCTCCTTGCTCTGCTATCCTGTGATGCTGGCGATTTCACCCCTTATGAGGTATTTCTTTATTTTCGCAGGTCAATCAGCCGAACAGGTACAGCTCGGTTATCTTTATTTCCAAACACTTATTTTCGGCTCAATTTTTTTGGTGATGCGGTTTTCTTTGGCAGGATTTTTCTTGGGAATAGGCAGAACGACTGTGGTGATGATTGCGAATATCGCAGGTATGCTGATAAACCTTCCCGCAAATTATGTACTGATATTCGGAAAACTGGGTTTTCCTGCCATGGGTTTACGAGGGGCTGCTGTTGGTACCATTCTGGGTAATGCTGCTATTTTTATCATTCTTCTTATCTTTTATCTGAGGGGAAAAAACCGGAAGGAATTCCAAACCCATAAATCATTGGTATTCCGTCCTAAAATATTCAAGACCCTTATCCGGTTCGGGGTCCCTGCCGGGATAGAGATGCTTCTGAATGTTACCGCCTTTAATCTCTTTGTACAGTTTATGCATTCGTATGGCACCCGGGTAGCTGCAGCTGTCACTATCGCTTTTAATTGGGATATCGTATCATTTGTACCGATGCTGGGAATGGGTCATGCGGTAACTGCATTGGTAGGACAGAATGTGGGGGCAAAGAATTACAATGAGGCAAGACGGTCGGCCTTTACCGGGCTGAAAGTTTCCTGGGTATATTCGGGAACCATGGTTATTATCTTCATATTCGGGGCACGGACCCTCTCAGAGGTATTTGTTTCAGGGATGGCGGGAGATACCGCAGCTATTACCGCCCTTTCGGTTATTATGCTCCGGCTCGCGGCATTCTACCTTTTAGCAGACGCATCCCAGTTGGTTCTTGCCGGAGCATTGCGGGGTGCCGGAGATACGAAATGGGTAATGAGAGCTTCAGTTATTCTCCACTGGATCTTTTCCATTGCTGCAGTAATATTAATAAAAGTTATACAAGCGGACCCGGTGATTGTATGGCTTTTTTTCATCGCCTTTGTCATCGGTTTGGGAATAACCATGTTCTTACGGTTTCGAAACGGGAAATGGAAAGAGATAGAATTGATCAGTCAGGGGTGAATTTGGTAAAGACGAATGAGAAATCCGTCATGTCCTGAGGGAAGTCGATCCTTAGAAGAACCACCTCAAACTGATCAATATACTACGCTTAATGGAACATACATTTCATCATCACTTATTCCGCCATGTTTTCCCGGATGATATATAGTAAAGTTATATTTTTTCAAGATGTGTTATCTTCACTTTCGGATCCATTTTGTTACCGTCGGCGGAGTGTAGTCAATCATGGCTTCCACAAGGCCTTGGGGAGATTTTTCAATAATCAGCATTTTACGGTTAGCATCCTTTAGAAATCCCTTTTTTACCATATTGCGGAGCAAAGTGTTTAACGGATCGTAAAATCTTTGGATATTTAGAATACCCACCGGTTTATTATGCAGACCCAACTGCCCCCATGTAATCATTTCGAATAGTTCCTCCAAGGTACCGTAGCCTCCCGGCAGAGCAATCACACCTTCTGATAATTCGTTCATTTTTAGTTTTCTATCGTGCATGGTTTCAACCATGATGAGGCTTGTGAGTCCGTCGTGGGCAATCTCCTTTAGATGCAGAAACTTAGGAAGAACTCCCGTCACTCTGCCGCCGGCCTTGAGGGCACTGTCAGCAAGTATCCCCATCAGTCCCACTTTCGCTCCTCCATAGATTATTGCTATTTTTTTTTCTGCAAGATATTTGCCTAACTTTTCAGCTCCTTCCCGGAATACAGCATCGGTTCCCATGCTGGAGCCGCAGAATACAGAAACACTTTTCATTTTGCTACCCCATTATTTATAAAATATAGATTTGGGTTAGTGTCAAGGTAGAAATAGAATAACTAGAATAATTGCTGCCTGAAGAATCCTACCGCTGGTATTTGCCCATAAGTTGGCCTTCCGCAAGGACATGGTCTTTCATAGCTTTTATCAATTCCGATTTCGATAAACCGGGACCCCCTTCAACTTTTTTATCCAGGGCATAAAGCTTAAAAAAGTACCGGTGTGTACCGCTGGGCGGACACGGACCCATGTAACCGGTTTTGTTTGAACTGTTTTCTCCCTGTTCAGCGCCGCCTAGAACGGTACTGTCGTTTGGAACCCCCTCTGGAAATTCAGTTGTTGATGCTGGAATGTTATAGATGACCCAATGCACAAAGGTCCTACCCGGAGCATCGGGATCATCAGCGATTAGCGCAAAACTTTCGGTTCCCTCAGGCACCTCATTCCAAGATAATGGCGGTGAAATATTTTCACCGTCACAGGTGTATTTTTGCGGTATCATACCTTCTTCCTGAAATGCACTGCTTTTTAATTCCATAATTATTCCTCCTGGATTAAGATTTTCTTTTTCATCATCGCTTTGACAAAAACAGAGAAGAGGCAGTGCTGCAATAAGTAACAAAACATTTTTAATCATTGTTTTCACCTCTTGGGTGAAAGGTAATAACTACAGTTTCTAACATCTACAAGCCGTTAAAAATAAATCCTCTTTATCTAAACTCCCAGCCGGCATGAATACCCACCAGAGGGACGACAGGGGATATTTTCCGAGCCGGTGTAACGAGAAAACTGACTCCAGGATATGAGTGTTTTTTATTTGACCAGGATAATGCCCAAAAGGGCTGTGATACTCGGGAATCTATAGACATATTCCCTCCGGCAAAACGGTAACCCACAGTTATATCGGGCATGAGGGTAAAATACATAGTTCCCGTATCGGCTGCGATACCGACAATTGGTATGCCCGGGGAGAGGCTTTATCGTAATACCAGCCTAAGGATGTTCGGAAGTGATTGTTTCGATATACTCTGTCATGGAACGGATGTTTGTCTCCGGATTCCTTTGGGTATTCATACAGACTGAAGCTGTTCCGTAGCTGTTTTCCGATGGTGATTCGTATTGTATAGGGGCGCTGTAAATATCGAAAAGCCGGGCATCTACGTAAGAGGTGTCAGCACAACCGGTTCCAAACAGAAGTATACAGGGAGAAAGAAAAATGAATTTTAACAGTGCCGCTTTCAAAATTTTATAATTCTGAAAAAGCCTCAACAAATGAATTTTCATCAACTAGACTGTTATTTTATACCGGTAAAAATTTGATTTAGACAATCCCACTGGGTTATTCTTGGTACCATTTTCCCCAAATCTGGTCAGAAATAGGATTATATCCCCTGTTTCGCGGTCCTGATAATATTTAAAGTTACTGAGCTGTGTTTTAAAGCCGTCGTCGGGTTTTTTATTATCGATAATGGTAATGCTGTCCCGTTTCAACGCAGGCATTTTTTCATCAACTTCAGAAATGACTAGGGGATTCCTCGGCCAATTTCCATTGGGCCGTTCACCCAAAATACAAAGATTTCCTATCCAGTAAAGGTTCCCGTTTTTTATGGATCGGAACAATGCGGATCCTGATGAAGGAGATTCAATAATGCTGCCGTCGGTACAGCCGAAAGGGACAGGTTCCGACCATGTTTCTCCTTGATCTTCCGAGATAATGATCCATTTATAGCCCGGTTTTTCCGGATAGGCTCCATTATCGCCCCGGCACACCGCAGCTACTCTGCCGTCAATGAGATCCGTAAAAGCGGGTTCACACTGCCCCCGGCAGGATTGGTCCAGACTGGCGGGATTCGGTTTACCGGCGTGCCAATCTATCTTTCCTGAATCAGTGTATTCTCCTATCATGGCAAGGGACTGATAAGCCCGGGACCAGTAATCGTTATAATGGATAAATTTATTTTTTTCCGGATCATACATCCCTTTCTGGATTGGTACAAGGATCTTTCCGGTTTTCAAGTTTATGGGAAATGAAAAACTGGTGGCTATCCCTTCTGGAAATCCAAGCTTGGTTGTTTCTGCTTCGCTCCATAAATTATTATCAAAATCATAGGTGCGGATTTCCAATTCCCAGATAATGGACTGGACCCGTTTATCTCCCGGATAAAATCCTTTTTTCATAATAGATACAAAAACATGTTGGTCAGGATCGTAAAAGAAAACCGGTTCGGCATATCGAATACGCCCTTCAGGGACAGATTTTCCTTTGAATCGGGATTCTGGTTCTGACCATGTGCGGCCGTTGTCTTTGCTGATTATTTCAACGTAATCATCATATGCGTCGGAGTGGTCTATGTACCCATACCACATCATAAGATGAGGTTTATCCGGATGATAATAGCTGACCGGACCTGGAAAAACACTCCGGCCGTCTTTTGGGGGTATAAAAACTTCTTTTTCCAATAATTTCATAACGTTTAATATTACTGGATTGTAAAGGTCTGAGCAATTCCTTTAAATGTCTCTAAATAAGTGTCGAATTTACCGGGAACAGATGAGAAGGTTAATACATATGCTGTTCTACCATCCATATAGACATATTGTATTTGCTTTACCCTAATATTATTCATATCCCCGCTTATAATATGGTAATTGTCTTTGCGTTCTATCATTTGAAAATTATTAAAAACATCATCAAGCATCTCAATGCTCAAATCCATATATTCCTTGATAGAAAAAATCCGGGGAAGATTTTCATAGGTCAGATTGCAATTTTCCTGAAAATCATCATTCTGCTCCAAAGGAGCGTAGAGAAAGAATAGTTGCTGCGAATTGGTGTATTCTGCCAGCCAGCCTTCAGGAACGCTGATACTAAGATTGTTGACCGTAATAGTCATCCTGTTTTCTGCGAAAACAGCCGCAGACAGGAACACTAAAATTAGTAGGGCTATTTTTTTCATGGGAACCTCCATGGGTTCAAAAAAGGGTAATGGCATATTCTATCATTTTTTTCTGAGGGAAATAACAGTCCCCCTGATAACTGCAAAATTGATATCCCGCCTGCACAATACAGACACACGTTCCCGCTGGTGTTCCAGCGGGAAGGATTATTTCTGCTTTCAGGGTTGTTTTTCCTGTATAAATCTTTTCTCCGTCTTTTTGGGTGCCGTCAGGATAGACAATCTCTGATATTTTTGCCTCTTTAGGCGATTCGATGGTAAAAGTGAAAAAATCATGATTGTCCGTTTGATAAACCTCTTCGGGAATATTATAGGTAACAAACACCTCAAAGGGTTTCCCCGGGTGGATTTTTGTCTCTTTAACCGCCACCTCGATAAGGTTTTCTTCGGCGGTAACAACAAACGCTGCCGCCGACATGAGTAATGCCGCGGCTACCTTTTTCAAACATCCCATTATAGTAATTCCTTTATCAATTCCTCAACACGTCCCCGGGCATTGATGGAATAAATCTTTCCCGTTTTATCTAGAATAAATATCGTGGGTACACCGGTTACCCTCCAGGTCTTGCTGATATCTGAGTCCCACCCTTTCCCTGGTTCACAATATTGCGGCCATGTTATACCGTTTGTCTTACAGTATTTTTTGAGTGTCTCTAAGTCATTGTCCAAGCTGATACCAATAAATTCTACTCCCTGGGATTTATATTTTTCGTAGAGTTCCTTCATATGGGGAATTTCCGCCCTGCAGGGAGAGCACCAGGTTGCCCAGAAATCAATGACCACAACCTTACCCCGCAGTCCGCCAACGGAGATCTTTTTACCCGTTAATTGATCTGTGAAATCTAAATTGAACGGTCGCCCGACGACATTTTTTTGCCATTCCTGCTGTTCAATACGTTTTGTTACGTGGGAATCAGGGAATTTTTCTTTAAGGATTTTTATAATTTTCTGTTCTCCCGGTAATCCTCTTAGGTAGTTTTTTGCTAATTCATATAGGTTAAGAAGCCGGTCATCCTCCGGATACCGGTTTTCAAATTCCTCTATTGCATCAAATATGGGTTTTTCTTTCCGGTAATTTTTTCTTATGGTAACATGGGAATACCAGTACCAAGCTTCGGCAACCTTTTCGTTATCTTGGGCATATTTTTTTACATATGCCTGTACTTCCGGTTTTACATCAAGCTGATAGATATATGTCGCATACTGAAAGCGGTCTAATAGCAGGTTTTTCAGTTCCGGTGTTTCCGGATAAGCTTTTGCAAGTTCTCCGATAAGTTTAATTCGTCTGATGTAATAATATTGATTCTGAACACCATAGACAGCTCTCCATTCAATATCGTCTTTACGGTTGTTATCCCATTCCAGTTTTAATGCTTCGTTATCTTCCAGAGCTTTACGATAATCCTCGACAGTTTCAAGGCGGGTCCCTGTAAGAGGAGCCTCCAGGTAGGTCAGTTCAGAAAAACCGGTGTAATTTCCTGGATTGGTACTGTTTTGAGAACCGACACTTTGACAGCTTATGAAAGCGATGCTGAGTAATATAAGTCCGGATAAATAAATACTTTTTTTCAAGATCTCCCCCCCATTTTATTTTATTTTACATTTAGCATTATTCATTTAATGATTATTTGCAACAATTCATCTAAAAATAATTTTTTAATAAGTCGCAAAAGATGCAGTTATCGCGAAACCTGTCTGTTCAAATCCCGTTATTTGCTTAAGTCAAAAGATACATTCGCAGCTTTTTCAGATATACTCCAGAGCTCTTCTTGCAGCGATTCATCGTATGCCCGTTTTTGCCCCTTTACGATTTTCGGTGAACCGTGCATCTGGAATATACCCGATACTCCGACGAATTCACCACCGTGAGCCTCCGGATCAGTTGCCGCGTACAGCAAGGGCAGAACCCCCCGTTCCGCGGACATCGAGAGCATCTCAAAAAATTTGAGCAGAAAACGCTGGATGATGTTTTTTTCGGTCTCTAATCGCCGGGCGCGGAGACTGCTTTTCGCATATCCCGGATGAGCGCTCAGTGCCGACCCATCTATTCCGGCCTTTTTGAACCGCTTATCCAGGGATAAAGCAAACATGAGCATGGCCAGTTTACTGTCCCCGTATACTCTCCACCTGTTGTAGTTTTGTTCAGTGACCGGTTTATCTAGACTCAGTTTTCCTATTTTTTCGGCGGCGCTGGAAGTAGTTACAATTCTGATTCCCGGTGATTGTTTTATAATCCGCATCAGGTTCGCTATTAACACGAAATGACCGTAGTAGTTCACTCCCATGTGGGTCTCAAATCCGTCCTTGGTTGTTCCATACGGGACCGCCATCACCCCGGCATTGCACATGATAATATCCAAATGCTTATAATCCTGCAGCACCCCCTGTGCGAACTCTTTTACCGATTCCAATTTCCCCAGATCGATGTGTTGTAAGTCAGTTTCGGATTCAGGATAGAGCCGGGTCATCTCTTTCTGGACCCTATCGGCCTTTTCCATATTGCGGCATGCCATAATCACCTTGCCGTTTTTTTCCAGAAACGCTTTGGTGAGGTGATACCCTAATCCGTCATTTGCACCGGTTATGAGAACCGTTTTTCCCGACTGGTCAGGCATATCATCCATATTCCAATTTTGTTTCATTCAGGAACCCCCTATTTACCGTATGGGCAAATATACAGTTACATGCCGCAGTCGGCAATTCCCATACCTAATCGCCACATCCGCACAGAGACTCTTTCAAAATTACCATTTTTCAGAGCCTCAACAGTATAATAAAGAGAATCTGTTACTTTTCCTTTAGGTCATCCTGGAGTCTAAAGATATTCCGGGGATTTTTATAAAAAAGGTACTCTGCAATGTCTGCCGCCTTTTCAAAGGTAATTATTCCTTCCTCAATCTTTCCCGTCAATACACGGGCCACGTTTT
>CAZUAE010000019.1:0-72180 GCA_964618265.1 uncultured Spirochaetales bacterium | reverse complement strand
TTTTTTTCTGTCTGCTTCAAAAGTTTCTTAGAAAAAGAATTTTAGCATTAGTAAGTATTGACCAGGATTTTCTGGTTTGAGGAAATTTTTCGATGAGAGGAGAATTTAATAAGTTAAAGAACCCTCCAAACCTATAGAAAAGCCGAACATGGAGAGATATCTGCTTTCCGGCGGTTCACCTTGGACTAAGATTCTTTCGACCCTTTCCCTCCCTGCGGCGAGTTGAACTAATATTTTTATGTACCCGCGATTAGGAAGCGTATAGGAAGTTGCGTGACTTAGTACAGCGGTAGTAAACGAAAGATTAACGCTCCTTTGGGAGTTGATTCTAAAGGATTCTTCGTGGACAAGGCGCGCCCCGTTTTTGGCCATCTCTCTGAGCAGGGCGCTGCCGAAAATCGGAGGCGCGGAAGACCATGAATATTGAGGATTGATGACAGATGAAACTGATTCATGCCCGCCATCGGTATAATTTATCCGGCCTTTTAAAGAAACCGTGGAAGTGTCACTAACCAGTTTAATTTCAGAAATCCAGCCTAGAGAATAGATTTCCGAATAGGAGGAGCCAGTTTCGACTGTGTTTTCCTGAAATTCATAAGCGGCAGAAAATGTGCCGGTGTAACTTCCGGTGTTATAAAAAGTAAAAACCGGATCTGAGCCTTTAGCGCCGAATAAGTTCACCCCCTTAAATGTCATGGTGTATTCAGCTCCGCGGTTATCCGCCAGGGAGTTTTCTCGACGATGCAGCTCCCGGTAAAGGGTTAAGCTTCCTGACACGGGGATGAACAAGTCGATCGGTCCGTATCCGAAGGTACGTCCTCCCGTAAAAGTGAATGAAGGCTTGTAGTAAGCGTTAGATAGACCCAAGGTGGATGCTGCGAATGAGTTCCTGGAAGGTATACTGTAAAGTTCGCTTAACGGAAAGAATTTATAGATATAGGGTTGTTTCCGGGTATGAAAATAATCGTTCCAATCCTGAATAAAAGTTTCCGAACCGGATGGTGTATCAAAGGAAAAGTCTCTGGAGTAACCGAGATCAATACCGGGATTACCCGTAGTTTCCTCGTCCCTTAAAGAAATTTTACAGAACAGGTTTCCGCTGTTCTCCTGAATCCCCGTTACGGCAGCCGTGTTTTCAGAGCTCCCCGTGCCTTCTAACGATAGAGAGAAGATACCGTCCCCTCCCTCCGCGGTGAAGGACAGTTCCGATTCCCGTTTGGGACTTGTTCCGCTTTTGAAGGGCAATAGAAGGCGGTAGGATTGTATCCAGGAAACGGGATAACCTTCCTCCCCCAACAAAAGCCCGTCGGCTGTATTAACCAATGTAAGATTGGTGGAGGAATTGACCGATGCGGTAGGGTTTAGCAGGAGAGAGTTTTGCCATTTTTGAGTAACCCGGTTATCCCGGACGGTACTTTCCGCATGACTGGTTACAGTTCCGATTTCGGGATGCCCGATAAAAACTGTATTGCTTCGGCTCAAACTAAGGGGTAAATTTCCGTAGCTGCGGAGAAATGAATCGGTAAAGGAGATGTAATATGTGAATGAGGGTATAGTAAGCGTATGTCCCCCGGCAAATCCCCAGGAATTACTATAGGTAAAGTTAAAATCGCCGGAAACAGCGGCAATACCGATTTCCGCTTCCGATACCGCGGAACCGTTTAAAATACCCGAAGCATTTTGCAGTTCCGGATTTTCGGTTTCAGATTCAGGAAAGAAATCTTTGCTTCTTAACTCCATCGAGGAAGTGAAGTTAAAATTGGAGACGATAGGGATGTCCCTTGCTGCTATGACCGGACCCTTCCGGAAGTAAGATACTTCTCCGCCAATTCCGGCTCCTACAGTTTGGATAGGTTCCCCGAGATGAAATTCGTCTAAATAAATAGTGTATCCGGCAAATGATTCGAAGGCCGCGGAAATAGTATCTAAGATTCCTTCACCTCCGGTGCTAGTGACGGTGCTCCCGGTAAGGGGGGATCCGGATAAGAGGACCGCCTTATTCTCTAAGTCCAGCGTTACTTTTTGCCAGCTTCCCTGAGCTGCTATAGGCAGCGAAAAGGTTCCGCTTATACCGATCCCCCTTCCGGTGTAGTCTATGGTGACGGTATTGCCGGGAGGAACTGCCGGACATAAAAGGTAAAAGGACAAGTTTCGGTAGCTGCCGGTGTTCACCCCTTGGAAGTGCCTTTGTATCACCGCGTTATCACCCTGGGGAGTTACCTTTAGAACGGTATTTTCCTGTTGGTCCGGCAAAAGCCGTTTCAGATCACCGTCCGAGTCCTTGAGGGGAGTATTCATCTCATCTTCCGGTACTTCACGGAGTATTACCTCATTGGTATCTCCATAGAAAGATGAACCTTCCAAGGTTATTCCTGAAAAGAGGATTCGTCCTTCCGCCGGTAAACTTCCTTCTCTGACAAGTATTATTTGATATCCTCTAACCAGGGAGAGACGCTGTTTTTCATCTTCCGTTAATATTATTTCAGTTTTCCGCCAACCTTCGGTATTTCCTTCTGCTGATATATCGATTTCCCGGGTAAGTACTTTTTCTCTGCGTTCCCCTTCCAGAAGGCCGTTTTCATTTAGGTCTTCATTATCTATTCCTCCAATTCCTCCCGCTAGAACAATTCCGTGAGACTGATCATTGAAGGGATACCCGCCCGAAAGCGCTGCGGCTGATGAGTCCATAATTTTGTCTCCATCAGTGTCTTCATCTAGAGCTCCAATCTGAAAATAGAGAGTGAGAGGCGCATCCTGAATTGCATCTAAGGGCTTCCAATAGAAAGAGAGCGCTGAGTATCCCGAAAAATCTTCATTTTTATTAGAAGGCAGGGATACCCTTCCCCCTACCCAGTACTCATCTTTCTCCATGGTAAAATCCATAACCAAAACTACAGGAAGGTTCAGTTCGGTACCGACGGACGCAGTGTAGGGTCCTAAAGGTTCCCCCGATTCATAAGGATATACCTGGGAATCCGGTATATCCCAATCGTATCTATTTAAGGTTGCCCCTCCCGCCGTTTCTTGGGAATAGTCCTTGTAGTAAAGACGTCCTCTGTTGGCCTGCAGCAGATTTGAAGACCCAAGCATGCCGGGAGCTGCCGAGGGAAGCAGCCTGTCTCCGAAAATTGGCAAGACTTTCTTTGAGCCGGTCATGCTTCCTAATCGCAGCAAGCCGGCGGTATCCGGATTGGTATATGATATTCCTGCTGAAACCTGGGCAGACCCGTTTTCCCAAACCGTTTCAGTTCCGGCGGAAAAAGTTATTCCGCCGGTGTGTTCCCCCGGAAAGTCTGATACGCTGTTTCCTGTAAGATTCCAGCGGAACCCTATTGTTCCGAAGATAAAATCGTTTTCGGATAAAGAGAAGCGGTTTGCCGAGGCAAAAGATATGTCTCCGAGTCCGAGGATTTTCCGGTTCCGTCGAAAAGTAAAAATCAGAATATCTCCGGGCGAGGGAGAAAAGTAGAGAGTAACCAGACCGGTTTCGTAGTCTATATCAAAGAGTCTTTGTTTAACCCCGTTTCTGTAGAGCGTAACCGTTCCCGGGACGATATCAGTTCCCAGGTTGTACTCTTCCACCGGGGTCAAATTCCTTACCGCAATCCCAATGCCGGACCGTTTTTGGGTTCGTACACCCGGTATACCATAAATAAGAGGTGCATCTTTTAAGAGGGGATATCTGCTCTCAGGATAGCGGAATTCCGGTTCATCTTCCCCCGCATCCCGGCGGATTAAACGGATAATTTTTCCCCCTTCAAAAAGATTATTTTCTAAAACCGCGGATATCATTTCTCCCTTTTCGGATGGAAGTCCTGTATGTTTGTCCACCAGCAGAAGTGAAGAGGGCTCTCCGCCCCCCGGCGTATCCGGTAGGTAGTACCGGTCTTTAGCTTCAAAGGGGGAGTAAAAACCCGGGTCCCGCAGAAGGAGGAAATCGGTTCCGCCAAGGCTGATTCGGAAATCATCCGCCTCCCTTCCTGTTGCCAGAGCAATTTCTTCCAACGACGGGGAATTCCAGTAAAAATCACCGATGTTTTCCGGATCAGGAATTCCATTGGAGAGAGAAATAAGGCTGTTTTTACCATTGCCGGTAGATCCAATGGGTTCACCGTTTTTTCGGTAGAAAATCAGTATTCTTCCATCAATATCCGGGGAGACGGCGACTGTTCCGTTCTTTTCTGAAACTACTGCCTCGCCGGGTTCAGGGAGGCGGTAACGGCTTCCATCGGGAATATCTCCCGGGAGGTAGCCGGGAGTTCCTGTATTTCCCTCAATATAGATAACCGTGTCATCTATACCGCTGTCGGGAAGATTATAGAATCTTCCCCGTATATAATTGCTTGCGTCAATAACCGTTTCCTTTAAAAGGTTTTTTCCGGAATAGCGAATTTCTTCCCGATCCGATGTTTCTGCCTTGAGGAGGAGATGATGTTTGGAGCGGGCTCCCTGAAGAACCGCAGTTATTCCCGGATCGCTGATTACCCGGGAATCTTCGGTGCCGGATATTCCAAAAGGTAGGTAGGGATATTGCGGGAAGAAAAAACCGCTGTTACCGATTATTAATGATTCAAGAAAGGCGTTTTCTTTTCCGTAATAGGCGAATCTTATATGGTTCGGCTGTAAGTCTTTAGTGAATCCTGCGGTAAAGTAGAACTGCCTTTTGAGCACTACAGAAGCAAATAGATCCGGATTCTGAACAAAGGAGAGGCCGGTCTCCGAAAAACCGGGTATGCCATAGGGATAAAGAACTTTCCCCGTAAACGGATCTATACCGTAGCTCGCGGTATAAGACAGCGTACTCTTCCAGGAACCGTTTACTAAAAGTTCAACCTCATCGGATTCGGTTCCAAATGGAAAAAGAACAGGCGATGCTTCGATTAATGGTTCCTCTGTATTCTCATCTTGACTATAGCCTGTCGTGGCGAGGAGACAGATTAGTAACAGTGCTAACGGAAAAGGTTGTTTCACGGTATGAGGGAGATTTTAGCAGAATCTCTGCGGATTGCCAATAATTCCTCTTTATTGTTTCTGTTCCGGTACCGAAAATCTAAGGGAATGAACGGAGAGAGACAGAAAGCTCAAGCCTTTGTTATGCGCCTTCTCAGTAATTCGGCACTGCATCCCTTTACTGCCCTGCAGAAGGAGGAGCAGATTCTTCAATTTTTACGTGCCAATGCGCGGCAACTCTATCCAACTCTTTCTTCAGCTGCTTTTTTTTCCGGTAAAGACTGGAATTCCATATATAGTCTTTTACTGGAATCGCTCTTTGGGCTGATAGATACCGTGCTTTACAAAGATTTAAACAGATTATTATCAGAACAGCTGCGTTTTGCTTTTTTTGCATCTATAGATTCCCGGGACGTCAAAGAACAGGTCATCCGGGAACAGCTGTTATCATTTCTCTCAGAAATGCTCAGAAAGCCGGACGCACGCAGAGATTTTACCGGTCCCTATACTGCTTTGCTCCATGGGATTGCTGATAAATACCTGAATGAGGTATATACAAGGAAATCATATGTTCATTTTGAATTAACCAAGGTGCAGCGGCTGAGAATTGGCAGAGAAGAAGTCAGGAATTTTGTGGAAGTAACCCTTCTGTTAAAGCCGTCCCTTCATGTGATGGGGCCGAATGCGCGGCAGAGCCGTCAGGGTCCTGCCACCGGAATGGTACAGAACCAATTTGCAGAAAAAGTACTGGAGGTACTGAAGAAAAAACTCAATCTTTTTCCCGATCATGCTTTAAAGAGCGGTGTTGATGCATCGGTTTCGTTTATCGAAAACAGATTTATAGAAGCTACCTCAAGAATCGCTTCTGTTTTAGGAAGCAGATGCAGGGCGTATCGTCCGGATATCAAGGTGGATAGAGGCGCCGATACCCCGGATAAGAGCTGGTTCAGCATTGCCCGGCAAAACTATAAATATTACGGGTTTGATATCAAACTTTTAGATGAATTCTATCAGATAGCCGCGGAAAAGGGATGGTAAGAAAAATGGGAAAGAAAACGGCTTCGTTTTTCGAAGGCCTTGTGGTAATAGCCATCGTTCTCGTACTTATACAAACTTTTGTCGAGGACCTTGCCGTACTCATGAACTGGCCGTGGGATTACCGATATATCCTTGTTTGGACAGGTTTTGCTTTTGATGTTTTCTTTACTGTTGAATTTTTTACCAGATTATTCTTTGCCTGGCGGGAAAGACGTGTGGGGGCCTATTTCTACCGGGACAGGGGATGGATAGACTTTTTAGCTGCCGTCCCCCTTTTGCTTTTTAATTCCGGACCTAATGTTTTGGCTCTAGTCTACGGTAATGTAACTATTTTAGGAATTGGAGGATTTATAAATATACTCAAAATAATTAAGGCAGTACGGATTGCCAGAATACTGAGGCTGCTGAGGATTTTAAAGATTTTCCGTCAGATAAAGTATACTGATTCGGCGATGGCCCAGCGGCACATTGCTAAAGTCACATCCATAATGGTAACTGCCTTTGTATCGGTACTCCTTATTGCCACGGCGGTCACCAGTTTTGTTTCCATTCCCAATGTGGAGCAAAACTACTATCGGAGAAATCTTCAGACCGCTATATTTATCAGAGAACACCAGCTAACGGAAGAAAATCCTGAATTATTGGAAAGTTTTCTCAGCTATCAGGGGGATGTTCTTATCCTGAAACAGGGGGGAGAAACCTTTTATTCGAGATACGGCAACAACTATTATAATACATACTTCGGTCCCGGGGATTACATACATATTTCCCAAGGGGAGGTTGAGATGTTTTTAGATTTCCGACCGGTAAATCGTGAGCAGGCACAATCGAATTTAGTTTTCTTTATGATTATTATGGTTACGGTATTGGTCTACCTTTTTTACTATAGTCCTCATTTTGCTATCACTGTTACTGATCCAATTAACGTCATGAAGCGGGGAATGACGGAGAGAAGCTATAACTTAGAAGTGAAAATTCCTGAATTGTACAGGGATGATGATATTTATCAGCTCTCCAGAGAATATAACAGGACATATTTACCCATGAAAGACCGTTCGAGCGAAGAAGCGGAAAACAGCCTGAGCGAATTAACGCTGGATAACATTGGAGATATATTTTCCCGCGGATCATCACCGAAAGAAGATAAGCAGCCGTAAAATTAATGCCCCCTTCTGCTGCCGAAAGGAATGAAATGAGAATTCCTCTAGAATCCGGGCTTGATTTTGAGTCAATATCCTTAGTATATATACTTCATGATTGTATCAATGATTCAGCTTATAATCGAGCTTCCAGATATCACTTCTATAAAAGATAAAAGGCGTATTGTAAAATCCCTTAAAGACAGACTGCACCGGAAGTATAAGGTAACCATCGCGGAGGTGGACTGTCAAAAAAGTTTAACATTTTCCCACTTAGGGGCTGCATTAGTATCGAATTCTAAACAGCACGGTGAGATGGTTATGAATAAAGTTCTTAAATTCGTGGAAGATCAGGCTCCCGGAAGAATTCAGGATATTCAGATATATTCTGAACGTTTTTGAGGCCCTTTCAAAATTACTGTTTTTAAGATCCTCACTATGAGGCTGCTCTCAAAATTTGATAATTTTAAAAGCGGCTCTTTTCATTAATGTTATTCCGGAAGCAGGTATAGGTCTTTTAAATTCAATTCTCTGGTAAGCTGAATAGAATCCGCGTACCTTCCTTCCGCCTCTACGCGGACAGTGAAGAAATGATGAAGGGTTTCGTAACCCTCTGCCTCGGCTCGAACTTCCAAGTCGAAGGTTTTCTCTTCTCCCTGATCATCCGCCCTGATGGGCTGTGGAAAAAACATAAAGGTACCGGATGTTCCTCCGACGATGGTAAAGGGATTTTGCCAACGGGCATCAATCATTTTTACCGGTTGAGAATCTGAATAGAGCGTAACCTGGATGTTCTTTACCGGTTCAAAGGTAAGGCCGTGAAACAACCGGCCTTTTATGGTGGGAAGATTAAAGAAATAACCCTCCCGGTCCTGACACTCATCACACTCGCCTTCGTAATAAGATCTCTTTACCGATGTGATCCGTTTTAAGCCCTGCGTTATTAAGGTCAGTATATCCGCTTTTAGCTGACGGTTTCCTTCATAATCAGCTTCAACATGTGCTAGTCCCCGGCCTGAAGAAACATATTTAGGAGGAATTCTGTTGAGTACATAGCAGACAACATCCATTCGGCATTCCGGAGAGGTGCAGTAAGTTCCGTTACCTGCCTGTTCCTTTTCCCGGCATACCTCATCCACCATGCTGATGACAATATCCTCCATAATGTTACGTATTTCCATATTCCTCGTCCTCGTCCTCGTCCTCGTCCCCGTCTTCTTCATCGGATAAATCCTGAATGCTGAGAAGATCCTGTAGAGTATCTACGGCATCCCGAAAATCTCTCATGGTATCCCGCAGGGAATAATAATTCATACCGGAATAGTATAATTTAGAGAATATGGAGAATGTTATCTCTTTTTTCGTCTGTTCTATATTTGTATAACATCCGAATTCATAACAGGTATGCATCATTTCTTCCAGATTTTCTTTTATAAAATCTGCTAGTTGGAGTGAAAACGAAAAAGTATAGGTGATCTCAAGAAATTTACTATCATTATCGATAAAAAATCCGCCTTGGAATCCTTTACCGCTTTCAAATCCTGCTGTATATGTATCTTCATAGTACTCACCATCAAGAACTTCAAATCCTAATTCTTTGAAGAGGACGGTGACCCTTCGTATTCTTTCCTTCATTAACTTTGAATAACCCATGAGTTCCCTTCCCTTAAAAGTTGCTTCAACTGAACGAGAAACATTTTCTATTTTCAATGTATTCCAGATCCTGCTTCCTTGCAAGAGAAAATCATTCTTCTCTAGCCATTCTAAATTTACAATTTAGAATAGCCTTTTTACCTATGTAAAGCCTGGAATTCTCACTCTTCCTGATTATTCTTTGAGGGAAGGTAGGCCGGATCCCGGTTCCAGGTGGATCGGAAGATGTTCTCCCGGGCATGCTTGTTCAGTCTGCTCAATTCCCGGACGATGGGTTTTATGGAAGATCTGATATTTGTATCCTTATAAGGACAGGGTGTTTCCACCACGGGGAGATCGAGAAAACGGCTAATGTTGTTTATGCTGCTTTCTTTGAGAAAGCAGAGGGGGCGTATAAGCTGAATTTTACCGCTGAAAAAAAGCTGGACAGGCATCATGGTGGCAAAGGAACCCCGAAAGGCCATATTAATCAAGGTTGTCTCAACAATATCATCTAAGCTGTGCCCTAAGGCCAGTTTTTTAATGTTCCTTCTCTCCATTTCTTCGAAGAGGAGACGTTTTCTGTTCCTGGAACAGAGGTAGCAGTCAAATCTTCCCTTAAAGGATGAGGGAAACATGCTGGTCTTGATAAACTTAATAGGAATTGCAAGGGCATTGAAATATTCTGTAAGCTTCTCCCGGTCTTCCTCGGCAAGAGGGTACTCCTCCCAATCTATCTTTACCGCGTGGAGTTCATAATCGATGGGAATCCACCTTCTTCTTAAGCTCAATGCCAAGGCTAAAGCGAGAGAATCTTTTCCGCCGGAAATCCCAAGGAGGATTCGGTCCTCTGCTTTAATCATGTTAAATTTGTTGATGCCTTTTCCTGCTGTCCGCACAAACCGCATTACCCTTGGAGGAATCTTCTCCTTAAAGAGATCTGAAACCGCCATCATTCCTTTCCGGATAAAAATACTCCCTCCGGATCGGAAACGGAGGAAAAGATGTCGGGAGTTACAATCATTCTTACTCGACGCAAGACTTTTTTAAAGTCAGAGACAGCCGACCGGGTAAAAATTGTTGATGACTCCGGAAACTCGAGTTCGGAATTGTCGCCTATGACCGGGACGTCGATTTCTAGATTGATAGGTTCCGGGATATCGATGATGATATTAAGTTCATCGGTAGAAAGGGAACGGGCTATCCTTCTCTCCGCTCTCGTTCGATACTCTAAATCGGTTAATTTTGAATGATATTCATTTTCCTCCCTCCAGGGGGATTCGTAAACAACTTTGTAAAAGCTCCGGTCCTTTGTTCTCTTTAGAAGTGTAAAAGGCGCAAAATTTTTCGCGATCAATTCACGGTAAAAACTGTCATCATCCAAGCTGTACAGATCTTCCGGTTTTATTACCTTTTCAGAAAGGGCTAAGAACAATCCCTTTTTTATCATTGCCGTCGCGGCCCGGACGGTCCGGTGCCAATAAACGGTCCGGAACATGAGATATTTTGAGAATAGTACGTTTTCCACCGCGGTAATTCCCGATGACCGAAGTGCGATCCCCCGATCGTTGTGGGGAATTATCCTGCTCAATACGTAATCAATATCCTGAATACCATAGGGGATCCCGCAGAAGAAAGCGTCCCGGGTAAGATAATCTAATTTATCGGGGTCCAAAACCCCGGAGAGAAGATTTCGGTAAAAACGAATCTCAGGAGTAACCCTGTCTTTACTATCGGTATCTACAATGGCTCCTACCATTTCCGGTGAAGTACCGATATTCTCTTTAATTATCTCACATATGGGACGTGATTTCACTATCTGACCCGTCAAGGCTTCATGAGAGAGGAGCGGAAGTTCCTTAAGGCTATGTGTAAAAGGAAAGTGACCCGTATCGTGCAGAAGGGCGGCGCAGAGAAAGGCTTTGACCCCCTCCAGAGTCAGCGGTATGGAGAGATCGAAGCTGCAGAGTGTAGAAATCATTCTTTTTGCCGTATGGAATACTCCCAAACTGTGGCTGAACCGGGTGTGTGTTGCCCCGGGATATACTGAAAATGTTATACCCAGCTGCTTAATTCGATGCAGCATCCTAAAGGGGGGAGTGTTTAGCAGTTTTACCATTCCCGGTGAGAGGTAAATATGTTTCCAGAGCGGATCTCTTACAGGCTGGGTATACGCTTCCTGAAGGTGCCATATTACATTTCGATTCATAGAGCCTTTATAGTATCCCAAGATAGCAAGGTGTATCAATGTTGAAATACCATTGACAATATAATATCTTCTTAAGATATGAGAAATAGAGTGATTTGTATCCTCCTCTGTGTTCTATGGTTGGTAGTATCCTGTAAGAAGGATGAGGAGGAAGCATCACCCCCGAATGAACAGGCTAAATCAAAAGAAACCTCATCACAGGTATCGGAAAATGATCTGCGGAAAATAACTATGAACAAGACCGGACCGGAAAATGATGAGCAGGACGATGAATCCCGGCAAGCTCCTGTTGATGGAACCGTCAAGGTTCAGCGGGAGGATATGCGGGGAAATATCTTCTTCCTATATACTTCCAGGGAAGACGCGGCAGTTCCCGGTCATGAGGCAATTGGACCATTGGCAAGCCCTTTTGCCGGCGGAGAAGAAGAAAAAGAAGCCTACAAACTGATTGATGATTTTCTTGCGGGACTAAAGAATGGAGAGATTCTCAAAACCGCCGTCGAATATGAGAATTCTGAAGTTTTACTAAGACTTCTAGAGGAAGCTGTATTAAAAGAGCAGCTTCCAAAAGAGTGGCATATCGGGGAATTGCGGAAAATAAATAACGGCGAATGGGGGATGCCTCTCATCCTAAGAAGCGGAAACAATGCTACCCAGGGAGCGGCCTATATAGTAAAGTCCGACGGGAAATGGTATATTAATGATATACAGGTCGATTTTTCGGTCCTCGGGGAGAATAAATAGTGGCGGTAGAGATTCATCGGGTAGAAAAAGAGTTTATCTTTGTTAATTTGATGGAAAATAATGCTTCTTTGGAGATACATTATCAGGATAAACAGGTTCTTTGCCGAATAAAGAAAAACGAAAAAAATAACATACATCTCGTTATCTCGGAAGATAATCCCCCGGAGCTTACAAAAGGTACGAAGATAAATGTATTCTTTTCCTTCCGGGAACAACCTATGATGTTTCGGTCAAAAATAACCGGTGTCGATAATGGTACCATCATTATATCTCAACCCTCCGAAATTTTCCGGGATCTTTCCAGAGAATATGAACGTATCGTAAAACCGGAAGGGGTAGGAGTCACCTTTTTTTATCTCGGAACAGAGGTGAAACTGGACTTCCCCCATTCTCAGATGTACGATCCTGTGGATGAACCTAACATTGAAGCCGGCTTTGACGCGTCAAAAATATCGGATCTCCTTAAGGCTATCCGGGAAAAAGCAAAATCCATAGGCGGTGAAAGCAAGATCTCTATGTTCAGGGGAAGAGCTCCGGAGACTTTCGCTGAAAGGATGATCGCCAATACCGGAAAAATATTGGCAGTTCCCTATACCTTTGATGAAAACCCGCCTAAAGATCCTGTTTTAAGGGACAGAATTCTCCGGAAAGAAGAAATCATCCAGATTGAAACTCAGCGGGGTAATCCTCTCTTTAAAGTTTTAGAATCATTATCCGTGCTTGAAGAGGATTTGAAAGACGGAAGTAAGACCGCGTATTTTCCTATTCTTTATCACCAGTATACCGCTGGGTACATAACGGTTTGGAAAAAATCCGGAAAACCTTTTACCGGAGAGGAAATAGAATTGTTTACCCAATTTTGCCGGGTACTTTCTTACTCGTTGAAATTAAACGGGTATTATAAGAGTGAACCCGCAAAGGAAGAATTTGAAAAAACCGAACTTATAGATATTTCCGCGTCGGGTCTTCTTTTCAGTTTTCCCTTAGATGGTCCGGATATCCATCTTTACACCGATCTAGAAATGAAAATAAAGTGTGATTCCCGGAGTATCCCGGTGGATGCCAGGGTAATGCGGAAGTTCAAAGATGCCGGTGCAAAATATTTAGGTGTTAAATTTATTGGGATGGCGATGGAGGATCTGGAATTCCTGTTCGACTTTCTCTATGGCAAAAAGTATCGAGGAGATATCGATCAAACGGGGTTTACGAAGGCCGGAGCATGAAACCCATAAATCAACACTAAAATAACTTACGAAATATAACGAAGATAAAAACAAGGTGCATCGAAAAGCATGTATTATCTTTTAACGGAAATCTCCCATTACCGGCAGCTGAAGAAGTTGTCGCCGGAGCTCATCGAACAAATATCTCAGCATATACAGCATCTCCTTGAGCAGGACGGCGGAATTTTTGAGTACGCCGCGGATGGATTTTATCTCTATTCTTTCCCCAATTTTTCAGCTGAGGATGACACGTATATCTGTGATACCCTCTTCAGACTGAAAAGATACCTTGGTAAAAAAGAAGATGACTTATACGGTTATACTGTTATTACGGAGTTTTTTTCAGAAGGGCAGAGGATTGAAATACACGAAAAATTAAAATCTTTAGCACTGCGCATAGAGGCTGATGAGACTTTCTGGCTGGGAGACAGCGCTAAGGATTTTTTGAAAAATGAAATTGCCGCCGAACGTCAGGGAGATGTGTGGAAAGTTCTTTCCCGTATAGAAGGTAAATCAATTTTCCTAGGAACCTTTACCGATTTTGTTGTTTCCCCCCGGAGCGTTGAATATATCTTAGATGAATTATTCCCCGTTATCACCGGTGAAAGTGAAGGGAAAATTATTTTTTTTAAGGGCAATGCCCTTTTGGAAATGCATGAAGTACTCTATGCGGCATTAGAAAAAATAACCGGAAAGATGGAAACTGAGGGGTGGGTGAATATATCACTTACTCCGGGAAATGAAGTCTTTTCCGCGGTGGAACCGTTCCGGAATGCCATTAATAGATCGATGCTGCCTATTATACCGGATTACTTGAACGAAACTGAATTGATGGCATGGAATCGCGTACGATCCCTCTTGGAGTTATATGGCAAGGGACAGCCGGTGACAGATACGGTCCATGCCGAAATAAAGACAGATTTCGTTTCCGGATTTCTTCTCTATTTAACCGCGTTTGCCCGTATGGTTTCTCAAAGCAACTCTCCTTTTTTTCTCGTTTGCGAAGAACTCCAGCAGTATAAAGACGAAACGCTGGACATTCTCATTAACATTATATGTAAAGGTGTTCCGGGAAATGATTTTTTTCCAATACTAATTATCCCTGTTGAATCGGAAGAAGTTGAAAAAAAGATAAAAAACAGGTTATCGAATATTGAAAAATCTAAAACCCTATCTATAAAAAAACTTGATTATCCGCTTCCCAGTGGTGTTGAAACTTCCGGATATCTCAGCACGAAGATCGGTTATAAACCGGAAATAATAAAATTTTATACCGACTCTAAAGAGCGGGAATCTTTGGAAAAGACGTATTTTCGAATTCTTTCGGAAGAGAGTTTTAACGGCAAATCTAAAGAGGCATGCCGGGCATTAGTTTTTAAAAAATTGAATCCTATAGTACGAACTACAGCCTTTGTTTACATAAAATCGTGGGGAATGATTACAGAGGAAGATTTTTACCGCTTTATGAAGAATCTGGGTATTGAGAAGTTGGCGGTTCAGAATGCCTTTCGGGAATTAAAGAGGCGCGGATTTATTAAGAACAGCATACCTTACCCTAAGGAAATTACCCTGTGGATGAAGGAGATGTTTCCGGAAGAAACAAAGAAATTGATCTCCAGTCTTGCCGTGTGGTTTTATAGGGAATGGGAAGCAGGCCGTTGTTTAATTAATCTAAAATCTATTCAGCTGCTCCATTCCTCGAATAACAAGAATATGTTTCTCCGGGCATTTCAACGGTATGTTTTCCGGTCGGGAACCGAAGGAAGATCTTCGGTTATTCGGGATGTGCTTTATTATTATCCAGGTCTGACGATAACAAGCGGGAAATATGCCGGCCAATTCGAACTTATTCTAAAAGGGGGTAAGCTCAGGTGTTCACTCTTGGATGGAGACAGAAATACGGCTGCCCGTTTATATAATAGATGGAAAATTCCGCGGGATGTAGATTCTTTTTTCGTAGGAGATCTGTACTATCTCAAGGGTAAGTATTTAATGGCGGAATGGAAACATTCTGAAGCCATGGAATCTATGAAAAAGGCAGTCATCCATTATCAGAATACTGAAGATGTTTCCGGCTTGTCCCGTGCTAACGCAGAACTTGGTATTATCATGCTTAGTCAGAGAAATCTTCAGGATGCCAAGAATTATTTCGGTATAGCAAGAAAATCGGTAGATCCCGGGTGGAATATTCACTGTTATTTTAGAAGCTACATTCTTGAAATTATCAGTTTATTTCTGTACGGAAACTATACACGGGTATTAGACTATCTTTCTTCGGTAAAAGAAGTAACCGAATCGATATCCGTCAGAAAATGGTTCCCCTTTATAAATTTTTTAGAGGGGAGAACCTATATGGAATTGGGGCGGTACGATGATGCTGAAAAAATGTTCACTTCCGGTCTATCGTACTGCCGTATATACAATGATATTAACGCCTTGGAAGTAATTTACCGCTGGTTCGCCCGGTCGATGATATATAATGAGAAGATCCAGGACGCCCTTATCATTTTAAGGGAACGGGCAAGGAACAGAGAAAGTCTGTTTTTTCTGTCCGAAGCATATACCTTTATGGGAGAATATCGGCTTGGACTTACTTCGGCACTGGAAGCCTATTCACTTCCCCGGGAGCACCGCCTTTTTATTACCGATCCTGTTCCCTGGCTTGAAGGTTTTTCATTTCTGGAAGACCTGACAGTGGATGAAGAGAACGGAGAGCGGGTTCTCGACCGTCTGTTACGCGCGCAAATCGGATATCTTAAAGCGAAGGTTGATGATTACCATGAAGGGATTGATGAAATGAGACACCTCACCAGGGGGAGAAATTTCCGGGACTTAGATCCTTACAGAAATATATACTTTTTTCTCTATTCAGAAATCTTACCGGAAGACGGGGATAACAATCTAGAAGATAAAACCACTGTTTTGGGAAAATCAGTAAAATATTTTCAAGAACGGACAAGTAAAATCGACCGTTTTGCCGATAAAAATTGCTTTATGAAGCAGAATGTATGGAATTCCCGTATTCTTACTAGAGCAAAGAGCTGTAATTTAGTCTGAACTGACCGGGTTTTCCGGATATATTGAGATGTAATTGCAAAAACAGCAGAATGACTCTATAGTGATCCTGAACTACACTTTTTTGCGGTAACTATAAAATGGGTCAAGCAGGGAACGTTATCAAGCTAGTATATACAGATGAATTTATTAATACCCTCTGTGCATCCTCCGGAGATGGGAATTCAGATTATACCCGGCATTTCGATCATAATGAAGACTACTTTCTTAGGCTGAATAGACCCTATGTGGTTCACCCTTTTCCTGTGCATCATGACTTGGATAAAACTAAGCCTTCTAAACAATATCTTGCGGCCCTCAGGAAAACTATATCCAGTCTGACGGAACTTATTCCGGATGTTTTTAGAAATCTAACATACTTTTTCGATCCTGCCGCTATCCATTTTCCGCAATTTTATCACCTGTATCGAATCGGCGCCGGGAGTTATCTCTACATAATGCGTCTTAACCTGTTATGCCGGCCCGGGATTCACCAGATTGTCGAAGGCGGAAGTAATGATGTTACTCCAGCTTACAGAACAAACCGGCTATCCTTAGAGACTGATTGTATTCCACTGGATGATATAGAAACATTGGGGAATAAAGTAAAACAGTTTAAGATAAAGCAGCTGATTTCTTCCACCTGGATTGGCGAGACCGGTAGAGGATACCTTTTGCAGGGAATATGGATGGATCAGGATCTCAGCAAGTTTCTCTCGAAGCTATTCATGCCAAACGGAAAGAATCTCTATCCTTATTATCCTTTTACGTGCAAATACCGATCGATCTGCTACACCCCGGACCGTCCTACGGAAGAGGGACGGAGAAAGGGATTATCTCTTCTGCACCGGGCGGTTAACTTGTTGGAACCGAAAATGACGGAGGTACAAAAATTACTTAAAAAGAAAAAATTTTCCGAAGAGCTTCCTCTTTTTCTTCAGCTCCGGAAAGAAATCCCGAATGGCTGGAAAAACTTGTTTTTTAATATAAAGGTTAAATCGTATTTGAATGAACAGGAAATGAAGGAGTATATGCTGGATGCCGCTGAATGATGCATTAACAGGATCGGTTACCATAATGGGTTTAGGTGTGCACGGCGGAGGAGCCGCATCGGCCGCTTTTTTTGTAAGAAGAGGCGCAGCGGTAACCGTTACCGATCTCCGGTCCGCCGAAGCTTTAGCTCCTTCATTAAAAGCCTTGGAAGGATTACCTATCCGATACGTATTGGGAAAGCACCGGGAGGAGGATTTTCGGAACGCGGATCTGGTTATAAAAAATCCCGGGGTGCCGGCTTCGAGTCCCTACCTTGCTATGGCAAAACGGATTGAGACAGATATTTCTATTTTCCTTTCGTTAGTTTCAAATCCCATTGCGGCGGTAACGGGAAGTAAGGGGAAATCCTTTACGGCTTCGGCAATACAAGCTGTACTCCAGAATTGGAACCCCGCCGCGAAACTCGGCGGAAACATCACGGTATCGCCCCTTAAATTTCTTGATGATCTGAAAGCGGATGTCCCGGTAGTGTTGGAGCTTTCCTCCTGGCAGTTGGGAGATCTTCGGAAAAAGGGGGTGCTCGATCCAAAGGCTGCGGTAATCACAACCATACTTCCGGATCATCAGGATTATTACGGCTCCATGGAACCCTATATTGCCGACAAGAAGGTTATTTTTGAATCTCAAAGTAAACAGCATTTCACCGTCCTCAACAGTACCTGTCCGGTTTGCTGCTCCTTTCGGGATGAGACACCCGGGACACCGGTGTTTTTTTCTAATGCTCCCCTTGCCCCCGGGGAGGATGGGGCATATCTTTCCGGTCCTGACGGAGAAGGATTTTTCCGACACGGGGGAAGGGAAGAACTCATAGTACCCAGGGAGCTTGCGGTTCCGGGATCACACCAACGGCTTAATCTGTTGGCAGCCGCGTTGACCGGAGCATTATGGGGTCTTCCTCCGGATGCGGTAGCCCGGACGGTGTCCCGCTTTAAGGGGATCCCCCATCGTCTGGAATGGCTCGAGCCCGTGTCGGGAGTTAAGTTTTATAACGATTCCGCCGCCACAATTCCTCAAGCTGTAGAAGCTGCTGTTTCCTCCTTCCGGGAGCCTGTACATCTTATTACCGGAGGCACCGATAAAGGATTGGATTTTTCGGTATTTAAAAAATTTGTCCGTAAACCTTCCTCTCTATTTCTTCTGGAAGGAACCGGAACGGAGAAGATCATTCCGGTTCTACGGGAAGAGAGGGTGCCGTGGAAAGGTCCGTATTCCAGCCTGAACGAGTGTGTACAGGAAGTGTTCCGAAGTGCTAAACCCGGAGAAACGGTGCTTTTTTCTCCGGGGTGTACCTCCTTCGGAATGTTCCGGAACGAGTTTCACCGAGGTGACTGCTTTAAAGAAGCAGTAAAATCTTTGGCCTGAAGATCTTTATCCTTATTCCATAAGTCCCGAATCTCATAAATTTCTATGTTGTTATCAAGAAAATCAGTAAACGCTACAATTCGGTCTCCCGGGGCAATGTCGAGTCCTG
Organism: uncultured Spirochaetales bacterium; assembly: GCA_964618265.1. Classification (GTDB taxonomy): domain Bacteria; phylum Spirochaetota; class Spirochaetia; order CAYLLE01; family CAYLLE01; genus CAYLLE01. The sequence goes on along the minus strand of CAZUAE010000019.1, from coordinate 53,667 downwards.
TAGGCTGATTCCTTCCCCAAGTCCAGTCGGCGATCCGGAAATGCTCCGTATCAACCGCCGTCACCTTACCGAATTCCGGCCCTTTTTTTAGGTAACTCTCCGGATTGTTTTTACCCCTGGAGCTGACAAGCAGATAACTGCCGTCTGAAGAGAGGTCGATTGTATTTACGTTTGCCCCTACCCAAATTGATCCCATGAATTTGTCACTCAGGAGGGAAAATTTTATAACCCTCCCGTGATACATATCTGACGCGTAGCCGATATTCCTCTTATGATCCAAAACGATGTGACGTTTAGCCCCCGGGCCAAATGGAAGCACCTTTGATTTTCCCGAATCGAGATCAATTTTTTCTATGGTTCCCTTATCGTAGATGCAGACGTAGAGAGCCTTTTCATCCTGAGTAATCGCCATTCCTCTTGGTACACCGGAAAGGGGGAAAACCCTTTTAACTTCACCGGTGTCCGCGTCCAACTCGGTAACATCATGACTGAGCCAGTTGGAAACGAAAACCTTTTCTTCTGACGGAGATACCGTTATAACCTTAGACCAGTTTCCTCCGCTGGGAATACTTCTCTTATAGGTAAATGTATCGGTATCAATAATATGGATATTTCCCGTGGTCATTTGGGAAACCCATAACTCGTTGTGTTTCGGCAAAAAGGCGCATTCAACAAACCCGGTGCCGGGTAATTTTATTTCCTTGAGGAGAGTTAAGTTTTCCGTCTCGTAAATTCCGATTCCCATCCCCTCGAGGTGAGTTACCGCAAAGCAGGAACCATCGGGAGAAAAGACAACGCTTTTCGGTCTTTTTCCTGTACCTATCTCGGTAAGTTTCTTAAAACCTGTTTGCTGACGCTCGAGTTTGTCTTCTATGGTAACGTGATCATATGCTTCTAAGCTGAATGATTTACTCTCATATCCAGGACATTTAATCGTAAAGGTATGGTATCCGGTATTAATGTTGTAGTGTGACCATGATCCATCCCGGGTAACGGGGATAAGCTTTATACTCTCCTTGTATAATCCTGATTCCGCGGGAAACACCCTTAGAGAAAGTATGATGCTTCCGGTTTCCCTGGAAGTTGTAGTAACGGCTAATAAAAAAAGGAGTAGGAGAAGGAATGTTTTTTTCATCCCGTCATAATAATCAACAAAGCCTTTTTTGGTAAACAGGTTTTCCTGTCCTAATGTAAAAAAGAAAACGGCTCAAGCGTATATGGTATTGACCGGGAATTGCTGCTGAATTACCTTTAAGAATCATGAATATAAAAAACTTTATTAAAGAAATTCCTAAAACGGATCTGCATGTACATTTAGACGGGAGTCTCCGCATTCCGACACTCATAGAATTGGCAAAGGAACAGAAGATTGAACTTCCCTCCTTTACTGAGGAAGGTCTCCGGGAGATGGTTTTCCGGGACTCCTACAGCAGTTTGAATGAATATCTAGAGGGATTCGCCTGGACGGGTAAAGTACTCCAGGGCAAGGATGCCCTTGAACGGACTGCCTATGAACTGGCCATGGATAACTGGCAGGAGGGGGTAAGGTATTTAGAAGTACGGTTTGCGCCGCAGCTTCATGTAAGCAAAAGGCTTTCTTTCCTGGAGGTTATGGAAGCGGTGGATTCCGGTCTGAAAAGAGCCCGGGGAAAGATAAACCGTTCTATAAGGGAAGGGGAACCGCCCTTTGATTATGGAATAATTGCCTGTGCCATGCGTTTTTTTACTGCTGAATTTTCCAGCTATTATAAAGAATTATTCGAAATCCACAACTTCTCTAAACCCCTGGATATTATCCGGATGGCAAGCCTCGAGTTGGCTAAAGCATCGGTAAAACTCAGGGAAGAGACGGATATTCAAGTGGTGGCTTTTGATTTAGCGGGCAGTGAATACGGCTATCCCGCCAGCGATCATGAAGATTCCTACCACTACGTCCATAGCCACTTTATGAAAAAAACGGTACATGCCGGGGAGGCATACGGTCCTGAATCGATATTCCAGGCCATAACCAAGCTTCATGCCGACAGAATTGGACACGGTCTTCACCTGTTTGACTATTCCATGGTGTTCTCTCCGGAAATCGAGGATAAAAACCGTTACGTTTCGCAGCTCGCCAACTATATCGCCGATTTGCGGATAACCATCGAGGTGTGTCTGACCAGCAATCTGCAGACTTCTCCCGATATCAAAACTGTAAAGGATCATTCCTTAGGCAAAATGCTGGACAATAAGCTTTCCATTACTTTCTGTACCGATAACAGACTTGTTTCCAGGACCAGTGTCTGCAACGAAATAGAGACGGCCTTGACGAACTTTTCCATAACTCCAAAACAGCTTAAAAACATCATCATTTACGGTTTTAAACGTTCATTCTATTACGAGCCGTATCCTATTAAACGGTCCTATGTGCGAAACGTAATTGATTATTATGAAGCCGCGGAAGCAAAATACGGAATTACGGGAGATTCCTGGCCGGACGCATCCCCATACTAAAACTTTTTCCCTCCGGTTTATACCGGCCGCGGTTTGTGCTCCTGAAATCGTTTGCGGGGGTGTTCCAGGCACAGGACCTGGATATCCTCATTCCTTCTGTGCCGGGTATGTTTATAAGAGGCGGCGCGGATTCGGGACCCGTAGGATCAGTTACTCCTTCTTCGGAGAGGGTATACTGATTTGGATCGTAAAGATCCCAGCACCATTCCCACACATTCCCGAAAAGATCGTAGATACCGAATACCGACGCGTTTTCAAATGAGCCCACAGGGGCTGTCGGCCCGCCGTTACGGGTGTAAGGCTCCGCGGGATCTTCCCATGCGTCAAAACTCCGGTAATAATTTGCCCTTCTTCCGGACGGAACAGTTCCCCAGGGAAATAAAAGAGATGAACCGTTTCTGGCGGCGTATTCCCATTCAGCTTCAGTAGGTAATCTGTAACCTTGTGACTGTTTATCCCATTCCCAATTTTCAAGACTGTAGGCCGGAGTATATCCATGATGGATACTTAAAATATTACAGATCGCGGCAGCTCCATACCATGTTATTCCCACTGCGGGATGTTCTTCTCTTCCGGAAACAGGAGCAAGACGTGTTCCGTCCCTTTGGATTCCAAACTGATTTCCGTAATTCATATCTCCAAGCCCGAGAATAGGGTTTCCGTAATAAGCATCGTACACACCATCTTCCCGGATTTCCGCGTGTCCATTACTGACAGCCCAGTTAAGAAGTCTAACAGTCTTCCGGTTAGTTAATTCGTATACAGCCATCTCGTAGGGAACGGTAAGAATTACGGTGTGGACGGGCATTTCGTCGGGCCATGTTCCTTCCCTGCCCATCTGGAATGCCGCTGTCTCTCCGGGGGGTATAACGGCGGCTGTGGGTATCTCCAAAGGATCTACAGTAAAGGTTATGAGTTTCTTTGGAGGACACCATATATTATCATCATTCCTGTACTGCCCGGAAACCGAGTAAAGGATTTGTTCTGACAACTCATCCTCTATAGAAAATCTGCTTCTGTCTTGTTCTTCCGTTTCCAGTACGGTCTCTCCCGTTGTCTCGTTTGTCAAGGTGAAGCGGTATGCCTCTATTCCTGCCGGAAGGGTATAAAAAGGGAAGGCGGGGGATGTGTGAAATACGGTACTGTTTAAAGAAAAATACGGCTGACGGATCATATTCCGGGAAGTAACGGTAAATGTTACCCATTCCGACCATGTAGTATAGAGAGGCCCGTATCTTCCGGAAAGCCGCCATTGGTAGTTTTCATTTGGAATAAGTTTCTCAGGAAGAGAATACTCCGCAGCAGGACCATCCAGTTTATTAGTGTGGGAGTATCCTGTATCTTTAGAGATAATTTCTATTCTGAGTTCTTCCGGTATGCCGCCGGCCTTCCAGCTGAAAGTCGGGCTGAAATCGTAGGTGAGTAATCCTAAAGAAGGTTCCGAAGGAATCGGCGGTTCTGCCGGCAGATTAAGTACGGTTTTAATAGGCTTACTCCAGGGTCCCCAGAGGGGGGTCTTCCCGTCGGAATATATTTTCCCGCCCCGTACTCTGAAATAATAGCTGTTTCTGTTCACAACGTATTCCGTTACACCTTCTTCATTCAAAAGAAGATCGTAGGGTCCGTCTTCAGATATCATCACCCGCTTTTGAAACATCGATGTCTGGAAGGAGGAATCAGCGGAGCCGGTAATCTCGACTGTATTAGGGGGATCTCCGTCTATAAGCTCCACAGTAATAGTAAGCGGGATATCTGCAATCAATACCGGTGATTCAGGATAGGTTATGGTTACCTTAGGCGGTTCTTCTATGGTGATGGTTTCGGGAGGAGAAGGGAAAACCGGTTTTAGGTCCGGAAGGGGCGGTTTCGTTTCTCGTACGGCCACAGGCTCCGATGGAGCCATCTCTGCGGTTTTGCAACTCTGAAAAAAGGGGATAGACACGAGGGCAGCCATGAAAAGGCTTGAAATGCAGTAGAACCTCTTCATATAAAATCAGTATACCATTACACTTATCTTTGCCGCAATCACTTTCTTACCTTTCGGTATCCCCTTTTCCCAAAGTTTCCAGAGGTTTCCCCGGATGATGCCGTTTGATCCCTTCAATTTGATACCGTTAATATGATTTTCACCGAAATGGCTGTCCGTAAGGATAAAACCGTCGGATTTCAATGATAGATTGATCAGCATGTGTTCAGTTATCTCTTCCGGCGTGATGCTAAAAAACTCCATGTTGTGAGTAACAGGATGTGTTTTTCCAAGTCTTTCCCGGGTTATTAAAGGGGGGATATCATCTGCAAGGAAAAACTGAAGCCGGGGAACCCCCCGCCACCAAGTCTCCTCTATGGCCGTTATCCGGGATATAACTTCCATCGCGCCGCTTTGGGGATTTATTATTCCCACTTGGTCTCCAATTTTGTACGATCTAGGATCCGCCTGCCAGTCTGTAGCCTGATATTCAGGACGGGAAGGAATTTCCACTACAAGTGTATCCGTTCCCAGTGTTTGGTTTACCGAAACTGCTCTGCTGTAGAAATTGGAGGTGTCGTCGTTCGTACAGCGGATCCTGCATCCGGTAATGTGGGGGCCGATCCGGTTGCTCCGGATATGGAAGCCGTCTGCGTTGGTAACTGCAAGACGGCCGCTTCCCGGTTTCGGCTCGCAGGAGCAGTTAATGCAGCGCTGGGCTTCGTTATCGCAGATTAGGTAAGCGTGATGCCAAGAAGCATAGATTGCTACATCCCGAAGTTCACAGAAACGGTTGGAGGTTATCCAGAGTGCAGGCTGTTTACCCGGTATGTTCCTGCTGTGAAGGGTCATGGGAGTACCGGGTTTAATCGGGGGAATCTCGGCATGATTTTTCCACCAGGGAATGCGCATATATAATCGGTTCTTGCCGTTGCCCAAGTTTTGGATTCGAGATATGGGAAAGTTACCGGTCCGGAGGAATCTGCCCGTCCCCTCCGCTCTAGGAGAGCCCGATCCAAAGGGGAGGTGACTTTCCATCCGATAAGGTATTTCCGGGAGCCACTCTTCTGTAGTTGGCCACCCTTTTTGAACCTGCCAATCGATGCTTGAGGATTCTTTATTAACCGACACAACATGCCCTTGGGTAAAGGGAAGGGGATCGAAATCGAATCCGATGCTCCGGATAGTCACATTCATGCATGCTTCCATCCTCAAGAGAGTTCCCGTCTGTGTCCCTACGACAACGGTTTTTAGGGGTCCTTCCCCGCGGATAACCACGTTATTTAGATTCTCTAAGTGCAGATGGCTCCGAATATCGGGACGTCTAAAGGAGCTGATGCGGTATGTCCCTTCATCGATATGGAGGACCGCCTTGCCCGGAAGTTTTGCTAAAGCGGCAAAAGCGGCAGCAAAGGCAGGCCCATCGTCGGTTTCATTGTCTCCTTCCGCGCCGAAGGCGCGGAGGTTCAGGATTGTTTTTTTTTCACCTTTCCGCTGCTCCATGGCGGAGATCTGATCCGCCAGCGATCGGGTTAATGCGGTTAGTTCCGCGTGCCTCATCTGCTCTAACAGAGAATTAAGGTCTTTACCGGTTTCAGATAAGTCTTGCTTTAATAATTTATTAATGATTTTTATCTCATCCTGAAGTATTGATTTGTGAACGGGATCTTCTATACCGCGGATTCGCAATTCCGCTTTTGATAATGTCTTTAGGATGTTTTCGTATTTCATAATGGTTACTAGTATAACTGTAGGATACACAATCCGCAATGAGGCTTGGAAAGGAGCAGGTAAGGTTGACACAGGGTTTAGTATTTTAGTATAGTTCTAACCGTTGCATTACAAGGTGGCGTAGCTCAGTCGGTAGAGCAAACGGCTCATATCCGTTAGGTCAGGGGTTCAAGTCCCTTCGCCACTACTAATTTTTTAAGGAATTCTCATTTTATACTTTTAGGTAACAGAAAGAGGCGTTATTTCTAAAAAATGACGTAAATCAATCGGAATCGCCGGGAATTGCTCAATCGAATAAAATGAAAATCCCAAGCAGAGTAAAAAGGCAATGCTAAATTGCAGATTTAGCATCGCTGTAATTATTATCCTCCGGGTTTACCGGAGGTTTTTTTTTGGTATACTGTGTTCCATGAAAAAGATGAATCTGCTTCTAATTTGTTCTGATCAACATCGGTACGATACCTTGGGTTGTTACGGAAATCTCCAGGTAGAAACACCCGCCCTTGACCGTTTAGCACGAAATGGTGCGGTATTCGAGAATACTTACTGTAACGGTCCGTTATGCGTTCCCTCCCGGATGAGTTTCCTCACAGGTCTTCTGCCTTCTGAATGCGAAGTTCTGACCAACGGTGACGTACTGGATTCACGGCGGCCTACCTTTGCGCATATGCTTTCCTGGGGAGGTTACCGGACTGCCCTTGCGGGAAGGATGCACTTCCTTGGACCAGATCAGCATCACGGCTTTATGGAGCGTCTAACCGGAGATGTCTTCCCCTATGCCGTCTATTCGACTCTGGAAAAACCTTACGCTCCCCTTGAGGGCAGGCTCGGAAACGGCGCCTCCGCTCAGCCGGTAAAAGTTTCCGGTTCCGGTTCGACAAACCGTATTGACTACGACCGGGCGGTGAATACCGATGCGTGTAACTGGCTTAGGAAATACGCCGCCGGCGGCGGTGATTCCCCTTTTATGATGACTGTTGGTTACTGGGATCCCCATCCGCCCTACATCGCGCCCAAGCAGTACTACTCCAAGTATACCGGGTTTGAACCCTCATTTATGTCCAGAGAATCCTCCCTGCATCCCTTTCTGGAAGGAAGAAGGGAACAGATTAGGGCATTTGAACTTCCCGAAGAAGCCCATATCCGGGCGGTCAGGGCGTATTACGGGTTGGTTAGTTTTATTGATGATCAGGTAGGCGAACTCATAGATACCTTGGAATCTGAAGGGCTCCTGGATAACACGGCAATTCTTTACTTTTCCGACCATGGAGAAATGCTGGGAGATTTTGGACTCTGGGCAAAAAACTGCTTCTTTGAACCCAGCGTTAAAGTCCCCATGATTTTAAGCCTTCCCGGAAAAGATGGAAAAGGGAAACGGGTGAACAGTCCTGTCTCTCTTGTGGATCTTCTTCCTACCCTGTCGGAATTAACCGGGATCAGCTACACCGGTTTCCACCGGGGGGAATCAATCCTGCCGTTATTGGCGCATGATGACCGGTACGAACGTCCTGTCTACTCGGAGTACTATCCGTCGGGAAGCGGCAGGGGGTGCCGCATGATACGCCGGGGAAAGTGGAAGTATATCCGCTACGGCGGGTATGAAGAACGGGAACTTTACGATGTAGAGGCCGATCCTAAGGAGACCGTAAATATGGCGGATGATAATTCCTGCTCCGGCCTTGTGAGATCTCTTGAACAGGATCTTCAGAAAGACGGCTGGACACCCCGCGTGGATGACTATATCCGGGGGTCCTGCCACCGGTTAGGTTATTACGATATGAGGATGAAGATGAAACAGGGAATTAGTCCTGCCGATTATCCTGAGGAAATCAACGGATTCTGGAGCCCCATTCGGGAGTGCGGGAACTATCTGGATGAATAAAAAAAGTAAAAAAAGGGCTTCCCGGCTGCGTACCGGGAAAGCCCTCCATGAAAATGATTAAAGATTGTTAGGCTTTCGAGGTTACGCCCTTGAATCCGAAAAAGGCAATTCCCGCCCCGCCTACAAGGCCGAGGATAAAGAGGAGTGCGCCGAGGTAGTCGCTGGCGATACCGATTATAACCGATAGAATAATGAGAAGACCGGTGGCAAGAATCACTAATTTGATAATTTTCGCCAGGTCGAAATTCTCATCGTTGTAGAGAATAGGAACAAAAACCATAGAGAATAATGAACCGATAAGGGAAAGGCCGCCGATAATTGATAGAAAGGCTCCTCCGCCGCCTCCTAACATTGAACTAACACTGCCCATAACTGTGGAAACAATTACCAAAACAATGATACTGGGGATTGCCAAGGCTAAGCCCAATCCCACGATGACATACAACACAGATTTACTCATGATCTATCCTCCAAATAAGTGGTTTATTTTCCCTTACTATAAACCAGCAGTCATGTGAATACAAGAGATTTTTTCCCTGGTATTAACTCATCCGGCAGTCGATGCCCTTTTTCCGGAAAAACGAGACCATTTCCCTTGTTTCCTCATCTGTATAGGGTAGTTTCTCGGAAAAGCCGGGATCCAGGGTGATCCCGGGCCGGAATTTGTTCAGTATGTATTCGGAGCCGGGAGGTATAATGTTTGCTATTTCCGCGAGATCTTCCGCGGTAACAATTCCCGGAACCAGTGTCGTTCTGAATTGACGGGGTATTTTGGAAGAGGTGATATACTTTATGCTTTCTGAGAGCCGGTATGGTGCATCAGCTCCGGTAAAACCGAGGCGCTCATAACGGGAAGGAGCTGTTTTTACATCCATGGCAATAAAATCGGGGGCACATTCGGCAAGCTGCTCCGGCAGGAGTCCGTTTGTATCGATTTTTACCGAGTAACCCCTGCGCTGAATATCTCCAACGAATTCTGACATCCCGGAGTGGAGGAGAGGCTCACCGCCGGATATGCAAACCCCCTCAAGGACGGATTTACGTTTCTCCAAGAACGCCGCTGCCTCTTCAGCCGGTACAAAATGATCCGGTACCGGAGAATTAGGGTCCACCAGTTCAGGATTATGACAAAATGGACACCGGAGGTTGCATCCGTGGGTGAATAATGATGCAGCTACCTTTCCCGGATAATCGATAAGGGTTGTTTTTACTAAACCGAATCGGATTTTCAAATCCTCCGCTACTCATTCCATGCCATTTCCGGTAATAACTTTTCCTTTTCGGCATTTTCCAGAATGTCTTTGATCACCGACGGTTTCTCGCATCGAAATATCGGATTACCTTTAACATCGAAAAAAATGACGGTCGGAGTACTCATCACTCCCAGCTCCATGGCTTCATCGAGTCCCTCCCGCGAATCCACATCTACCCATGTCCCCTTTAAATCGACAGTTTTCAGGAAGGCCTTCATGGGGATGCAGTTCGGACACTGCTGCTTGTGGTAAAAACGGTACTGCACTATGGAAGCGGCTTTTACCGGTTCTTTTACCTGTTTTTCCGGTTCACTCATTTTGGGTTCTGAGCTGCTTTGTTTTCTTACAGCAGCATCGGGTTTAAAGAGTTTTCTCTCAAAGTACTCCTCTTTTTTACCGCGGTTCCAGTTCTTGAGGGAACGGTAATAACCTACAATCCGTGTATAGATCTCGGTTTCCGTCCCCTTAACGTTTTGAAGCTGCTGTTTAACCTCGTCAATTTCGGTAAGTATTTCTTCTCTTGTCCGCATTTTCTCCTCCTCTTATTCGGTATGGATGGACAGTTCATTTTCCAGGGAAGATACCTTCTCCCGGAGTCTTCTTTTTTCCTCCTCCGCGCATTTCGGGCAATTGAAAAATTCTCCGGATAAATAGCCGTGATGCGGGCATATGGAAAAAATCGGGCTGATAGTAAAATATGGAATTCGATAATTCTCAGCCATGGCCTTAACAAGATTTCGGCAGGCTTTCCAGTCGGGAAGGGCTTCCGCCAGAAATCCGTGAAAAACCGTGCCGCCGGTATACTTAGTCTGAAAATCCTCTTGAAGATCCAGAGCGTCAAAAATATCCTCCGTGTACTCCACCGGGAGTTGGCTGGAGTTGGTGTAGTAAGGATTTTTGTCTCCCGCCGTTATGATATCCTGATAACGCTCCTTATCGTGTTTTGCAAGCCGGTAGGAGGTGCTTTCCGCCGGTGTTGCTTCCAGGTTGTAGAGATTTCCCGTGGTCTCCTGATAGCGAACAAGCCGCTCCCGCATATGGGTAAGTACTTCCAGGGCAAAGTGTCTTCCTTCAGGATCGAGCATGTCCCGGTCCATAAAATTGAGGAGACACTCGTTCATACCCACGAGACCTATAGTAGAAAAATGATTATCCAGATGATTCAGGTAGCGCTTTGTATACGGAAAGAGACCGGCATCTAAGAGCCTGGTTATGACTTTCCGTTTTATTGAGAGCGAGTGGGCTGCCATATCCATGAGCCGGTCCAGCCGTTCATAAAATTCCGCAGTGTTTCTGGAAAGATAACCGATTCTGGGAAGGTTGATGGTAACCACTCCGAGGGACCCGGTGAACTCATCGGATCCGAAAAAACCGCCGCCCCGTTTTCTCAGTTCCCGTTTATCCAATTGGAGTCTGCAGCACATGGAACGGACATCCCCGGGGTTAAGATCGGAATTGATAAAATTTTGGAAGTAGGGGGTTCCGTATTTGGCGGTCATCTCAAAAAGCATTTCCGCGTTTTCTGAGTCCCAGATAAAATCTTTTGTAAGATTGTAGGTGGGAATTGGGTACTGAAACCCCCGGCCGTTAGCATCTCCGGAAATCATCAGTTCTATAAAACTACGATTAATCAGGTTCATCTCTTCCTGGCAGTCACCATACGTATAATTCTGCTCTTCTCCTCCAACAAGGGCCGGTTTGTCCTTCAAATCTTCCGGGACTGTCCAGTCTAAAGTAATGTTGGTAAAGGGCGCTTGACTTCCCCAGCGGGACGGGGTGTTCACTCCGAAGATAAAGCTTTGAATATATTGGGTAATTTGTTTTGCTTTGAGATTGTCATTTTTAATGAATGGAGCAAGGTAGGTATCGAAACTGGAGAAGGCTTGAGCCCCCGCCCATTCGTTCTGCATGATTCCTAAAAAATTTACCACTTGCTGTATCAACGTGGAGAGGTGTTTCGCCGGTTTTGAAGTGATTTTATCAGGCACTCCTCCTAAGCCTTCCTGTATGAGTTGACGCAGGGACCATCCCGCGCAGTAGCCGGAAAACATGGAGAGATCGTGAATGTGGAAATCCGCCCGGGAGTGAGCCTGCGAGATTTCTTCCGGATAGATGTTCTTAAGCCAGTAATTCGCTGTAATGGTTCCTGAGTTGTGAAGGATGAGTCCGCCTAAGGAAAAGTTTACATTGGCGTTTTCATTAACCCGCCAGTCGGAGCGGCCGAGGTATCCGTCCATGGTGGAGTCTATGTCCAGCATAAGTTTCTTCGTGTCCCGCATTACCTCATGACGGGCGCGGTAAAGGATGTAGGCTTTTGCCGCTTGAACTTCCTTCGCTTCGATCAAGACCGTTTCGACTATGTCCTGAATCTCTTCTATGGCGGGTACCGAGTTGGGATGGCGGGATTTCATAAAGACCCTGAGCTTGTCCTCAACCCGGTCGACAAGATATTCGATGTCCCGCCTGTTATATTCCTGACCGACAGCGTCCATGGCTTTCCGGATAGCGTTGAATATCTTGGTGTGATCGTATTGTTCGACAATACCGTTTCTCTTTACCACCTGCCGGACCGGGTCCGTCTCGTTAAACTGTTTTTTCCCATAGGGATCATCTTCATGATTCAAAAAATCCCGCCAGTTTGGGGTGAATACCGAAGAAGGTTCGGTACGATTTTTCCTGGATTGGTCTTCCATCAAACTTTTCCCTCCCTTTTTTTTATTTTGCCTGATAAACCGGGTAGTTTTTCAATTTCCCCGATGAATTGCTCTACATTCTCGTAATTACGGTATACGGAAGCGAACCGGATATATGCCACCCTGTCGGTGAGATATAAACGTCTTAGTACCATTTCGCCGATTTGAGAAGATAATATTTCATCGTTCCCGGTACCTATCATGGCGGCTTCATCTTCGAGGTCGTTCAGCATCTCTTCAATTGCTGCTTGGGAGATCAACCTTTTCTCCAATGCCCTTCTAATGCCCCGCTCAAGTTTTTTCCTGCTAAAGGGTTCTCTCCGGCCGTTGTTTTTTACTACCATGAGCTGTTTTTCTTCTATTTTTTCATAAGAGGTAAAGCGGTAGGTACAGGTAAGACATTCCCGTCTTCGGCGGATGCTTTCTCCTCCGGCCAACATTCTGGATTCGATAACACGGTCTTCAAGGCTATTACAATGCGGACATCTCATGACTATACCCGGAATGGTATTGATTTTATATAATTAATAGTTATGGCGAAAAACAAGCCTAAAATAATAAAAGTTTCCCTCCCAGTTGTGTATCTACTTATGTATCGGCAGATGCCCCAGATATGGTGGTATCTAACCCAATTTCACCTGTTTGATACACTATATCTTGCGTGTAATTTTATTTCAAGATTAAAATTAAAAAAATTAAAAAAATATGAGCACAGCAATTCCGGCGCCAGCAATTCCCGGTCAACACCTTGTGTGATTTAGAAGAGGCAATAATTACATATAATATATAAATTTAAATCGGGTTGAACGGAAAATGCTGTTCCGGCGCGCGCCTTCATGAGCATGAACGCAGGGGAACGGCACACCGGGAATTGCCTTTGAACTGCGAAGTTTTCCAATGGGAAGTATTTATGTTTATTCTGATAGAGAAATATCCACCGATGGCCGAAGATTTCCGGTAACTTCGAGAACCTGATGGATTACATTATCCCTAAATTTTTTGATCAGTTTTTCATCCGCGGGGGCCCCTTTGTCCACCGCGGGAAAGGCTGTCTGTGTCAGGATGTAATCGAACCTGGGTGCCCATTTTCTGGATCCAAGCCGTGCTGTGGTGGAACAGTTATCCACCATGAAGGAAACCCCCTTATAGTGCATATAGGGGTTAAGGGAATCCACCGCTTCGATGACCGACTCGTTTGCGATTTCCGAGTAGGCATGTTCTTTTTCCGCCAGCAGATCGATTTGCGCCATCATGCAGGCAATATACACTCCCGCGGTAAAGGGATTTAAGGGAATTTTATCTTCCTTTCTTTTCTCCCTGACTTCCGATCCGACCTGCCACATGCGGGTGTTGTCAATAGATTGAAACGGGAACCGTTTCATACGGTCTTCCGCCATTACCACAGAACGGATCTCATTCCCGGATTCCACTTCATCGTAGATCTCCAGGAGTATCTCAAAACACGGTTTATAAGAAGCAGAATATGCCCGCTCAAATTCCTCCCTATCCTTACCCTGAAACGAGTCATATACCGGCCGGATTCCCTCCCGGGAGATAGTTTTGGAAATAGGGCCGGTGATGGATTCTACCGATTCAGCAAAGGCTTTTTTGTCTTTCATCCCCGTTAATCGGTAGCGTTTAAAGAGAGCTTCCACGATTCCGTGAACCGCTCCTAACAGTATTCCCCGCTCTCCGAATATATCGGAACGGTATTCCATCTCCAGACTCGTTTTAAAAGTGAATGGTGCGCCTAAAGCTACCGACCATCCCAGCGCGTAATCGGCAGCTCTGCCGTCTATATCCTGCTCCACAGCAAAGCTGGCATTGATTCCTGCACCGTTTATCTCACGCCCCTGTTCGTATAACCGGCGTACCGAAGGTCCCATCCCTTTAGGACAAACCCCGATTACGTTGATAGTCTTGGGAAAGTATTCGCCTTTGGTTTTTAGGTATCCTAAAAGAAAACCGTGGGACAATCCTAAGGTAGAACCGGGTTTCATGGAGTCGAATATTTCCTGATACCTTGCAGCTTGGGCCGCGTCTGATATGAGAAGAATTACCAGATCACTCTCCCGGATAACCTGCATCATTTCTCCCAGCGTTCCGTCAGCTTCATTGAATCCCGCCTGTTTTGCCTTTTCCCAGGAGGAGGAGCCGTCCCGCAAACCTACAGTTACCTTAATCTGTGTCTCCCGCAGGGAATCCCGCAAGTTCATGGCTTGCGCGGGTCCTTGTGAGCCCCATCCGATGACTCCTATCTGAGAGATGCCTTCAAATGCCTTCGGTAAAAGAGTAAATAGATCTCTTCCACCCTTAACAATATATTCGGTTGTTCCGCCGAGATTGATTTTTTCTTTTGTAAAAACTTTGCTTTCAAAGTCCCGCTCCATAGGAATTCCTCCTTGTTTTAATAATACACTAAACATATCATATCGTTTGTGTTGCGGAAAGTGATTTATTTTCAATATAATATTTCATATATTGCAACAAGGAGCTGGTTATGGACATTCACTCCCTTAGACTGTTTCTGCATCTTTCCGAGACATTACACTTCGGAAGGACAAGCAGGGAATGTGCCTTAAGTCCGTCAGCTTTAAGCAGAACCGTCAAACGGCTGGAGGAAGAGACGGGGGCTGTGCTCTTCCGGAGGGATAACAGACAGGTTCAATTGACCCGGGAGGGAAAGCTGTTCAGGAAGTACGCGTTAAAAAGCATCGATGACTGGAATCATGTTCTGGAATCCCTCAGGAATTATCCAGGACATGTAGAAGGCGCAATTTCTCTTTATGCTACTGTTACTGCCTGTTACGGAATTTTACCGAAAATCCTTTCCAAGTTTCGGAAGGAATATCCCGATGTACGGGTAAACCTTAAAACAGGTGATGCTGCCGGTACGGTTTCTCAGGTTCAGGACGGAGCAGCGGATCTTTCCATAGCGGTAATTCCGGACAAATTGCCGGATTCCTTGGTTTCCAGGGTGTTAATCACCATCCCGCTGGTATTTATTTCTCAAACGAAATCCTTTACTGATGGTGTAACGCAATGGGAAAATGTACCACTCATCCTTCCTGAACGGGGCGCCGCGCGGGAGAGGATAGACAGATGGTACCGTGAACATGATTACAGACAGAATGTGTATGCCCAAGCCGCTGGAAATGAAGCGATCATAGCCGTTACCGCGTTAGGTTTCGGAGTTGGTCTTGTACCGGATTTGGTACTGCATCAGAGCCCGGTCCGGGAAAAAATAGAGGTTGTCCCGGGAGGTCCGGAGCTCGAACCTTACCGGGTGGGTCTTTTAAGCCGTAAAAAGCGGAAAGAATTTTCACCAGCTGTTTCCGCCTTTTGGGAGACCGCGGAAAAATGTTATTCCCTAGAGGAACAGAGGTAATACTAGTACCGCTGAAAATGAGATAATACCGCAGCAAATTGCGGCCGCATCCGTCAATCCTAATGATTTCATGCAGGGTTTTCCCCTTCCGGGACGCCATTCCCGCGCAGCCAATGCTTCCGCGTTTTCCGCCGTCCGTTTGGAGATTCCTGCTATTATCATTACGCCCATCGATTTTACCCACAGTACGGGCCGTTTGGGTTTTCCTCCCCGTATTTTCAGAGCATCCACCGCGTCGTGCATGATTGCAAGTTGTTCCGGAATAAAGAGGATGGTCAATTGAAACATAAGAGCGGCATATGATGCTGCTTTCCGGGAAAGGGGAGACAAAAACGCGTAAATTGCTCCTCCCGTCTCGCCGGCAGTGGTGGTGACGGCGTAAAGATTTCCCAGAAGAAACAGTATCAGCAGTTTTAATGCAAACTCGATTCCTTCGGGAAATCGGTTTGCGATTCCTTGGGTTACCAACGTAATAATGATGATCAGCACGATAACCTTTCCCCGCAGTATGGGAATAACAGGCGATCGCTTCGCAAAAAGATATCCCGACAGTACCAGGGATCCGGGGATACTCAGGAGGGGAAGGGAGGAGATGAATACGGATATGCTCACGGTAATGAGGAGGATAAGTTTCACAAAGGGATTTATTTTATGGATCGGAGTAGCATTCCATCGATATTGAAATAGACCTTCACTATTCAAAACTGGATCTATACCTTGAAATTCGGAAGCCAGGACATCTCCCGCCAGACAGTTTCTGCATAGGGGCTGAGATTATGGTTCCGGAATTTTGGTACTATTGCATCCGGCGGACCGTCCGCGGCGACTTTTCCTTGGTGGAGAATTACTATCCTTTCAGCATGGGCTGAGATTTTTTCAACATGATGGGTTAAAACGACAATAGTTTTCCCCCCTTTCTTTAAATCTTCTATCGCCTTTAGTAACTCTATCACGCCGGGATAGTCCAGCCCGGTAAAAGGTTCATCCATAATTATCATCTCCGGATCGAGAGCTAAGACTCCCGCTATGGCTAAGCGTCTCTTTTCACCTCCCGAAAGAAAGTGGGGGTTTCTTTTTTCAAGATGGGATATACTCATTTCCTCCAAGGCTCTATTGGTTTTTTCCTTTATCTCCTGTGCGTTTAGTCCCTTGTTGCCGGGCCCGAAACTGACATCTTCAGAGACCGTTTGACCCACGAACTGGTTTTCAGAGTTCTGGAAAACCATACCTATTCCTGGATAGGGTTTTTGTGTGTTTCTATCTGTAGACTTTCCTCTAAGATATACTTTTCCATTTGTTGGATCCAGAAGTCCCGCGAGATGACGGGCAAGAACACTTTTCCCGGCGCCGTTTAAGCCGGCTACTACAACCGGTTCTCTCCATTTTAAGGATAGAGTTATATCCTGGATTCCGACGATTCCGCCGGGAAATATGTGAGTGATGTCTTTAAGTTCTAAAAAAGGGTGACCCGTCTTCAACTGGTTCTCCTCTCCGAGAACCACGATTCTGCAACCTTCGCGATTCCGGACGCGGCTGCTGTTTTTACGGCATCTCCGGGAAGAAAAGGAAGTATCCCCGAAGCGAAGGCGCCTTCCCAGTTTAAGCCGGTACGCCATTTGAGCCAAGGAACACCCACCGCGTAAATCATAAGGGAAGCTGCTGTCCCACCCATAATATATTTCACCGCGGAGGGTTTGCCCCAACGGCTGATGATACCTGCTGTAAAGGCGGCTAATGGAAAAGAGAGGAGGTAGCCGCCGGTAGGTCCGGCTAAATGCGCTATACCTCCGCTTCCGCCGGCAAAAACGGGAAGTCCCAGAGCGCCGACTCCAAGATAGAGGACAGCCGATAGTGATCCTAAACACGGTCCTAATACCATTCCCGCTGTCAGAATAAAGAGGCTTTGAAGAACCAACGGCACCGGACTAACCGGCAGAGGGATGACTATATATGCCCCCGCGGCAGTTAATGCCGCGAAGAGGGAAACCGAAGTAATCCTCCGGATTACCTGGATAATACTGCCTTTCATGTTAACGTTAAGAGATACCGGTAAGTGCCTTAATGTACTGGAGCCGCTCAAATTTTTCCGGTTCGCTGCTTTCGATCTGACTCACGTTTCCGCGGAATTCGGGAATGGAGGTGTAGCCCTTGCCGGTCATCCATTCCGTCAAAAAAGCAGCCATCTCGGAAATGCTTTCGTGGGTATTTTTATAGATGGTGGAGCAGATCTCAACTGCAGACGCGCCGGCTAAAAGCATTTTTACAAGGCTCGCCCCGTCATGGATTCCTGTAGAAGCGGCTAAATCGCAGCCCGCCTGTTCATAAAGGATGGAAACCCACCGAAGAGGCAGATACATCTCTTCCGGAACGCTGAACTGATATCCCGGTTTTAAATCCTCCCGATTGATGTCGATATCCAGCTGATAAAATCTGTTAAAGAGAACCAGTGAAGAGGCTCCTGCTTCCCGCAGCTTTACTGCCAGGAGCGGAAGCACCGTAAAGTATGGTCCCAGCTTCACAGCTATAGGCAGGTCAATTTCATTATTCAGTCTCTCTACGATTCTAATGAACTTGCTTTCAATTTCACCGTAATCGTAACCTTGTCCCCGGGGCATTATTGATATATTCAGTTCTATTCCGTCAGCTCCGGCTTTTTGAATTTGTTTCGCGTAGGAAATCCAGAATTTAGTAGAGATACAGTTGACACTGGCTATAACCGGGATAGGAATGGCATCTTTAGTTTTTCTTATAAGATCCAGATATTTTCCCGGACCTAAACGCATCCCCATCTGCCGAACAAAATCGAATGCTTCGGGATGGACCCCTAAATTGTAACGGGACTCCGCTTCTTCAGAATCATGGGCCACTTGTTCTTCGAACAGGGATTTGAGTACCACCGCTCCGGCTCCGGCATTATAACATTTTTCAACCCCCTCGAACGAATCGGTAAGGCTTGAACTGGAGACAATTATCGGGTTTTTTAGATTTAATCCCATATATCTAACAGAAATGTCAGGTTTTTCGTTATCCATTTTATCCTCCTGATTTTGGGGGCTGACCGATTATATCATAAGTTTTGCTGAGTGGAAAATACGCTTGACCACACTTTTCTGAAACCTTAGGATATACATATGAAAAACATAAAAACCGCAGCCGCGGCACTATCATTATTCGTATTTGTAATCTCAGGAATTGCCGCAATGCCGGTACAGGAGCAGGACCTTTTAACGGTTAAGGCGGGAAGCTTCAAAGGTCCCCTTGGAGTGACGATGGCTGGGCTGATAGATGATTCTTCATCTGTAACCGGTCCTCAGGGGTATCAGGTTTCTTATACATTCTATAATTCTCCCAGTGAATTAGTTCCCAAGATAGTTTCGGGAGAGGTTGATATCGCCGCGCTTCCTTCGAATTTAGCGGCAAAACTATATAACAGCGGAGTTGATTATCGTTACGCCGCGGTAAATGTATGGGGCGTTCTTTATCTGCTCAGTACCAATACAGAAATAAGGGGATGGGATGATCTTGCGGGGAAAACCGTTTATTCCATTGGAAAAGGAACTACCCCGGATCTTCTGTTTCGGTATCTCCTGGAAGAGCATGGTATCGATCCTGAATCGGAAATAACCATTGACTATACCCATGATCAGATAGGTTTATCGCAGCTTATGACCGCGGGAAAAGTTGAGACAGCGGTACTGCCTGAACCTTTTGTGTCAAAAGTGCTTTCCGGCAATGAAAAGAGCACTATTGTTTTGGATTTTCAGAAGGAGTGGGGTGATGTGCGGGACACGAGACCGCAATATCCTCAGAGCGGTGTTGTGGTCCGGGGCGAGTTTGCCGATAATAACCCCAAAGCTCTTGCTGATTTTCTCATGCGCTATGAAGAATCTATCAAATGGGTAAACGATGAAGTAAAGGATGCCGCTTTAGTTGTGGAGAAGATGAATATCGGTTTAAAGGCTGAGGAAGCGGAGGCTGCCATACCGCGTTCCAACTTGTCCTTTGCCGAAGCTGACGCGGTACAGAAAGAGGTGGAAGATTTTCTGTCTTTTCTCCTGAAGTTTGCGCCGAAATCGGTGGGAGGAAAAATTCCGGACGACGGGTTCTACCTTGCTACTCCATAAAAAGGATACGGCAGAGCCCCAATAGGTATAGATGAATAAGAGCACTGAACAAAAGCTCTATGAGCGGTTAATTGCACAGGGTGTTTCCGAGACTGAAATCGATAAGGTTTACCGCAAGTTAAAGGAACGGGGATACGGTGTTCCCTACCCGAGATACTCCCGAGAATCCCAGGTTGATGATCCCTTTCGAAAAAAAATCCGGACCCGGGGGAACGGAAAATCTCCGGGTTATGCTATGGGAAGTTACCGGAGACGGGTGGAAGACTGGCTTCCTGCCGTTAATCCCAGGCTTAGGAGAAGAATAAATAAGTATGCCTTTAGACACGGATTTACCGCTGTCGGCCTGAAAGAGCGTATTCGGGATTATCTTACCTATTTCTATCCCGCCCTCCGGGACAATATAAGCCCCACCCTTTTAAAACAGATTAGTGTTAAACAGGGGCTTAACTCCTCGGATCCCAGTGAGTACAGTCTTCCTGACAACCTGGAAGCCCTTTATTTTGCGGCATGGATCCTTTTAGGTTTAAAGAAACAGACAGGGGGCTTACGAAACCTCGCAATAGAAAGTTACAATGAAAGCCTGAAAAAGGAATTCCTTGCAAGGAATTCATTCGCCTTTAAGTTTTTTGCAAAATTCACCGTATACCCCAAAATGCTTATGTCCAGTTTAGCATTCATGGAACAGCTCTACCGTTCCGGTGAAACTGTGGAGGCAAGACAACTAGCCCGTGTAATTAAAGAAACCTACAGGATTATTGTTTCCACCGAACGGGTTGAGGAAGAGGATATCCTCTCCATGATCGCTACCGCTAAGGATATTACGCTGGCAAAAAGAAAAACTCCATCCTCCGCGGAAAACTTTGAAGTAGCGGAGTTTCTCTTTAAGGTGGGTTTTTGGAACCTTAGGAGATTCAAACACGAGTTATATCCGTTGCTGCTTAAGATGATTGGAGATTTTTATCCTGAAGAGGATGAGGGTCCCGAAAAGATACGAAGTATATTCGATTTCCTCGAGCTAACGGAAGACGATATCCTGGATTATGAACGGTTTGAAGAAGAGCGGAGAAAATCCGTCAAAAAAAACTTGGAGGAAAAGAAGAAACAGGATATAGAATTGATGGAGCATCAAAAATTAACCGGATTTTCCTCCAGGTTTGAGGGTATTCTTACCATTCTAAGTACGATGTTTCCGGATTCCGGCATCGAAAACATCGAAGATTTTTATTACATTCTTCCCTATTTTGATCAGCGTATTTTTCAGGGAGATACGGTCTACAGCCAGTACGAACCGCTTTTAGAGGAGGTTTCCCGGGAAGATCCCATACAGATACTGCTGGTTTTTCATCGCATTATCAGCGAGCTCTTGAAACCCGTCAGGGACTACAATTTGGAAATGATTATGGGTGCCGGAACCGAAGGAAATATCGTTTCCAGTCTCAAGAAAAGATGGACCGACGTTACGGTTAATCTTTTCGAACCGTATTTAAAAGAATTAAATGATTATAAAGACAGAAGAGTGGACCAGGAGGAATACGGCCGGAGAAAGCGGATCTCTTTCCTTATAGAAGAAGAACTGCTTATTATCCGGAAGCATATATTCCGATGTTTTTCCAGAAAGGTTTTCCGAAAGGGAGAGCGGTATACTTCACTCTTCGGCCTTGCAGAGGAGCTGCATGATTTTTTTATACGTCTCAGTGAATATGTCAATCTAAAGATTCTCGACCGGGATAATGAGTTGAAGATCAACACCCACCGGTTCATGGAAAAAAATCCCGCGATAAATCTGAAGGGGGAATTTCAAAAGAACCGGTGTTTTATGCAGCTTACAAAATATATTGAAGCTAAGTATAATTCCCGGGCGGTAAATATTCCGGTGGTTTATCAAATCTTTTATTTAGAAATTCTCAGGGGAATTATCGATCTTTACGATTACCTTTTAAACGATGAGCAGAGTTTTTTACTCCTCCGGGAAGGGAGTTTCCCGATAGCAGGCATTCAGGAAAAAAAAGAGTGGGAGAAAGAAGAGGCAAAGGGTCGGCAGAAGGCACAGGAATCTCTCAGGATAAATCTAAAAGAGGAGATCTATTCCGAATATCTCGACCGGTTAACGGGACTTAAGAGTAAGAATTTTTACCTCCAAGAGCTCCCGAAGAAATTCGAAGAGAAAAAAAACCTTAAACAGCCTTTGTGCCTCCTTTTAGTGGACATTGATCACTTTAAATGGGTAAACGATGAATTAGGGCACCAGAAGGGTGATGAGATTCTTGCCCTTACCGCAAAGGTTATTCAGCAGGGAATCCGCGGGAATGATATCGGTATCCGTTACGGCGGCGAAGAGATAATGATTTTTGCCCATTGTGATCTTCATAACGCCATCATGATGGCCGAAAGGATTCGTCATAATCAGGAGGAAGCGGTGAAGAAGAACCCCGCCTATGTTCCGGTAAAAAAAATTATCAGGGAGAAGCGGGAGCCCTGCGGAACGTTTTCGGTGGGTGTAGCCGATTCTGAAGGATGTGATAAACTGGAAAAACTTGTGGAGCGGGCCGACAAGATGCTGTACCGGGCAAAAAAAAGCCGGAATGTGGTAGTTTTCTTCGACCGCAAAAAGAAGAATAAAGAGTGGCCCGCCTCATCTTATAAAGAGTACATTACGGACGTATAGAATTAATGTACGGTGATCTTCTTTCTGGATTCCCAAAGCCCGTGGATGGGACAATAACTGACCGCGTGGAATGTTCCTGACTTATCGAGTGAGACATCCGCCTTAACTTCCGGTTTTGTGTGATTTTGTTTCCGTTTTTCGGAGGAATATTTTCCGATTTTACGTAATTCCCTCTCTCCATGGGGCTGAAAAAAGAGCTGCACCCAGCTGATGTGATGATCCTTGGCATTAGGGTGATCCCCGGAAGGTCCCACCGAAGCGGTAACATGACAAATCTTACCGGAATCTATGAGTTCCGGACAATCTATTACGGGCGTATGAGTTTCATGGGGAAACTCACTCCTCCTTCTGTAATCGGAGCCCTTCGGTTTTATATGCTTATGCATAATAGGAAATCTCCTTTATAAAAAACAAGCTGAAATAGATTTTCGTTACAGTAATTCGCGCGTTATTGATACTAAAATCCTTAATTCATGTCAATTGCCCAGCAATTCCCGGTCTCTATTGACAGGGAAATGGAGAGTAAGTATTTTAAATACGACAATTAAGGTCGGATTTTTTACTGGAGGAAGCAGATGGAACAGCCTCTCCTGGAGATAAAAAATCTCTCGTCCCAGGTAACCGAGGATTATACCAACAAAAAAACCGATATCCTGAAGGGTGTGGATCTTCGTATCGAAACAGGGGAGCTCCATGTACTGATGGGTACGAACGGATCGGGGAAATCCACCCTGGCAAACATCCTTGCGGGTCATCCCGCCCACACCGCAACAAACGGAAGCATCACCTTTGCCGGAGAAGACCTTCTTTCCCTCCGGCCGGATGAACGGGCAAGGCTGGGCCTCTTTTTAGCCTTCCAATACCCGCCCTCCATTGAAGGTCTGCCGGTGGGAACGTATTTGAGGAGCGCCGCGGAGGCAGTCCGGGGAGAGGAGATACCCGTGCGGACTTTCAAAAAGGAACTCATGTCCGCCATGGATACACTTAAAATACCTAAGGAGTTTCTCAACCGGTCCCTGAATGAAGGGTTTTCCGGGGGAGAAAAGAAACGGAACGAAATACTCCAGCTGAATCTGCTGTCTCCAAAGCTGTCCGTTTTAGACGAAACCGATTCGGGGCTCGATGTGGATGCCCTCAAGCTTGTGTTTAACAACATACGCGAGCGTTCGGAAAAGGGAACCGAGGCATTTATCATCATTACTCATTACGGCAGAGTACTGGAGTACCTCGATCCCGCCCGGGTTCATATCATGCATGACGGCCGAATTGTAAAATCCGGCGGAATGGAATTAAGCCGGCAGATTGAGGAAGAGGGTTTTGAGTCGGTCCTCCCTGGAGAAGCATAATGGCGAAGGAGGAAAAGAATAAAAAAGACTACTCTGCTCTTTCTAATATAAACGCCCAATACGAGAGTCTCTACGGCTTCCGTACATCCACCGAATATATGGAAGAGGCAACAAAGGGCCTTGATGATGAAGTTATCCGGAATATTTCAAAGATCAAAAATGAACCTGAATGGATGACCGATTTCCGGCTGGAAGCTCTGAGGCTTTTCCGTTCTATGCCGGACCCGGAATGGATCGACGGAGGCATCTTTTCGGGGATCCAGTACAGTGATCTGTACTATTATGCCCGGGCCGCGGACAAGCAGGCCCAAACCTGGGAAGATGTTCCCCAAAATATAAAGGAAACCTTTGAGAAACTGGGTGTACCCGAATCGGAACGGAAATTTCTGGCGGGAGTCTCGGCGCAGTTCGAGTCTGAAGTGGTTTATCATCATATGCAGGAGGAGCTCGAAAAACAGGGGGTCATCTTTCTGGATATTGATTCCGGATTACGGGAGCACGAGGATATTTTTAGGAAATATTTTGCCACGCTGGTTCCTCCGGGAGATAACAAATTCGCCGCGCTGAATTCCGCCGCATGGTCCGGCGGAAGCTTTATCTACGTACCTCCGGGAGTAAAGGTTTCCATTCCCCTTCAGGCTTACTTCAGGATTAACGCGGAAAGCATCGGACAATTCGAGCGGACCCTTATAATCGTTGATAAGGGAGCCTCCGTTCATTACATCGAAGGCTGTACCGCTCCCGTTTACTCCCGGGACTCTTTCCATACCGGAGTGATTGAACTTTTTTCGCTGGAGGACTCCTACCTCAGGTACACCACTATACAGAACTGGTCCACAAACGTTTTGAACCTTGTTACCCAGCGGGGATACGCCGGAAAGGATGCGGTTCTGGAATGGATGGACGGAAACCTGGGAGCAAAAACCACTATGAAGTATCCCGCTGTTTATCTGGACGGAACAGGAGCCCGGGGAAGAATCATGTCCATAGGCTACGCGTCGGAGGGACAACGGCAGGATGCCGGCGGCAAGATCATTCATGCGGCATCCCATACCAGCTCCTCCATCACATCAAAATCTATATCCCAGAAGGGAGGAAGAAGCTCTTTCCGGGGACTTGTAAAAGTTAACCGGGGCTCCTCTAACGTGAAGACGGGAGTACGCTGCGACGCCCTTCTGCTGGATGATAAATCTCAATCCGATACCTATCCCACCCTTGATGTGTCGGAGGAGCAGGATGTCCACGTCAATCATGAGGCAAGCGTGGGAAAGGTGAATACCGATTTGGTGTTTTATCTTATGAGCCGGGGAATCAGCGAAGATGAGGCGGTGTTCATGATCGTGAACGGGTTTATCGAAGAGTTTACCCGGGAGCTTCCCATGGAATACGCTGTGGAACTGAACCGCCTTATCAGACTCGAGATGGAGGGTGCTTTAGGATGAGCGGCATCATACAACCTCCGGTCCCCTTTAAAAATCTCCGGAAAACGGAGTTGAAAAAGCAGCTCGCGGGAGTTACAAATCTTCGGGACGAGGACCGGAAGGAGTGGGAACATCATATAGATGATGCCTTTGATCTTCCCCTGCCGGGGAAGCCCGATGAGGTTTGGCGGCGGTTTCCGGTGGAACGGCTGGATCCTGCCGCGTCCGGCATCACCGATATATCCTATTCTCTCCTGGATTCTTCCGGAAAACCTTTTCCTGATGAAGACGGATTCAGCATCGAAACCGGTCCGGGTTCCTTTTATGCCTGCAACGGAAGGGCGGCATTTTTCCGTGATACCCTGAGGGATGTTTTAGCAGAGAGCCGGAAAAAGAATCCGGGCGCGCCTAATGATGTGCGGGAAAACCGTCTGACTTCTATAAACCGCTCGCTGTCATCCCGTTACCTTCATCTGCGTTTGGAAAAGGGGAAGAAGCTGTCGGAGCCTCTGGTCATCCTCGTGGAGGGAGACGGAAAAGCTGATCCGGCTCTGCTCCTCCCCAAAATCAGTATTCATTTGGAAGACGGTGCAGGGGCTGACATCCTTCTCCTTTTAAAACCTAAAGAGAATAATCTTATGATCAGCAGCCGGGATATACTTCTGGGGAACAATTCCTCCTTGAACATTTTAACTCTACAGGGTGACGGTTCCTTCGGGAGGCATCTGCTGGAGCAGCGGACTGTTCTTCAGGAAAAGGCTGAGTGCCGGGACGACTTTATACAAAGCGGCGGATACGGGATCGCGGACGGTATTACCGTACTGCACGGAAAAGACAGCCGGCTCCGGAGTTCCGGACTTGTATTGTCAAAAGAAGATGGAGCCCTGGGACAGAAGATACGGGTGGAGCAGAATGCAGCCGGTACTTTTTCGGATCTGCTGGTAAAGAGTATCATCCGGGAGGGCGGAAAGGGTGTTTTTAACGGAATTCTCAGGATACCCCGGGGTGCCCGGAACAGCGTGGGTATGGAACGGAGCATCAACCTTCTTTTAGGAGACAAGGCCCGGGCTTACGCGCTTCCGCAGCTTGAAATCGTAGAAAACGATGTGGAATGCTCCCACGGCTCTTCCGTTTCCAGCCTGGATCCCGATGATCTTTACTTCCTGCAGACCCGCGGAATTAGGCCTGAAACGGGAAGGGATCTTCTGATCCAAGCCTTCATCCGGCAAGTTGCCAATTCCATGCCGTTATTCGCGCGGAACACCGCAATAAGAAAATTTATCAACAATACTTTAGGAATTCCGGAGCTTACGTATGAACATCAAAGCCATTAGAGAAGAGTTTCCCATCCTCAAACAGAAGATGCGGGATAAACCTCTTGTCTACTTCGACAATGCCGCAACTTCCCTTAAACCTGAACCGGTTATCAGTCGGATAGGCGGTTTTTACCGGACCACCGGAGCTAATATTCACCGCGGAGTATATGAACTAAGCGAGCGCGCGACCTTGGAGTATGACGGGGTCCGGGAACAAGTGTGCCGTTTTATAAACGCTCATTCCGACGGGCACGTCATCTTTACGAAGGGGACCACCGAATCGGTTAACCTGGTGGCCTACGCCTGGGGCAGAAAGTTTTTATCCGAGGGGGATGAAATCGTAACCACCGAGATGGAGCATCATTCCAATCTTATCCCCTGGCAGGAGCTGGCAAAAGAACGGGGCGCGGTCCTGAAATTTATCAGAGTCAACGCTGATGAAGGAACATTGGACCTCTCCTCCCTGGATGACATCATCACCGAACGGACCAAACTGGTTACCGTAACGGCTATGTCAAATGTGACAGGTTATATGCCCGATGTGGCTGCCATTGCCCGGGCTGCCCACAAAGCCGGCGCGGTAATGATGGCTGACGCGGCACAGTATGCTTCTCATCACCAGGTGGACGTACAGAAAATGGACTGTGATTTTATCTCCTTCAGTTCCCATAAGATGTGCGGACCTACCGGAGTAGGGATCCTCTACGGCCGGGAGAATCTTTTGGAACAGATGAATCCCTTTCTTTACGGCGGGGACATGATCCGGAAGGTGTGGAAGGACCGGGCAACCTACAGCAGACTTCCGGATAAGTTCGAGGCGGGAACACCCAATATTGCCGGGGTTATAGGATTCGGAGCCGCACTGGAGTTTCTGGAAGGAATAGGGATGGACAATATCACCCGGCACGAGCAGGAACTCCTGGCCTACATCCACGAGTTGACGAAAGACCGGGATGACATCCAAGCCTACGGCGGGGGAGAGCTCGAACGGAGGGGCGGAATTTTCTCCTTTAACTTCGGAAGTGTACATCCCCACGACACCGGAGCAATCTTAGATAATGAAGGGGTTGCGGTAAGGACCGGTTTTCACTGCTGTCAGCCCCTCATAAGGCTTCTGGAGATTCCGGGAACTGTCCGGGCATCATTTTATCTTTACAATACCAAAGAAGAGATAGATATTTTTATTAAGGCACTGGAAAAAGTAAAGGATGTGTTTTTATGAATCTAGACGAAGAACTCTACCGGGAAATAATTATGGAGAATTACCGCTCCACAAAGAACAAACACGCCATGGAGGGAGCAGACCTGAAACACGAAGGGGCCAACCCTTCCTGCGGGGACGACATCGAACTCTACGTTAAACTGAAAGATGATACTGTGGCGGATGTATCCTACGAGGGAATAGGCTGCTCCATCTGCATGGCTTCCGCTAACATGCTCTGTGAAGCCCTTAAGGGAAAGAGCCTCCGTGAGGTGGATGAACTCATCGGCATGTTCAAGGGGATGCTCACCCGGGAGGAGGAGCCGGCTTTTCCGGAAGAACTCTCCGACCTGGAAGCGATGCGGGGGGTAAAGAAGTATCCCCTGAGAATCAAGTGCGCTCTTCTTTCCTGGACAACATTGGAGGAGATGCAGGCGGAAGAAAGGAAAAAGTGATGTATTCAGAGGAAGATATTCTTGAAAAGATACGGCCTGTAAAGGATCCGGAATTGGGGTTTTCCGTGGTGGATATGGGGCTGATATACAAGGCTGAATACCGGAATGAGGACGGTACCGTCTATATTGAGATGACCCTCACATCCCCTATGTGTCCTTTAGGTCCTCAAATTGCAAAAGAGATCGAAGAGCGGCTCAGAAAAGATCCGGCCGTCCAGGGTGTAGAGATAAAGTGGGTCTTTGATCCTCCCTGGAACCCGAAAACCATGGCCTCGGAAGAGGTGCAGTGGGATCTGGGCATTTTTCCCTGAGTTTGGTATTATCCAAATTCGTCCCTCCCCTTTTGAATCGGGAAGGGTGAATTACCATGATTTTACAAGGAGTCCGAATAAAAATGTTAGAACAGCTCAATAAAAGCCCGAAATTCAAGAAACGGCCCGGTCCCGTGGTCCTGGCGATTTTGGATGGTGTCGGTATAGGAACGTATGAAACGGGGGACGCGGCAAGAGCCGCGCTTACTCCCCATTTAGATAAACTCATGAAGGAGAATCCCTCCACTCAACTCAAGGCCCACGGCACCGCCGTGGGGCTCCCTTCCGATTCCGATATGGGAAACAGCGAGGTGGGTCACAACGCCATAGGCTGCGGACGGGTTTTTTCTCAAGGCGCCAAGCTGGTGAACGATTCGATCCAGCGCGGAAGCCTCTTCTCCGGAGAAATTTGGAAGAAACTGATTTCCAACGTCAATACCAATTCATCGACCCTCCATTTCTTAGGTCTTTTCTCCGATGGAAATGTGCACAGCCACATGGATCATCTGAAGGCGATGATAACCCGTGCCAAGGAGGAGGGTATCCGGCGCGTCCGGGTTCACATCCTTCTGGACGGAAGGGATGTAGGAGAAACCTCAGCCCTGGAGTACGTCGATCCCTTTGAAGAGTTTCTCGCCGCACTCAACAAAGACGGGGTTGATTACCGTATCGCCTCCGGAGGAGGCCGTATGGTGATAACCATGGACCGGTACGGAGCCGACTGGGGAATGGTGGAGAAGGGGTGGCATACCCATGTCCTGGGTGAGGGAAGACAGTTCCCCTCCGCCCGGGCAGCCATAGAGGAGCTCCGGCAGGAAACCGGGGCTATCGACCAGGATCTGCCTCCCTTTGTGATTGCCGACGGTAATGAGCCTGTCGGTACCGTGGAGGACGGCGATTCGGTGATATTTTTCAACTTCCGGGGAGACCGTGCATTGGAGATTACCGCGGCATTCGAAGAACAGGACTTTGATAAGTTTGACCGGAAGAGATATCCCGATGTGAAATACGCCGGTATGATGCAGTACGACGGTGATCTTCAGGTGCCGAAGCAGTTTCTGGTGTCTCCTCCCTCCATCGACAGGACCATGGGAGAGTACCTGTCCGCCGCGGGAGTGCGCCAGTTCGCCCTGAGCGAGACCCAGAAGTACGGTCACGTAACCTATTTTTTCAACGGAAACCGCACGGGTAAATTCTCAGAGGAGCTGGAGGAGTACGTGGAGATTCCCTCCGACCGGGTGCCTTTCGAGCAGCGCCCCTGGATGAAGGCGGCGGAGATAACCGACCGGGTAATCGACGCTGTTAAAAGCGGAGCGTATGACTTTATCCGCCTGAACTACCCGAACGGCGACATGGTGGGTCATACCGGGATTTATCCCGCTGTGGTATGCGCAATGGAGGCCCTGGACCTCTGTTTAGGCCGGCTGATAAAGGCGGTAAAAGAGGCGGGGGCTGTGCTCGTTGTATCCGCGGATCATGGAAACTCCGACGATATGTATCAGCGGAACAAGAAGAAGGAACTGGTAGTAAAGGAAGACGGCACCCCCGAGGCTAAGACTTCCCACTCCCTGAATCCGGTCCCCTGTATGGTATTCGATCCTGAGGGTTCAGGGGAGTACAAACACGCTCTCCGGGAGGGTATGGGGATAAGCTCCCTGGCCGCGACATGCATCGAACTGTTGGGCTTCGAGCCTCCCGAGGGTTACGATCCCAGTGTGCTGGTAACGGAATAGCGCCCCTTAACGATCATCATGTGTTCCGGCAAAGGACAAATAAAAAGGCTGCCCGGGACAGCTTCCCGCGCAGCCTTGATGTTTTTTATCCCGGCGAATTTAATCAAGATTCAATTCAATCTCCGGTTCGATAGTGTATTCCGCTCCGGGCTTGAAAATGAAGTCTCCTTCGACGGATAGACCTCCTGAGATAATTCTGATTCTCTTTCTTCCGGGTTCTACCTTGAAGACAAGGCCCTGCTGTCTTACATCATCAACGTAGACTTCTATAGAATCAAGAGGATCCTTGATGTAGGGATTCAGGAATTTAGGATCGATGGTCACCGTTGCCTCAGCGGCGGACGGCTGGAGGACCGCGTGGATCGTCTCGTTTCCGTTTAACCGCAGTATGGTGCTGAAATCATTGTATCCAGACGCGGAAACGGTTATGGAGTATGTTCCCGGTTCCAGGTCCTCCCTGTAGGTCGGGCTTCCCTTGTAAGAACCGTTTAAGTAAATCCTGGAGTTGTTTACATTGGAGGTAACCGTAAGGGTATACTCGATAGGTTCAAGCCGGGCTTGAATAGACTGGTTGCCCGTGATGTTGAGTGTTTGATTCCAATCGTAGTACCCGGACGCGGTTATACGGAAACTATGGCTTCCGGGTTCCAGCTGAACCGTTATCGGAAGACTGCCTTTAACCCGATTGCCGTCCACCAGGAGGCTCGCGTTCCCCACATTAGCAGAAATCGAAACCGAATAGAGGGCACGTTTTAAGTTTGCCTGAATTTTCAGCTCCTCGGTAATGTTGAACTCCCGTTTCCACTCTTCATACCCGCTTGCTCTGAGAATTATCTCGTGTTCTCCCCTGCTTAAGTTCAGAGTGACGGGGTACGGTTCTTCCGGATCCAGCTTGACCCGTTTACCGTCCAGAAACAGCTGGGCGGTGGGAACATTTGTCTTTATGGTTACATTGTAGCTTCTCGCTCCCCGTGATCTTCCGGTGGCGCTGCTCTGCGCGAACAGCTCAGCGGCCGAAATGAACATGAGGAGTATGAGAAGAAGGCCTAATATTCTTTTTTTATTCATAATAAATACTCCGTATTAAATTCTAACAGGACCCGAAGGGATTTCCGCCGGAAACCCCTTCTAAGTCCCTTTACTATAATATACTAATTATCGGGTTCTTCCTTCCAGGAGAAGGATGCCGGATTCGTTGTCGATTCCTTTGATACCGATACCCGGGGGAACTATTTCCATATCCGGGACGATCTGGAAGAATTCGGTGTCGCCTCCATTGTAGACCAGCATGTTGATTCTCAAGACCGCGGCGATATCGATGGTGGTGTAATCCGGAATTGTGTATCTTCCTTTGACTTCGCTTCCCTGGGTTACGTAGACTGTTGCTTCCGTATCACCGGCTTCGCCTTCCGTGGAAAGTGTGCTGTCATCTTGAGTAGATCCTCCAGTCGCACTAAATGAGTTCAGGAAATACTCCATGGAACCGACCCACGCGTAGGTTTCTCCATCGGTCAGCATATTGGATGTATCACCGGTGGTGTTCATGGTAGGATTACTGTCATAATAATCAACCGGAATTACACCAATGGTTATTGTCTCCGGCCCGGAACCGTCCTGGTCGTCCCGGTCAAGCTCAACAACAGGACCGGTTCCAACCTCTTCATCCCAGCCCAGGTCTTCAAAAGTCGCAGTTGAATCCGGATTGCCGAAGTATACTACCTCCCGTTTAAGAGGATCGCCGTGGTTCGGATAGGTGTATCCGTTGTTTGAAGTCGGTTCGGCGTAAGGATCTGACAATACCGGCGGGTTAGCTCCTCCGTAATAATCATCGGGGTAACTGATATGCGCGTCTATGTCCGCGTATTCATCGCTCCATACCACGAAGATCGAAATGGTTTCCGAATCAGGCGCGGGAAATCCCAGCATGTTCACGCTGGTTACATCTTCACCCTTTACGGTAACTTCTTTCTCGATAAAGGCGTAGGTGGTCAGGGTCGCGTTAATGGCGTACTCTCCGGAATCAATACCGGTAAACGTGAAGGTTCCGTCCGCTCCTGTCTCGGCGGTCCCCACCTGGGTTCCTTCCGAATCGGTCAGGGTCAGCGCGGCCCCTTCTATTTCGGCAGTCGCCGTTGTGTCGTCCGGATCGACTTTCGCGTCGATTAGGGTACCGGAAATTGAGTAGGTTGCCGGAGTCCGGGCAATTATTTTCCCTAAATAACTGGTGTAGGTACCGATTTCCACGGAAACATCGGTAAACTCGTAATCCTCACCGGTCCAATCCTGTGGAAGGGTCGCGCTCATGGTGTAGGTACCGTTAGCCACATCCGTAAAACGGACCCTGCCGTTTTCATCGGTAGTCTGGGTGGCCACCGCGGAGCCGCCCGATTCCAGAGAAACGATTACCCCGTTTACAGGTTCGTCCCCCTCTGTAACTACATAGGTGTAGGGTATAAGATCTATGGATACCTCACATCCCGTCATAAAACCTATGGCTGTAATCGCCGCTAAGGCGAACAGTGTCCTTAATACCGTCTTCATCTTCATTAATAAGCCTCCAAATTACATGGTTTTTTGTCTTGAATGCCTCTAAGTATATGAAATTTAACACGCATTTCAAAACAATTCGTCACTTTTTGGTATACTAATGTAAAATTAACACAAATGAAGAGGAAATTCATTAAAAGGGAGGAAGCAATTGCGGACGGAAATTGAAATAAAAGCGCGGTTACAAAAGCCTGAGGTAATTGAAGGAATGGTAAAGGAACGGGGCGAGTTTGTCCGGGAGTTTGAAAAACGGGATACCTATTTCCGATGCCGCCGGGGTGACGGACGGGAAACGGATATCCGCATCCGGGTGGATGATGACAAAAAAACTTGCACCTTCAAAGACAGAAAAACGATAACCGGGGTGGAAAAGAACCAGGAGCAGGAGTTTGAAATATCCGATGCCCGGAGTATGGCGCTTCTTCTAATCCGGCTGGGAGGACATGAAATACTGAGAAAAGTAAAGGAGGGGAGGGAATACCGCCTAAATTCCCTTACGGTAGAAATTAGTGAAATTGAGGGACTCGGATTCTTCATCGAGGTGGAGAAGCTGCTTAAAGATCCTGCCCCGGACGAGTATGAAGGCACGGAGAGGGAGATAGCGGAATTGCTGCAGGATCTTGGAATCCGGCGGGATGACTGGGAAGAACGGACCTATATGGAGATGTTCGGGATAGATCGTGCTGCCGGTGATTATGGTGATGATACCGAGTCATAGATTCTGGATTACCTCCGAAGCTTTCCGGAGGTGTTCCTTTGCCGCCTCGTTCCACTTATAAAAGTCGCTTCTAAAAAAAACGTCCCTAGCTGTTCTCCTTCTTACAGGAGGAGGGGACTGTGTTTTTGCTCCAAGCTGATTCATTATGGTGTCCTTAACCCAAAGGAATCTATCGAATGCCTTTCCCCGCTGTTCTCCTGAGCTGTCCCGTTCTCTGATAAATGCCTCCTGTTTCCAGAGGTTTTCGTCGTAGGCGGGAACATTCTGGTCTATAGTGACGTCCAGAACCCGCTCTTCCCGTGCCTTCGCGAAGGCGGGATAACCTAACAGCGACGCGTAATCTTCCGCGGTTTTATCGGCATCCTGAAAAGGCCTGTGATTGTAGTGGGCTAGATACTTATAGATACGCCGTGCCGCTGCTAAGACTCTTTCTCCGTTCACTACCTTCCGTTCCGACTCCTTCAACCGGGGATCTTCCCAAGTCAGATCGAGCTGGTCGGGCATTTCCCGGACCTGGGCATGACCAACGGGGGGGATAATGGAATCAGGATAAATCCGGTTTAACGGATGATTTTTTCCGATAAAGTTCTGATGAGCCCAGGTATCGGCATACCCGTGAAGGGCAATGCCGATCCGGTAAGGATTCCTGGTTTTTAAAGCGGCAATAAAGAGCTCCTTTGCCTGAGGAGATCCGGGTGTGGCCATATCGCGGTGTCCTGTTCCGTCCAGCCTTTTTTCTGCTCCTTCCTGGTAAACACCGGGGATAAAGTGAAAGGGAATGGTTGTTTTTCCGTCACCCTTTCCTCCCCACCATTGATAATCCATAGTTACCTGCACAGGATAATCACCCCGGGAAGTTTCAATAACATAGGGAGTAATATTATCGTCCACAAATTGGGAGGAATAGGAGATCAGAAAGGAGTCCTCCGGCGGTATACCCGCCCGCCGGCATAAGTAGTAGGTTCCGTAGTAGTGAAACTCGCTGTTCATGTCTTGATGATCCCCTTCCCTTTCATGTATGGTTGCCATTATGAAAATATACGGGATTTCCGATAAAAGCAAAGCCATTATATTTGATATCGACAATACCCTTTATAGAAATCCGGAATATGTCAAGGATCAGCGGGACCGGCTCCTCGGGCGGTTTGCACAGGAGAAAAAACTTTCTTTTCCGGAAGCAAAGGAGATGATCGAGTCCTGTATAAAACAGGGATCTCAAGCGGGCGCTAATAAAACATCCATGGGAAACGCGTTTTTAGCCTATGGCATCCCGATATCACAGAGTGTTGCATGGCGGGAGGAGCTTTGCTGTCCCGAGCAGTTTCTTACAGCTGATGCTGAGCTTATAAAGACCCTTAAGGAGCTTGCGAAGCGTTATATTCTGCTGGCGGTAACCAATAATCCCCGCCAAATAGGTATCCGGACCCTTTCGGTCCTCGGTGTAGCGAGCTTTTTTACAAGTATCTGCGGTCTTGATGATACCGGTGTATCAAAACCTGCCGCGGAGCCGTTCATTAAGGCTGCTGATGATGCAGGAGCGGAACCGTCCGATATTATTTCCGTTGGTGACCGGTACGAAATCGATATTGCCGTCCCCCTCTCTATGGGAATGGGCGGAATCTTGGTGGAATCCATGGATGATGTATACCGCCTTCCCGCGGTACTCGCCGGAAAGAGGGGAGGGCATAGATGAGTTTTAAGTATCCGCAAGCGGAAGCGTTAGGGCTGAGGTTCAAGGCACTCTTTGCTTCCGCCCATAATCCATTTCCCGGTTCACTTACTGTTGATGTTATCATCAATCCCGCATCAGGAATGCTGCTGCACAAAAAAGCTTTTATCCGGCGCCTTAAAGAGATGGATACGTTTCTTGAAGGGCGAACGCTGAGAAATAACAATATTCACGATACACGGATCCATGTAACCCTGTTTCCCCGGCATGCCGCTGAGATCAGCAAAGATATACTGTCTAACTCTGCCGCAAAGCTTGATGATTACCGGCTTGTGGTGTCTGTGGGCGGAGACGGCACGCATCAGGAAACCCTTGAGAATTTTCTTAATGTACCGGCGGAACATCTAAAACGATTCTGTTTTTTTAGGTTTCCCATGGGTACAGGAAACGACGGGGCTGATTGTGATTATTTTTACGAAGCTCTGACCATTCTATATAATGGAAGAATTGGGAAAAAGGCCGGCGCACTGCGGATAAAGCCTAAGGGAATGCATCCATTCTACGCATTTAATATAGCCTCCTTAGGGATTGATGCCTACGTCACCTTTCTAACCAATAAGTTAAAGGGAATACTGCCCGGAGATGTGTATAAAATAATTGCGGATGTCTCCACACTCTTCTATGAACCGATATATAAAGCCGGAGACATGCGGATAGTGTTAACAGAAGGCAGCCGCGAGGTGGAGTTTACGGGGAGATATATGCTCTTTGCGGTTGGAGTATCCGGACGGCGCTGCTACGGCGACCACAAATGGGTCCTGCCTGGATCGGAAAACGTCTGCGCGATAGAGCGGACCTCCCTAAAGAACAAATTGAAAATTAAAAAACTCCTCTATCAGGGGAAACACGGGGACATCGGAGAAGTAGGATTCCATAACGCCGATTTCCTTACGGTATCCTACCCGTTAAAAGTTCCCATGCAGATGGATGGTGAGGCGGTCTGGCTCAGTCCGGAGAGTTTCCCCCTGACTATGGAGGTGCTCTCACCCCGTCTCCCAATCCTGGAATCGGGGTAATATTGTTACTATTGCAAAAATTATAGTTAGCCCCGATCAGCTTCTCTACTGTAAAGAATTACGGGGTTAAATGATGTGCAACAATAAATTCTGCAATAGTAAGTTTAGAACACATAGTAAGTACCCTGACGAGTGAATCCCATGAAACCCGACTCTGCCGCCGCCTTCTTCTGCTTCTTCCATGTATCTCCGTAATGTACCAGCATCATCCTGCTCTTCACTTCCTTATCCAGTGTCGCTAACTCCTCTAAAGAAGCGTGTATCCCGCCGGTAAAAAACTGAACATCGTGGAAAATCACTTCAAAATGGAAAATGGAGTCCAGTTCCGAAATCAGAAGGGGGTCGAATTTCGTATCCCCGGTGAAAAATATTCTATTGTCTACCACGAGTCCTACTGAGTAGTGACTGTCTTCCCAACCAGATGACTGTTCAGGAATATGGGATGTTCTTACCATCTTTATGTTGACAGCGCCGATGTCTATTTCTTCTGTGTCTCTCGGAAGATCCGGACGGGGGAGGGGACGGATGATGTTCCAGAAGTCATGGAAGTTAAGGTTTTCCCCGTTGTGCCGTTCATTTAGACCGGAACCGCCCTTTAAACTCATCTCCCAAAGCATCTCTTGATACGTTTCGTTAATGACAATTCCGGCTTTTTTATGTGCCGCGTATCTATTTAGAAGCATAACCTCTTCAAGTCCTCCGATATGATCAGCATGGGAGTGGGTAATCAGGAAAGTATCGATTTTCATAGTAGAGAGACCTAATTCGTGCAGTGCCAATGGGGCCTTCGTTCCGCAGTCTATGAGAAGATGATCCTCTCCTTTAATAATGAGAAGATTATTCTGATAAAGGTTTTTGGCAAAGGCACTGCCGGTTCCAAGAAAAAAGAAAACAAGAGAGCCGTCTGTTTGTAAGGATAATTTCCTGCGGCCTAGTTTTTTTACTTTCATGATCTGTGTAGCATACGTGGCAAACTGTCTCTGGTCAAGAGCGGTAATTTCCGGTGCCGCAAGTCTAAATTGAAAATTTAGACTTGCCTTCTTCCTAAAATAAATGGTGGAATTCTCATTTTATTCGATTATTTTATGGCTTATTCTAAAAAATTACATCGTTTGCTGTTGCCTGATGTTTTTTAAGAAAAAATATTCATATATATTAACCATAAGGATCTATATTCCGTTTAAAAAAAAGAAAGGGGAATTGAGAGGAAAATACCATTATGGAAAATAAAAAAACAATACGAACTACGGTATGGAATGAATTTAGGCATGAAAAGAGAGATGAGGCGGTTAAGGAGGTCTATCCGGAAGGAATTCATACCGCAATAGCAAATTCTCTGAATAAGGAGAATGATATCAAGGCGGATACTGCAACTCTTGATGAACCGGAACACGGTCTTCCGGAAACACGTCTCAATAATATAGACGTACTTCTCTGGTGGAGTCATATGGCGCATAAGGAAGTAAGTGATGAGATTGTAGAAAGAGTTGCGTCCAGGGTACTCGCCGGTATGGGACTAGTTGTCCTGCACTCTTCCCATTTTTCAAAGATTTTTAAAAGACTTTTAGGAACAACCTGTTCTCTGAAATGGGCGGAAGACGGTGAAAAGGAGCGGATTTGGAATTTAGCACCGGATCATCCTATAACGGCCGGCATCGGAGAGTATTTTATGGTCCCCCATGCGGAGATGTACGGGGAACGGTTTGATATTCCTGAACCGGAACGGTTGATTTTCCTTTCCTGGTTTCCCGGAGGCGAAGTTTTTAGGAGCGGCTGCACATTCCATCGGGGAAATGGCCGGATCTTCTACTTCCGTCCGGGTCACGAAACCTTCCCTATATATTATCAGGAGGAAATTATCCGCATAATCACTAATGCCGTTCGATGGGCAGCTCCACGGATAATTAGTCCCTTAGGTGCTGCTCCTCAGGTAAAGGAGCGGTTGGAACCGTTGGGAAATTAATCTAATTAATCTTCATAAGCTTGACATGAGGATCATTAATTTGTGACAATCACCCCGAATAAAATTAGGCATGCCGAAGTTATGGGGGCGCTCAATATGCGTAAGCATTGGGGTGTAACCGGAGATAAAAATATTTTGAGAAACAACACAACATTACCGTTAACAAGCTTAAACCCTGGTGAATCCGGAAAAATAATCCGGCTTGATGGCGGGCTTGGTATGAGAAAGCGATTAACCGATTTGGGGGTGGTTCCCGGGAGAAGCGCCGCCGTTCTTTCATCCCAAAAAAACAGCCCCCTTCTGGTAAAAATTGACGATAGCAGAATAATGATAGGCCAAGGGATGGCTTCCCGTATAATAGTTAAAACAGAGGAATAATGGAGCAGGCAACACGTAATCCGGTAATAGCCATATCGGGGAATCCGAATAGCGGGAAAACTACCCTCTTCAATGGATTGACGGGTTCAAATCAGCATATCGGTAACTGGCCCGGTGTTACCGTAGAGAAAAAAGAAGGTAAGTTTACTCTGGATGATACAGAGACCCGTGTTATCGATCTTCCTGGAATATATTCATTATCGGTTTTTTCCGAGGACGAGCGAATAGCCAGGGACTATCTTCTCCAGACACCCCCGGATGTTGTAATAAACATTGTTGATGCCATAAACCTGGAGCGAAACCTTTATCTTACCGCGCAGCTGTTGGAAATGCACCTTCCCATTATTGTAGTTGTGAATATGCTGGATTTGGCGGAAAAACGTCATCTTCAGGTGGATCTGGACGCCCTTTCTCAGCAGCTGAAAGTTCCTGTCATTGGAATAAGCGCGGTTTCCAGAAATGATATATTGAGAGTAAAGAGATTAATAGGCGATACAATTGGATCCGTATCATCGCCATCAATTAAAATTCCTTATCCCAATGAATTAGAGGATTTTATATCAGCCTGGGAAGATGAATTAAAATCTGAGCCCCCTTTTCCTGATACCCGATGGGCTTTACTAAAAGTAATGGAGAAGGATCCCTGGGTATCCAATTTAGTCAAATCAAGACTTTCAGGAAAATGGGAACAAGTAACTCGTCATCTAAACAGAATAGAACGGATTCTGAAAGCACACTCCGATATAATATTAGCGGATTCCCGGTATGGGTTCGTTCATGGAATTACAAAATCAGTAGTAAAGCGCACCAAAGATAAATCTGATCTTACCGATCGAATAGATTCTGTAGTGATGAACAGCTTTGCCGGTGTACCGATATTTTTAGGTGTAATGTTTCTGGTCTTTTGGGTAACCATGTCCATAGGCGGGGCTTTCATCGATTTTTTTGACATCCTGTTCTCTACTTTTTTTACCGATGGGATGGCAGCTTTACTTTCTGAAGCACCCGGGTGGCTAGTGGCCATCACTGCCGGCGGAATTGGCACCGGGATAAGTACTGTTGCCTCCTTTATTCCCATTCTTTTCTTTTTGTTTTTCATGCTGGCGCTTTTAGAAGACTCAGGCTATATGGCTAGAGCTGCTTTCGTGATGGACCGGTTTATGCGTTTTCTCGGACTCCCCGGAAAATCATTCGTTCCTATGCTGGTTGGATTCGGTTGTACGGTACCCGGAGTCATGGCAGCCAGGACCCTGGAATCTAAGCGGGACCGGTACCTTACGATCTTCTTAACACCCTTTATGTCCTGCGGAGCTAAGCTTCCGGTATATGCATTGTTTACTGCCGCTTTTTTTCCCCAATACGCGGGTTTAGTTGTGTTCGGACTTTATATCATTGGAATTATCTTTGCGGTACTTACCGGAATTTTTATGAAAAAGTTTGCATTTAAAGGGGAAACATCCCACTTTATAATGGAGTTGCCGCCTTATCACACACCCCGGTTTAAACATATCATCCTGCACACTTGGACCCGGCTAAAAGCTTTTCTCAAACGGGCAGGGATTTTTATTGTAGCGGCCGCCGCTCTTTTGAGTTTTCTTAATACCTTTGGTATGGATGGTTCTGTAGGAAATGAAGGAACTCAGAACTCCGTTCTTGCCAAATTAGGCATCGGACTAACACCTGTTTTTGAACCAATGGGGGTTGAAGATGATAATTGGCCCGCTACCGTCTCTCTTTTAGCAGGGGTATTTGCCAAGGAGGCGGTGGTGGGTACGCTCAATTCTCTTTATGGACAGATGGAAGAAGGAGAACAGCCGGAGAAGCCTGAGTTTAATCCCGGACAAGGGATAAAAGAGGCCTTGGTCTCCATAGGGACGGGATTAAGAGCTGCATTTTTTATTCCTGAAACCGGTGAGGAGGAGCGGGATACGGGAGCATTCCGTATGCTTCGCAGAAGATTCTCCGCTTCCGGAGCGTTCGCCTACATGCTTTTTGTTCTTCTCTATCTCCCCTGCGTCGCGTCGCTAGGCACAATCTTAAAAGAAACCGGTACAAACTGGCTGCTCCTTACAATTTTATACTTTACCGGTATTGCTTGGGGGTTTTCTGTTCTCTTTTATCAGTTGGCAGCGGCTGATACGGTTATTTGGATAGCTATCTCACTTGCGATTGTTGCAGGAGTTTTAACCGCAGCGGCAGTGGGAGCAAGGAAAATCCTTAGGAGGGAAACATGCTCCAGCGAATATTAACCTATTTGAGGGACAATGAGACGGTAACCAGTAAAGATATTGCAAAAGCTTTAGATATTGATCAGGATACTTTACAGGGGATGCTTGAAGAATTGGAACGATTAGGTTACATCAGTAGTAACAGTCCCGAGTGTGATAAAAACTGTGCCGGTTGTCCCTACGCGTGCCCCGATCCGGAAGAATTAGTAACCGTATGGACTCTTAAAGAAAAAAACCACTCTTGATTTTGGGAATAGTATGACAGTAGGTGTTTATGGCCTGGGAAGATTCGGGCAGTTATGGGCGGAAATTCTTAGTACCCGCTTTGATGTGAAAGGATACAACCGGAGTCCTCTGTCCGAAATAAAGCCTAACATACCAGTTGTTGGTCTTAACGAATTACTCCAGTGTGACGTCCTCTTCCTCTGTGTATCGATTTCCGGAATGGAGGAGGTTTGTAAAAAAATCGCTCCGCATCTTTCTCCAAATACCATGGTGATGGATACCTGTTCCGTAAAGGTGTATCCCGCGGAGGTTATGGAGCGGAATCTTCCCAAAGAGAATCCTGTTATCGCTACTCATCCCATGTTTGGTCCCGATTCGGTTGTTTCCGGACTCCGGAATCTTCCTTTTATTATGTGCAATGTCAGTAGTTCTGAAGATAAATTTAACGAATGGATGAGTATTTTTAAATGCTTTGGTTTTAACGTTTTTTCTATGACCCCTGATGAACACGACCGGGAAGCCGCCTTTACTCAAGGAATAACCCATTTTATCGGAAGAGTATTAAAGGATTTAAAAATAGAACCATCACCGATAGCAACCTTAGGATATCAGAAACTTATGGAAGTGATGGAACAGACTTGTAATGATCCGTGGCAACTGTTTATTGATCTACAAAAACAGAACCCCCACACTCAGGAAATGCGGGAAGAATTGAAGAAATCCCTGGACCGCATTCTGGCTCAACTGTAAATTGGATTTGAACCCTGTAAATTATGTGCTGTATTGAGGAAATGAAAATTCCTCCCGGGTTCTTCCGTTACGTTGACAGAACGAACAACAGAGAAGTAAAATAGGGAAGTTGAAATAATTGTAAAAGGGGCTTTCATGCCGGAGATGAGACTAAAATCAATCGATGAGAATGATATAGAGACTGTTTTAGCGGAAGATATTATTTTTGAAGGTGAGTTATCCTTCGAAAAGCCGTTGCTGGTAAAAGGTAATTTTAAAGGAAGTATCAGCTCCACAAGTGATTTGTACGTAAGCAGAACAGCTGA
Source organism: uncultured Spirochaetales bacterium (assembly GCA_964618265.1). Classification (GTDB taxonomy): domain Bacteria; phylum Spirochaetota; class Spirochaetia; order CAYLLE01; family CAYLLE01; genus CAYLLE01. The sequence goes on along the minus strand of CAZUAE010000019.1, from coordinate 11,830 downwards.
GGTAAAAGCAACAATCCATGCCTCGGTAGTATCGGTAAAGGGTAAGATAAATGGGGATGTAACCGCTGTTGAGCGGCTTGAACTATTTGAGTCTTCCTCGTTAAAAGGTAATATAAAAACACCTAATCTTATCATGGAAAGCGGATGTGTTTTCAACGGCACCTGTGCCATGCCGGAGGTTTCTGAAAAATCCGAACAAAAGGAGGGGCAGAGAGAAAAATGAGGCATATTCTATGTATCTCTTTCTTTGTCTCAGCAGCTTTTAGTCTCTTTGCCCAGGAAAATCCCAAAGATGCGTTAGCTCTATATAGAGCTGGGAATTTCCAGGCAGCGATCGAAGTCTGTTTAGAAGAACTTGAAAATCAACCGAGTAATATGGATTCATATTCAGTGCTTGGATGGAGCCTGTTAGCTTCCAGACAGTATGAGCGGGCTGTAGAATATGGTCTCGCAGCCTATAAAATATCCCCTTCGGATTACCGGATAGTACGCATATTGGGTGAAGCGTATTTTAATCTAAAAGAATATCTTAAGTCCTTGCAGTTTCTGGAAAGATATATAGTTTTAGCGCCTGAAAATAATAATCTAATTGGACCAACATACTATCTGATGGGAGAGATTTTTATCCAACTCGGCGAATTTAATCACGCGGATATCGCCCTGTCTACTGCAGTATACCATAACGCTGAAAAACATATCTGGTGGAGCAGGTTGGGTTTTGCCCGGGAAAATATTCATGATTATAAATACGCAATGCAGGCATATCAGCAGGCTTTGGCGCTCAATCCTAACCTCCGGGAGGCGCAGGTAGGTCTGCAGCGGGTCTTGGAAGCTTCTGAACCTTCTGAAGGTTAAACAGCATTGTGACGGTAGCTTTTCACACATTAGGCTGTAAACTCAATCAATATGAAACAGAAGGAATAGCGTCCGCGTTTTGCCAAGCCGGCCATATCGTTATATCCCTTGGCGATATAAAAAGTGATACTAAAGCGGATCTTATCATTTTCAACACCTGTTGTGTTACTTCAAAAAGTGAACAGAAAGCCCGGCGCATTATAAGGAATGCATTGCGGCAGAATCCCGGTATTCCCGTAGTTGCTGCGGGATGCTACGCTCAGTCTGATCCTGAATCTATCCAAAATATAGATCCAAAAATATTTGTCATAGGTAATGATAAAAAAGATTTATTGATTACCCTTCCGGGACTTATTCGGGAACGGGGAATTATTGAGGCATTAAATATACTTAAAAAGAGACGGAAATCCGTAGACCCCTTCTGCTACTTCACTACCGAACACCATTTCCGCACGCGAGCTTTTTTAAAAATACAGGACGGATGCGCAAATAACTGTGCCTACTGTCGGGTTACCATTGTGCGGGGAGACCCCGTAAGTTTAGATACCTCTGAAGTAATCAGGCGTGTAAAAGCATTAGAGGAGATGGGACCGGGAGAAATCGTGCTTACCGGGATAAATGTAGCTTCATACAGCCATGGTACGACTAAGCTGGCGGACCTTCTCAAAAATATGTTGAGGGAAACCAGCCGGGTTCGATTTAGAATATCTTCTTTAGAACCTCAGCATGTAACCAGGGAGCTCCTTGATGTCTTAATGGATTCCCGGATTTGTCCCCACTTTCACCTGTCAATTCAGTCCGGATCTGAATCAGTTCTCCGGAAAATGAAACGGCCTTACAATCCGGCAGCTGTTTCGGAGATTATATCTTTTTTAAAGAAACAGAGAGAAGACTGTTTTTTAGGCGGAGATATTATTACCGGGTTCCCCGGGGAGAGGGAGTCTGAATTCGGGGAAACCGTACAATTCCTTGAGTCTCACAAGCTGCCGGGGCTTCATATCTTTACCTATTCTCCGAGGCCCGGTACTCCGGCGCCGCATTTACCGGAACAAGTTCCCCAGAGAATAGCTAAGGAACGAATGCAATTATTGGCGGAGAAAGCCGAATATTTTAAAAAAATCTATGTGGAGAACCAAATCGGGACTCATCATGAAGCATTGATCCTGAAAATTACCAATAATATGATCGAAGGGTTGACCGAAAATTACCTGCCAATCCAATTTAAAAACGACCCAATTATTAAAAACAGCTGTGCCGTTAAAGTTGGAGAGATCATAAAGATTAAGCTTCTTTATCCCGGGAGTTCTAAGAGAATTTGGTCAATACCGATTAAAAAAGGAGTGGAATTTTGTAATTTATAGAAACATGATCTATACTAAGAGGTGTTCAAAATAATGTAAAAATAATTAGATAAAATCCGGGAGGACGGTATGAGGAAGAAAATATATATTTTAATGATTTTATTAGTTGCTTTAGCGGGAACTCAGGTCTTTGGGCAGTTTGATCCCTTTGATCCTCAAAATCCGACAGTCATGGGACAAGGCGGTTCCTTTACAGCAAATGCGGAGGGATATAATGCCTTTTTTCATAATCCGGCAGGATTTGCCCGTAAGGGAGACTTTACCCTGACAAGTATCAATACATGGGCCTTCATGGACCGTCAAATATTCGATCTCATTGTAAAGCTGGCCACTGAAGGTATGCCCGATGGGGGAGAACCGGCAATGCAGACGGTTTCTTCCAAGGAAACCACTGAGGAGGATCCTTTTGCCAGTATCAATTGGGAAGATTACGGTATTGATCCTGAGACGGGAGAGGAGCTGTTACAGCAGGTTGAAGAAATAGAAACATGGGTTTCTGAACAGTCCGAAGAAGATCTCACGACTCTTTTCGAAGAAATAACTGAAAACTCGGAAGTTCTTGCAGATATCGACTTGGAAAATGTTGAAGGTATTGATGACATTATCGAACAGGTCGATGTGGAAGATATATTCACTCTTTTAGATGAAATAGAGGAAGCGGATCCAACATTTCCGGTAAAAAGCGAGGAGCTTAAGGAAACGATTAATGCCGCCCTTCCGGGGGGTAATATTCGGGTTGGGGCAATGGCTGGTCTTGGCTGGGTCGGTAAAGGAATAGGATTAGGAGCCTTTTTCAACACAGAAGTTAATCTGAAGGGGGAAAATATCCTCTTTGCAAAAGGTAAAGCTTATAACACCACAACATTTGTGGGAGGTTTAGGTCTTAACTTTGGTAATCTCTCGGTGGGCGGAGCTGTCAGACCTTCTCTGCTTAGCTATACTGTAGTAGAACCTTATCCAATCATTCAGTCCTTAATGTTCGGCGACGGCAGTGAAGAGATGTCTGTGGCTTCTATTTTTGCCAATCAGATATTTTACGGTTGGGGCTTAGCTTTCGATGTCGGAGCTCTCTACGATCTTGGACCGCTTACCTTTGGACTCGCAGTGAAGGACCTTTTTGGCACTCAGTACGATTATCGGAAATCGGATTTTGATCCTTTCCTCGAAGCAATACAGCAAGTCAGTCTTCCGGAGGGGGAAGAACTTACGGAGGAAGAGGCCGCGTCAGCTTGGAAAGTTCCCATGAAAATTTCTGTGGGAGCTCAGTTTCATCCAAACCTTGGATTTCTCCGATACATTATTGATCCGCGAGTTTCTCTGGATATCGTTGATCTGACCGGTTTTCTTCACGCTAAGGAAGCCGGGGAAAACTTTAACGCTTTGGATATGATTCATTTCGGCTCGGAGGTAAAATTACTTAGCCTGTTAAAAGTCCGGGCGGGATATTACGGAGGTTATCTATCCGGAGGTTTAGGTCTTAAGCTCCTCTTTTTAGATGTTAATGCTGCGGTAGCCGGGGATTTTGATTCGGAGGGTAATTTCAGCAACATCGGCGGATCGATAGAGGCGGCCATACGATTTTAGGTATCGTCTTTTAGTTTAGAACTATACCGGCCTCCGTATGTCATAACGGAGGCCGGTTTATTTGTGTGTACTAATGCAAAAATTGTAGTTAACGGTGTTTTGATGGGATAATTCCTTACAAATGGGTAGCAAATATGCGGTAACTATAATTTTGGCAATAGTATATTATTGTAACCGGAAAATATGTCGATAAGGAGTAATGTATGAAGATATTGATAAAAACCGGACTGGTGATAATAATTCTTGCCGGATTGATACTCACCGGATGCGAACAGGTTTTTACCTACAGTCCTCTATCGGGATTGCAGCGGGATCCATCGACTCTATCGGATGATCAGAAAAGACAATATGCCCGTGATGCATTGGATTCCGGTGATGATTCTGCAGTGCAGGAAGCTTACGAATTACTCAAGGATTCAACCGATCCTGAAGATCAGAGTCTTGCAGTTGATCTTGCCATCGAATCTTCAGGAGTTACCGATGTTATATTGACTCTTGTTTCTCAGTCCGGAACGTCAGAACCCGAACAGATTATTGAAACTATCAATGAATCCCTAGATGACTTGAATCTGGATATACTCACTGAATCCGCAGATATTCTGCAAAACCTCGGAAACAACGAGGAAGGTGAACCTACGGTTGAACAGTATGTCCTTACCGGTCTTGGCCTTGCTTTGGACGCAGCTCAGGAAGCGGGGGGCATTGAAAATCTTGACGGTACATCTGAGCAGGAACAACAAGCTCAGGAATTACTTGAAGATGCTAACGAATTATACCAAGCCGGGGGAGATACCGGCGGTCTGGAAGATTTAGGTATTGATTTATCTGAAGGCCTCGATGGATTTTTTTAATATATTAAATTGGAGTAGTGCATGATAAGGCTGCTGGGTAAAATCACCTTTGCTATAATCGCCGTTTTTTTATCTATTTCACCGGTTGTTTCAGCCGGAGAGTCTGATACATTAATAATCAGTCCTAAGGATTACGCTTTAGGAGGGCTGCATGCAGCTGATTCAGGAGGATTATCAACTCTCTATGCAAATCCCGGCAGTCTCAATGCGGCAAAAAGCGGCTTTACCTTTGCCGGTATTACAGCAAAGGTAAAGGGACCTGTTTTCACCATAACCTCCTTGATTCTTGAGGGCATAGAAGGAGATATGAATTCTATCTTAACTTCTTCGACCTTTATGAATCTATTAAAAGGATTATATGCCGGCGCTCAAATTGATGGACCTATTAGATTTGGTTATATCGGTAAGGGCCTAGGTTTTGCGATTATGAACACCAGTTCCACTGTAATAACAGGGTCGACAGTTACCGGTGTAAAAGCATCTATAAATGAACGATTCATCTTATCCGGCGGATACGCATTTAGAATACCTCTTCCGGAGAAGAGCAAAAGTACACTGGATATCGGTTTTACACTAAAATCTTTTTTAAAGGGTTCTGTGAATGTATCCAGTACCCTTTTTGGTTTACCGTCCTTTCTTCAAAACATTTCCCCGAATACACTTCTGACCTCTCCCTTTACATTCTCCGCCGGAATCGGAATCGATGCCGGTATTCGGTATTCCTTCGCGGACACACTAAGCTTTGGTCTTGTCTGCCGGGATCTTTTTGTACCGACTGTAGTAAAAGAATATTCCGATGTGAATGCTTTTCTTGATAACGAAGATCCGGTAACCACTCCAGCTTATCCTTATCTTCCGCAAAATTTGACAGCCGGTGTGAGTTTTACTCCATCCATGGGGCTGGTAGACCGATTTATAAGTGATCTTAAGCTAATGCTGGATTACCGGGATATCCTGGATTTTATCATCCATCCCGCCACCATGAAAAACTTCCTTCTTAAATTCGGTTTTGGTGTGGAAGTAACCTTGCTGGAGATACTTAAATTACGGGGCGGTTTTTCGGAAGGCTTATTCTCAGCAGGTTTTGGAATTGACCTTGCCTTTTTTACATTAAACGCGGCAATGTATGGTACGGAACGTTCACTTGAGCCAGGATTAAAACCGCTTTTCAATGCTGCCTTAGGATTTGAATTAACCTTTTAATTCTCCCTTTTGTCCTAGGAAGAAAGCAATTTTAAATTACAGATTCAGAATTGCTGTAGTTATCTTCAATCGGGTTGACTCTTTTCTAACTCGTTGGTATATTCCCTATCGTTGTCGGGCCGCTAGCTCAGGTGGTAGAGCAACGCCCTTTTAAGGCGTGGGTCGAAGGTTCGAATCCTTCGCGGCTCAAAAAACTCGGAAGTTTAATGAAACCCATTTACAAGGTTCCGATTTTTTGATATATGATGTTATAAATAGTGTCTCCTTCGTCTAGTGGTTAGGACACCGGGTTTTCATCCCGGCAACAGGGGTTCGACTCCCCTAGGAGATGTAATTCTAAAACAGATGATTCCTGTCCTGAATAACCATTACGGGATTATGAGGAATTCTCATTTTATCCCATCAGGCAACAGAAACAGCTTGATTTTCTAGAATTAGAGATAAAAACAATCGAATAAAATGATAATTCCCTCATCTATCTTATGAAGAAGGCAATTCTAAATTGCAAATTTAGAATTGCTGCGGGATTATCATCTTTACTATGAACGGCTGAGGCTGGTATTAAACCGACGGGAACATCGGATAATGGAGTGGAAGATTCAAACGCCGGTTTGACTGTAATCTGTGTTTTGATAGACAGCTGTGAAGAAGATTTCCTCCAGCGTTGTATCATACCCCGGGTTATTGTAAAACACCGCCAGACCCTTCTGAGTGTTAGTGTTCGGCATTGCGCAGGTTAATAAGCAGAGAAGCTGCCGCGAAGGCGGGAAAACGGCAATTTCCGGTGATGCCGATTTATGTAATTGCTTGTAATAAAACAATTTATAAATTTTAATGTATATGTGATCACCGGAAATTGCTGCTCCAGGCAGGAGCCTGAAGGCTTTTTTGGTGTGACATTCAGCTGCGGCTTAAAACCAGAATCTAAATCCGAATGCCCCCTGAATACCGAATTGCGGAATTTCTATAGTCCGGTTACTCACCACAACTAAGGCTGGAGCTATCTCCAAAAATAATTCCAGTGGTTTTATCGGAAAAATCTGAAGTCCGATCGGAACCCTTCCTCCGAATTCAAAGATGTCCCCAACGGCACCATAAAGGCCGGGACCAATATAGATGCTTAATATACCCACCAAGGGACTGTGATACAGCCACCAGTCTGCTGTAAGTCCTAAAGAAAATTGATTCTCCCCAAGCACAAGTCCCAACCCCCACATTATAGGAAGTTCCTGGATTTTGAAGGAAAGCATAGCGTTGGAAGGTAGTCCGCCTAAGGGATCGATGCTGAAAGCTCCACCAATGGCCCAGCTGAAACCGCTGGTTGCTGCAACCACGAATAGTACTACCGCAAATAGAATAATCTTTTTCTTCATAAACACTCCTCAAATATTAACTTATACCCCTATAGTATAATCCATTTTTGAAAAAATAAAATATAAGTTTGTTAGATTTCTGTTAACAGATGAAGATTCTAAATCACTTGTATAATTAAGCATGCTCAGATATCTTCTAGAAAAGCTGCCAGGAGAGGAATTCTATGGACAAGATAATACTTAAAGCATCTGACCTTGACGGATATCTTAACGAAGCAGACAAGAAAAACATCGAATCCATGGACACCGTCTACAGAAGAGCAATGGACTCATTTAAAATCCTATCGGCAACCGGGAATGAAAGCAGAATTTCTGCAGAAAAGAGACGTATTATCGAGGTATATACCGAGATGGGTGATATGATGCAGCAGCTGTGTGCCAAGGAAGATCCCATCAATGTTTATTCATTCCGGACACATCCGGAAAATCATGGTGAAGCATCGCGGCTAATTGCAAAGCTTCGGAGTATCGATACAAATCAAAGTGAGTTTGTTTATTATATCCAGAGGGCATATGAACTGCTTTTCAACCTGGCCTTTACCGGACCTTACTATCAGAACAAGAATAACCTTATTGTGAAAACGCCTGTAACTGAACCTGTGCAGAATTATGCTGTTCATAAAATACCTGATGTAGATGAGGTATTAGAAAATTGTGTGATGTGTGTCATGCTTCGCGGGGCTCTTCTCCCATCTATGATAATGTCAAAAGAGATTGAAGAGTACTCATCAACAGGTTACGTGAGTCCCTTTGCACTTTTCAGTATAAAAAGAGATGATACAAAACAGGAAAAGGATATGGAGTATATTCTCGATCTCAAGAAATCATTTTTCAATCTTGATGATCTTAAGGATAAGGATCTTGTTTTTGCTGACCCGATGAATGCTACGGGAGGAAGCCTGGTGACCATAATGAAGTTTATCAACTCCCAGGGAATAAAACCCCGTTCAATCAAATTTTTTAACGTTATTGCTGCTTTAAAAGGTTCACTAAGGATAATCCGGGCACTGGAGAATGTATCTGTATACACCTTGTGGATGGATCCCGTCTTAAATGAAAAAGCTTACATTCTTCCCGGATTAGGAGATGCCGGCGACCGATTAAACGGAGAGGATAATCATAGCAACCCTCGGAACATTATCCAACTTATTGCCGACTATGGTGCCACAATTTCCAGTCTTTACCGGTCCCAGGTAAGAAAAATTGAACAGACTGTTTTAGGATAATAAGGGAGCAACACGATGATAAAAAAGCATGTTTTATTCCTGCTGATAGCTTTTGTAGCAGTATTTTTTTCTTCATGTGCTTCTCAAATCACAAGAGAAGATTTAGCTGCAGAATATTTCTCTCTCGGAAATGCATACTTTGAATTAGCTGATTATGATAAATCCCGGGATTATTATCTCAGGGCAATTGATCTGGATGATACCCTTGCGGGAGCTCATTACAATCTCGCGCGGATTTATATAGAAACAGGAAATTATGAACAAGCTGCCGAGATCTTAGAGGATCTTCTTATAAAAGATGGGGAGAACGGCATTCTTCTTAAAACGTTAGCGTATACACGTTATCGTACGGGAAAACCGGATGATGCTTTGAAAATATATCAAAATTACCTTGAAACTGTGGAGGCTGATTGTTCTACTCTCTATAACATGTCTCTCATCTATTCAGAGACCGATAGAATAGATCAAGCTATTAATAATCTCAGACAGATCTACCAAGAATGCCCAAATATGACGAGAGCTCTTTTTAAATTAGGCGTTCTTCTTCTAGAGGCAGGAGAAGTTGAAGAAGCTGTAACTTATTTGGAGGAATATGTGGAGCTTAAAAAGGGTGATACCGAAGCGCTCCTCCTGCTTGGTAGAGCATATGAAGACACTGAATACTATAGTGATGCATTGGATGTATATAAACAGCTTTTAGAATACGAGAAAGTAAAAGAAGAAGCAGCGTTCAGAATGGCTTTTATTTATTTAACTGCAGTTGATGAACCGGAGCTGGGTTTGGAAAGGCTGAGACAAGCATTAGATGCCGGCTTTGGTGATCAAAAAGCTATAGATAATCTTGTTGCCCAGGATAATCTTCTTGCCCGCGAAGAAGTTATAGATTTATTAAAGGAAAGAAATATGTATAGAGAAGTTCGGGAGAAAGAAGAAATAGAAACTGATGATGAAAGGATTCCTGAGCAATAAATTAGGCATCTCCTGGAATTTTTCGAAGATGCCTATGGTGACCAGATAAGTATTTATGAACTTTTCGCGAGTTCAATCTTTCTACACTTTAAGTTTTTCCTTCAATTGGGAATATACATCATCCGGAGAAGGAGAAGCGTCGACATCCATTAAGTTTCCCTTTTTATTATAGTACTCGATCAAAGGAGCAGACATTTTCTTGTATACATCCAGCCTGTTTTTCACAGCATCAACCTGATCATCAGGCCGGGTAACAAGTTTTTCTCCTGTCTCATCATCTATACCCTCCCTCTTTGGAGGATTAAAAATAACATGATACGTTTTACCTGTGGAGGGAGCAATCCTTCTTCCGGAAAGCCTTTTAATTGCTTCTTCATCGGGCAGTTTAAAGTTGACGGCGTGATCAATTGCAGCAAACTCATCTAAAGCTTCGGCTTGCGGAACAGTTCTTGGAAAACCGTCCAGAATGTATCCCTCTTTTGTATCTGGAGAGATTAATCTCTCTTCCACCAGCTGAATAGTGAGCTCATCAGGGACGAGGTCTCCCCTATCTAAAATGGGTTTTACTTTTTTACCGAGTTCTGTTTGTTTTTTTACTGCATTTCTAAAAATGTCTCCAGTAGAAATATGGGGAATGTCTAAATCGTCTGCCAGTCTTGTTGCCATCGTTCCTTTACCAGCCCCAGGAGGGCCCAAAAAAACTAAGTTCATATTAGCTCCTTTTTTTGATTTTCGCATTTTCCTGCTTAATGTAAGCTACTATTTATATCCAGGTTAAGAAAGGGGTACTAATGCAAAAATTATGGTTCCTAATAGGAATACTCTCTATTGTAAAAAATTAACAATCAAATCAGTTTAACAATAAATATGGCAATAGTAATAACCGGATTAAATCCGGAACCTACAAGGCGCCGCCGGTACGGCGGCTGTATGTGCCGAAAATCAGGAACGGGAAACGACTGATCAGCATACCGACGTCCGAGGACAAGATTGCCCAGAGAGCAGTGCGCATGGTAATGGAACCGACAGGCAAGACAGCGGTGGTATAAGTGGCTAAGTCGAAGATTGCGGAACCTTCGGATAAACTATCCGTTTGTGCCTCCGAGAATTTATCATTCCTCGTACTCGCTATCGGATCTTTGACTGGAGGAACCGGATTCCTTAATTAGGCTCGTCCGGATCTGTGGAGGCTTCGGGGGAGCAATCTTCCGATTCTACCCGGAGCTCTCAGCAATATTAAATTTGCAATTTAGAATTGCCTTTTTACTAATGTAAAGCTTGGAATTCTCATTTTATTCGATTGGTTTACGGCTTTTCTTGAGAATCATGCCTCTTTCTGTTGCCTAAAGGTATAAATGAGAATTCCTCCGGAAGTCTGGAAATACATATCATTAGACTATATTATTACATAAAAGGAGATTGTATGAATTCAGATTCTGCATTACAAGAAATATTACGTAATCTTAGTCAAATATTCAAAAAAACTGTTTCCCAGGCGAAAGAAAAAACGATTAGCGTGGGAGACATAGGAATAATTAAATTCGATATTTCTAAGTTAAAGAAATATTTAAATAAATTACACTCCGAATTAGGTTTGAAGACAGCCGAGTTATTTTTACAGCATGAGAAAAAAAGTATATCCCGTCAGAGTCCGGAGATAAATCAATTGGTAGATAAAATCAAAGAAATGCAGACACAATTAGCCGAAAAAGAGAAGGAACTTCAGATGATGAAAATATCATCAACTAAAAAATAAAAGCTGGTAAACCATAATGTTATAAGAAAAGGTAAAATACCATTTGATTTGGTTAGGACTATATTAGGGGAATATAATCACGCAAAGTTAACAGTTTATGAGGATTTTTTTTAAGCATATCGATTTTTTATATTGCGGAGAATATTCTGCTATTCTAAATTTGCAATTTAGAATAGCCTTTTTACCTATGTAAAGCCTGGAATTCTCATTTTATTCAATTATTTTACGGCATTTCTTGAGAATCATGCCTCTTTCTGTTGTCTAAAAAGTATAAAATGAGAATTCCTCGAAAATATTACACCAATTCCCGGTCAACACCTTGTGTGATTTAGAAGAGGCCATAATTACAAATAATATATAAATTTAAATCGGGTTGACCGGGAATTGCCGAAAATACTATTGTGTGCTTGACAATAAGGGCCTAAGTTGTTAAATTCGACCTCGCCGTTAAAAGAGACGGCATTCTTCAACTGAGTTTACTTCTGTGTTTTTAATAAAAACATTATTAACATCAAATAATTTTTTGGGTTATCAGTTGACATGAATTGATGTTTATTGTATGTATATAACTCCTGATTCCGTAAGGGTGACGGAAATTGATCTTTTGAAAAAACAGGGAAGGGAAGAGAGAGCTTAATAGGTAAGGAAAAGA